>NZ_JAWOTH010000016.1:0-99379 GCF_033338745.1 Vibrio sp. Vb1026
TCCGAAGAAACTATTTGGATTATCATCAACGAGTGCCCACACAGATTGATAGGTCTATATTGTTAAAGAGCTTGCTTTGCGAGAAGTTTTTATCTCAAAGCGGAGGTGCATTCTAGCGATTTAGTCGTTAGTGTCAAACACTTTTTTAAACTAATTTTTTGTAGAAGCTTTTTACCTCTTCGACCCTGCTAAAGCCTTGTGGCGTCTGCCGTGTCGATGGATGCGCATTATAGGGAGAAGATTTTCTTTGGCAATACTAAAAGTGCATTTTTTCTAAAAAAACATGCCAAATGGATACTTTCCATCCAACCCTAAAATTACCCAGAAATAACACTCAGGATTTATACAATTTACCCACAAAAAGCTGTGGATAACTACTCATCACTATCAAAGAAATAAGAAATACGCGAACGCGGATTTAGATACTCTTTTACTTTATCCGGTAATTTTGACGGATGAATCGCGTTAACTATCTTTATATCTTTTGAGGCAAGATCAATGATTGGCGCTTGCGTCCTTGGTACTGATGGATCGTAAACCAAGACATTCGGGAATAATAGATGCGATGCATTCACTGAGATAACCAGGCCGACCATATTATTAGAAAGCTGAACTACGGTACCCGGAGGAAACACGCCCATAAACTTAATTAGGATGTTCAGGTTCTCTTCTTTATATAGGTGTTTACAGTTCTTATATAAATGAGAGAGTGCGGTATAAGGAATCTTTTGATCTGAGACTATCGGTGTATGACACAAGTTATCAAACGCATTGGCTACAGCAATAATTTGAGCAAACTCGTTGATCTCATCTCCTTTCAGGCCTTTAGGATAACCAGACCCATCTCTTAGCTCATGGTGCTGCGCAATCACAATTCTCGCGACTTCGGGAAAAGCCTCGATTTGACTCGCAAGATCGACGCCATATTTAGTGTGCAACTTTAAGTAGTTGGTTTCTGGCTCTGTTAGAGGTAGTTGCTTTCTTAATATTGCAGTCGGGATTTTTATTTTCCCGATATCATGGAATAGTGCGGAGAAGGAAAGCTCTTTCAACTGTGCTGCTGAGTACCCTTTAGCACGGCCAATCATCATCGAGATAACAGCCACGTTCAATGAGTGGAAATAAATATCTTCAAACTCATTTTTTCCGTTCATCAGGTGTAACGTAACATTATCATCGCACATTAACTTCTCGACGATATCTTCAATAAGAAGCTTTGCTTCATCAACTGCTGCTGTCGGACGGTTACGGATTTTAGTCATGACTGAACGCATACGTGCCAGAGAGCGCTCAAACTCTTTTTCACACTGAATCACGCGTCGACGGTATGCACTTAACTTTTCTATGCGGTTCTGTTTTTCTTGCCACATTTTTTGAGTTTCATGATCTAACGACGCTTCATTTGTTACTCTGTCAGCTTGTCTTTGATCAACAGGGAGTGGAACGGCATCGCTTTGCTCTGGATTAAAGTAAACGAACTTTACGCCGAGGTGGCGGATCATCTCGACTTGCTCTTGGTCTTTAATCTTAAAGCTATTGAGTAGAAAGGGGTGATCGTTCCACTTTAGCGGAAGACGGATATGTAATCCGGGTTGAATACGATCGACCGTTAGTTTAATGGCTGCCACTTATTCACTACTGATTTATATTTCTTAAGAGAGTTAGAATACTAGTAAATTTTGTGAATAAATTCATCAGTAACTATCAAAACATCAAACCGTTATTTCTAAGCGACTCACTTAATTAGATAGAAGTAAGCTACTTTAAGGAGCGATCTGCTTTGCGTATTTTAAGCTTGGCCTCGAACACTGGCTTGTCTATTACTTCTTGATCTTTGACTAGCCCCATTAACGTTTGTACCGCTACACGGGCCATGTCACTGATAGGAAAGTGCACTGCTGATACTGTAGGGTAAAGACTTTCACAAAGATCAACACTGTCAAAGCTAGTTAATGAGATTTGCTCTGGTACAGAAATACTGTGCTCGTGTAAGTACTGCATTGCGCCAACCGTCATTTCTTCACTGCACGAAAAGACAGCCGTCACATCAGGGTGTCGTTGTAAAATTGCAGCCATTGCATCATAACCACTTTGCCGACCATAATTCCCTTCTTCACACCAGCTTTCATCAATATCTATACCAGCATCCTTCATTGCATCAATATACCCAAGCTTTCTCAATACACTGTTATGACGTTGGGATGGACCGGCAATACAAGCAATCTTTCGATGACCACCAGCTAAAAGGTGCTCAACGGCAATACGGCTTGCATGATGATGGTTAAAGGTAACACAACGCTCTTCTATTCCTTCCACGTAGCGATCCAGGAGAACGAAAGGTGTAGGCTGTTTAGCTAGTTCACGTAAGTCATCATCTGACAAATAACGACTATGAAGTACATAGCCGTCACAACGTAAATCATTAAAACGCTGAATTGCCTCTTTTTCACCTTGTGCAGAATGATGGCCTTGAGCTGTAATCAAAAACTTCTTATGAATATCCAGCTCGGTCTGAACCTGCTCCATCATCTCGCCAAAGAAGCCCCCCGTATAGTAAGTCACCAATAACCCAACCATATTACTGGATGAGGTTGCGAGTGAACGAGCAATTGCACTGGGACGATAATTCAATTGCGCCATAGCTTGCTCTACTTTTTTTCGAGTTTCCTCGCGAAATTTCCCCTCTCCATTAATAATTCGAGAAACGGTAGAGCGATTTACACCGGCGAGTTCGGCTACATCTTTAATCCTTGCCATAATGCTATTGGGTCCAACTGCAATTGTTATTAAATATTCGTTTGTGTAGAACGGCTGCCAGCAATTCGTAAGGTGCTATAGGGGGCGAAGCTGGCAGCCTTTAATCATACACCGACCATTTGATTGGTAGAAACAAGCTCAGAGTAATCCGTGACAGTTATACCATGATGAGCTAACTGTTCTTTTAAAATGGGAGAGGTAAGAACTTGTAACTCTAGCTCTCGCTGAAGCGCATAACCACTCTTTAAGATAAGCGCCTGATCGGCCTCTGCCGGGTGGCACATCACCTCAACCAAGTCATAGTCAGCTTTTAAGCTCAATAGATGTGCCATTAAGCCATCCAAGCTCACTTTTTGATCATAAAACTCATCAGTAAAGATATACCTGATTGTCATCGATTCTTGACACAAGCCAGTGCCCCGCAGTGGCACTCGGTATTCATTCGCTACTTCTTTAATAACGGGCAAAATTTGAGGGTGAGTATGCGCGTGATGATGGCTATCTAAGTGGCTTAGCTCTAACCCAAGCGATAAAAAATGTTCCACCTGAGCTTTTGCTTCATCATAAACGACCTGAGTTTCGAAGTCCTGCTTACTCCAAAGTTCGTCATAGTTGATAAAGTGCGCTCGGCCGTTGGTCAAGTTAGGATGCTTCGTTATAGGCACACCTGCTGTAAACCTGAGATGAACGCCAATTTTCAAGTCTGGATTATGGCGAGCTAGTTCTAAGGCATGTTGCTCAGCATCCATACCCACCATCATGGTGGTTGAATGAACCACACCTTGCTGATGAGCTTTAACGATGCCGTTATTTACACCTCTCGTTAAACCAAAATCATCAGCATTAAAAATGACTTTCATTGGCGTCCTTCCTTAGTACTACAACGTCGTTAGTTTAAATTGAGGTAAATACGGAGCGTTCACCGCTAGGATATCATCCAGGATTGACTTGGCGCGGCCAATGTCAGGCACCAATGGGTTATTGGTTAATGCCATAAGCGCCTTGTCATAATTACCTTCGACAGCAGCTTCTATTGTTAGCTGCTCATACGCTTTAACTTGATGGAGTAATCCTTTGATATTGTTTGACAACTCGCCAACCGCAAGAGGTTTCGCCCCCCAGCTACCAATCACGGCACTACATTCAATCACAGCATCGTCAGGTAGGCCGTTGATCGCTCCATTATTTAAAACGTTAACAACATGAATACTATTACGATTGTTATAAATTGAATCAACTAGGTTCAGTGATGCATCAGAATAATAAGCACCACCCCGCTCCTCTAACTCTTTCGGCTGATGATCGAGGGTAGGATCTTGATAGAGCTTAAATAGCGCATTTTCTGTTTCCATTACCTGCTCAGCACGAGTGCCTTTTTCATCGGCACTTTGTTTCTCTTCAGCAAGCATGGCATCAGTTTGGTAGAAGTAACGATGATAAGGACATGGTATCGCCCCCAGTGCTTTTAGAAATGCCGGATCCCACGGCTCTTCCCAGATATTCTTCATACTGAAGTTGGCACCATCACCAACTTTCTCTAATACCGTTTGAGTAATATCTTCCCCATTGAGCCATGCTTTGTGTACCCACACGAGATGGTTTAACCCAGCAAACTCAAGTTGTAGCTCTTTTGGCTCGCACTCCATCATTTCTGCAATCATCATTTCCATTGAAACGGGCACATTGCATAAACCAATACTTTTTACTTTGGTGTACTTACTGACCGCTTCGGAAACTAAACCCGCTGGGTTGGTGAAATTGAGCATCCATGCGTTTGGAGCCAACTCTTCAATGTCTTTACAGATATCAAGAATGACCGGAATGGTTCGCAGTGCTTTAGCAAAACCACCAGGGCCCGTTGTTTCTTGGCCGATGACGTCGTACTTGATTGGGATTCGCTCATCATTAGCGCGAGCAGCAAGGCCACCAACACGAAACTGCGTCATCACAAAATCCGCATCTTTTATCGCAGCACGGCGATCGAAACCGGCTTTTATCTCAATTTTTGCTCCGGCTTTATCGACCATTCGCTGAGCCAATCCTTTGATGATCTCAAGCTTCTCAGCTCCTGACTCAATGTCCACAAAATGGATTTTCTTAACGGGTAAATATTCTAAGCGCTTAATAACCCCTTCAACCAATTCCGGGGTATAGCTACTACCACCGCCAATAATGGCAAGTTTGATCGCCTCTCTAGACATTTTCATCCCCCTTTACTTGTTCGAGATTTTTTTGTTCAGTGCGACGATTTCTACAGCCATCTCTTGAGCCAAAATCGTAGTCATCAGGTGATCTTGAGCATGCACCATCACTAACGTCATCGGGACTTTCCCTTCTCCCTGATCTTCTTCAATAAGCTGAGTCTGTATTAAGTGGGCTTTATTAATGCACTCTCTTGCTTGAGAGAGCTTCTCGTCAGCCGCTTCAAAATCTTGCTCTCGAGATAAACGTAATGCCTCGTAGCTTAAACTTCTGGCTTCACCAGCATTGCAAATGATCTCCATTACAACCAATTCTTGTTCCATCATTTTCTCTCCGAAAATCGGGCCGCGGTAATTGCGGCCCATTAAGCACAGTTAAGCAGTAACGCCTTCGCCTGACGGGTGCGTGTCACCTTTAGTTTCCTTCGTCGTTGGTAGTTCTTGCTCCAACATTTGCTTCTCAAACATTTTGAAGAATGGGAAGTAGATGATTAGATCAAGAATTAATAAGCCAATGACGAGCAATACTGGCGCAAAGGTCCAACCGCTACCCCACGAAGCACCTATCAGTGCCGGTGTTGTCCAAGGTGTTGTAGCGACACCCATACCCACAAAGCCGACATGCACAGCAAAATACGCAATCGTAGCGTTGATGACTGGAGCGAAGACGAACGGGATAAACAAGGTCGGGTTCATCACAACTGGGCTACCGAAGATCACAGGTTCGTTGATTTGGAAAAAGCCAGGCACCGCACTCATTCGACCAATGCTCTTAAGGTGAACAGAACGGCTAAACGACATCAGCATAACAAGAGCAAGTGTTGCACCAGAGCCGCCAATAAAGATGTAAAAATCCCAGAACGGTTGAGTAAATACGTTTGGAATCGGTTCACCTGCAACAAAGGCTTCAATGTTGGCACCAATGTTGGTCAAAAAGATTGGAGAAAGCAGTCCAACAACAATTGCAGCACCATGAATACCCGCAAACCAAAGTAGCTGGCAAAGCAATAAAGCGCCAATAATGGCAGGCAATGAGTTAGACGCACTAATTAGCGGTTTAAAGATAGCCATAACAGCATCTGGAATCAGCATGTCGTACTGGGTTTGTACGAAAAGGCTAAGTGGATATAAGGTAATGAATATCGCTAAGACTGGTAGCAATACTTCAAATGATCGCGCAATCGCCGGTGGCACCTGCTCTGGCATGCGAATCGTAATATTGTGCTTTTTCATAAAACGGTAGAGCTCCACCGAGAAAAATGCACACATCACTGCGGTGAAGATCCCGGTTCCGCCCATGTGAGACATAGACAACGCGCCATCTTTAGCTGGGGCCGCAATGAGTAAAAAAGACATTAGTGACAATACAGCACTCGTGATCCCATCCATCTTGTAAGCCTTCGCTAAACTATAAGCAACGCCCAGCGAAACAAAAATGGTCATGATCCCCATCGACATGTTGTAGGGCATCATTATGGTATCAAAATGTGTAGTGGCGAAATCGAGCCAAATTCGACCAAAAGTAAAGGTTGTATCTTCGGCAAATGGGGGGAATGCAAAAATCAAAATGAAACTACCGACAATAATAAACGGCATTGCGACAATAAAACCGTCTCTCATTGCGCGAACATGGGGCTGATTCCCCACTTTAGCTGCTATAGGGGCTATATGCTTTTCGACTGCGCCTATAATTGCGTCATAAAGCTTCATAGAGTCCATCCTTATTTTAGGCAAAAGAATCCCGCATCAAATATTTATATTTGATGTACAGTTATCTTTTTAATTTAAAACTATAGTTTAGTTAATTAATTCTAATGCTTGCTCTAGTACTTCTTCTCCCTTCATCATTCCATAATGCTGAGGAGAAATAGCATCAATGTTTTTACCATGCTCTTGCGCCGTTTTTCTTAGCTCTTCTAGCTGAAAACGTACTTGAGGCCCGAGAAGACAAACATCGTACTCTTTAATTGCATCTTCAAACGCATTCACTGACATTGCATCAATTTTGCACTCAATTCCTTTATTTTCAGCAGCTTGCTCCATTTTCTTAACAAGCATACTGGTGGACATCCCTGCGCTACAGCATAAAAGGATCTTTTTCATAGCCTTACTCCCGTTGTGTAAATTTCAACCTGTAAAAACTGTAGCAAAAATAACCAAGACAAAAAAGCGCAACCGGTTGCATTATTCGTGAACACAATCCCAATTTAGAAAATACCACCTATTTTTTTGTAATTATTTAGGTCTAGGATAAAAGTCATAAAATAATTTAAGACATCACATTAAGTTTCAAATTATCAATATTTTACTACTGACAACGTCGTTATTAATTTCTTAAAAGGAATAGAGAATGAAATTTAATAAATTGGCTATTGCAACGCTTGTAAGTGCCGCACTATCACAACACTCATTTGCTCAAACCGACTCTAAAGGCACCATTTATCTAACGTTTGATGATGGACCAATCAATGCATCTATTGACGTTATTCAAGTACTTAACCAGGAAGATATCAAAGCGACGTTTTACTTTAATGCTTGGCATTTAGATGGAATTGGTGATGAGAATGAAGACCGTTCCCTAGAAGCCTTAAAGCTCGCATTAGACACTGGTCATATTGTTGCGAACCACAGTTACGATCACATGGTGCACAACTGCGTGGATGAATTTGGACCGAACAGTGCTGCGGAGTGTAATGCGACCGGGGACCACCAGCTTAACTCGTATCAAGACCCTGTTTACGATGCCTCAATGTTTACGGAAAACTTATCTGTGTTAGCAAAGTATTTGCCGAACATTACAAGCTACCCGAACTACAAGGCAACAGAGTTTGCTAGACTGCCCTACACCAACGGTTGGCGCGTGACGAAAGACTTCAAAGCAGATGGGTTATGTGCCACGTCTGATGACCTGAAACCTTGGGAACCAGGATATGTATGCGATACATCCAACCCATCCAACAGTGTAAAAGCAGCTATCGAGGTTCAAAATATCCTAGCGAATAACGGCTATCAAACTCACGGTTGGGATGTGGACTGGGCACCTGAAAATTGGGGCATTGAAATGCCAGCAAACAGCCTTACAGAAGCAGAAGCATTTCTTGGATATGTGGATTCCGCGTTAAACACTTGTGCACCAACAACGATTAACCCGATCAACTCCAAAGCTCAAGAGTTCCCATGTGGTACACCTTTACACGCCGATAAAGTTATCGTTTTAACTCACGAGTTCCTATTTGAAGATGGTAAGCGTGGCATGGGGGCAACGCAAAACTTACCTAAGCTCGCTAAGTTTATACAGTTAGCAAAACAAGCGGGTTATGACTTCGACACAATGGATAACTACACACCGAACTGGCAAGTTGGTCATAACTACGACGCTGGCGATTACGTCTTACACCTAGGTACTGTATACCAGGCTGTAACAAACCATACTGCACAACAAGATTGGGCACCGTCTCCAACCTCTAGCCTCTGGACAAATGCAGACCCAGCCACTAACTGGACTCAGAATGTTTCCTATAAACAAGGTGATGTGGTGACTTATCAAGGTTTGCGTTATCTAGTTGATGTACCGCACGTGTCCCAAGCAGACTGGACTCCGAACACTCAAAATACCTTGTTCACAGCTCTATAGGCTGTTCCTACTATCACCATGTAGTAGTTTGCGCGAGGCATACCCCTCGCGCTTTTTTGTTTTGAAGATCCAGATACAACAAAGCCCCGACTTTCATCGAGGCTCTGTCTTAAAATATGGTACCGGTGGACGGAGTTGATTGGACTGGCATTCCTGCCGTCACCGCGAAGGCAACGCTAACTTCCTTTTGATATTTACGAGCACCTAAAACGACGAAAGGCCGCTATAAAAGCGACCTTTCTGATATGGTACCGGTGGGCGGACTTGAACCGCCACGCCCGAAGGCAACGGATTTTGAATCCGTCGTGTATACCAATTTCACCACACCGGCATCTTTGGGCTATTGCCCTTTGATGGTTGGCATTATACGTAAGCTTTTGACCTGCGCAAGCAGAAATACCTTAAATAACTATCGTTTGCTGATAATTTCGCCACAAAGTGTGACAAAGCTGTACTCATAAGAAACGTACGCTCCATTTTCTACTACTCTTCCAGATGAAAATGAGTATACGAAACTCTTTTTAAGTTCTATTCACTGTAATATCAGAAACATAACCATTCCCAATGCTCGACAACGCATTATGTAGCATCTCTGCGGCATCTTCTGCTTGCATGAAGTGACTCGTGTCTATCGTGTTGCCGCTTGTTTTCCAGAATTCCGTATCCATTCCACCAGGATAAACCGCGATAATTTTCATAGGTTTTCCTTTTAGCTCCAAACGAACCGACTCAATTAATCCTTTGACGGCCCATTTCACTGCACAATACGTAGACTCTTGCGCTTTAGGTTGTTGCGCGGCTGTGGACATGATCATGACCACTTTTATTGGATGATCTTTGTAACGCTTTACTAACTCTCTTAACACATGAATCGCAGAATTCAGGTTGTTATCAATCAACTTTTGAATCTCTTCCGGCTCCTGCTCTTCCAGTAAGCCAAAATAACCACTTCCCGCACTATGAATGACCATTTCAGGGGACTGTTTCACCCCATCAAAGAGCTGTTTGACATTTTGGTGCAATGATAGGTTGCAAGCTTGATAACCAACGTTATGAGAGAGTTGTTTTGCTAGTGCGGATAGTTTTTCTGTATTTCTTCCTATTACATACGTCTCTTTGCCTTCCGCATCATAACGCTTTGCTAGTTCCGCCCCTAAACCGCTACTTGCACCTGTAATTACAATCATGCGCTACCTCTTTTCAACCACATACTTTTAATTCATCTATCAATTAAGGTAACAGAATCGTGGTAATTCACACCTCAAGAACACCATTCTTTGAAGCAAGCGGCTTTCTTACTTTCGTGATGCATGAAATATCAAGCAGAACGACGGGCATTTAACCTATGCTTAAGCAAGAATAACTTTCTGAATTTTCTATCGACTTTCTAGTGAGAACTGAATAGGAGCAAAGAATGACTGGGTCAAAATGGCAGTGGTTACTGAAACAGATGACGCGAAAACTGTGGGTCCGGACGTCACTCTACGCATTACTTGCTGTTGCTACCGCCTTAATGTCGATTGTTTTAAACCAGTTCATTACTCTGCCCCCTGCCATCAACGTCAGCAAGGATTTGTTGAACAACATATTAAATATCCTCGCAACCTCCATGCTTGCAGTGACTACATTCTCTCTCAATATTATGGTCTCAGCGTACAGTGCCGCTAGTGCAGGGGTAACGCCGCGAGCGACAAAACTGTTGATGGAAGACAGCACAACACAAAATGCCTTAGCAACCTTTCTTGGCTCTTTTCTATTTAGTTTGGTAGGAATTATCGCGCTAGGTATTGGGGCCTATCATCAACAAGCACAAATTTATCTGTTCATCGTGACTATCGCCGTAATCGTGATGATCATACTCACTCTGCTACGTTGGATTCAGCACCTTTCCGTACTAGGAAGGGTCAGTGAAACCACTTCATACGTGGAGCAAGCCTTGTTAGATGCTATTAGAAAACGGGGCAAAGAGCGTTGGCTAGGTGCTCACCCGTGGAGCCACCCAGAACATAAACCCAGAGGAAGTAAACCTATTTTGAGCCAAGAAATTGGCTACTTACAGCATGTTGATATGCATCATCTCGATAGTATTGCTGAAGCAAACCAATGCACCATCTATCTTGAGCGACAACCGGGAAGTTTTGTGTACGTAGGTCAACCATTGGCTTGGGTTTGTGGAGAGTTGCCAGACGAAAGCGAAGTAACGGCAGCCTTCACGATTCGAACGGAGCGTTCATATGATCAGGACCCTCGCTTTGGTTTAGTCGTTATGGCGGAAATCGCCTCACGAGCACTATCTCCGGCTGTAAATGATAATGGCACCGCGATTGACGTTCTTGGGCGTTCTGTACGAGCACTTTCATTATGGGGAGACCTACTCAGTGAGCCGCCTACCAAAACTCGATATCCTAGACTATTTGTGCCCGCATTGAGCTGCCAGGATTTGTTTGATGATGTTTTTTTGCCGATAGCACACGATGGTGCAGCGCAACTCCAAATACAGATTCGCCTACAAAAGGCCTTGCTAGCTCTCTCTAGTATGCACCCTAAGTTATTTTTGTCACCAGCAATCAAGCTGTCAGAAAAAGCTTTAGAGCTTTCGTTAAGCCAACATTATACCGAAGATGAGAAACACCAACTCTCTCAGCTATCTAATCTGGTCACAGACCAAAGAGCCAATGGTTAAGAGAGTCGAATTCAGTTGAAACATATTGCTGCACGGCCTCGTGTATCATGACATGTGCTGATAACGTAGGGCAGAAAAGTCACTTAGTTTATACACAATTAAAGACTCTGTGCGTTAGGTCTCTTTTCTCTTGGTGAGGGAATCTATATTCTGACGCACAATTTTTAAGGTAAGTGATGGAATAATGGCAACGTCTACAACTCTTCCACCTGCTGGTCTCTTTCGTCGACTTGCAGCGTTGATTTACGACACATTGATTATTATCGCAATTGAAATGATGGCCGCTGGTATTGTTATGGCCGTTGTGTTTGCACTAAATGCAGCAGGATTGTTGAGCTATGGCGAGTACGCAGATGCCGCAGATATGCTCGGAAAGCACCCTGTATTGAGCCCTCTATTTACACTTTATCTTGCGGGTGTGTGGATATATTTCTTTGTGTTCTTCTGGACGCGAGCAGGACAAACTCTAGGGATGCGCGCTTGGAAGCTTCGAGTTCGCAATGCCAAAGACGGTGCACCAATTACGGTAACTCAAGCTCTGATTCGTATTTCGACATCTGGCTTTGGCTTGGCAAATCTGACTGTACCGATTGATCCGAAGAAACGTGGTTTCCACGACATTTGGGCCAAAACAGAGGTAGTTGTATTACCCAAGGCAAACTAACTTGTCTAGGAACACAAAAAAGGAAGGCGTAATGCCTTCCTTTTACATTTGGTTCGGTAAAACTTGGTTTATTCGATGATGCTTCAGTTATAGCTTTCTTCGTAGCAGTGCAATCGCAATAGCTAAGAACACCAAACTCGGGGCCAAAGCACCAAACACTGGGGATATGCCATACACCAAGCTTAATGGGCCAAAGAACTCACTGGATATGTAAAAAGTAAACCCGGCAACCACGCCCGACAATACCCTTGCCCCCATGGTCACGCTTCTGAGTGGACCGAAAACAAAAGATAGCGCCATTAACATCATCACAGCAATTGAAAGCGGCTGAGTCAACTTACGCCAAAACGCCAACTCATAGCGAGATGCATCTTGTTCCGATGCTTTTAGGTAAGTCACATAATCATACAAACCGCTCAGTGACAGTTCTTCTGGCTTCACGGTCACCACAGCTAGCTTATCTGGTGCCAAAGAGGTGTGCCACTCCATCTGTTCGATGTCTTGCTTTGAAATTACGTTTTCATTTTCCATGTCCGTAATTTGTACGTAGCGCATCAGCCAGTTGTTATCTTGTTGGTAGTCGACTTCTTCGGCGAAAATAACTTTTTGTAGATTCTTATCATCATCAAAACGCCACATATTTAAAGCATAAAGCTTGTCGTCTTCGACTTTACCTATAAAGATAAAGTCGTTTGCGTCACGAGCCCACACACCTGAGCGCACAGACACAATGCTACCACCTGATATCGCAAACGCACGTAAGTCACGGGCCATCTTCTGGGCCTCAGGAGCGCCCCATTGACCTAACGCCATAACGACAATCATGAGCGGGACGGCCGTTTTTAGTACCGATAACCCGATATCCAGCTTAGAGAAACCAGCAGCTTGCATCACCACCAGCTCAGAGCTTGAAGCCAACATACCTAAGCCGATCAGGGCACCGAGTAATGCCGCCATTGGAAAGAACATTTCGATATCACGCGGCACACTGAGTAACACAAAGTACAACGCATGAGTGAGGTCGTACACACCTCGCCCTACTTTACGTAGCTGTTCTACATATTTGATGATGCCCGATAAGCCAACAAACGTCGCTAAAACCAAGGCAGTGGTAGAGATGATGGTTCTACCGATGTAAAGGTCTAAGATTTTGAACACAGCTTACGCGAGCCTCTTCTTGCGGAATTTGTCTTTTATTCGTCTAGCAGCAACGCTGTCCATCATATTCGCCATGATAGCAACAATCAGCAACATCGCATTGATTGGCCACATACCAATAGCAGCCGGGATGTCACCATCTTCTAATGCAGATTTGGTTGCACTGATCGCCAAGAAATACGCTAGATAGATCAGAATCGCAGGCCCCATTTTGGCAAACCGTCCCTGACGCGGATTCACCGCAGACAAAGGAATAACGAGCATTGTTAAGAGTGGAATACACACAAATAACGAAATTCGCCATTGTAGCTCCGCTTGCGCCTCTGGATCTGGGTGACCTATCAAGTCAACCGTTGGGTATGCTTCCCAGTCTCGCCCTTTCTTTTTGACCTCACGTTGGCCGATAACACCTTCGTATTCATCGAATTTCGTGATCATATATTCAACGCGAGTAGGCACACCTTCATAACGCGTACCTTCTTTCATGGTGATGACCTGACGGCCGTCCGAAAGCTCTTTTACTTCACCAGAAGATGAGAACATCACACTCGGTAACACTGAATCTCGAGGGCGCATCTGCGCAACAAAAACGTTGCTCAAGGTATTGTCTTTAATGTCATCGATGAACACAACCGATGAACCGTCTGGTGTACCTTGGAACTGACCTTTTTTAAGTAGGTCAACGCTGTTTTCTGACGCTACCTGCTCATAAAGCTGCTCAACGCGGTCTTGAGACCACGGCGATAGCCACAACGCATTGAAAGCCGCCACCGCTGAAGTAATCAACGCTAGGTATAAGGCCGCTTGAACCAAGAATTTATTACCAATACCTGTCGCGTTCATTACGACAATTTCGCTCTCTGCATACAGACGACCAAATGTGATCAATATGCCGATATACAGACTTAAAGGCAGCATTAACAGACCCATTGCTGGCATGTTCAAACCAACAATAGAGAAAATCAATCCAGCAGGAATATCCCCATCAGAAGCATCAGCAAGAACACTTATGAATTTCTGGCTTACAAACACCAAAAAAAGCACGAAAAAAATCGCAAATTGGCTCTTGAGTGTTTCGCGGATCAAATATCTAACAATAATCACGCTGAAATTACCTATACAAAACTTGTTTTTTTGGTCGAATCACTATAGTTTCCCGTTGAACCATTTATTTTTTTAAAAATTATAAACTAGATGTTAGTCGCTTAATCAGCTCTGCATGTAAGCTTGGAGCTAAAATTCAACAAGTAAGCGATCATTATCTAACATTTAGAGCAATTTGTCTTCAGGATGTAGGAGTACGCATGGAGTTCAGTGTAAAAAGTGGCAGTCCAGAGAAACAACGTAGCGCATGTATCGTTGTTGGTGTGTTTGAACCACGTCGCCTTTCTCCAGTAGCCGAACAACTTGATAAAATCAGTGACGGTTACATCAGTTCACTACTTCGCCGTGGTGATCTAGAGGGTAAACCTGGTCAGATGCTGCTACTGCATCAAGTACCAGGTGTTTTGTCAGAGCGCGTTTTACTTGTCGGTTGCGGCAAAGAGCGTGAACTTGGCGAGCGCCAGTACAAGGAAATCATTCAAAAGACGATCAGCACACTTAACGAGACAGGCTCAATGGAAGCAGTATGTTTCCTAACTGAACTGCATGTTAAGGGTCGTGATACATACTGGAAAGTGCGCCAGGCTGTAGAAGCGACTAAAGATGGTCTATACACATTTAATCAATTCAAGAGCGTGAAACCTGAGACTCGCCGCCCACTGCGCAAGCTTGTTTTCAACGTACCAACGCGTCGTGAATTGAACTTGGGTGAAAAAGCAATCACTCATGGTCTTGCTATCGCATCAGGTGTCAAAGCCTCAAAAGACCTTGGCAACATGCCGCCAAACGTAGCTAATCCAGCTTACCTTGCTTCTCAAGCTCGTCGTCTAGCGGACGATTACGAAACCGTAACCACCAAAATCATTGGTGAGCAAGAGATGGAAAAACTGGGTATGACCTCTTACCTAGCAGTAGGCCGTGGTTCTAAAAACGAATCTATGATGTCTATCATCGAGTACAAAGGTAACCCTGACTCGGATGCAAAACCGATTGTGCTCGTAGGTAAAGGTCTAACCTTCGACTCAGGCGGTATCTCTCTAAAGCCGGGCGAAGGTATGGATGAGATGAAGTACGACATGTGTGGTGCGGCATCGGTATTCGGTACAATGAAAGCGCTAGCGAAGCTAAACCTACCAATCAACGTTATTGGTGTTCTAGCGGGCTGTGAAAACATGCCTGGCAGCAACGCTTACCGTCCAGGTGACATCCTAACGACCATGTCTGGTCAAACTGTAGAAGTTCTGAACACGGATGCTGAAGGCCGTCTTGTTCTTTGTGACGCACTGACTTACGTAGAGCGTTTCGAACCAGACTGCGTGGTTGACGTTGCAACGCTAACTGGTGCTTGTGTTATCGCACTAGGCCACCATATCAGCGGCGTAATCTCTAACCACAACCCTCTTTCTCATGAGCTAGTAAACGCTTCTGAGCAAGCGAGTGACCGTGCATGGCGTCTACCAATGGCAGACGAGTACCACGAACAGTTGAAGAGCCCGTTTGCGGATATGGCAAACATTGGTGGTCGCCCTGGTGGCACAATTACTGCGGGTTGCTTCTTATCTAAGTTCGCGAAGAAGTACAACTGGGCACACGTCGATATCGCAGGTACCGCGTGGAAATCAGGCGCAGCGAAAGGCTCAACGGGCCGTCCTGTCTCAATGCTTGTCCAATTCCTTTTGAACCGCAGCGGCCAAGAGACAGAAGAGTAATTTCTGAACAGAATCTAAAAGGGCCGCAAGGCCCTTTTTTATTATCCTAATTTTCTAAAATGAAAGTGGGACTTAAGATGGTCTTAGGAAGAGACCCAAGGCAAGTGAGAGAATGATGCAAACTGCAACCTTCTACATCATTAACGAAGAGAGCCCGCAAGCAACGGTGGCTGGCTTTGAAGAATACATCGTGTTTTTGGCTCAGCACTTTGCTCGCCAAGGCGCTAAAGTGTATTTAAACTGCCAAGACAAACCACACGCCGAGCAGCTCGCTGAAGCCTTTTGGCAAGTTGATGCAGACAAGTTCATGGCACATAACCTCGTAGGCGAGGGACCGAAATACGCCACCAATATTGAAATCGGCCATGAAGGTGTAAAACCTAATTGGAACCGTCAGCTGGTAATTAATTTGGCGGAAAATGAGACAACCTTTGCGAACAAGTTTGCTCAAGTGGTAGACTTCGTGCCCTGCGAAGAAAAAGCTAAACAACTCGCAAGAGAAAGATATAAAATTTACCGTCAAGCAGGTTACCAGCTGCAAACGATCGAAATTCAATATCCTTAACGGTCAATCCTTATAGTTAAGGCGATCTTGTTAAGATCCCTCACTTATAAAGATTGACTAAGATTCAACCATCAACGTATCCATTAAAAGAGCGCTATGGAAAAGACATACAACCCAACTTCAATCGAACAAGCTCTGTATCAGACTTGGGAAGAGAAAGGCTACTTTAAGCCACACGGTGACACTACTAAAGAATCATACAGCATCATGATCCCGCCACCGAACGTCACTGGTAGCCTACACATGGGCCACGCGTTCCAAGATACGATCATGGATACGCTTATCCGTTGTGAACGTATGAAGGGTAAAAACACCCTTTGGCAAGTAGGTACTGACCACGCTGGTATCGCAACTCAGATGGTTGTTGAGCGTAAGATCGCTGCAGAAGAAGGCAAAACAAAACACGATTACGGTCGTGAAGCTTTCATCGACAAAATCTGGGAATGGAAAGGCGAATCTGGCGGCACTATCACTAAGCAGCTTCGTCGTCTTGGCGCATCTGTAGACTGGGATCGTGAACGCTTTACGATGGACGATGGTCTATCTAACGCCGTTCAAGAAGTCTTCGTACGTCTATACGAAGACGATCTAATCTACCGCGGTAAGCGTCTGGTTAACTGGGATCCAAAGCTACACACAGCGATTTCAGATCTAGAAGTAGAGAACAAAGACACTAAAGGCCACATGTGGCACTTCCGCTACCCACTAGCAGATGGCGCTAGAACAGCCGATGGCAAAGACTACATCGTTGTTGCAACGACTCGTCCAGAGACCGTGCTAGGCGATACGGGTGTTGCAGTTAACCCAGAAGATCCACGTTACAAAGATCTTATCGGTAAAGAAATCATCCTTCCTATCGTTGATCGTCGCATCCCAATCGTGGGCGATGAGCACGCAGATATGGAAAAAGGTACTGGCTGTGTGAAAATCACACCTGCGCACGACTTCAACGACTACGAAGTAGGTAAGCGCCACCAGCTACCAATGATCAACATTCTGACTTTCGACGCAAACATCCGTGATGCTTCTGAAGTATTCAACACCAACGGCGAAGCAAGCGACGCTTACAGCACTGAGCTACCAGCTAAATACCACGGTATGGAGCGTTTTGCCGCTCGTAAAGCTATCGTTGCTGAATTCGACGAGCTAGGCCTACTTGAAGAAGTGAAAGATCACGATCTACAAGTTCCTTACGGCGACCGTGGTGGCGTGGTTATCGAACCAATGCTAACTGACCAATGGTACGTACGTACTGCGCCTCTAGCGAAAACTGCAGTTGAAGCAGTAGAAAACGGCGACATCCAATTTGTTCCTAAGCAGTACGAAAACATGTACTTCTCTTGGATGCGTGACGTTCAAGACTGGTGTATCTCTCGTCAGCTATGGTGGGGTCACCGCATCCCAGCTTGGTACGACAACCAAGGTAATGTTTACGTAGGTCGCACTGAAGAAGAAGTTCGTAAGAACAACAACCTAGAGTCAGTCATTGAACTGCACCAAGACGAAGACGTACTGGATACGTGGTTCTCTTCTGCACTATGGACATTCGGTACTCAAGGTTGGCCAGAGCAAACTGACGACCTGAAAGTATTCCACCCTTCAGACGTTCTAGTAACTGGTTTCGACATCATCTTCTTCTGGGTTGCGCGCATGATCATGATGACCATGCACTTCGTGAAAGACGAAAACGGCAAACCACAAGTACCATTTAAGACGGTTTACGTTACTGGTCTAATCCGTGATGAAAACGGCGACAAGATGTCTAAGTCGAAAGGTAACGTACTTGACCCAATCGACATGATCGATGGTATCGACCTAGAGTCTCTAGTAGAGAAGCGTTGTGGCAACATGATGCAACCTCAGCTAGCGAAGAAGATCGAGAAGAACACTCGTAAGACGTTTGAAAACGGTATCGAAGCATACGGTACAGACGCACTACGTTTCACTCTTGCAGCAATGGCATCAACAGGTCGTGATATCAACTGGGATATGAAGCGTCTTGAGGGTTACCGTAACTTCTGTAACAAACTATGGAACGCAAGCCGTTACGTAATGATGAACACAGAAGAGCAAGATTGTGGCTTCAACGGTGGTGAGATTGAATACTCACTAGCAGACAAATGGATCGAGTCTCAGTTTGAACTTGCAGCGAAAGCGTTCAACAACCATATCGACAACTTCCGTCTAGATATGGCTGCGAACACGCTTTACGAATTCATCTGGAACCAATTCTGTGACTGGTACCTAGAGCTAACTAAACCCGTTCTATGGAAAGGTACTGAAGCGCAACAGCGTGGTACTCGCCGTACACTAATCACGGTACTTGAGAAGACTCTACGTCTGGCTCATCCTGTGATTCCTTACATCACTGAAACTATCTGGCAAAGCATCAAGCCACTAGTTGAAGGTGTAGAAGGTGAGACAATCATGCTTCAAGCACTGCCTCAATTCGACGAAGCAAACTTCAACCAAGAAGCGCTAGATGATATCGAATGGGTGAAGGCGTTCATTACCAGCATCCGTAACCTACGTGCTGAATACGACATCAACCCTGGTAAGCCGCTTGACGTTATGCTGAAAGCAGCAAATGCAGAAGATGCCTCTCGTCTAGAAGCAAGCAAGCAAGTACTGATGTCACTAGCGAAGCTAGAAGCAGTACGCGTGCTTGAAGCTGGCGAACAAACTCCTGCATGTGCGACAGCACTGGTTGGTAAGTCTGAGCTGATGATCCCAATGGCAGGTCTGATCGACAAAGATGCTGAGCTTGCTCGTCTAGATGGCGAAATCAAGAAGACTCACGGCGAAATCAAGCGTATCGAAGGCAAACTAGGTAACGAAGGCTTCGTAGCGAAAGCACCTGAAGCAGTTGTTGCTAAAGAGCGTGAGAAGCTTGAAGGCTACAAAGAAACGCTAGCTAAGCTAGAAGAGCAGAAGACAACGATCGCTGCGCTTTAAGCCTCAGTGAAAGAGAAGAATTAGCACTTCTCACTTTTTGGTTCAAAAGGTTGGTCATCATGGCCAACCTTTTTTGTATACATTTCACCAAAACCATCATCAATAGCTTCCCCCTATCACAACAATACTCATTACCCATTAGCATTAATGAGAATTATTATCGATAATAAGCTCATCGAAACAAACACGATTGAGTAATTATCATGAAAAAGACACTAACTTTCGCAGCACTGCATTTTACTATCGCATTTAGTGTCGCTTACGTACTCACAGGCGACATTCTAATTGGTAGTTTAATTGCCATGATTGAGCCTTCAGTGAACACCGTAGCCTTCTACTTTCATGAAAAGGCATGGGCAAAAGTCCCAGCACTTAAAGCTCGTCAGTGGATGACCAAATTAAAAACCGCAAGCTTTGCGATCGTGCACTTCAGCGTCGCTTTTACCGTGGTTTACTTACTAACAGGTGATGCATTTGTCGGCGGCGTAATGGCGATGTTAGAGCCAAGTTTGAACACGGTGGCTTACTACTTCCACGAGAAAGTATGGATGCGTAAATCATCAGAAAAAACTCCAGCACCGCAGTTTTGTTTACATCACCACGCTTAAACATTGAGGCTCACTACGTCTCCTAACGAGCAAAATGACATTTACCATTGACAAGGTTGCGCACCGCAATTAATTTAATTGCGGTACGCAACTTTATTTTTAGAGGTAAGTGATAATGAACGCTCGTCAACTTCGACACTACTCCCGTCAAGCCGTCCGATTGCTTGGTATGCTTGATAAACAATGCGGCGATGTCGCTCTCACTCCAGTGCAAGCGCACGCATTGGGTGAAATCCAATTGCAGCCATTGACCATCAATCAGCTGGCACAGCAGCTTAATGTCGACAAGTCCAACGCGAGCCGAACCGTTACTGGTTTGATTAAATTAGGTTTGGTCGAGAGCATCGAAAACCCAAAAGACAAACGTAGTCAACTCGTCGCGATTACAGAGCAAGGCCAACTGGCGTTATCGCAACTGGACCAACAGCAAAACTACTTCTTTGAACAACTGCTTACCCAACTCGATGACAGCGAGCAAGAGCAACTCAAACTTGGTCTAGAGACTTACCTAAAAGGGCTAACAAAAGTGTGTCAGTCTGAGGAATACGTTCTTCGACCTCTTACTAAAGCAGACAACCCGCAAGTCGCAGATGTGATTCGTAAAGTCTCTGCTGAATACGGCTTAACCGCAGACAAAGGTTATGGTGTGGCCGATCCAACGCTTGATGATATGTATTCGGTGTACAATCAAAACAGGGCCGCCTATTGGGTCATTGAACATCGCGGAGAGATCGTTGGTGGCGGTGGCTTTGCCCCTTTAGCTGGCGAGCCAAATGTGTGTGAACTACAAAAGATGTACTTCTTACCTCAAACACGAGGACACGGTTTAGCCAAACGCATCGTCGCATTGAGCTTACAATTGGCGAAACAATTTGGGTATCAGCAGTGCTATTTAGAGACAACTGAATGTCTGAGAGAAGCGGTAAGCTTGTATGAAAAGCTAGGCTTTGAGCATCTCGATGCCCCGCTTGGACAAACAGGGCATGATGCATGTGAAGTCGTAATGCTTAAGATGCTGTAATAGATAATATTATTAGACGTTAAAGCACAACATGGGTAACACAAAGCTCCTGGCTCAAGGCAACAGTGAAGTTTTGGTGCTGCCCATCCAACTCAACAGACAACTGGTAGAGATCACTTGGATCAGGACCAGTAAGATCGGCATACTTTGGCGCTTCGATCTGGAATAAAGCGCTCGCATGCTCCGCTCGGACATCAATAGGAATATGGTAAGTCATACCATTAAACTTAACCGATGCAGAGACCAGACCCGGCGCAAAAGTTTGATAGTACAAGTCTACTTTAAACTCGCAACCACCACCGTGGTGCCAAATCTGCTCGGTTGCCACGCGGTCTAAACGTACATTGCGAATGAACTGCAGATACGGCTCTTGCCATACCCCTAAGCGCTCGTCACTCTTTTGGTATTCATGATCTGCAAGTGAACACAACTCCGGTTTATCCTCATCCAACAGAAGATCTTCTTCTTCCTCAAGGAATAGGATCTCAAAACGGTTGCGCCCCATCTGCATGAACGGGCGAATGTCTTTCTTGTAGACATTTTGAGAACCGTCACAGTCAAACAATGCTACTCCGTTCAAACGCACTTCTGCATGGTAATCCACACCACCCAACACCATTTCTACCGCTGGGAATGCCATCATGGATTCGTCCACTTCAATGTCATGCATCAGGTGCCACTCTTGCTGACGAATTGCTTCTTCTGTCAGTTCAGCTGGCAATACCTGACTCAAAGGAGCAGGGAAAGTAATGTCATCCTGTGGGATAGAAAGGTCCGTCAGTGGAGAGACTTGCCATAAACCGGCGAGTGAGAGTTGCATATACACCTTGAGCTAGATCAATTTTCACGCATTATAGGGAGAAACCCCCTATAAACTCAATGTGAATTATTTATCGCCTCCACATTCGTCAGTTTTTCAAGGTATAAAAAAACCAGCGTTAAACGCTGGTTTTTCCAAAAGTAGTGAGCTTTGATTACTCGTCGTCTTCATCTTCTTCAGGGTAAAGCGCATCTTCGCCTTCGTAGTACGTACCCCAACCGTCATAGATTATGTCGTATTTTTCTGCCAAGTGAATCAATTTTTCAACTTGCGCATCAATCGCTTCTGCGTCTAGTGCGGACTCCATAGTCGCATCACAGCAAAGCAACTTGTTACCATCTTCATCTTCAGTTTCTTCTGCTTCAAGAACTTCAAAGCCCATCTTGAATGCTTCAACTACCGCTTTTTCTAGCGTGTCAAAATCTTCGGCAAACAGGTGGTGCTCAATTTCGTATAGCGAATCTGGATCGCTGCCATCTTCTAGCAATGCTGCAATGATATCGCGAGTCTCTTCCTTTTGAATCTCAATTAATTCTTCTACTGATAGATATTCATCTTCGTGAGACATGTTTTGGCTCCAGATTAGTTACTTGATGGAAACACAATACCCGATACTGAGTATGCTGATCCGGTGAAATATGGCATGGATTGCGATGAAAAGCCACAAACAAACATCATACCACTGCGATTCTTATCGGTTATTTGAATCTAAATATTAAACCGACCACACAAAGAAACAAAAAATTAACAAAGAATGGCATTTTTTAATATTCAGAACATCCTAATTGACACTTAATGTGGTTATTTTCTCTTTCTATGCGTGTTTATGATGCTTTCTTGAATACACTCACGTGTAAAACGAAGAAGCATAACGAATAAATTCACTTTAATAATGCATAATTTAGAATAAAAATGCACGTTTTATGCACTGTGCGTGTATTCTTTCTCAACGGGAAAATTAGAATAAAAACGCACGCACTCTAATTTTAGCAAAATAGCATTTATATCTAATAATAAATTTAATAAGAATCAAAATAAAAATAAAAAACTCACAAAACCAGAAACACCAGAATATAAACAAAGCTTGATAACTTGCATCTTTCTAGGAAGCTTGTCATAACTAATGGCTGGAAAATTTGTAAGGATACAAAATGAGCAAGCTGTACGTTGGATCAGAAGTTGGTCAACTTCGACGAGTTCTATTAAATCGCCCTGAACGCGCCCTAACCCACTTAACTCCGTCAAACTGTCATGAGTTGCTATTTGATGACGTTCTTGCTGTAGAAGCGGCAGGTGAAGAGCACGATGCATTCGCACGTACGCTGCGCGAGCAAGACGTTGAAGTGCTTCTCCTCCACGATTTACTGGTCGAAACCCTCGCCGTTCCAGAAGCAAAACAATGGCTGCTGAACACTCAGATTTCTGACTTTCGTTACGGGCCAACCTTTGCGCGAGACCTACGCCAATACTTTTCAGAAATGGATGATGAACACCTTGCCTGCATCTTTTTAGGTGGCTTAGCTTACTCAGAGCTACCGATCTCCTCATCTTCTATGCTGCCAAAAATGAAGCGTCCTCTCGACTTTGTTATTGAGCCACTGCCTAATCACCTCTTTACTCGTGATACCTCATGCTGGGTTTATGGTGGTGTATCGCTCAACCCAATGATGATGCCTGCACGCCAACGTGAAACAAACCACTTACGTGCGATTTATCGTTGGCACCCAATTTTTGCTGGCCAAGATTTTATCAAATACTTCGGTGACGATGATCTGCATTATGATAATGCGAATGTCGAAGGCGGTGATGTGTTGGTTATTGGTAAAGGTGCAGTTCTTATCGGTATGTCTGAGCGTACGACTGCTCAAGGTGTAGAGAACCTTGCAGCGAGCCTATTTAAAGCAGGCCAAGCTACCGAAGTTATTGCAATTGATCTGCCTAAACACCGTTCATGTATGCATTTAGACACTGTGATGACCCATATGGATGTAGATACTTTCTCTGTCTACCCAGAGATCATGCGCAAAGATCTCGACACATGGCGCTTAACACCAAAAGGCAACGGTGAAATGCATGTTGAAGCCTCACATAACTATCTGCACGCGATTGAGTCCGCTCTTGGCTTAGATCAGCTGAAAATCATCACCACGGGTGGTGACAGCTATGAAGCGGAACGCGAACAATGGAATGATGCCAATAACGTTCTAACTGTAAAACCGGGCGTAGTAATTGGTTACGAACGCAATGTATACACCAACGAAAAATACGATAAAGCTGGCATCAAAGTACTGACAGTACCTGGTAACGAGCTTGGTCGTGGTCGCGGTGGCGCTCGCTGTATGAGCTGTCCAATAGAACGAGACGATATATAACTTACTCGTCCCTTTACATTAGGTGAATCAAAACTAAGGTTGATGTGAATACATCAACCTTTTTTAGCTTTAATTAAAAATAATTATTCACAATAAAAGCATTTATATGTTTTAATGAATTCTATTAATCTAATCACATGTACTAAGGGACGAGCTATGGCTTTCAATTTACGTAACCGCAACTTTTTGAAGCTATTGGACTTCTCAACCAAAGAAATCCAGTTTTTGCTCGAACTGTCTGCAGAGCTAAAAAAAGCTAAATATGCAGGAACAGAGCAGAAGAAACTTCAAGGTAAAAACATCGCACTAATCTTTGAGAAATCTTCGACTCGTACCCGATGTGCGTTTGAAGTCGCTGCCTTTGACCAAGGTGCTCAAGTCTCTTACATCGGCCCTTCTGGCTCGCAAATCGGTCATAAGGAATCGATGAAAGACACCGCTCGCGTCCTTGGTCGTATGTATGACGGGATTGAATACCGAGGCTTTGGCCAATCCATTGTTGAAGAGCTTGGTACTTATGCTGGTGTTCCAGTGTGGAATGGTTTAACGGATGAGTTCCACCCAACCCAGATCCTTGCTGACTTCCTGACCATGCAAGAGCACGGCCGTGGTAAACAGCTACATGAAGTAACCTTCGCTTACCTAGGTGATGCGCGCAACAACATGGGTAACTCACTTATGGTGGGCGCAGCGAAAATGGGCATGGATATTCGCCTTGTCGCGCCAAAAGCGTTCTGGCCTGAAGAAGATCTCGTGGCAACTTGTCAAACTATCGCGCAACAAACCGGTGCAAAAATCACGTTAACAGAAAGCGTTGAGGAAGGTGTGAAAGGTTGTGACTTCCTATACACCGACGTTTGGGTGTCTATGGGTGAGTCTGCCGAGGCATGGGATGAACGTGTAGCGTTAATGACACCTTATCAAATCAATATGGACGTGATTAAGCAAACGGGTAATCCACATGTGAAATTCATGCACTGCCTTCCAGCTTTCCACAATGATGAAACCACCGTCGGCAAAGAAGTCGCTGAAAAATACGGTATGAAAGGCCTTGAAGTAACAGAAGAGGTATTTGAATCGGAATACTCCATCGTATTCGACGAAGCTGAAAACCGTATGCATACCATCAAAGCCGTGATGGTTGCGACGCTAGGAAGCTAAACCAGCGCGCAAAAACAGCCGATAAAAACCATGATGTAATCGCTTGCGCTCACGAAAGTTAAGCGTATAATGCTCGGCAATTTGTCTGAGGATTAAGAAATGACCACGCTGATTGCTGACGTAAAAACGCGATTTGCTCTCGCTAAGCGACTACGCTTACGTGGTGTTATTTTCGTTAATTCTATTGAATTTTAAAACCTCCCCATTGGGGAGGTTTTTTTATGTCCAAAATTCCTTTCGGTTATTTGGATGTAGTCATCAATGTTATAGGGAAGAAGATCATGGCGAACTCGCTTTACCAGAAGCACATCATCTCTATTCCAGAGCTTTCACGCGAAGAACTGGAACTTATCGTAGAAACAGCAGGTAGCCTTAAAAAAGCACCTCGACCAGAACTGATTAAAAACAAAGTCGTTGCAAGTTGTTTCTTTGAACCATCAACACGTACACGTTTATCGTTTGAAACAGCGATTCAGCGCATTGGTGGTGACGTGATTGGCTTTGATAATGATGGTAATACCTCTCTGGCGAAGAAAGGCGAAACACTCGCAGATTCAGTACAAGTCATCTCTTCTTACGTCGATGCCTTTGTGATGCGTCATCCACAAGAAGGCGCCGCTCGCTTGGCATCTGAATTTTCAAATGGCGTGCCAGTGATCAACGCGGGCGACGGTGCAAACCAACACCCAACTCAAACGCTACTCGACCTATACACCATCGCGGAAACACAAGGGCGTCTAGACAACCTGAACGTCGCATTCGTAGGTGACCTAAAATATGGCCGCACAGTGCACTCACTGACTCAAGCCTTAGCAAAGTTTAACAACATCCGCTTCTTCTTTGTTGCACCAGATGCGCTGGCAATGCCAGATTACATCTGCGAAGAACTAGACGAAGCTGGCATTCAATATAGCCTACACACAGACATGGAAAGTGTGATTCCTGAACTGGATATTCTGTACATGACACGCGTACAGAAAGAACGCTTTGACGAATCGGAATACGCACATATTAAGTCGGCTTACATCCTAACGGCGGCACTACTAGAAGGCGCGCGTGAGAACTTGAAAGTACTGCACCCACTACCACGTGTGGATGAAATCACAACTGATGTTGATAAAACGCCTCATGCTTACTTCTTCCAGCAAGCTCAAAATGGCGTGTATGCTCGCCAAGCACTGCTGGCGCTTGTTCTAAACGAAACACTGTAATCGAGGGGAAAAATCATGGCTAAAGAAACTCAATTGCAGGTAGAAGCAATCAAAAATGGTACGGTCATCGACCACATCCCTGCGCAAATCGGTATCAAAGTATTAAGACTGTTCGATATGCACAATTCATCACAACGCGTAACGATTGGACTGAACTTGCCATCATCAGCACTCGGTCATAAAGATCTACTCAAAATCGAAAATGTGTTTATCAATGAAGAGCAAGCGAGCAAGCTAGCGTTGTATGCTCCTCACGCGACCGTGAATCAAATCGAGAATTATGAAGTGGTGAAAAAGCTAGCGTTAGAGCTTCCTGAGCGCATCAATGATGTATTTGAATGCCCGAATTCAAACTGTATTTCTCATAATGAACCAGTAGAAAGCAGCTTTAGCGTGTTCGAGAAGAAACAAGAAATCCGCCTAAAGTGTAAATACTGCGAGAAAGTGTTCTCACGCGAGATCGTAACCGAGCGATAAACACGCCGCACGACTAGGCTTTGATACGTTTAAAATACCCTGCAATGTCGGGGTATTTTGCTCTTTACCTACCGAGGGTTTAGAGGCAAACTGAGAATCTTTATTCCCTACAACTGATGGAAAAAATCAAATGACGAAAGTACTTCACACTGAGTCTGCACCAGCAGCAATCGGTCCTTACGTTCAAGGCGTAGATCTAGGTAACATGGTTCTTACTTCAGGCCAAATCCCAGTAAACCCAGCGACAGGTGAAGTGTCTGCTGATATCGCAGAACAAGCTCGTCAGTCTCTAGAAAACGTAAAGGCTGTAGTTGAATCTTCAGGTCTTAAAGTATCTGATATTGTAAAGCTAACGGTTTTTGTTAAAGACCTAAATGACTTTGGCACAGTGAACGAAGTTTACGGCAAGTTCTTTGATGAGCACGGCGTAGCAAACTACCCTGCACGCTCTTGTGTAGAAGTGGCTCGCCTACCAAAAGATGTTGGCATCGAGATTGAAGCAATCGCTGTTCGCAAATAATTGCACTTGCTGACAAACATAAAAAAACGGGTAGCTCAGGCTACCCGTTTTTTATTGTTTTCTCGTGATGATATCGCAGTAAAACTTAAGCAGCGTTGCGCTGTTTGACTTCTTCATCTAACGATTCAAGCTTCTCTTTCATCTGTTCACGACAGATATTCGCTAACTCGCGAATGCCCTCTTTACCATAGCCTTCAGTGCTGATTGGAGGTAGCATTTCAACAATCACATGACCATTGTTCCAACGGTTCAGCTTAATTTTATTCGTCGAGCTACATACGATAGGAATGATTGGCACACCTGCACCAATTGCCGCATGAAAAGCACCTGTTTTGAATGGCAGCAAACCACGCCCACGAGAACGCGTGCCTTCTGGGAACATCCACACCGAAACATCACTTTCTTTCATGCTGCTCACGACCTGATCGATAGTACCTTTTGCTTTAGAGCGATTCGCTCGGTCAATCAGAATGTTACCCGTAAGCCAGTAAAGCTGACCAAACAGTGGCATCCAAGCCAAGCTCTTTTTACCTACTGTCACAACTTTCGGAGTCACAGCCGCAGAAACAGTAAACATGTCCCAGTTGTTCTGGTGGTTAGCAATGTAAACATGTTGGCCGCGTGAATACGCATCTTCAGGGATACGCAACTCTAACTTAATCCCAAACACACGAGACATCTTGGCAAACAAACGGCCAAAAGTGAAAACGTGCTTAGGGTTTCTAGGGCTTAATAGGCAGTAACCACAACCACCAATAAACATAACAATCGCAAAGATAGCGACAGCAAATACACGTAACAGTGCAATCATTCTTGTTCTCCAGGAACCGGCTTTTGCCAGATACAGCTATTAATATCTCTCTTTCCATAAAGGGAAAATATGGTCATGAGAGTGATATAAAAAAGCCGAAACTCAGGTTTCGGCTCTCTTGATATCCAAGTTACCTGCGGTGCAGTTTAACTTGCCTAGCTCACTCGCTCAATATTTGCGCCAAGTGCAGCCAGTTTATTTTCGATTTTGTCGTAACCACGGTCGATATGGTAAATACGATCAACGACGGTTTCGCCTTTAGCAATGCAACCTGCAATAACCAAACTAGCCGAAGCTCGTAGATCGGTTGCCATCACTTGCGCACCGCTGAGTGACTCAACATCACCACAGATAACCGTATTGCCTTCGATCTCAGCTTTAGCGCCCATACGCATGAGTTCTGGTACGTGCATAAAGCGGTTTTCAAAGATAGTCTCTGTGATCACGCCGCCACCTTTCGCCATCATATTCAGAAGCGTAAATTGAGCTTGCATATCCGTCGGAAAACCAGGATGTGGCGCAGTACGTACACTTACCGCTTTTAGCTCGCGGTCGGTCATATCAACGGAGATCCAATCTTCACCCGTTTCGACAAGCGCGCCAGCTTCTTCCAGCTTGGCGAGAACCGCTTCAAGCAAATGAGCATTAGTGTTGCGACATACCACTTTACCGCCAGATACTGCTGCTGCGACAAGGAATGTTCCCGTCTCAATACGGTCAGCAACCACGTTGTGTTTACAACCGCCTAGGCGCTCAACACCTTCAATCGTAATGGTATCTGTGCCAGCGCCAGAGATTTTTGCGCCAAGCTTATTTAGGAAATCAGCGGTATCGACGATTTCAGGCTCACGCGCAGCGTTATCTAGTGTTGTTGTGCCTTCCGCCAGCGCTGCGGCACACATGATGGTAATCGTCGCGCCTACGCTGACTTTATCCATCACGATGTGCGCGCCTTTTAGACGACCATCCACTTCTGCTTTCACATAACCATCTTCTAATGTAATGGTTGCGCCAAGCTGCTCTAAACCAGAAATATGTAGATCCACAGGACGAGCGCCAATAGCACAACCGCCTGGTAAAGAAACCTGACCTTGACCAAAGCGCGCCACCAAAGGACCCAAAGCCCAAATAGAAGCACGCATGGTTTTCACCAAGTCATAAGGCGCACAGTATTCTGTAATACTGCTTGGATCAACATGAACAGAGCCATTGCGGCTTACTTTCGCGCCTAAACGCTTAAGCAATTCCATGGTTGTATCGATATCACGAAGGTGTGGTACGTTTGCCACTTCTACTGGCTCTTCCGCCAAGATAGACGCAAATAAAATCGGCAGTGCTGCGTTTTTTGCACCTGAAATGGTCACTTCACCAACTAGTGGTTTATCTGACCCAATAACTCGAAACTTTTCCATCAATAAACCTTAAAGCGACATCAATTTCTTATCACGAGCCCACTCTTCTGGTGTGAACGCTTTGATTGATAATGCGTGAATGTCGTTACGCTGGATGTATTCCATCAGAGGAGCATAAATTAGCTGCTGCTTCTTAACGCGGCTCATTCCATCGAAACAAGCATCAACAGCAACCACTTCATAGTGGCTACCTTCACCTTTCACATGCACTTCTTGAAGGTTTAGTGCTTCTTCTAATAACTGTTGTACTTTTGCGCTATCCACAATTTACCCCTGATAATTCTGTATGTGTTTGGCCACTAAAGATTCAACATTGCTCAGTTGAAACAAAGTGCGCAGTTGCGCCGGCACGAAACTGAGCATTATATGACAGTTTTGCTTTTTTGCATGCTCTAATAAGTGGATTAACATCACCATTCCTGCAGAGTCGACGCGCTCTATCTCTTTTAGCGAGCATTCCAGCTCCGATTGAGCAGGTTGCCATTGCTGTGCATACGCCCACAATGAAGGCACTGTATCTCTATCAAGTGCCCCTGTTAGCTTAAGAATGTTTTGATCCAATTGCCACTGAGCGGGAGTCTGGGCCATTATTTCTTAGCCTCGAAGCGGATCGGTTCTGCGGCCAATTTTTCTAGGTCTTTAGCAACAGATAGAATACCTTCTTGACGAATTTTACTGTTCCATTCGGATTGTTTACTAGAAAGCAAACTAATGCCCTCTGCAATCATATCGAATGCTTCCCACTCACCAGACTGGTTGTCTTTACGCAGTTTAAACTCAAGTTTGATGTTTGGACGCGGAGTATCGATGATATCAACTTTAATGCTTGTAATACGCTTAGAGTCATCAATGCTAGGCTCAGGACCAAACTCAATTTTTTGGTCAGAGTATTGCGTCAACACTTGTGCATAAGACGCAATCAGGTACGCACGAAATGCATCGATAAACTCAAGTACATCTTCACGCTTAGCACCTTTTAAGTTTGGACCAAGAAGTTTTAACCCTGCATAGCGGTAGTTGACGTAAGGCATTAGCTCTTCTTCAACGATCACTTTAAGTAAATTTGGATCTTGTTTGATTTTCGGCTGTTCGGCTTTCAATCTTTCGAACGTGACTTCAGCTACCTGCTTCATCATCTTATAAGGTTCAGTTTTATCCACCTCTGCTGCTGTTGCTCCAAAGACGCTAAACACAGCACAAACTGAAAGTAGTAATCTCGCTAACATAGTTATTCCTTACTTGAGTCGTCTGAACCACCTACGCTGTATAGTACTTGACCAATTAAGTCTTCAAGCACAAGCGCCGATTTGGTGTCTTCGATGGTATCACCATCCACCAGCATGACTTCATCATCAAAAACGAAGCCAGGTACTAAACCAATGTATTGCTCACCAATCAGGCCAGATGTCAAAATTTGTACGCTCGACGTTTCTGGGAACTGATTGTATTTGCTATTGATAGATAGTGTTACAACTGGCAATAAGTTGTCTGGGTTAAGCGAAATACTACTTACTCGACCAATCACAACGCCCCCCACTTTTACGGGCGAACGAACTTTTAAACTGCCAATATTATCGAACTCGGCTTTGAGGGTATAAGTATCACCAGAGCCAATGCTTTTTACGTCAGCAACTTGAAAAATCATCACAAGAATCGCGCAAATTCCCGCTAATACAAAGCTGCCAACCCATAATTCAGTTTTACGTGTTTGTTGCATGATTAATTCCCAAACATCAATGCGGTCAGTACAAAGTCTAATCCTAGTACTGCTAAAGAAGAATGCACAACAGTGCGCGTAGTTGCTCGGCTGATCCCTTCCGATGTTGGAATAGCATCATAACCGTTAAATAGAGCGACCCAAGTAACCGTAATTGCAAACGCAAAACATTTGATCATACTGTTACCAATGTCTTGTCCTAGCTCAACAGAGGACTGCATCGCTGACCAAAAACTGCCGTGATCAACGCCTTTCCAGTCAACACCAACAAGCTGAGCGCCCCAAATTCCCACAGCCATGAAAATCATAGCCAGTAAAGGCATTGAGATAACCCCAGCCCAAAACCGTGGTGCAATCACTCGTTTCAATGGGTCTACCGCCATCATTTCAAGGCTAGACAGTTGTTCCGTTGCTTTCATTAGACCTATCTCTGCGGTTAACGCAGAACCGGCACGACCAGCAAACAAAAGTGCAGTAACAACAGGTCCTAATTCACGGAGTAAAGAAAGCGCCACCATTTGCCCCAAACTGCCTTCTGCGCCGTAATCCACCAACACAACATAGCCTTGTAGACTCAAAACCATTCCAATGAACAGACCAGATACGACGATGATCGCCAGCGACTGAACACCAACAGAATAAAGTTGCTTAACAAGCAGAGGAAAGCTTCTGATCGGTTGTGGCTTAGAAAATAGCGCCCCAATCAACATGAAAGTCGCACGACCAAATGCTCCGCAAATAGAAAGCGTGCGTCGACCCAGCGAGGCGACAAAGTGAATGAAGTTATCGACCATCAAATAAGTCCTTTTCGATACTTTGAGAAGGGAAACGAAACGGTACAGGACCGTCGGCATCACCTTGTAAGAACTGCTGGACACGAGGATCAGAGTTTTGAGTCAGCTCTTCTGGCGTACCATAGGCGATGATTTTTCCATCGGCCATCAGGTATACCCAGTCAGCAATACTCATGACTTCAGGTACGTCGTGAGAAACCACAATAGAGGTCAAACCTAACGCTTGGTTTAGATTGCTAATTAGCTCAACCAAAACGCCCATAGTAATTGGGTCTTGCCCCACAAACGGCTCATCGTACATGATCAAGTCAGGGTCAAGTGCGATTGCACGAGCCAAAGCAGCGCGTCTTGCCATACCACCTGAAAGCTCACTCGGCATTAATTGCGCCGCGCCGCGCAGACCGACAGCTTCGAGCTTGAGTAACACCATGGTGCGAATCAAATCTTCCGATAAATCGGTATGCTCTCTCAATGGAAAGGCGACATTATCAAAAACATTCAAATCAGTGAATAAAGCCCCTGACTGGAACAACATGCTCATTTTCTTTCGAGCATGGTAGAGTTTTTTACGCGAGAGAGAGGGAATATTGTCGCCATCAAACCAGATCTCTCCTTGCTCGGGATACAACTGACCACCAATCAAACGCAGCAGTGTTGTTTTACCAATTCCCGATGGTCCCATAATGGCCGTCACTTTGCCTTCAGGAACATGCAGATCAATATCATCAAAGATCATGCGTTCTCCCCGTGAAAAAGTGAGGTTGTTCACGGTGACTAAATCGTTGTTCGACATATCATCTCTTCTACTGTAGGAGCGTTGCAACTCACGGAATCATCAAGCAGATACTCATCGGAGTTGAATTCTACGTTTAATAAAGTAACGTCGGTACATTTATTAGGCTGCAATCATAAGCACATTGGCGTTGAATTTAAAGCACTGTTCAATTAAATAAAGTCGAGTATATCCCTGCAATTTCTCATGGTTTATGACCTAATTAGCACGAAGTGTTTAAATCCTAGACCAGAATTGCTCATTTAAATGAGTGAGATTTACATACATTTTCGTTACTAACCTTTAATTTATTCTTCGTTTATCTTCCATTTTAGGCCGCAAAAGGTCAAAATTAGCGGTTATTCATTTTACTTATTTAATACTTAGGAATTCTCATGCTCGAAGCCGTTGCGTTGCTTATAGTCGGTCTTGTTTTGCTTGTTTGGAGTGCAGATAAACTTGTTTTTGGCTCTGCAGCGATAGCCCGCAACGTCGGCATTTCCCCGCTTGTCATCGGCATGACAATCCTTGCGATGGGCTCATCCGCCCCTGAGATGATGGTATCTGCAACCGCTGCTTGGGATGGCAAAACAGATACAGCGGTGGGTAACGTATTAGGCTCAAACATAGCGAACATTGCGTTAATCCTAGGTATTACAGCGCTGATCAAGCCTTTGTCGATTAGCTCCGCCGTCATCCGCCGAGAACTTCCACTCATGATAGCCGTAACCGTACTCGCTGGTATTCTGCTTTGGAATAGCCATCTCGGTTTTTATGAGGGTGTCTTATTGTTTGTACTCTTTGGGGCATTTTTATTTGCTATGTTGCAAATCAGCCGCAAAGAGCAAAAATCAGGTGATGTTTTTCTTGATGACCAAGAGTCAGAGATCCCTGAAGGCGTCAGTAACCCTAAAGCAATCATGTGGGTGGTTATTGGCTTGATACTGCTTCCTTTGGCAGCCAGCATGCTGGTTGATAACGCGGTAATTATTGCTAAACACTTTGGTATGAGCGACCTTGTTATCGGTCTAACTATTATCGCCATTGGCACTAGCCTGCCTGAACTGGCCGCATCACTTGCGGGAGTTTTAAAGGGTGAAGACGACATGGCTGTCGGTAACATTATCGGTTCGAATGTGTTTAACATTCTGGCGGTAATGGGGATTCCTGGCATCATTAATCCATCGGTGCTCAGTGAGTACGCGATGGGACGTGACTTCTGGGTCATGTTAGGCGTTTCATTGTTACTTGTCGCGATGTGTTTGGGTAAATCACGCAGTATTAACCGTATTGAAGGTGCCATCTTGTTTGTGTGCTTCTTAGGTTACCAAGTGTACTTATTCGCAAACATGACCGCTTAATTACCACGATCAATAAGTAGAGATCTGATATGTCCAATCAATTTGATTTTCGCGCTGCTGCTAAACAAGTTCTTGATATCGAAGTTGCTGCTCTGCAAGAGCTAGATACCTACTTTGATGATCAATTTGAAAAAGCGTGTGAACTTATCCTTTCCAACAACGGCAAAGTTGTCGTTATGGGTATTGGCAAGTCAGGCCATATTGGTAACAAGATTGCCGCCACTCTGGCAAGCACTGGGACTTCGGCGTTTTTCGTTCATCCAGGCGAAGCCGCACATGGTGACTTGGGTATGATTAGCCCTGGTGACATTGTGCTGGCAATTTCTAACTCTGGTGAATCAAACGAAATTCTGTCTCTATTTCCAGTATTAAAGCGCCTGAATATTAAGATCATCAGCATGACAGGTAAGCCAGAATCAAATATGGCCAAGCTGTCTGACTTACACCTGCAAATTACGGTACCTCAAGAAGCTTGTCCGTTAGGCCTGGCGCCAACTAGCAGTACGACTGCCACATTAGTGATGGGAGATGCATTAGCCGTAGCTCTGCTTCAAGCTCGTGGTTTTTCTGCCGAAGATTTTGCCCTATCTCACCCAGGTGGTGCACTGGGGAGAAAACTGCTACTTAAGTTGTCTGATATTATGCACTTTGGAGAAGCGTTACCTAAAGTTTCTCCTGACGCATTAATTCGCGATGCCCTGCTTGAAATTTCAGAAAAGGGGTTAGGCATGACAGCCATCGTCGATGAGCACGATGCTATGCTTGGTATATTCACCGATGGTGATTTACGTCGTACCTTAGACAAGCGTATCGATATTCATACGACGGCAATTGGCGAGGTCATGACGACAAACCCAACCACAGCACACCCTGATATGCTGGCGGTTGAAGGTTTGAACTTGATGCAGAATAAAAACATTAACGCTCTGATTTTATGTAAAGACGAAAAAATTGTGGGTGCACTGAACATGCACGATTTACTAAAAGCTGGCGTGATGTAATATCAGCACAAACATTTAAATCATTTATTAGACGAATAAAGGCAATGGTCAGGGAAGTACTGAGCTAAACGATAGGCCTTCATTATATGAGTTTTACTCGCCTTATTTATTTGCTCTTGATCTTCGTTGTAGCGTGGTGCGGTTATTACCTACTAACCCCTAAAGGCAACGACGCAATTCAAGTAGCACCAGATTCTGAACTGCCCATGTTCAGTGGTTCTGGATTAGAAAACATCACCTACGGTGAAGATGGTGTCCGCAGTTACATCATTCGCTCCACTAACTTAGACCATTATGCTAAGAGTGGAGATACTATTTTTAATAACCCGACTTTGATGGTTTACCGTGAAGGTAGCGTCATTGAATGGAAGGTGACTGCCACAAGAGCAGTGTTAGATGAAGACCAAGTTTTGACTTTATATGACAAAGTCTTAATGCAAAATCTTCTGCCTGGTGCGAGTTTTGATACCATGGCAACAGACAAATTGGTCATTAATCTAACCAATCGTGATTTTAAAGCTGACCAACAAGTGATGTTGGTTGGACCACAATTTGAAACTACTGGAGGCGCAATGCAAGGCAACTTAAAACAGCATACTGCGACTCTGACAGATGAAGTTCAAGGTCGATATGAAACCGTTACACCTTAGCCTACTGGCACTGGTATTGGCGGCGCCTCAAGCGCTGGCACTCAAGTCGGATACTCAACAGCCGGTTTACATAAACTCTGACACCCAACAGGTGGATATGAAGAGTAACCAGGTTGTTTTTGAAGGCGATGTATCTCTTAAGCAAGGGAGCATCAATATCGATGCTGATAGAATCGTGGTAACTCGCGATCCTAAAACCGAAGCAATTAAACAGATTCAAGCATTTGGTAAACCTGCGAAGTTTTCTCAGCTGATGGACGATGGTAAAACACTTAGTGGTCAAGCTACGGAGTTGGATTACCGTATTTCTACAGACGAACTGACCATGAAAGGTCAAGCGCAGCTGGCGCAAGACAACAACACCATCAAAGGTTCTTCGATTCGTTACCAAATTGGTAAACAAAAGCTAGTCGCAGATAGCTCTAAGGAAGAGCGCGTTACGACCATTTTGCAACCCAATCAGATAGAGAACTAATATGGCAGTACTGAGTGCGAAAAACTTGGCGAAAAGCTACAAAAAACGCAAAGTCGTCACTGATGTTAGCTTAGAAGTTGAATCTGGTCAGATTGTTGGGCTGCTCGGTCCAAACGGTGCGGGTAAAACCACCTCGTTTTACATGATTGTCGGCTTAGTACCTCGCGATGAAGGCACCATTACCATTGACGACAATGACATCAGTATTTTGCCGATGCATAGCCGTTCACGACTTGGCATTGGCTATCTTCCGCAAGAAGCGTCGATTTTCCGTAAGCTTTCAGTAGAAGATAACATCATGGCCGTACTTGAAACTCGTCAAGAAATGACGAGGGAAGAGCGCCAAGATAAACTGGAAGATTTGTTGGAAGAATTCCACATCCAGCACATCAGAACCAGTGCTGGTATGGCACTATCAGGGGGTGAGCGACGCAGGGTGGAAATCGCTCGAGCTTTAGCGGCCAACCCTCAGTTCATTTTATTGGATGAACCTTTCGCTGGTGTTGACCCAATTTCGGTTAATGACATCAAGAAAATCATTGAGCATCTGCGCGATCGTGGTCTCGGAGTGTTAATCACTGACCATAATGTACGTGAAACACTGGACGTATGTGAAAAAGCCTATATCGTGAGCCAAGGGCACCTAATTGCATCGGGAACTCCGGCAGAAGTTCTCAATAATGAACAGGTGAAACAAGTTTATCTCGGCGAACAATTCCGTCTATGATTATATTAGGAACGGTAAGATTCTGAGCATTACAAGGTAAGTAACACTGAATGAAACCTTCATTACAACTCAAGCTAGGTCAGCAGTTAGCCATGACGCCACAGTTGCAGCAAGCGATTCGCTTATTGCAATTGTCGACACTCGATCTTCAACAAGAAATCCAAGAAGCGTTGGACTCAAACCCATTATTGGAAGTTGAAGAAGGCCAAGACGAGCCTCTAGCAAACGGTGAAGATAAGTCAGCGGTCGAGGCTGCTGATAGCAACAGTGCTAGCGAACCAACAGAAATTGACGTTCCAGATAGCTCCGATGTGATAGAGAAATCAGAAATTAGCTCTGAACTTGAAATCGACACGACTTGGGATGACGTCTACAGCGCGAATACTGGTAGCACTGGCTTAGCTCTTGATGATGATATGCCCGTCTACCAAGGCGAAACCACTGAATCATTACATGATTACCTCATGTGGCAGCTTGACCTAACACCATTCAGTGAAACCGACCGCACGATTGCATTAGCGATTATTGACGCTGTTGACGACTACGGCTATTTAACTTTGTCGCCTGAAGAGATTCATGAGAGCTTCGATAATGAAGAGATAGAGTTAGACGAAGTAGAAGCCGTTCGTAAACGCATTCAACAATTCGATCCTCTTGGCGTTGCATCGCGTAACTTACAAGAATGTTTGTTACTGCAACTGACGACCTTCCCAGAAGACACGCCATGGCTTGCTGAAGCCAAAATGATACTTGCGGATCATATTGATCACCTAGGCAACCGTGACTACAAGCTCGTCATCAAAGAGACTAAGCTGAAAGAAGCCGATCTGCGTGAAGTCTTAAAGCTTATCCAACAGTTAGATCCTCGTCCAGGTAGTCGCATCACTCCTGATGATACCGAGTACGTAATTCCAGACGTATCCGTTTTTAAAGACAATGGCAAATGGACCGTTTCTATAAACCCGGATAGCGTGCCAAAATTAAAAGTAAATCAACAATATGCTCAATTAGGCAAAGGTAATAGCGCGGATAGCCAGTACATCCGCAGCAATTTGCAAGAGGCAAAATGGTTAATTAAGAGCTTAGAGAGTAGAAACGAGACGCTACTCAAAGTTGCAAGATGTATTGTTGAACATCAACAAGATTTCTTCGAGTATGGTGAGGAAGCCATGAAGCCAATGGTACTCAATGATGTCGCTTTGGCTGTGGACATGCATGAATCCACGATTTCTCGTGTAACAACGCAAAAATTTATGCATACACCACGTGGTATTTTTGAATTGAAGTACTTCTTCTCTAGCCATGTTAGTACTGACAACGGCGGAGAATGTTCGTCAACAGCAATTCGTGCACTCATTAAAAAACTGGTCGCAGCAGAGAATACTGCCAAACCACTGAGTGATAGCAAGATTGCTGCTCTTCTGGCTGACCAAGGGATTCAGGTCGCAAGACGTACGATAGCCAAATATCGCGAATCCTTGGGAATTGCCCCTTCAAGTCAGCGTAAACGCCTATTATAAGGCACTAACTGAAAAGGAAAGTCTATGCAAATCAATATTCAAGGCCATCACGTTGATCTTACCGATTCAATGCAAGACTATGTAAATTCTAAGTTTCAGAAGCTCGAAAGGTTCTTCGACCATATCAATCAAGTGCATGTTGTACTAAAAGTTGAAAAAATTACTCAAATCGCGGAAGCTACGCTTCACATAAATCAAGGCGAAATCCACGCATCAGCCGATGACGAAAATATGTATGCCGCGATCGATTCGCTGGTAGATAAATTGGTTCGCCAACTTAATAAGCACAAAGAAAAACTAAACAGTCATTAATCATGCAACTGAGCGAAATACTGTCATTGGACTGCACCAAAAGTGCGGTCCACTGCACGAGTAAAAAACGCGCCCTTGAAATGATCAGCCGTATCGTGGCTGATCAAACGGGCCAAGATTCTACCGAGCTGTTCGAATGCATGCTCAATAGAGAAAAAATGGGCAGTACCGGTATCGGAAACGGTATTGCGATCCCTCACGCGAGAATGCAATCAAGCGACAAGGCCATTGCTGTCTTACTGCAATGTGATGAAGCAATCGAATTTGATGCGATTGACAATCGACCTGTCGATCTTCTTTTTGCGCTCCTTGTACCAGAAGAACAGTGCAAAGAGCACCTCAAGACTCTATCCTCTATGGCAGAACGTCTGAGCGATAAGCAAGTATTAAAACTACTGCGTAATGCTCAGAGTGATGAAGAACTTTACGACATCATGATTCACCAATAAGCAGGACTAACTCCATGCGACTAATCGTTGTTAGCGGGCACTCAGGTGCCGGTAAAAGTATTGCGCTTCGTGTACTGGAAGACTTAGGTTACTACTGTGTTGATAACCTGCCAGTTAACTTGCTGGACGCATTTGTTCATTCTGTTGCTGACAGCAAACAGAATGTTGCAGTCAGCATTGATATTCGTAATATTCCTAAAAAGCTAAAAGAACTGACGAGTACACTAGAACAGTTAAAAACTGAGCTTGATGTGACCATGCTTTTCTTGGACGCCAATAAAGAAACGCTACTCAAACGCTACAGCGAAACACGCCGAATTCACCCGTTATCTTTAGGTGGCACCTCCCTCTCGCTCGATCAAGCCATCGAGCGTGAGAAACAAATTTTGACGCCACTCAAAGCGCATGCAGATCTGGTCCTAAATAGTAGTGGGCAGTCTTTGCATGAATTGAGTGAAACCGTGCGTATGCGCGTTGAAGGCAGAGATCGCAAAGGGCTCGTTATGGTATTTGAGTCTTTTGGTTTTAAATACGGCCTGCCTTCCGATGCCGATTACGTATTTGACGTTCGCTTCTTACCTAACCCACATTGGGAACCAGCACTACGCCCGCTTACAGGTCTGGATGCTCCTATCGCCGCATTTTTAGAGCAACACCAATCGGTGTTAAGTTTGAAATATCAAATTGAAAGCTTTATAGAGAATTGGTTACCTCTGCTTGAGAAAAACAACCGCAGCTACCTGACCGTTGCAATCGGTTGTACTGGTGGTAAGCACCGCTCGGTGTACTTAACTCAGCAAATCGGTGAATACTTCGCCAACAAAGGACACCAAGTACAAATTCGCCATACCTCACTAGAGAAAAACGCTAAGGAGTAGCCGTGGAGTTAAGTCGTAAAGTATTGATTCAAAACCGCCTTGGCTTACATGCTCGTGCAGCAGTCAAACTGGTCGAACTGGCACAGAGCTTTGAAGCGGTCATCACCATCGACAATGAAGAAGACAAAACCGCCACAGCAGACAGCGTAATGGGCCTGTTAATGCTAGAGTCCGCTCAAGGACAATACGTCACGATCCACGCAACGGGTGGGCAAGCGGAAGAAGCACTGGATGCCGTTTGCCATTTGATCGAAGATAAATTTGATGAAGGCGAGTAGTTTACTCGCTTTTTTCTTACCTCCCATTATCTTTCTCTTCCCTGACCTAATAAATAAATTTGCTTAGTATCATAAGTTGTTATTAAAAGGCGCCTAGAATTAAGTTATTATTCAACGCATTGTAAATATCAGGAATTGGGAGGAATGAATGGCAGAGCAAATTGAATTCGACCAAGCTCACCAAGCCCTCCAAGAAGTCACAGAAGCGCTAGAAAATGGCCGCTTCGTCCATGTTCGTCGTCAATTACAGGACATGGAACCTGAGGATATCGCTCACCTTTTAGAAGCCTCCCCACGTAAGAGCCGTGAAGTTCTTTGGCAACTCACCGACCCTGAAGATTATGGTGAAATCCTTGACGAGCTGAACGAAGACGTCAAAGACAGCCTCGTATCCAAAATGGCACCAGAAGCGCTTGCAGAAGCGACAGAAGGCATGGATACCGATGACGTGGCTTACGTACTGCGTAGCTTGCCTGACAACCTGTCACGCGAAGTCCTGTCGCAAATGGACTCATCTGACCGCCTACGGGTCGAAACCGCCCTATCCTACCCAGAAGACACCGCGGGTGGACTGATGAACACCGACGTCATCACAATTCGTGGTGACGTAGATGTGGACGTAGTTTTGCGTTATCTACGTATGAAAGGCGAGCTTCCAGAAGCTACGGATGCCCTGTATGTGATCGATGAAGAGAGTAAGCTCATCGGTGAACTGCCGATCACGACGCTTATTACCACTCAGCCAGACGTAAAAATCATTGATGTAATGGAAGACGCGGACGAGGCCATCACCGTCGATACTAGCGACTCAGATGTTGCGAGTCTGTTCGAACGCCGTAATTGGGTATCTGCACCTGTTGTTGATGAAAACTTGCATTTGGTCGGTCGTATCACCATCGATGACGTGGTTGACGTTATTCGTGAAGACGCGGAACACTCGATGATGAGTATGGCGGGTATGGACGATGACGAAGATACTTTCGCGCCTGTTGTAAAATCAGCTCGCAAACGCAGTATCTGGCTTGGCGCTAACGTATTAGCCGCCCTTGCTGCTGCTTCCGTTTCTAACATGTTTGAGGCCACATTAGACCAAATGGCCGCCATTGCGGTATTGATGACGATTGTTCCGTCCATGGGTGGTGTCGCTGGTAACCAAACCGTCGCACTAGTGATTCGTGGTCTTGCTCTTGGTCATATCGGAGACTCAAACAAACGCGAACTGTTAATGAAAGAAGCCTCGATCGGCTTACTTAACGGCATCATGTGGGCGCTAATTATTGGTGGTATTGTTGTTGCTTGGAAAGGTAACTGGATGCTCGGAGGAATCATTTCCGCCGCCATGCTGACCAACTTATTGGTCGCAGGTATTGCCGGAGTAACGATTCCAATCCTATTGAAAAAAATGAACATCGATCCCGCTTTAGCTGGTGGTATGGCATTAACAACAGTGACGGATGTGATTGGTTTATCTGTCTTCTTAGGGCTTGCCACAATACTGATTACCTAACAGCAAAAACGAAAAAGCCTGATGAACACATCAGGCTTTTTTGATTCTGAATTGCTAGAAAAGCTTATTCACCCGCCACTTTCATGGTATCCAGTAGGATAGAGCCCGTTTGGATTTGTGAGCGCGTTTCAATATCACTACCAACCGCTACAATCTTGGTGAACATGTCTTTTAGATTACCTGCGATGGTAATTTCTGATACTGGGTATTGGATCTCGCCGTTCTCAACCCAGAAGCCTGCGGCACCGCGAGAGTAATCACCCGTTACCACGTTCACACCTTGTCCCATGACTTCTGTCACTAGAAGACCAGTACCGAGCTCTTTAAGCATTTGTTCGAAGTTTTGGCCTGTCGACTTCACGTACCAGTTATGAATCCCACCAGCGTGACCTGTCGGCGTCATCTTCATTTTACGTGCGGCATAACTGGTTAACAGATAAGTTGCTAGCACACCGTCGGTAATGATCTCACGGTCTTGAGTGTACACACCTTCACTATCGAATGGACTTGATGCCAAACCACGCAATACATGCGGACGTTCTGAGATATTGAACCATTCCGGAAGCACTTGTTTGCCTAGATGGTCAAGTAAGAAAGAAGATTTTCGGTACAGGTTACCACCGCTGATCGCCATAACGAGATGGCCAATCAAGCCTGTCGCAACATCAGCCGCAAACATGATTGGGTATTGACCTGTTTTTAGACGCTGCGCATCTAAGCGGTTAACCGTATTCTCTGCCGCCTTACGACCCACCGTTTCTGGGGTCCATAAGTCATCACGATGACGTGCCACGGTGTAGCTGTAATCACGTTCCATCTCGCCGTTTTGACCAACGCCAATTACACAACAGCTAGTACTATGGCGGCTAGACGCATAACTAGCTAATAAGCCATGGCTATTGCCATACACTTTCACGCCGTAATGACTATCATAACTCGCGCCATCACTTTGCTTGATTGCTCTGTCATAACTTAGCGCTTCTTTCTCAGCGGCAATCGCCACATCGGCAGCATAGTCTGGATCGGGTGCGTCAGGGTGGAAAAGATCAAGCTCCGGGATCTCTTGCACCATGTATTCTTTTGCTGCAGGGCCTGCAAATGGGTCTTCAGATGTGTAATGTGCAATATCTAGCGCCGCTATAACGGTTTGCTCGATTGCCGCTTCACTTAAATCAGACGTGGAAGCACTGCCTTTGCGTTGACCTCGGTAAACGGTAATGCCCAGCGCACCATCGCTGTTGAACTCGACATTTTCTACTTCACCCATACGAGTTGAAACACTTAAACCAGTGCTTTTAGTAATTGCGACTTCGGCGGCGTCAGATTTTGCCGATGCAAGCTTTAAGGCTCTTGCGACGGCTTGCTCTAGCTCGGTACGTTGCTCAGCAACCTGCTGTTTAATATCCATTGTCTTTCACATCTTGTCTTTGATGAACAATAGGATAACAAGAATTTCGCTTTCTCCCCATGATTCTTGTTAAAATAGTCATAATATTAATCAAAACACAGGCAACTGAAATGGCACGTAAGAATCAAAAAGCGCCATGGGAACCAGAAGAAGAGATCATCTGGGTAAGTAAATCCGAGATGAAGCGAGACATGGAAGAACTGCAAAAGCTAGGTGAGGAGCTTGTCGGCCTCAAACCTTCAGTTCTAGAAAAGTTTCCATTGAGCGAAGATTTGCGAGAAGCAATTGCTGACGCGCAACGCTTTAAAAATGAAGCGCGTCGTCGCCAATTACAACGTATCGGTAAATTGATGCGTTACGAAGATCCAGAGCCAATCCAAGCCGCACTGGATAAAATTCGTAATAAGCACTCTCAATTAACGGCGGTATTCCACAAACTTGAAGCGTTGCGTGATCGCGTAGTGGAAGAAGGTGACAAAGCCATTGATGACGTAATGGAAATGTACCCAGAAGCGGATCGTCAGCGTCTACGCCAACTTGCTCGCCAAGCAGCGAAAGAGAAAAAAGCTGGGAAACCAGCAAAAGCGTACCGCGAAATCTTTCAGATCCTTAAAGGTCTAAACGAAGAAGAGTTTTAATTCGAGGGCTCACGCAATGAGCATTCGATTTAAACGCAAAAAGCAGACGTCAATGTCTGCTTTTTTTATCTTTGGTTTTACAGTCAGCGTTACACTAAGCGATTAACGCGGTCTCCGCGCTCGAAAGCGTTAATGTTCTCAATCAAGATTTCCGCTAAACGTTGGATAGATGAGTCGCTGCCCCATGCAACATGCGGTGTCAGTAACAAATTAGGTAAACTCATATTGGCAATCAGCGGATTGCTCTCATCAGCCGGTTCTTGTGTAAAAACATCAAAACCAGCCGCTGCAATTTCTTGCTGTTTTAAGGCATCCACCAGTGCGCTCTCATCCACCAAACCTCCACGCCCTGTATTAATCAAAATGGCGTTGGACTTCATTTGTTTCAACTCTGCTTGACCAATTAAATTCTGAGTATGATCGTTGAGCGGGCAATGCAAAGTCAGCGCATCGGAGCGTTTTAATACTTCCTCAAACGACACATAACCTGGTCTACATTCTGCCGCCCCTTTACGCTCAGAAAACAACACGGTCATTCCTAACGCTTGAGCCAGATTCGCCGTCGCTTGCCCTAGTGCCCCACTACCAACAACACCTAACGTGCTACCACCAATATCCCCGATTGGGTGAGTAAAAAAACAAAACTGCTGGTTACGCTGCCACTCACCTGCGGCAATATCTTGGTGGTACCCAAATAAATTCCGTCTTAAAGCGAATAACATTGCCATCACGTGCTCGGGCACCGAACGCGTCGCGTAACCACGTACATTAGCAACCGCAATATCATGATTAGCACAGTAGTTCACATCGACGTTGTTAAAACCAGTTGCGGCAACCGCGATCATCCGTAATTTTGGTAGTTGCTCTAATACATGTTGGTCAAGCAGGACTTTATTGCTAATCACGATATCGGCATCTGCTAACCTTTCTATTACCTGCTCAGGCGCAGTTAGGTCGTACTCACGCCAGTGGTGCGGAAAGCCAGGTCGTGGGACCTCAATATGTTCTGGGATGGTCGCTCGGTCTAAAAATACGATGCTTGGCAAAGACATAACAACTCCTTGTTCACGGCTGAAAGACAGGATACATCAACCACAGTAACGAAATAGCCAAAAATAGCGAACTAGAAAGAACCGCTGTTGAGTGCAATTGGCATTAAGGGTGTGGCAACGTTTTATAATCAGGCAATGTACGCTCTGGCGAAAAATAGTTAAAGATCATCGCCTCGGCTTCAGAATAAAAGTCACAGGGTACAAAAATACTGCTCAGCTGATCCGTAGCTGGATGATAAAAACTTAGCTCCGCAGCGTGCAACTCTAAACGTTCTGAAAACTGATACGCCTCTTCGCTTGCATAAAACTCATCACCCACAATCGCATGACCAATCTCCATCAAATGCACGCGTAACTGATGCGATCGACCAGTAATGGGCAGTAGTCGCACAACGGTTGTATGGGTGCCATCAGGGTGCACTTCACGCTTCACTACTTGGAATAAAGTTTGAGATGGTTTGCCGTCGTCAAAACATACTTTTTGTCGTGGACGATTTGGCCAATCACAATTTAATGGAAGATCAATATTCCCTTCTTGCGACTCAACATGCCCCCAAACACGTGCGTAATACACCTTGTGAGTGAGGCGATATTGGAACTGCTTTTTTAATGCTCGCTCCGCGGGTTTGTTTTTCGCCAGCAACATCAACCCTGATGTCGACATATCCAAGCGATGCACAACTTGAATTTCTGGATGCAACTCTTTGAGGCGGCTCCACATGCTGTCGTAATGCTCTGCAAGGCGACCAGGGACAGACAGCAGCCCTGATGGCTTATTCACTGCCAGAATGTCGTCATCCTCAAAAACGATATCAACCCAAGGGTCGGTGGGAGGGGTATATTCAAGCATTGCCATGGGAGATCTCTACAAAATAAAAACGCCGCGATTATATACCCAAATAGCACCCAGATGCAGGATTCTGAAGAAAAGTTCAACCCAATAAAACAAAGTCAATCCTTTAGCATAAAAACTAAAAATAGCACGTTGTAAATTTAGTTTGACAACAAGACGCATAACTGAATAGAGTGCTAGATGCACACAGCATGATATTCGCAAAGAATACTTAAAATAAATACATCAAAACACAGCATTTAAAAGACATTACCGTTGCGCAGTATAGGGCGATCGCTCAGCTTGTCATGTACTGCGGTATGTATCTCTTTAGAAAGATACATAAGATAAAAAGGACAATAAGCAATGGACTCCGCCGTTATAGATAAACCCCAATCCAAACTTTCCTTATTTTTTCGTTCGCTAGGCCCCGGCATATTAATGGCATCTGCTGCGGTCGGTGGCTCTCACCTCGTGGCATCAACCAAGGCTGGTGCGATTTATGGTTGGCAATTGGCTGCACTGATTCTGCTCGTAAACCTGTTTAAATACCCTTTTTTCCGAGCGGGCGTACAGTACACCATGGGGACAGGGCTCACCTTGGTTGAGGGCTACGCGAAATTAGGTCGGCCTTATCTATGGCTATTTCTATTTCTGAGCGTGGTATCGGCCGTCATCAATACCGCCGCTTTGTTGATGTTTAGCGCTAGCTTGCTGGGCTACTTCATTCCGTTTTCACTATCAATGGCATCACTCAGCATCATTGTGATTGTCACCTGCCTGATTATATTATTTGCTGGCCATTACAAAGCGCTCGATACGCTATCTAAGGTGATCATGTCGGTGTTAACCATCGCGACTTTACTCGCTGTTTCTATCGCCGTTGGAAACCCTGTTGAGCAAGTAGCCAACTTCGAGCCGCCATCACCTTGGTCTATTGCGGCTATTGGTTTTATCGTCGTGACAATGGGGTGGATGCCTGCACCGATTGAGATCTCCTGTTTAACCTCAGCGTGGCTAAAACGCCAATCAAGCCAGCAAGAAGTAACATACCGCTCTGCTCTATTTGACTTTAATGTCGGTTATATTGGCACGGCGTTTCTTGCCATTATCTTTGTATCGCTAGGCTCTTTGATGCTTTATGGATCTGGCGTTGCGCTTGAAAGCTCTGGTGTTGGCTTCTCCCACCAATTGGTTGGCTTATATGCGGCAACGATTGGCGAATGGTCTCGTTACTTGATCGCGGTAATTGCGTTTTTCTGTATCTTTGGCAGCACGATTACCGTTATTGATGGCTATTCGCGCGTTATTTCGGATTCTCAACGCCTACTGCGCTCGCAACCAGACACTAACCCTAAAACCACTTCAGCGATCATGCTGGTAGTCTCCTTACTTGCATTGGGTATTGTGGTTTTCTGGGCTTCTGCGTTATTGCCTATGCTGAACTTTGCGATGATCCTCGCCTTTATGACCACGCCATTCTTTGCTCTGCTAAATTACACATTAGTGAGCAAAACTGAGTTACCTGAGCCTTTGGCTGTTGGACCTAAACTAAAGTGGTTGTCGATTGCAGGCCTGATTTACTTGTTTGGCTTCTTGGCTGTATTTATCTGGTGGAAGTGGTTGATGTAAATGAGATAGCTATCAGTGATTAATGCATTCCGCTTAAAGAAACTAAACCGTAAATAAAGAAAAAGGTCTTCAACTGAAGACCTTTTTTAATGAGCAATAAATACTTACTTAGTTATGGCTCACCACAATCAAACGCAGCGAGTCGAGCTGAACCTGAGCTTGGTTGATGTAACCAGTGAGCTCTTTAATTTGTGCGTCGATAGCTTCAATTTCTTCGTCACGAATATTTGGGTTCACCGCTTTCAGTGCTTGCAAACGCTCAAGCTCTGCATTCAAACTGTGCTGCATATCTTGATGAGCTTGTTTGCGTACTTCTTCGACCTTCTCTTCAATAAGAACATCACCAGCTTCAATTAAGCGGTGTACGTCTTTCTGTACCGACGTAACCAACTTGCTACCTAAGTGACGGTTTACAGGGCTGAGCTGGCGGTTAAAGCTTTCAAACTCCACTTGAGCAGACAAATCATTACCACGCGAGTCCATCATTAAACGGATTGGCGTTTTCGGTAAGAAGCGCGCGATACCACTGCGTTTTGGCGCTTGCGCATCTACCGCGTAAATCAACTCAAGAAGAATAGTCCCGACTGGTAACGCTTTGTTTTTCAATAGAGATACCGCAGACGTCCCCACCCCTTCACTCATAAGAAGATCGATACCACCCTGGATCATTGGGTGTTCCCAACTGATAAAGTGCATATCTTCACGAGATAACGCTGTATCACGATCAAACGTGATCGTCGCTCCTTCGTATGGCAGACCTGGGTAGCTTGGCACCATCATGTGCTCAGATGGGGTCACAATCAGGGCGTTTTCACCTTTATCGTCTTGATTCAAGCCAATCGTGTCAAAAAGATAAAGTGCGAAGGTGACCAGATTGGTATCGCCGTCAGTTGATTCAATTTTCTCAACGATTTGTTGTGCTTTTTCTCCGCCATTCGAATGCATTTCTAATAGGCGATCACGGCCTTGCTCCAATTGGGATTTCAGCTCTTTATTCATTTTTGCTGACGCTTCAATGATCTCATCTAGCGTGCTGGTATCACCAGAGGCAAGAATTTCAATCAGATCATCGGAGTACTTATCGTAAACAGCACGGCCTGTTGGGCAGGTTTCCGAAAAAGCGTTCAGGCCTTCATCGAACCAACGTGCTAGGATCGCTTGCGATGTGCCTTTCAGGTAAGGAACATGAATGTCGATATCGCGATTTTGACCGATACGGTCCAAACGACCAATACGTTGCTCAAGCAAGTCTGGGTTAAATGGCAAGTCGAACATGACAAGTTGGTTGGCAAACTGGAAGTTACGACCTTCAGAGCCGATTTCGCTACAGATAAGAACTTGTGCTCCACCTTCTTCTTGCGCAAAGTAAGCCGCCGCTTTATCACGTTCAAGAATCGACATACCTTCGTGGAAAACAGTGGCGCGGATACCTTCACGCTCACGCAGTGCTTGCTCCAATTGCAGCGCGGTACTCGCACGAGAAGCAATCACGAGGATTTTCTCGCTGCGCTTCTCTTTTACTTTTTCAAGCAACCAATTCACACGCGAGTCAAACTGCCACCAGCTCGCGTCATCGCCTTCAAATTCTTGGAAAATTTCTTCCGGGTAAAGGTTCTTCATCGCACGTGCTTCAGAACTCATCTTACCGCCAATCATCCCAGCAACACGCATTGATGTAGTGTATTGCGGTGGAATATCCATTGGCATCAGATGCACGTTACGCGTAGGGAAGCCTTTGATGGCCGCGCGCGTGTTACGGAACAGAACACGCCCTGTACCATGGCGATCCATCAAGTTATCGATCAGCTCTTGGCGTGCCGACGCTTTAGCTTCTTCGTCCGCTTCACTTTCGATAATGCGGAAAAGTGGTTCTACGTCTTGTTCAGACAATAACTCAGTGATCTGGTTTTTTGCTTCATTAGGTAGCTTTTCACCGGAAAAGAGTGAAGTAATCGCATCAGCTACGGGCGCGTATTGCTCTTCTTCCTCAACGAATGCTTCGTAATCATAGAAGCGGTCTGGATCCAACAAACGCAGACGAGCAAAGTGACTCTCACGACCAAGCTGCTCTGGCGTTGCAGTCAGTAGCAACACACCTGGAGTACGTTCAGCCAAGCCTTCTACCACTTGGTATTCACGGCTCGGTTTATCTTGGCTCCATTCAAGGTGATGCGCTTCATCAACAACCAGTAGGTCCCATTCACCTTCCAGTGCTTGTTCAAAACGCTTGCGGCTCTTGCGTAGGAAATCCAAAGAACACAGCACATATTGCTGAGTATCAAATGGGTTTTCTGCATCCGCAAACGCTTCGATACAGCGCTCTTCGTCAAAGATAGAGAAATGCAGATTGAAACGACGCATCATCTCAACCAGCCATTGATGCTGCAGTGTTTCAGGCACCACAATCAAAATGCGTTCGGCACGACCAGACAGAACTTGTTGGTGGATGATCATGCCCGCTTCGATGGTTTTACCCAAACCTACCTCATCCGCCAACAAGACGCGTGGCGCGTGACGACGGCCAACTTCGTGCGCGATGTAAAGCTGATGAGGGATCAAACCTGCACGCATACCACATAGGCCACGCATTGGGCTCTTATGCTGCTCAAACTGGTTGGTTAGCGCACGGTAACGCAGAACAAAGTTGTCCATACGGTCGATTTGACCGGCGTACAACTTATCTTGAGGTTTGTTAAAACGAATTTGGTTGCTAAGGAAAATCTCACGCAGAACAACAGCGGTTTCTTGCGTGTCTTCACGAGTACCGAAATAGGTGTAAAGACCTTCATCTTCCAGTACTTCTTCTACTTTTAGAGACCAACCTTCTTGGCAATCGATGACATCCCCAACATTAAAGGTGACTCGGGTAACAGGTGCATCGTTACGTGCGTAAACTCGGTTTTCCTCTGACGCTGCAAACATCAATGTCACAGTACGAGCATCCATTGCTACAACGGTACCTAAACCTAAATCGCTTTCCGTATCGCTAATCCAGCGCTGCCCCAAAGCAAATGTCATGAATTGACTACCTCGTTATTAGTTCTTGATTCGTGTTTCTTGTTGGTCTACTCATGCCCGTGGGCATGGATAATAGTTTAGATCTGATTCTGGCTTCTGCTATGCCGATAGCATTCGTCATTTCAGTATGAACTGAGTATTTTTTAAGCCAGCTCAACATGATAAATCGGACGTAGCCTATACGCAGAAAAAGGTCGCTAATCTTACTTGAAGCTGTGATTTAGGTCACGCCGAAACCGCACCAAGCAGAAACTTTTTTTCCCAAACTCTAAATGCAATCAAATTGTAAAATACTCATGCCAATTATTAAGTTGTAGAACGTAAATATTACGTATACTTCTAATGAGGGGCGTTTAAAACCATTGCATATGATTTAAGCGCGTTAGTACACGATTAGGATCAACACGGGTTTGCAGTAAGTTGTCTTGCTACTCGGTTGCACACTAGCCGACATCAGCCCGACAACCTCTATTGCAAGCAATCAGAGTTAGGTCACTTCACACCTATTTGGAAACGACCTAACAACTCGCATGCAGAGCCGTACTACGGCAAGGAGACGCTATGGGCGATACCGATCGGAAACTGTTTGTACTCGATACCAACATTCTTCTTCATGAACCCTTTGCCATCTTCTCTTTCCAAGAACACGATGTCGTTATCCCCATGACCGTGTTGGAAGAACTCGACCGAATCAAAGACAGCAAGCGCGACGTTGCAAGAGATGCGCGCGTGGCTATTCGCACCTTGGAAGATTTGTTTAAAGAAGCAACGCCAGATGAAATCTCTGAAGGCATTCCTGTTTCTAAAGACAACCCCGACCAAGGTACTATTTCCATTTTGGCGGATTTTGAACTGCAGGAAACCGTCAAAGCCTTCGCCGACAAAGCCGGTGACAACCGTATTCTCAACGCGGTGCTTTATCTGCAAAATAAACGTGCACCACGTGAAGTGGTACTGATCACGAAAGACATCAACATGCGTCTGCGAGCCAAAGGGGCTGGTGTACGCTTTGTTGAGGACTATAGAACCGACCAACTGATTGACGACATTCAATACCTAACCAAAGGCTTTCAATTGCGTGAAGGTGATTTCTGGAGCGGTATTGAGGAAGTAGAAAGCTATGCACTGGGCGGAAAAACTTACCACAAACTCAGTCGCGAACCCTTCGACCCAACCTTTATCAACCAATACGTTATTGATGAAGACAGTGACTTTGCTGGTCGCGTAGAAACCATCAATGAAGACAAGCTAACGCTTCTCGACCTGAGCCGCGAACGTCTAATGCATCGTAAGGCTTGGGACATCACACCTAAAAATATCTACCAGGGAATGGCGTTAGATGCCTTACTCGATCCAGAAATTGACTTGGTGATTCTAACGGGTGCGGCGGGTAGTGGTAAGACATTACTGGCAATGGCAGCAGCATTGGAGCAAACCATTGAAAAAAGCATGTTCGATAAAATTATCGTAACACGTAACACGCCAGATATCGGTGAATCCATCGGCTTCTTACCCGGCTCCGAAGAGGAGAAAATGATGCCGTGGTTAGCGGCGGTGACCGATACCTTGGAAGCGCTACATAAACACGATCACTGCACTGAAGGCTCATTGAAGTACATCTGCGATAAAGCCAACATTCAATTTAAATCGATCAACTTTATGCGTGGCCGTTCAATTCAAAATGCGTTTGTACTGCTTGATGAGTGTCAAAACCTCACTGCATCACAAATCAAAACCATCATTACCCGCTGTGGTGAAGGAACCAAAATCGTCTGCTCCGGTAACTTGGCGCAGATTGACTCCCATTACCTCACCCCAGTGACCTCTGGTTTGACCTACATGGTTGAACGCTTCAAGAACTTTGAAGGCAGCGCGAATATTCACCTCAACGGCGTGGTTCGTAGCCGCTTGGCGGAATTTGCTGAAGAAAACCTGTAATTGACACCGACTCACAAAGCAAAAGAGCGCTCTAATGAGCGCTCTTTTTATAACGATTCAACTGAGTTACTCAGTGCCACCTACTGTCAGTGAGTCCAGTTTCAAGGTCGGCTGACCAACCCCAACTGGCACACTTTGACCTGCTTTACCACATACGCCAACGCCCTTGTCGATACTTAGGTCGTTACCGACCATAGAGACTTGCTGCATTGCTTCGATACCTGATCCAATCAACGTCGCACCTTTAACAGGGCGCGTAATTTTACCGTTTTCAATCAAGTATGCTTCGGATGCAGAGAACACAAACTTACCCGAAGTAATGTCCACCTGACCGCCACCAAAGTTTGGCGCATACAACCCTTTCTCGACCGTCGAGATTATTTCTTCTGGCGTATGTTCACCTGGTAGCATGTAGGTGTTGGTCATACGCGGCATTGGTAAATGTGCATAAGACTCACGACGACCGTTACCTGTTGGGTTCACACCCATTAACCGCGCGTTTAGCTTGTCTTGCATGTAACCTTTCAGCACACCATTTTCGATAAGCGTGTTGTACTGGCCGTTTACCCCTTCATCATCCACATTCAGTGAACCACGAAGGTCTTTTAACGTGCCATCATCGACGATGGTACACAGCGAAGACGTCACTTGTTGACCCATTTTGCCAGAGAAAACCGAAGATTCCTTCCGGTTAAAATCACCTTCTAGGCCATGACCTACCGCTTCGTGTAGCAACACGCCAGGCCAGCCAGAACCCAATACCACTGGCATCATGCCAGCTGGTGCTGCTTCTGCTTCAAGGTTGATTAACGCCATGCGAATCGCTTCGTCTGCGTAATGAAAAGCTTGTTTCACACCATTGCTTTCCGTTAAAAAGAAATCGTAACCGAAACGGCCGCCGCCACCAGCGCTACCGCGTTCACGTCGTTCACCTTTTTGTGCGAGCACGCTAATAGACAAACGCACCAAAGGACGAATATCGCCTGCATAAGTACCGTCTGTTGCCGCAACAAGCATCTGCTCATGCACACCGCTGATGCTGATCGAGACCTCTTTAATCAATGGTTCTTTAGTGCGAATGTAAGCATCTAGAGATTTGAGCAATTCTGTTTTTTGCTGCTTTTCCCATTCAGCTAGTGGATTCACAGCGGCGTAGTACGCTTGGTTTTCGGTGCGTTTAAACGCTTGGACTTTACCATTCTGCCCTTGCTGAGCAATACCGCGCGCCGCCATTGCACTCTGCTTCAGGCCTTCAGGCTGGATTTGATCAGAGTAGGCAAAGCCGGTTTTCTCGCCAGTTACTGCACGGACACCAACACCACAATCAATGTTAAAAGAGCCATCTTTGATGATGCTGTCTTCTAGAACCAGAGACTCATGCCAGCTGGACTGAAAGTAAATGTCCGCATAATCGATCTGGCGCGTCGCAATGCTGGCAAGCGTGTCAGCAATGTCTTGTTCTGTCAGACCATTTGGGGCAAGGAGTGCCTGTTCTATTTGGTTTGTGCTCATAGTTAGCTCTTTTATTTCCGTCTCAATTCATTTTGAAAGCGACTGTGTTGAGTCAGCGGCATATTCTGCCTTACTTGTTGGCTTTGTGACAAATCTATCTCAGTCACCAATAAACCTACTTCATCCTGAAGCTGTTTATGGATACGTCCCCAAGGGTCAACGACCATTGAGTGTCCCCATGTTTTTCGTCCACATGGATGCGTTCCAGTTTGTCCGCTTGCCAAAATCCAACATTGTGTCTCAATCGCTCTAGCTCGCAATAATACTTCCCAGTGAGCTTGCCCCGTCACAGCGGTAAACGCAGCGGGCACCACAATGATATCCGCCCCTTCTTGACGCAATACTTTATAAAGTTCTGGGAAACGTAAATCATAACAAATACTCAATCCAACACTGCCGATATCAGTTTCCGCAACGACTATTTGATTACCCGCCATAAACGTATCCGACTCACGATAACTACCATAACCATCGGCTACGTCGACATCAAACATATGCAGTTTGTCATAGTGAGCAATGCATTTACCGTGCGGCGGCAATACAAGTGTTGTGGTGGTGACACCTTTTGCGGTTTGAATGGGCATGCTTCCGACAATTAGCGTTAACTGGTTCTTTCTAGCGATTTCACAGAGCCGCTGTTGAATCATGCCACTGCCAAGTGGCTCTGCATGTTGATGATAAGCTTCGCGACTGGAAAATAGCACTGTATTTTCAGGAGTAAGAACAAGTTTGGCACCTTGCTTGCTCGCTAAAGCACACTGTTTTTCAATGAAGTCCAAATTCGCGTTAATATCCGGACCCGAAGTCATTTGAATAATGCCAACACGCTCCATGTGTTTCCTCCCTATTCCATTATATTCGGTGAGTTATTTGGCCTGTTCACGCAGTTTTTCTGGCAGCTTGTATTCACCTTTACTTCGCGAAATTTCTTTCACCGTTGGTGAGTCTAGTGGGCCTTTCACTTCATAATTGACTTGAGTGAAGACCTCAACCACCGGAGATATCACCGTAGAGATGGCCAAGACATACAAAGCAGTTTGAGGCGCAACGGCAAACGCGGTCAGCATTGGTAGGCCTGATGTGATGTCTGGTGTGAATTTCACTTCCGCATCAACCATTCTGCTGTTCATATTAGCGATGCCGCGGATTTGCATTTCCCCTGCTAACGCATCCATTACGATATCATTGGTGATAAACACACCGTCTTGGATTTTGCCCGTTCCCGTGATCGAGTTGAATGCCATGCCTTTATCGAATACGTCGGTAAAGTCGAGCTGCATCTTACGGATGATAGAATCCAAGCTAAACAAGCCTAACAAGCGTGCCGCACCACTAACTTCACTGATCACGCCTTTACCAAATTCCGTTGAGACGTTTCCTTGCAAGGTTTGTGTCTTCATTGACCAAGGTGCGCCGTCCCATTCCATATTGGCATTGATCTCAAATGGTGCTTGTTGAATGCCTGATGTAATACCAAAGCGCTCCATAAGATCGGTGTTGTTATCACCTTTCATTTTCATGGTTAAGTTGGAATGACTACTCTCTTTCGTCAGGTCCCACCAACCACTCATATCAATGCGGTTTTTGCCGCTACTAAAGGTGATATTTTTCCACTCCAAGCGGTTCTGGCGACGCTGCAAATCAACATTCACTTTGCCCACTTTGTAGCCTTGCAGCCAAAAATCATCAATTTTCAAAGTTAAGTTTGGCATCTCAGCGTGAAACTTGCGGTCAAAATTGGTAATCAAAGGTGCGTTTTGATCTTCACTCGCAAAGATTGAGCTGCGCTCTTTGGTCATCTCTTCAAACCCTGGGATGTACAGATGCAAGTGCTCTAAAGAGACCGATAGATCATAGGGTTTCAGATAGTTAGCTTTCCCTTTAACCTCTTGACTGTCCACATCGAGTTGCCAACTCAAATTTTTCTTGCTTGCAGAAAAATCCACATCATGAAACTCAATCCCACCGAACTGTAAGTTTGGCGTTTCAACTTCAATGCGTGTCGGCAATGGAATGGTTGGCGTTTTCATGCTTGCCAAAACAGACGATGACGGCTTGCTCTCAGAGACCTGCGCAAGCTCAGCCCATTGGTCTAAATTCAGTTCTTCGACACGCACCGAAGCATCGTGCCCGACAATAGGACTAATCCGGAAGCCACCTTTGCCAACCATTAAATGAGTCGCAGTCAGAACCGGGACATCGCCAGCGATATCTATCTCAGTTTGATACTTCACATTTGGGATCTGTAGTCTTGCTGAAATACTCTCTTGGTTGCCGGATGCTTGCAGTTTCGCTTGCCCAGACTCGCCAATTTTTTTCGCTAAAGGATAAGGATATTGACTAGCCAGACGATTTAGCTGCGCCAGCACTTCAAGCTGATAAGTGAAATCAACATCATTGAGTTGCAAGTCAATGTCCATTTGCCACGGCGCATGGCCAGAAACAAGGTTTAACCAACGCTCACCGACATAGGGTTTGAGAGGCTCGACATCCCAATCTCCTAATGTATTAATTGTCACGTTGTAGCCTTGCTCCGCACTCTCTCCATGGAAATCAAGAGAGATAGGCTGTTGTAATAATTCGGCCGACAAACCCGATGTGGTAACCACATCATTGTCGAAGGTGATACGCCCTGTGGCGTTTTCAAGCGTCATTGGCGGCGCTTCAATATCAACACGATTTTCTGTTAAATCGGCATAACCCCAAGCGCGAGACTCTTTCTCAAAATCAAACGGTATATTGAGTTGAAACTCAGAGTAAACGGGACCACTCACTTGCAGCGCTGTCAATGCGGCACCGACTGAATCCACTAATGGCGTCGCCATCATGTAGTCACGGACTTCATTACCCGGCGCGCTTGCTTTCGCTTCAATCTCGATGTGTCCACCTTCTGCCAACTCAGGGATTCGCCCAGTGATACGCTTAGCATGAACGCCATTTAGTGTGGCTGATTTTGAATCCAAATACATGGCATCATTTTCAAACAGCAAGTCTAGCTGCAAATCCGTGATGGTTGGCCATGCCGTATCAAAGCTAAATTTCGCGTCTTTTAATCCAACCCAAGCTTGGAACATGCCATTATGTTCTTTGTAAGGAAAATCCCCTAACTCGCCATACCACAACAATTTTGCTGTGTTCACTTTACCACCCTGAATCGCGGTCGAAAGATAGTCGGTCAAGTCTTGTCCAAGTGCCAGAGTCGGTAGATAGCGCCATGTTTCACCCGCGTTGTAGAGATCCGCTTCAGCATAGAACGATAAAAATGGGCTTTGTTCTTTTGGAAAATCAAGACGGAATGCCCCCAGGACTTGAAGATCAGGCGTTGCTGCCGTCACTTTATCCGCCCACAAACGCCAACCCGCATCATCTTGCTGCCAGATAATATCGACTTCACCTTGTTTGATATTCAGCGGAGCTTGGAATACATCGCCGTACGGAAAGACATCATCAATGACGGTGACTTTTGCTTTAGCTTGATTCACATCCCCCGATACGCTGCCCTGTACGTGATGAAACCCGGGTAGGAGCTCCCATTGTGTCATCGCGAGTTCATCCAGTTCAGCCGAGTAGCGTAAGGTGTCTAAACCACCATTCATTGACAATCGGACATCTTCGACCCGACCTTTCGGTGCTAGTTTGTTAATAAGGTCACTGGTCGACTCTGACTCTGGAGCCAACTTGATGAGCGGAATGAGTGCTTCGATGTCGAGTTGAGAGAGATTAAGCATCCAGCCGTTTGGTTGCCAATCAAACGCGACGTCTAACTCTGGCCAAGGGGTGTTATCGGTTCTGATCTGAAGTGAGTGGCCATTTACTTTCCAGCCTTGTTTATCTGGTCGAAGATTGAAAATTCCAGACTCAATAAACAGCTCATGATGTCCATCTTCATTCCACACCAACTCGGAAGGCAGCAATTCAACATAAGCATCATGCGGTTGGCTGTGTTTGAGCGTCAGCCAAGTATTTAAGCTGACTTTACCCGACTCTGCTCCTGACTCTTCTTGCATGTAAGTGGTCAGCCAAGGTGTGACCGAGACATCTTGAGCACTCACATAAAACTCACCAGATACATCGAGCAACGAGCCATGATCTTTAAAGTTAGCGCTTACTAACAATGAGTTCAGGCGAACATCAGCAATGCTAACCGTGCCTTCGGCTACGTGACGCTTCCCTTGATTACTCCAACGAAGCTGCTCAATATCTAAACGGCGAGTTTCACCTGACACAGACTTATACCAAATCCGTGAATCGCTAATAGTGAAGTCTTCGAACTGACGTAAAAGAAGTGAGTCGAGTTGGTCAATGAGTTTCACTTCGCTCTTATCCACTTCAGGCTTCGGTTCTTGACGATGAGAAGTCGGCAGAATGTCTACCGTGTGAATGTCTAAAGCGAGGTTATGAATGGTAAGGTCTGCAACTACAGGTTTAAGTTGAAAAAGAGATTGAATAAGGTCGAACTCAATTTGGACTTCTTCAACAGCGAAGCGTGCATCTTGCACGTTTGGTAGATTTGCCTCTAAACCCAGTAACGCAATTGAGGGATGATTATTGCGCCACGTCCCTGCGACATTAGCAATAGAAACGTCAAAACCTGTGCCTTGTTTGACCCAGGTTTTGATCTCATCTTGGAAATGGTTAAGTTGCGGCAATGTGACGCGCAGCGTGGTCACTAATATGGCTAATAACACCAATACAGTAACTAAACTCCACGCACAAAAACGCCCAAAACGGTTAACACCAGAATTCACAAATGTTCCAAATTACATCATTACGACGTCAAACTGTTCCTGAATGTACAGGGGTTCAGCCTGAACTCGCACTTGCTTGCCAATAAATACTTCGAGCTCAGCCAGCGCATGAGACTCATCGCCCAATAGTGCTTCAGCAACAAACGGCGATGCGTACACGACAAAATTATCGGCGTCGTAAGCACGGTTCACACGAGTAATCTCGCGTAATATCTCAAAGCATACGGTTTCGACTGTTTTCACGCTGCCACGGCCTTCACAAGTAGGACAACCAGAACACAAGATATGTTCAATACTTTCTCGCGTACGCTTACGCGTCATTTCAACTAAGCCAAGCTGGGTAAAGCCGTTGATGTTGGTTTTTACTCGGTCTTTCGCCAGCGCCGTTTCCAGTGAGGTAAGTACTCGCTGACGATGCTCTTCGGATGCCATATCGATAAAATCAATAATGATGATACCGCCGAGGTTACGTAAACGTAGCTGACGCGCAATAGCTTGCGTTGCCTCTATATTGGTATTGAAGATAGTCTCTTCGAGATTACGACGACCAACAAATGCACCCGTGTTGATGTCGATGGTGGTCATGGCTTCGGTTTGATCGATGATCAAATAGCCGCCCGATTTTAGCTCGACCTTGCGCTCTAAAGAACGCTGAATTTCGTTTTCGGTGTCGTACATGTCAAAGATTGGCTTGTCACCTTCGTAAAGCTCAAGCTTATCTGTTAACTCCGGTACATACTCAGAAGTGAATTCTTTCAGGTTTTCATATTCAAGGCGGGAGTCGACCATGATCTTATCGAGCTCTGTGCCAACAAAGTCACGCAGAATGCGTTGAGCTAAGCCGAGTTCACCGTAAAGTGTTGAACGCGTTTTGTATTTTGAGCGACGCTCCATGACTTTTAGCCACAAACGCTTTAGAAATGCCGCATCTTGAGAGAGCTCTTTTTCATCAGCGCCTTCTGCCGCGGTACGAATGATAAAACCACCGTGCTCATCGCAGTAATGGTTCACCACCTTTTTCAAACGCTCACGTTCTTTCTCACTTTCAATACGCTGCGAAACACCGACATGGCTGGCCCCCGGCATAAAAACAAGATAACGCGAAGGTAAGGTGATATCCGTCGTTAAACGCGCACCTTTCGTGCCGAGCGGATCTTTGACCACTTGCACAACAATGTCTTGTCCCTGGCGTACTAGCTCAGATATATCACGGACTTGAAACTGCTGTTTTTCGTTTTCTGCCACACATTCGGTATGAGGAACAATATCTGACGCATGTAAAAACGCCGCTTTATCTAAACCAATGTCGACGAAAGCCGCCTGCATACCTGGTAACACTCGGCTTACTTTGCCTTTGTATATATTGCCCACAATACCGCGACGCGATTCGCGCTCGATATGTATTTCTTGTAGTACTCCACCTTCAATCATGGCCACACGAGTTTCACTCGGGGTCACGTTAAGCAGCAATTCTGCACTCATGTGCACACCTCAAAACAATTATAAAAATTCTTGAATTAGCTGATCGGTTTCGAACAAAGGTAAGCCTACTACAGCGTGATAACTGCCTTCGATTCGGGTGACAAATCGCCCTCCGAGTCCCTGAATACCATAACTTCCAGCTTTATCGCATGGCTCTCCTGACTGCCAATATTGTTCGATTTCTTCGTGAGTCAGTGGTTTGAACCACACGTCAGTGGTAACGGCCACTGAATGTTGTTGTTCCGATGATACAACGCTCACCGCAGTCATCACTTGATGACGACGACCCGATAAGTCAGTAAGCATACGCTTTGAATCTTCAAAACTTTTTGGTTTTTCTAGCACACGGTCATCGCATACTACGACCGTATCAGAGCCCAATACAACGGAATCAGGCTTAGCCAACGCTAAGCCTGCCTGAGCTTTTTCCAAAGAAAGACGCAACACGTAATCTCGTGCTTGCTCATGAGCCTGTTTGGCTTCCTCAATATCAGGCAATACGATCTCAAAATCATAACCCAGTTGAGCAAGCAGCTCTTTTCTTCTCGGAGAACCCGATGCGAGAACGAGAGATAAGCTTTTCTTCACCGCTTTACCTTACGTGCCATGCACGACGAACTCGTCGCATTAATAAAAACATCCATGGCCAAAGTATACAGTTTATTGCCGCCGTCCACAGAGATAATGGATTAAATACTACGTCCTGGTTCAAATATTCCCCACAGAATATCAAAACTTCCAACAACGCAGTAAAAAAGGCAATTAAAATCGACTGTTGCCACAATGCCATGTTGCGAATCAATAGGAAATTCAGCGCCACAAGGTAGATAACGATCGACATCATCATGCCACGAATTCCAAGCGTTGAGCCGATCAAGATATCCCACAATAAGCCCAACACTAGCGCAGTTCCGACGTTCACTCGGTGCGGTAGTGCCAACACCCAATAACACGTAACAAGGAACAACCATGACGGACGTAACACATCTAACACACCTGGCCATGGAATGGTTTGCAGTACCAGCGCAACGAAGAAACTGACGCCAATCACCATTCGGCTGCTCAATACATTATTGGCCATCGGTTACCTCTTGTTCTTGCTCTAACCCTTCATCTACATTGGACCGCAGTACTTTGTGTTGACGGTCTTCATTCGGCCAAATCAGCAGTAGGTAGCGTAAGCGATCAAACTCCACAACCGGCCCAGCCTTGATTGAAGCGAACTCTTGACGCGTATCGTGATCCACATTGGTAACCGTCGCGACTGGGTATCCCTCAGGGTAAATACCACCTAAACCGGATGTCACCAATAAATCACCAACCTGAATATCTGTGCTGGTTGGAATGTGCTCCAGTTGGATTTCATCCATTTCACCATTGCCCGATGCGATCACTCGGATATCATTGCGGATCACCTGGACAGGAATTGCATTTTTCGCGTCCGTTAGCAGCAGAACACGTGCGTTGTGCGCTGCGACAAACGTAACCTGACCAACGATGCCTTTCTCGTTGATAACAGGCTGACCAACGTAAACACCATCAATACGGCCTTTATCGATCACCACTTGATGACGATAAGGTGAAGTATCAACCGCCATTACTTCTGTCACGACTTTCTTTTCATCACGGACAAATGAAGATCCCAACAACTTACGTAGGCGTTGGTTTTCTTCTTTATATTGGTCGAGCAAGATAAGCTCGCTTTTCAGGCGTAACACTTCTCGCTTTAAGCTGCGATTGCCTTCAACTAATGCCTGATGAGAATTAAAACGTTCAAATACGCCATCGAACATACTACGAGGCAAATTCGCTGCGTACTGAATCGGTGCAACCATACTGTTTAGTAGGTATCGAACGTTGGAAAACGTATCTAGACGACTATCGGCCAGCATTAAGCTCGCCGACACGATGACAGCAAAAAACAGACGTAATTGCAGAGACGGACCTCTGCCGAAAATCGGTTTCATCTTGTTTTTGACCTGATTGCTTCCATGATTATTGAGCCTTACTTGGCACCTAAAAATACTTAACTAAATACTTTTAGGTATGGAGCATGTTTGAATTACAGAGAGAGCAGAAATGAAGGTGAAGCCCGACATGAGCTTCACCTAAACCTTTATTCTTCAGAGAACAGATCGCCACCGTGCATGTCGATCATTTCTAGTGCTTTACCGCCACCACGCGCAACACACGTTAGTGGATCTTCCGCGATAACCACAGGAATACCAGTTTCTTCCATTAGTAGACGATCGAGATCTTTCAGTAGTGCACCACCACCGGTTAGTACCATACCGTTTTCAGAAATGTCTGAAGCAAGCTCTGGAGGACACTGTTCTAGTGCAACCATGACTGCTGATACGATGCCAGATAGCGGCTCTTGAAGCGCTTCTAGGATCTCGTTTGAGTTCAAGCTAAAGCTGCGTGGTACACCCTCTGCAAGGTTACGACCGCGAACTTCAATCTCTTGAACTTCATCACCAGGGTAAGCAGAACCGATTTCGTGTTTGATCTTTTCAGCCGTTGCTTCACCAATCAAGCTGCCGTAGTTACGACGTACGTAGTTGATCACAGCTTCATCAAAGCGGTCACCACCGATACGTACAGACGATGAGTAAACCACACCGTTTAGAGAGATAACGGCAACTTCAGTTGTACCACCACCGATATCGACCACCATTGAACCTGTCGGCTCAGATACACGTAAACCAGCACCAATTGCCGCCGCCATTGGCTCGTCGATTAGGTAAACTTCACGCGCACCAGCACCAAGTGCTGATTCACGAATTGCGCGACGCTCAACTTGGGTAGAACCACAAGGAACACAAACAAGAACACGTGGGCTTGGCTTTAGGATGCTGTTATCATGCACTTGCTTGATAAAGTGCTGAAGCATTTTTTCGGTTACGTAGAAGTCAGCAATTACGCCGTCTTTCATTGGGCGAATAGCGGAAATGTTGCCAGGTGTACGACCAAGCATCTGTTTTGCTGCGTGACCGACTGCAGCAACGCTTTTTGCAGAACCTACACGATCTTGACGAATAGCAACTACAGAAGGTTCATCAAGGACAATTCCTTGCCCTTTTACGTAAATTAGAGTGTTGGCTGTACCTAAATCGATAGATAGATCGTTAGAAAACATGCCACGAAGTTTCTTAAACATACTCTTCGCTCATCCTGCAAAAATATAGAAGACAAAAATTGCTCTAAATGTACCAATGCCTCGCTGTCACAGCAAGGTATTGGTACACAAACATGAGCAGAAAGCCTCAATTTCTTGCAGTTTCCTAACTTAAGGGCAAAAACCTAAGTTGTTACTGTCCGGTTAACCCTGGCTCACCACGGTAAATCACGCGATCGTTACCACGGTGAATACCAAAGGTGACGACTGAGGATGGGTTTTCTTCTGCATCGTCATCATCCCAATCAAAACTCAGCCATGGTTGAACATCAAGCCAAACTTGAGACTGCTGACGACCAATAGACTTACATGGTGATTTCACCTGATTCGCAGCTACGTTTGCTTCACCATGCTTCACATTCCCTGCTCCGCTAACCGCTATATCACAATTGCTATCATCACGATGCCAAATAACAGTTTGACTTGCGATTGCATTTTTAACAGGCGTTGCACTATCAAGGTTATTCACACTAAAACTCGAACCATTCCAATATTCAATAGCATACGGAACGGATAACGTCGCCTCTTGTTGCCCCGAGATATCAGCCAGAGTCACTCGCCCAAATATTATTTTCGGCTGAGTAAGTATATTGCTATTTGGCGCACCATTTTTACCGCTAATGAACTCAACAGGATCGGTGTTACCGGTGTAAACCAAGCCAATGTTTGACAAGCTTCCAGAAAGCACATTAAATGGGCCGTCAGGGTATTTGGTACCGGCTCCTTTTAGCCAACAAGTATTCACAACCTCATTACTTGCATTTCGGCAAGAAGTCGTACTGGAGTCATCAATAGTAAACGAACCAATGCTTTTTCCTTCGATTACGCTCCAAGTGCCGCTATTAGCCACAGGAGAAACAAACCTATTTAGATTATCGGTAAGTTGAGAAATATTGAACTGAGCATGCTTACTGAATGCTACGTAGTTGCTAACAGCATCCTTACTTGCATTTAATGCTTCCACATCATAACGAACTTGCTCAAATGGCTGATTCATATAAATGAAAGTTTGGCTAGAAGGATAACCCCACTGAGTCGTAAAGACTTTAAAGAACTTAGGGTAAAAACGCCCAATGATACTAGAATCTTCCTCTAACGCTTCTCCTAAATAGTCCGCACTTGTGGTTAGATTTAAGGAGCCTGCTTCATGCCATTGATACTCTACTTCCTTACCACTCTTAGCTTCTAATTTAGAGAAGGTAGACTTTCCATCGAAACCGTTTTCTTCCGATAAATTAGCTAGCTTACCGCCCTTAGGGTACTCCACGTCAAAATCAACATTTAGTGGAGCACTATTACCTGTCGAAGAATAGTAGTTAGTAGTCGTTGAATTGTTACACTTATCCGCCTCTCCACGTGCCGCCTTATCGCTATATACAATAGGCTTGTATGTTACCGTGAAGTTTTCTGCTGCAGGAATGAAATACTCTTTACCATCCGTAGTCGCAGGGTTAGAAACACCCCCCTCTTTTGACTGAATATCACAAGCAGCAATGGTCCATGGTCGAGCATTTACGGCAAACGAGCCATTCAATACAACTGGCGTTGTTTTACCATCGCCTTCATCAATCGGACATTTTTCAGCAAAGTTAGGATCACAAACAAAGTTACTGTCTGTTAGCTTGACGATAAACTTACCAGATTCACGTAAAGTAAACGCGGACGCTTTCACACCAGCGTCACTACTACTGAACGATGGTGAATACGTCAAAATGCTGTCTTTATCTTTATTGCCATCACTTGGCGCTTCAAGATCTAAGGTAACCTCTGGAGTACCAGTGTAAGTCGATACCGTCGTTTGAGTACTTTCTTTACATGCCAATACCTTGGTGGTTACTTGGTATTCTTTACCCGCAATTACTGACAGGTCTGGAGTATCAAACATATAAGGGACATACTTAAATTTAACCGTTTTAGTTTTGGTTGTATCATCATCAACAAAAATGGTGAGTTCATACTCTTTATTAAGCACAACCTTTGACGCATCAAGCAACTCAATGACAAGTTCCAGTTTACCAAGCGTTTCTTGTGATGCACTGGTAGTAAAATGCGGATAAAGACCAGAGCCTACTCTATTCGCAACCCGTACATTAAAATTACTCGCCCCTTCAGAGACTGACGCTGTGACAGGTACGCTTTGAGGCGCCCCGTCATTCGTTGTAGTCACAACAAAGTTTGGTTGCTGAACTCCACAGGTAAGCGCATATTGCGAAATTGGTGTGATATCAATTTCAAAGTTATCCGCTGGGGTAAAGCAGTGGTTATCAGTCGCAATGATCTTCGCGCCATTGCTCATCAAGATCTGCTTCGCAGTGATTGCACCATTAACCGTACTTGAGTTACTCAGATAAACATTGGTTTCACTATATAAAAGCCCCGTAAACATCGTATTTTGACTAAGTTGCACAATACCATCGGCTGAGTCATGCACTAAGACTATCAGCTCAGCATCGTCAACCTCTCCAATAGAGCTACCGCCACTACTTACGTAGACTTTTTTCGCATGAATCGTAACTTTTTCACCAGCCGGAATAACTATTTTGCCCTGATTATTAACGTCAATCGTTCCAATCCAGTAGGTTCCTGATTTGAAAGTTGCGGTTCCATGCCCCACGGAGAGTGTGCCGATAACTTCATTGTTGGTAAACTCACGATCTTCATGCCATAGATCGACAGTCTTGAGATCATCATGATCCGGAGCTCTAAAACTCTCTAGCTCTTGTTTCTTTACTCTGAGGCCAGAGTCTCCAAGACAAGCAAGACCATCACAGCTTGCTTTATTATGCATGGTTATCTCACTTTGTCTAAAGCCAACATAGCGCTTGCCATTGCTTAACTTTGCACCTGAGATAAGTGCTTTGTTACTCATCTCCAATTTAGCATTGCTATTTGTATCCCACGTTTGAGCGGGAGAAGGGAACAGAGCACATACATCATCAACAGGAGGTTTATCAAACAAGAAGTAAGAGAATGGCTCCACGACATGCCCACGTTCAGCATCTCTATCCATATCTTCTTCATTGATCAAAGCAACGCTGGTTTTAGTCACAGAACAACGCCTTAGCCAACCACCGTTATTACCATTTCGAGTACGCTTAGACGCCAATAAAACCGGAGCAGATTTGAAGCCAGTAACCGGGAAGTAGCTAAGCTGCTTACAGCCCTCAGTAACTGGTTTAATGACATTATCATTCAGAGCGCTAAGCGTATTACGGGTTGAACCATTACCTAGCCAAAATTTTCGCCCTTGAGTAAAACCTTCACCATAGCCTGCCACAAACGCCACTTCTTCAGGTTGATCAAGTACCGCATTTTTTGTCACTTCAGAGCGGTCAATGATTAATGAAAAGCCTGTACGAGTAGGATCTAGAGCGATCGTATTTAGCCAAAGTGGTTGGCTACCAACCATATTGTTTCGAGTTTGAATTTGAACCAAAACACCTGGTGGCTTTGAAAAAGCAGTGTTCAAACCAAAGTTAATAAAATTAACCTGCTTGCTGATGTTATTTGTCCCATCAGGCTTATTAGAAAATGTATGTTTAGAGCTCACTTTGCCTGCAACAAGCATGGCACCACTATCAAACTTAATAACGCCTGGTTCCATTACCAAGTAGTCAATATCATTCATAGGTGCATCAACATAAGTTATTCTCTCGCCAGTGTTTTTACATTGCCATTTATCGTTTTTACGATTGTATTTTAGATAGCGGCAAGCGGCTCTGTGAGGAGGTAATAACTGCTTTATTGTTGCTTTGGATGAACTGATAGACCAGATTTTCAAATCTGAAGGGTATTCTGTGGTCTTGCTATCAAAGTTAGAGCGACTCGCATCGATCGTCGGCATAACAAAAACCAGAGGAGGTTGTGAGTAAGAATTCTGAAACTCGATGTCACAAGTCACACTTGGCCCTGCTACAGTACATTTATCTGCTGGCACAGTGCCAAATTCAAACTGAGGGTTGTTATTTACTGCAGCAAAACTGATTGACGAAAAAAGGAAAAGAGCTACCGCAAGTAACGATATTATTATTTTTTTCATTATCTTACTCCCTCACCCAAACTTCTTGCTGTCGTTGAACTTGTGATAAACCTGAGCCACAAATGGCCACGCTTTTGATTACATAAAGGCCAACACTCTTACCATTATCGGTTAATACCCCAGTATTTTGGCAATCCAACTGAGTAATTTGGCATCCCTTGTCGAATAAACCGCTGTCCGGTGCTCGCGAGCCATCTTTAATACCGTTACACACACTCACTACGGCAGCCGATCGATTAACAGGGAAAAACTGCGTTAACAGCCAGTCATTACTCGACTGAGCGGTAAACCATGCTTTAGTCCCCAAAAATTCCCGCGTTACTCCGCTTTGGTTCGACCAACTCACCTTCATCAAAGATGCCGCTAAATAGCCCATCACAAGAATGACAAACAGAGTCACGATTAGTACATTGCCTTGTTGACGATTACGGAACATTTAACACCTGCACATCTTGTTGGTACACACTACTTTCACCGGACTGTTCAAACACGAACCTCAGATGCACGAGCCCGCCTCGATGAAGCGATGTATCGTCATATTTGAAATAACTCTGAGATTGATCATCAACATAAACAAGATTGTCGGCAATTATTTCGCCGTTACGCTGTATCTGTGGGCCTACAAAGCAATATTTCACTGACTTAGATGGATCATAGAGATAGTGTCGATTAGAAACGGAGCGACTGGTTACTAAACTAGCGCCATCAATAATCTTATATGCTTTATCCGAATCTGGAGAAAGCGCTCCAACATCAACACTATGAGTGGATGAGGTTAAATCACTTAGCCGTGTTGGGTTAATCACCATTTTCAAGCCACTATCAAATTCGGGAGCATTAGTACCAAAAAAACCAACCACAAACTGTATATCATTTCCAGAAATTGCATAAAAACCAGAATGCTCTATCGGCATAAACATCAGACAGTTTTTCTCTTTCTCATTGATAAAAAAACTATTCGGCACCGCATGACGAATTTCTCGAGACATTTTCTCAATAACGAACTGAGCCTGAGTTTGTAGTTTCTGCCTATCGATAGTGTCGGCATAGCCCTTTGCTCCTAACTGCAAATAGCCAGCAATTCCGAGCATGATAAAACTACCAACCACAATAGTGATGACCATTTCTATTAAAGTGAAACCACGATTTTTCATTAGTAGTTTCCCCTTATCGCAGACAGTGTTAAAGGCTGTGTTTGTCCGGCGTAAATAGTCATAGTGACTCGTTTATACGCCGTGATATCTTCCAGTGAAGGATTATTTACACCCGTACCGTCTGATTCAACGTATTGCACTTTCACTTCTACTCGAAAGTTCTTGTAATCATTTTCCATAGACGTACCAAGAACGTTACTCAGCTCATATAAGGGCGAAGAGTTACATTTAGCCTTTGTGCTTTTCGTATACCAGCAACCGATATAGTCATCGACATCATTAAAACTAGTTGGATTGGATTCACCACTATCCGCCCCGAGGCTTGTGGAACAATCCGTACCACCAAGGACAGTCTCACCACAGCGTACCAAACCACCATCAAAGTCGCTGTTTTCATCGAAGCCTCGCGCCAATATCTGAGACATGAAACCTTGGCCTAATGCGGCAGCGCGGGTTTGATAATGAGGGATGGCGGAATCTCGAATCTGAGGGACAAGAAAAGAAGTAAACGCCACCATCGCAATGCCCATCAAAACAATCGCGATGATCATTTCTATTAAAGTCATGCCACTAGATTTCTTCATGAGCATGTACCTTTAGAAACATAACCTTGAGAATTAATTTCAACTTGGCAGCTGCTTCGACCATGCTTATCTTCAATTAAGATGTTTACAGCACCACTTACAGGATTGCCGAGAAGGTTAAAATTAATTGTATTTGCGGCACCGCTGATAACGGAAAACCTTGCGGACTTATCGATAACCACGTCACTACGAGCATCTCGTGCACTGCCTGTTAGTGCACAGGCAGCAACCGAACCAACACATGAGCTAGAAACTTGTAAACGAAAGTTGTTATCAGGACTTGTAGCATTCGACTGCATACGATTCACCTGCACTTGGCGAATCACAGAAATCACGCGTTCTTGTAATGCATATGCAGAGAAACTGCCAGAGCCCATAAAACGGCTGGCTGCAAAAAGTGAAAGGATAGAGAGGAGAACAATCGCGAGGATTAACTCCATTAACGTAAACCCTAATGCAGAGCTGCGAATTTTCATAACCCAACCTTAGGCTTAGGACAAGCGAGATAAGTATACGATGAAATTATGAGATTAATGATAGATTTATAATTTTTCGATTCGAAGTGTGAACAGACGAACAAATAACCAATAGCTAGTTATTTTGCCCTTTTGAACGACTAATCTCTTCTTCAATTCGATCGTAAGTTTCTTTGTTGCTTAGCGTCTCAGAAACGTGCTCAGCGGTCTGCTTGGTTTGCTCCCACTTCGCTTCGTAAGTTTCTGGTTCAAAGCTGATAAATCTTGGTAATACCACATAACCGATCACACCTAAGATAATCAGCACAACGACAAACTCTATTGCACTAAGGCCCGATGATTTACGCATATGAACTATTCCGAGATTAATCAAAATAAAGAGATAAAGGCCAGACTAGCTAGCCTTTACTATATAAAATTACTTAGTACAGTTGGCACTTGTAACTTCAATTAATGGAGCTGAGTTTTCGTCAGCTGCTCGTGTGTATTTAACACAGTTTTTCGTATAGTTTGGAATACCGAAAGTGACCCAATTACCAGTAGCAGAGCCGTTGCCATCATTAGTAATAAATTGGAAATCATCGTCACTACCGATACCATCAACGATAGCAGCAATTGCACCACTAGTAGCAACAGGGTAGCCAAACACTGTATCAATTGAACCAGCACCAGCACTCACCGCACCGCTTGTTGATTCAAGACCAGCAATCGCTGCCTTGCCATAAACGATACCGGAAGCACCCGTAATAGCTCCTTTTAACCCTTCAAGCGTAGAGTTGCGAGCATCATCTTGCAGGTTAAGGAAACGTGGTGCTGCAGTTACCGCTAGAATACCTAGGATTACAATTACCACTACCAATTCGATAAGGGTGAAACCACCTTGTCTTTTCATTGTTTACTCTCTCTATGTAAGCATGCAGTACAACTGCAAAGTTTCGTTTAGGTCACGCGACCATTTTGGATATTGTCAAAACGGTTTGGGGCAGCAACGTTCACTAAAACTGACCGTGAAGTGGATACTGTATCTACCGCTTGAGCAGAATGACGATTCGCCATTATTCAGTTCATGCTGCAATGAGAAAAACACATTATTGTTTACCCTCTATTACAGCTTCTTACTTATGGTAATGATTGCATTATACCGACTTTCAATACCAATTATAGTGATTAGGTGTCAAAAATTTCACTCCGCCGACATTTCGACGTCTATTTTCAGTTGATTATCTGTTGAAATAACTACAATCGACTGACCATTTTCATAAGTGTATTGACAGACATAACGATCAGTTTTGATGGCTCCACTGATATCTATTAACTTGTTGGTCATTATTTTACGTTGGGGGTAATGCACCGCTAGCCAATAACCACAATCTAATACACCTTGCTGAGTAAAGGGAGACACCAACCCGCCCTCAGTCATAGTAAGGTTAAAACCATCCATCAGCATATGTTCTGGCTCGCCTTGTACTAGCCAAGCTTGACGATAACGCTGAACACTATCTTGCATCCAAACTCTCGCCAACTTAGCCCCAGTCACTTGTGCTTGCTCGGTCACAGGACGTAATTTGACCGCCAAACCCACCGCCATAATCGTAGCAATAACCCCAAACACAATAAGCGTTGCTCGGCTTTGATTTTCAACCACCTATTAGCCGCCTTTGATGATATCGAGCATTCCCCACATTGGTAAGAAGATACCCAATGCCAGCACCATGACCATGCCTGCGACAATCACCAAAAGTAATGGTTCTATTCTTGCGGTCAGTGTTTTTAGATCGTAATCGACTTCTCGATCGTAAAAGTCCGACACTTCCAGCAGCAACTCATCAATACGACCAGTTTCTTCACCTACTGCAATCATCTGAATCACCAATGGGGTGAATATTTTGCTGTTGATGGCCGTCACTGAAATGGTGCTACCCGCTTCAATCGCGGACTTCATCTCAAGAATTCGGTTTTCTAAAAAACGGTTCCCTAAGGCTTCCCCGGCCAAAGCCAAAGACTGGTTAAGTGGCACCCCTGATTTCAGCATCAACGAGAAGGTTCTGGCAAAACGAGAAAGCTGCGCACGATTAACGATATCGCCTACAATTGGCAGCCGAAGCCGAAACTTATCGAACTTCTCCCGACCATCAGCCGTCGCCACCCACGCTCTGAATACAGTAAACGCGCCAATCATTGCCACAACCAGCAACACCCAATAATTAACAAAGAAATTAGAAGTCGCGATCAAAATACGCGTCGGCAATGGTAGCTCAACCCCAAAGCGCGTGAACATCGATGCAAACTCAGGGATCACCAAGATATTCAATACAAACATGGCGATGGTGATAAAGATAATGACAAACGTCGGATAACGCATCGCCGCTTTGATGCGTTTGCGAGTCTCAAGTTCCTGTTCGTAGTAATTCGCCAGTTGCAATAGCGCTTGGTCAAGCCGACCCGTATTCTCACCGACGTTGATCATAGAAACGAACAGTGGGCTGAATACTTTACTGTGTTGCTGCATCGCAGAAGACAAACCTCGGCCATTACTCAGTTCAGAAACGACATCTTCTAGCGCCTCTTTGAGCTGTTTGTTTTCGCAATTTTGCAACAAGCCACGCATAGAGCGCAGCAAAGGTACGCCAGCTTTAGTCAAACTAAACAACTGGCGAGAGAAAAGAATAATTACTTCCAACGGAATAGCAGGCACAAACAGCTTAGACAAGCTCACTTGGCTTTTTGCCGACTCTTTCTCTAACCGTACATTGAGCGGGATGACCCCTTTATTCATCAATGCTTCCGCCGCAGCTTCTGAGTTCACTGCTTCGATTTTGCCGTTAGTGGATGAGCCGTCTAGCGTGCGGCCTTGATAACGAAAAGTTGGCATTCACTTACCTATATGAAAATGGGATCAGTCTTACCAGAAGCATCACCCTCACCTAGGGTCATCACTTCATCCAAACTGACTGTGCCTTGTAGCGCCAGTTCCATTGCAGAAGCAAGCAGTGGCTTATAGTTTTCTGAGCGGCGCGCGGCTTGCGCAAAGCCAACCGCATCATTGGCGCGCAATTTATCCATCATCTCTTGCTCAAGTTCGAGCATTTCAAACACACCGATCCGGCCTCGATAACCAGTCAAGTTACAGTTTTGGCAACCTGCGCCTTTATAAAAAATGGTGCTAACTTGATTTGGGAAACGCCCAGCTAACCACTGCTGGCGAGACTCATCTAAGTGGTCTTCTGTTTTACAATCAGGGCAAACTCGACGCACAAGACGCTGCGCCACCACGGCTCTGACTGCACTAGCAACCAAGTACCCCGGCGCACCCATATCGATCATACGTAACGCACTGTCGACAGCATCGTTGGTGTGGAGAGTACTCAATACTAAGTGACCCGTTAGTGCAGCTCGCAGACCAATTTCTACCGTCTCTTGATCACGCATCTCACCAACAAGAATGATGTCTGGGTCTTGACGTAAAAAGGTTCTAAGAACACGCGAGAAAGTTAGATCGATCTTACTGTTAACCTGTACCTGAGTGATGCGAGGCAGACGATATTCAACCGGATCCTCTGCTGTAATGATCTTTTTCCCAGGTTCGTTGAGCTCACTCAATGCACCGTAAAGCGTGGTGGTTTTACCGGAACCTGTCGGCCCGGTAACCAAAATCATGCCGTGCGGACGCGCCAACTGTCGACGTAAGCGAGCAAGCAAGTCTGGCGGCAAGCCCGACTCTTCTAACGGACGCAAACCAGCGGACTGGTTAAGCAGACGCATTACCACAGATTCTCCGTACTGCGTTGGTAACGTCGACATACGAATATCAATTGATTGCCCACGAACTTTGATATTGAATCGGCCATCTTGTGGCAAGCGCTTTTCAGAAATATCTAGGTGTGCCATCAACTTCAGTCGAAGAACCAAAGCCGATGCAATATTCACTTCATTTAAGAGCGTTTCATGCAATACGCCATCAATACGCTGGCGCAAACGCAATACTTGATCGTCTGGCTCAATATGAATATCCGAAGCTCCAACCTGTACCGCATCTTCAAACATGGAATTAACCAGCTTTACAACGGTAACCTCTTCACTATCGGCTTCATCAATACCGTAGTCAAAGCTTTGTACATCTTTATGCTCTTCATGCAGCTGCTCAGCAAAGGAGGCGATTTCTTTAGTACGGCGGTAATAGCGGTCAAAGCTTGAAATGAGCTGACGCTCTGAAGCCACAATGAACTCAAGGTTGTATTGACCTAACAAGTTCATCAATGATTCTTGGATGAATAAGTCCGCAGGGTCGCTCATAGCAACGCGCAGTGTGTCCCCATTTCGAGCAACGACCATCGCACGTAAGCGACGTGCGTGTACCTCAGGTAGAATCTGCACGGCTTCGGCATCCACAGGCGCACGGCCAAGATCGATCAGTGGCAAACCAAGCTGCTGAGACAAGAAGTCCAACATTTGCTTTTCGGTAATAAAGCCAAGGTCAATTAACGCATCCCCTAGCTTCTGCCCGGTACTGCGTTGTGCGTTTAGTGCTTGCTGGATTTGTTCTTCAGAGACGATACCTTCCTCAACCAGAAGATCGCCCAAGCGTTTTCTCAACTGAATTTTCATTGTGCGCTCTCCAACTCTTTCAAGATGCTCAAACGGTCACGGATAAATGCTTGCGATTGATTCGAAATGCCAACTTTACCCAGAGCTTGGTTGTAAGAGTTAATCGCGGCAGTAAAAGCCAGGGCGCGCTCTTGTTGAATAGCCAAACCTAACCACCAGCGCGCGTTTTCCGGTTCACGCTGAGTGAGGAGTTGATAGCTCTCAAGCGCAATGTCATTTTGCTTGTGTTTTTGTGCCAATGCCGCACGCATCGCCAAGTAATCTCGACTTGGTACTGGAGGCAAATGAACAAGCGGGCTCAGCGCCGCTTCAGGTTGATTAGCTTTCACTAACAACTTAGACAAGGCAAAGCGGAGTACTTGGTTGTTCGTATCTAGGTTGATGCCTTCTTGAATAATCTCATATGCTTTACGCGTGTCACCTTTACCAAAGTACAACGCTGATAACTTTTGACGCGTGTCTGCATTCATTGGCTCATAACGCAACGCCTCGGCATAAGCCGATAACGCCGTTTGCATATCGTTAGCATCGAGTGCCTTTTCCGCTCGACTAACTGCCTTAAGAGAAAGCTGACGATGTGTAAGCTCAACCTGCTCAATACGCATTGAGCTGTTTTCTGATGTCGTGTGGGTTACGGGATCGTATTGCTCCTCGCTCGGCATCGTTGCTAACTGCGCGAGTAAAACTGCATCATCAGAGGCGATATTTATCTCAGATCTTGGCGTGAACCTATCAGTCTCTTGCATGTGAGGCTGTTGCGCTACCGGCTGTGTGGCTGGTTTGGTGTAAACCACTTGAGTTGTATCGGGCGTCATTTTACTCGTTGGCGAGTGAGTGCGCTCCGATGAAACAATTGGTGAGACATTCACAGACGACAATGGCATAGCGTCGGTTTGAAATTGTGATAGCTCGCCTGAAGGAACAGGACCGCGAGAGACCGCCCAGCTACCAACCGCAAGGCTTAACGAAAAACCGGCGACAAGCCAAAGCCAAGGTTTACTGCGTGAGACACTTGGAATCTCCGCACGAGTAAGCTCTGACGGCGATGTTTTTTCAGCAAGTTCTGATAATGCTTTATTGATGGCACTCAAGGTTGACTCCATCCCCAAAATACGGGTGTTTTAAACTTAGGTTTACGGGCATCAAACGTATCGTGCATAGCGGCGTAAACGTGATGATTTTTCAATAGTGTGCAACGCTCATTAAATGCAGCAAGCAACGACTTGTGGCTAATTTGGTTTATCAAGCGCGGAATCCCCATGGATGAACGCCAAATCGCTTTTTTCTGTTCAATAGAAAAAATGTGCGCCCCATTGCCTGCTTTATCTAAACGATTATTGATGTAAGCCACGCCTTCATCGATAGAGAGAGGACGTAACTGGCAACTAAACGTAATGCGTTGACGAAATTGCCTTAGCTCATGGTTAGCCAATCTTTCATCCAACTCAGGTTGTCCGAATAACACCAATTGAATGAGCTTATCTTGTTCCGTTTCTAGGTTGCCAAATAGACGCAATGTTTCTAAAGCTTGTGGGGAAAGAGCTTGCGCTTCATCAACGATCAAGACGGTTTTCTTTCCCAAGGCATGTACTTGAATCAAGTGCTCTTGAATGAGGGAAACGATGCGCAGCGGATCATCGTTCTCAATACCCAACTCTCTGGCGACAGCAAACTGCAACTGTTCCCCATTCAACACTGGATTGGGTAAGTAAATAAGCTCAACTTCAGATTCAATCTGCTCGATCAGCTTACGGCATACCATGGTTTTTCCAGTGCCGACTTCTCCCGTCACCTTAATCACCCCTTCTCCCATTTGCACGGCAGCTAGGATGGTTTGGATCGCCTCATAGTGAGGGACTAACCCCAAGAACATTTCGGTATTTGGGGTTAACGAAAAAGGCTGAACTCGGAACCCAAAGTGTGACAAGTACATACTCGAATCACAAACCTATTGAAAAACAGAACCTTTCCCAGCGCTTATTGCGCATCTGGGAACCACTCTTGCAGCAGATCACGAGAGCGCTCTAGCTCTTTCTGCCAAGAGTTCACGCCAACTACGGTCGGTTTTAGCAAGATGACCAATTCTGTTTTCTCAGTTACGTTATTCACGTTGCGGAACAAGTGCCCCAGTGCTGGTACATCGCCCAAAAATGGGACTTTAGAAACAAGCTCACGATTTTGCTGTTTCATCAACCCGCCGATAACCACAACATCGCCATCTTTAGCACGAATAACCGAGTCTGATTCACGAATAGAGCTTTTCGCTAATGGCAGTTGGATGTTTTGGAAATCTCCGCCCAAGTTCAATTGCTTCACTTCTTCCGTGACTTCAATAACTGCGGGGTGAACATGCAGGAACACATTGCCTTTGTTATCAATTTGCGGAGTCACATCGAGGGAAATACCCGAGAAGAATGGCGTCAGTTCCACTTCAGGAACTGCATTTGAGTTTTCACCGTTGCCTGCATTGCTCGATAGCTCTGTAACAAAGTACTCATCGGTACCGACCTTGATGACAGATTTTTGGTTGTTGGCAGCGGTAATACGAGGGCTCGAAAGGACGTTCAAGTCACCTTGCGTAGACATGAAGCTCAATACAGCATTGAAGTTACCATCAGAGATAGTCACGTTGGTTTGACCGCCCAATAGCGTGCCAATCGCATCCAATGGTGGTAATGCCGATGCAGGGCGGTTGACTACGATACTACCCGAGTTACCAATTGACGCCGATAAGTTTGACCAGTTGATGCCTTGTTGGTAGCCATCATTCAACGTCACTTCTAGGATTTTAGCTTCAAGAATGACCTGGCGCTGCATGCGCTCCTGCGATACACCTAAGAACTCGCGTACTTCGCGAATATCATCTGGAAATGCTCGAACCGTAATAACTCCCGCTTGTGGCGTTACAACCACACTTTGCCCTTTGCCTGAACCAATTAGATTCGCAACAGCTTGCTGCAGCATCGGCCAGAAGTCACTTTCAGTGATGGTTTCAATGCGTGTACCACCCGTAGATGTGGTCGAGCTATCGTTGTTGTTTCCATTGTTAGAGTCTGACGAGTCAGAACTGTCTGAGCTACCACCAGAATTAGACGTACCAGCCGAGGTTACAGAGCCCGTAACAATACTGGTTAATGAGCGACCAGAACGCTTGAACTGTAGATAATCGACTGGAATGGTCACAGTACGCATACCTGCTGGGTAGATTTGAATAACTTTGCCAGACTTCACCACGTCATAGCCATACATATTCTGTACGACATTCAGAACTTCATCCAATGTCACATCTGACAAGTTGACAGTGATATTACCTTGTACCGATGGGTGAATCGCCACGCTGTACTCTGTGCCTTTCACCAACGAGGCGAAAAAGCTTCTTGCATCGACCGCATTCGCTTGAATACGAAAACGCTTCGAGGTGCCTTGCTCTGATGCAACGTTCGAGTCTAAATTTGGCATCAAGTCTGCCTCAACAGAAGAAGGGATTTCTTCCAATGTGCGGCTGTTCGCTTGATTGATCGATTCATTGAGCGCTTCTTTAACTTCCACTGGATTCCGATGACCCATTGAACATCCCATTAAAGAAGCAATCGTTATTCCTACAACTAATTTGCGCATATCTGATCGGGCTCTGGTTATTATTGTTTTACGTTTAAATCAAAAAGCTCTAGGTCCCACTGACGGTTACCACGCTTTAAAGTTACAAATTCACTATTAATGCTCGCGACACGATAACCCTTAAATAGCTCGCCTTTTTCGACAAGTTTGTTATCCATAATCGCGATACAATCAGTACTTGGCTTACACACAATACTGTTGAGCTTAGGCAGTCGGTACCGTTTAACTTTTGGTTTCGCTGACGTTTCAACCGCTGGTTTTTCCCAACCAAGTGGGGCCGTTGGGTCTTGGTTTGCCCAAGCGGTTCCTGCCGCTGCCATAACAAGCAATGAGATGATGAGTTTGTTAACCACCAATAAACTCCTCTCTAGATCCTAGTGTGTAGACTTCTAACACAAGCTTCGCTTTCGGGTACTCTTCGACTTTATAACTAAAGCTGCGCCAGTAATAACTCGCAGGAAGGCTCTCCAATTTATTCAGATAATTAGCAATAGAAAAATAGTCACCAGTCAGTTCCATACGAACAGGATGCACGTAGTAACCAGAGTATTGCGATGCTTCTTTATCTTCCGTTATTGGCTCAGATGGCAAGGTTTGCAGAGACAAAAGGTGAATGCCACTTTGCTGCTCCAACACATTTTCAAGCAGCTCAGCCATTTGCGAAGGTGTAATAAGATGCTCGATGATCTCCGCTAATTGCATCGAAAGATGCTGACTCTCAGCTAACAGATTAGATATCGCGCGATCAATCTCAGCATTTGGATCTTTCTTAAGTTGCGCCTGAATACGTAGCGTATCGATTTCAATCTTTTGATTGGCTTGCTTTAAATTACTTAGTTGCCTCTCATTACTGATGATCTCGTTAAGCTTTGGCTCCAATACCAGCGTAAAGAGCAACATGATCACGACAACTAAACCACACAATGCAGTGAGCACTTTTTCACGCGTACTCATTTCGCCAAAGCGCCCTTCTAATGAGAGCCAGAATTCGTTCATTTCTCTTTATCCTCGCGCGTTTTTAGTTCAAACGTCACAATATCCTTATCATTTCGACCTATTTTGACGTCGTCAAACGTTCGACCAACCAAGCTAATTTCGTTTTTAAATTGGCTAACCCAATTTGGCACTGAGCTCGGTTTTTTCGCTAGCCCCTTCAGGTCTAAGGTATGGGTATTGATTCGAATTTCGGACAAAGAAATTTCTTGGTTTCCTAGCTTCGCTAATGATTGCATCACGCCAGAGTAACCCGTGCGCTGCGAGTCATCGTATTTCCCGACAGCTTTAAGCGAGTCTCGCTTCGCCTTGACTTCACGCTCTAAGCGGGCTTTAGCTGCCAGCTTATTATTGTCAGGTTGATGTTTACGTAGCTTGACTTGATAACGTTCAAGCTCTGACTTCATGATATCGCCTTTACTTTTTACAATAGCAATCTCATCTTCCAAACCGCTGCTCTGCCAAGTGACATAACCGTAAGAAAATAGAATTGCAGCCGCCGCAACGCCCCAAGATAACGCGATATTTTTTAGCGTCAGGAGCTCTTTTTTCGGTTTTAAGTAATCGGGATATAAGTTGACGCGTCGAGTATTTGAAGTAGCCGCAGTGTCAGCCAAAACATGCCCTGATAGCTCATGTTCTGGTGGTAATAACGGTGAAACCTTAGTACTTAAACGGTAGTTCAGAGCCTGAACAAGCTCGCTCTCATCCTCTTCATCACAGCACACTTTCAATTGATGTAATTGCACATGGCGTAACTGAGATGAAAGATAGTCAATCGAACGTTGCAGTTCTAACGACAGACTGTCCATCTGTAAATCGCTAGACGGAACCCCCGTTAACGGTGGCGTCACACTGCGAATAGAGCGGTGGAACGCAATAGTATTTTCGACAAAAGCGCTTATACGGAAATGACCACGCACACTGCGTTGTAATAATAGGAAGTTTCCTAGTTCACCAGCAGTCTCTCCCCAAATATCGTCTTCTGGAAGAATGGCTTCTAATGGTAATTGGGCTCGACTGGCCAGTAACACAATCTTATCCAATATTTTTCGCGATAAGACGTATGCTTGCACTTTGGTTGAATTCGGTAACTCGACCGCATCGGCAATAATGTCGATAGCACGCTCAGAGATCAGTTCTTTCAACAAAAACGGTAATGCGGCTGGCCATTCTTGACGCGGCATGACCGGTTTGTCGATTTGGTACATCTGGTAATAGTTATGAGAAAGAATAACCGTTAATGAATCATACGCACTCGCTGCAACGCTCAATGCTTGCTCAACGGCTTTTTCCCAATTGGACTCAGAAATATCAAATTGGTATGGACGACTACTTTTGATTGAAGATGATAAATAAACGGCGTCTGGCTGAATAACCAAAAAGCAGGAGCGATCACCACTAGATGATCGCTTAAGCTTGTCGAATAGTGCTTTGAAATCCATGATTATTATCTTTATTTTTTCCGCCAGCGATTTCGTCTTCCCAATTTAACTTGGGATTCTGATTGAGAATTCGGCAACGCTTGGGGACGAGGAAGAAACTGCTGCTCCGCAGAAAAGTAACGCCCTTGCCCACCATAAACCCCGAGCTCAATTAATGTGTTGAGCTCGTTCTGATTCTCAATTCCCACTGCTATAATTTTAGTTTTACTGTTTGCCGCCGCACCTAGCATACTGCGGACAAATAGCTGGTTTTCATGTCGTTGGTCGATTTTTGCTACTAAACTGCGATGAAGTTTAAGATAACGAATGTCCACTTCTTTTAAATAGTGAGTGCTGACGATGGTACGCCCAGCCTGCCCAACCATTAAGTGGCACCCCAAACCGGCCAGCATTTTAGCGACTGGTCGCATAAAGTCTAAGTGTCTTACAAATTGTGCTTCAACAAACTCAAAACTGAGACACTTTCTCTGCTCACGTGACAACTGTAAGAGTTCATCACGAAACCATTTAAAGTACTCTCGGTTAGAAAATGGCGTTACATTCAAATTGAGCGCATACGATCTTGAGTTATCAAAATTATCCTTAAACTCTCTTAAGAATTTATTAATAACTGACTTATCCATTTGCGCTTCATAACCAACCTGTCTGATCGCAGAAATGAACCGAGACGCTTTAACAATCCCATTCTCAGGATCGCGAATCCGACATGTTAACTCTTCATATAATGATTTTTTATGCGTCGCGTCACTTATTGGATGCACAGATTGTGCGTAGAGTATCACACTTTCAGGTGTAAGTGCTGTGTCAAATAACGTTCTCCACCTCACACTTCCGCGAGCTTCTTCATCGTGGTTCCATTTTTTGAAGCGACTCCAATTATTGTTATTTTGTAGTTGCGCACTACGCAAAGCAGTCTCGGCTTCATCAATGATTTGGCTGTGTCGCTCACCTTCTTTATAAGTGGTGATGCCAATATGGCACCAGTTGTCTGGATCAAGTGGCTCTGGCGGCATTAACTTTTCTAACTGGCGAATGCATTGCGAGGCGAGGTTAGCCACATCTTTCGCACTTTGGTGCGGTAGAAAAAGCGCAAAATCAGCATCGTAATAACGGGAAAATACAACATCTGGGTATCGTTGAACTAAATTGGACAATAAACTCCCAACTTCAACAATAAACTCATCCGTAATTTGCTTATCTTGCTCTTCTTCAACCAGTTTCCAGTCTTGAATACGCACTAGCAACACGGCGCCGCGAGCCCCACTTTCTAGTAACGCCGATTCCAACTTGCTATCAAATAACACTCGGTTAGCGGTACCGGTTAGCTTATCAAGGAAGGTTTGAGTTCGAATAAAGGTATCAAATCGGCTTCGCTCTTGACGCGCATCTTGTAACTCTTCGATTAATACATCGAGCGCTTCACTGGCGGTGTAAGGCCATTCTTTTTTGTCACCTTTGGCATACTGCTCTACCCTACCAGCCAGGATCATTCTGCCTCGCTCTTCGAGCATTTCGGAGCCTTCTAATTGTTCCTTAAGCCATGCCACGCCGCGCATTAAGCAGAAGATGATCAATATAACGGCAAGCGTGATCGACCAAAGCGCCTGCATTGAGTAGCTGTAACCTAAGTAAGGGGGAATTGCTTTAAAGTGAATCGTGTAATCTTGATTGTGAGTCAGCTGGTACTCAGCCTCAAACAAGACTGACGCTTCCATTTGATGAGAAGTATCTTTGAAGCGATAAACAACGGCGTTGTTGGTCGACAACGTCATTTCGACAATATTGGAAGCCTGCAGCATTTTCGGCATCCAGCGCTGCATAGAATAAGCGGCGTCAGGATCTTCCATCTCCTTGTCGACCACCTCTACGATCCCTTCTAAATAATGGGTGAGATATTCCTGCCCAAGACGTTTAAAAGAGAGGGTGCCACCGACAAACAAGATAAACATGGCGCAGATAACGATCATGGTGACAAAGGCCACCAGCCGTGTGCTTAACTTAAGAGTTGGGGTATACCTCATGAATACCAAATTCCTTTTTTATTCATCATATACCTTATTGAAATATTTATACTTGATAAGAGTTCATCAAACAATCGGATTAGTCTGATAGTGAGAGGCTGGAGCATAAAGAAAATCACACTCATTGATAAGTTTTATTGTTACGCCTAACCTTGCCAAGATAAGCCTGTGAGATCATTAGATTGCGACAATAAAAAAGGCCGCGATATTCGCGGCCTTTTCGATTCAAGCATAAGCAGAATTTAGAACGGGATATCGTCGTCAAAATCCATTGGTGGCTCATTGTACTGCTGCTGTGGTTGCTGCGGAGCCTGTTGTTGTGGTTGCTGTTGCTGAGGCGCATTGTACTGCTGCTGAGCTGGCTGTTGAGGCTGACCCCATCCACCTTGTTGCTGCTGTTGACCGCCCATTGGTGCGCCGCCACCTTGAGCACGACCGCCAAGCATTTGCATAACACCATTGAAGCCTTGAACAACTACCTCAGTTGAGTAGCGATCTTGGCCACTTTGATCTTGCCATTTGCGAGTTTGCAGTTGCCCTTCAATGTAAACTTGAGAGCCTTTACGCAAGTACTCACCTGCTACTTCCGCAAGTTTGCCGAACAACACAACACGGTGCCATTCCGTTTTTTCGCGCTGTTCGCCAGTCGCTTTATCACGCCATGAATCAGAAGTCGCAATAGTAATGTTTGCTACTGCACCGCCATTCGGCATGTAACGAATTTCAGGGTCGTTACCTAGATTCCCCACCAAAATAACTTTGTTAATTCCACGGCTGGCCATGATGTGCTCCGTTTCACTCTGGATATATAAAATTTTAGCGCATTAGAATAGCACGCTTTAATGTTTTGATTAAAGTCTAATACCATTGTGATCTATTGAGTCATCCTCTAGAACCCAAATCGTATTTCAACTTACGTGTGTAGCATTTTTGATTCGCGTTGCAGACATCGTTTCGTGAAGCTTTGAATTCGAACGCATTTATTCAGTAAAGCGATGGTTATGGCCTCTCTTTAATGCCAGTTTATGGCTTCTATTGAACCCAGGGAGATTGGAACACGTGAGAAAGTCGGCTTACGCAAGAAAGCTATTTCTGATCAGTATGGAAGATAATGCGCAAAAAAAAGTGGCGGCACTCGAAAAGTACGTTGATATGAGCATCCCGGTGATTTCAACCGCAGCACTCATGGAAGCCAAGCCACAACACCGTAATAAAATTCTACTGATCGACTTCAGTGAACATAAATCACTTGTTCAATCGATCAAAAATTTGCCTCTTGTATGGAAAAACTTTGAAACCGTTGTCTTCAACGTGCCTAAAAGACTAACCACAGATGAACTTCTTTCATTTGGTCAATTAAAAGGTGTGTTTTATTCTGAAGATACGCTAGAGCAAATTGGAGAAGGGTTAAAAGGCATTGTTAACGGTCAAAACTGGCTGCCGCGTAATGTAACCAGTCAACTTTTACACTATTACCGCAATGTCATTAATACTCATACTGCACCAGCTACGGTAGACCTAACCATTCGTGAGCTACAAGTACTGCGTTGCCTACAAGCTGGCGCCTCGAACAGTCAGATGGCCGAAGAGTTATTCGTCAGTGAATTCACCATCAAATCGCACTTGTATCAGATATTCAAAAAGCTATCCGTAAAGAACCGAGTACAGGCAATCGCCTGGGCAGACCAAAACTTAATGTCGTGATGCAATGTTAGCGGCTCTGATAACTGAAATGACGAGTCGCTCATCTTTTTTCCGCACCGAGTCTCACATTTTTTCCTACTTTATTCATGATTCATTGATACCTCTCGTGTTAAAGTTATGCGCAGATTCTTGATAAAAACGAGATAGGATATTCCCCCAATGATAAAAAAATGTCTGTTCCCTGCTGCAGGCTATGGCACACGCTTCCTACCGGCAACGAAATCTATGCCAAAAGAGATGATGCCAGTCGTTAACAAACCGCTTATTGAATACGGTGTCGAAGAAGCAATCCAAGCTGGTATGAACGGCATGTGTATTGTGACAGGTCGTGGCAAGCACTCGATCATGGACCACTTTGATAAGAACTACGAACTGGAACATCAGATTAGCGGTACCAACAAAGAAGAGCTGTTGGTAGATATCCGTGAAATCATTGAATCTGCAAACTTCACTTATATACGTCAACGCGAAATGAAAGGCTTGGGCCACGCGATTCTAACTGGACGAGAATTGGTAGGCGATGAGCCATTTGCTGTTGTTCTTGCTGATGACCTTTGTGTGAACGAGCAAGAGGGCGTACTGGCTCAGATGGTGGCACTATTTAAGCAGTTCCGCTGTTCTATCGTTGCAGTACAAGAAGTACCAGCCGAAGAAACGCACAAATACGGCGTTATCTCTGGTGAAATGATCAAAGACGACATCTATCGCGTAGACGACATGGTAGAAAAACCAGAGAAAGGCACGGCGCCTAGCAACCTTGCTATCATTGGCCGCTACATCCTGACTCCCGATATTTTTGAACTGATTGAAAACACCGAACCTGGTAAAGGTGGTGAAATTCAAATCACTGACGCGCTGCTGAAGCAAGCAAAAGCGGGCTGTGTGTTGGCTTACAAATTCAAGGGCAAACGCTTTGACTGTGGTAGCGTTGAAGGTTACATCGAAGCAACTAACTATTGTTTTGAAAACCTGTATCTAAAAGATGAAAAAACCTCTGAGCTAGGTAAGCACGCAACACAAAAAGCAGTATAAAGCATCGTCTTAGTACGAAATTACTGTATCGAAAGCCCAGCACAACGCTGGGCTTTTTACTTTACTGTTTTTTTATCCAGTAATTTTCTTTGCACATTTCTCACACTATGTAATACTTGCCCCACTTGGTTATACATAGAGCAAAAACGATGGATAAAATAGAAGTTCGCGGTGCCCGAACCCATAACCTTAAAGACATTAATCTTACAATCCCTCGCGATAAACTGATTGTCATTACTGGACTAAGTGGCTCCGGTAAATCCTCTCTCGCTTTCGATACATTGTATGCAGAAGGCCAACGACGCTACGTAGAGTCTCTCTCTGCCTACGCTCGTCAGTTTTTGTCTCTGATGGAAAAACCCGATGTCGACCACATTGAAGGGTTATCACCTGCGATTTCTATTGAACAGAAATCTACTTCTCATAACCCGCGTTCAACCGTCGGTACAATTACCGAAGTCTACGACTACTTACGTCTATTGTATGCTCGTGTGGGCGAACCCCGCTGTCCAACGCACCATGCCCCTCTTGCTGCGCAAACCATCAGCCAAATGGTGGACAAAGTCCTAGAGATGCCGGAAGGCAGCAAAATGATGCTATTGGCGCCTATTGTCAAAGAACGTAAAGGTGAGCATGTTAAAACGCTTGAGAACTTAGCGGCTCAAGGCTTTATTCGTGCGCGTATTGATGGAGAAACTTGCGATCTTTCCGATCCTCCAACCCTTGAACTACATAAAAAGCACACCATTGAAGTTGTGGTAGACCGCTTTAAAGTTCGTCCAGACTTACAACAGCGCTTGGCCGAATCTTTCGAGACAACACTCGAATTATCAGGCGGAATTGCAGTTGTCGCGCCAATGGATGGCGACGGTGAAGAGATTATTTTCTCCGCCAACTTCGCTTGTCCACAATGTGGTTACAGCATGCAAGAGTTAGAGCCGCGACTTTTCTCATTCAACAACCCTGCTGGTGCATGTGGCACTTGTGATGGTTTGGGTGTGCAGCAATACTTCGATCCAAGCCGAGTCATTCAAGATGATTCATTAAGCTTGGCACAAGGTGCGATTCGCGGTTGGGATCAAAAGAACTACTACTACTTCCAAATGCTCACCTCATTGGCCGATCATTATGGTTTTGACCTCCATGCCCCTTTTAATTCTCTGCCAAAGAAAACGCAAGATGTCATTCTAAAGGGCTCAGGTCGTACTGAGATTGAGTTTAAATACATCAACGATCGTGGCGATATTCGCGTTAAACGCCATCCATTCGAAGGTATTCTGAATACCCTAGAACGTCGCTATCGTGATACAGAATCCAACTCTGTCCGTGAAGAGCTTGCAAAATACATCTCCACTAAATCTTGTTCAAGCTGTGGCGGTACTCGTCTACGCCTTGAAGCACGTAACGTGTTTATTGCTGATACGACACTACCTGAGATTGTTGAACTCAGCATTGCTGATGCATTGGAATTCTTCCATTCCTTGAAACTGGAAGGTCAACGCGCCCAAATCGCTGAAAAAGTGATGAAGGAAATCAACGACCGCCTGCAATTCTTAGTTAACGTCGGTTTGAACTACCTAAACTTATCACGCAGTGCAGAAACCTTATCAGGCGGTGAAGCTCAACGTATTCGTTTAGCAAGCCAAATTGGTGCAGGTCTTGTTGGTGTCATGTACGTCTTAGATGAACCGTCGATTGGCCTCCACCAGCGTGATAACGAACGACTCCTAAAAACACTGACTCATTTGCGCGATTTAGGTAATACCGTACTTGTGGTAGAACACGATGAAGATGCGATTCGCTGTGCAGATCATGTCATAGATATTGGTCCTGGTGCTGGCGTACATGGTGGTAATGTTGTTGCGGAAGGCACCATGGAAGAGATAGTCGCGAATCCGAATTCTCTGACAGGTCAGTACTTAAGTGGTGTTAAAGAAATCGCAGTACCGAAAGATCGCACGCCGCGAGATCCGAAAAAAACGGTTGAGCTATTAGGCGCTACAGGTAATAACCTTAAAAACGTTAATCTTTCAATTCCTGTTGGGTTATTCAGCTGTATTACAGGAGTATCTGGCTCAGGTAAATCAACGCTGATTAATGATACTTTCTTTAAAATTGCGCATACCCAACTTAACGGAGCGACAACGGCTCAGCCTTCACCTTATAAATCGATTAAAGGTCTAGAGCACTTCGATAAAGTCATCGATATCGATCAAAGCCCAATTGGCCGTACACCTCGCTCTAACCCTGCAACCTATACGGGGATCTTTACACCAATCCGTGAACTGTTTGCAGGCACACAGGAGTCGCGTTCTCGCGGTTACAAACCGGGCCGTTTTAGTTTTAACGTACGCGGTGGTCGTTGTGAGGCCTGTCAGGGTGACGGTGTTATCAAAGTAGAAATGCATTTCCTACCAGATGTTTATGTGCCATGTGATGTGTGTAAAGGTAAACGCTACAACCGTGAAACGCTCGAAGTACGTTACAAAGGTAAAACTATTGATGAAGTGCTAGAAATGACGGTCGAAGATGCACGCACCTTCTTCGATCCAGTTCCTGCCATCGCTCGCAAACTACAAACACTGATGGATGTCGGTTTGTCGTACATACGATTGGGTCAAGCGGCAACAACACTCTCCGGTGGTGAAGCACAGCGTGTGAAACTGGCGCGAGAGCTATCCAAACGTGATACAGGAAAAACCTTGTACATTTTGGATGAACCAACAACCGGCCTTCACTTCCATGATATCCAGCAGTTGCTCACTGTACTGCACAGACTTCGCGACCACGGAAATACTGTCGTGGTGATCGAGCATAACCTGGACGTCATTAAGACTGCGGACTGGATTATCGATCTTGGTCCTGAAGGGGGTCAGGGTGGCGGCGAGATAATCGCTCAAGGCACTCCGGAAGATGTGTCGCAAATCGAGGGTTCGCACACAGCTCACTTCCTCAAGCCTATGTTGAAGTAGAAAAAACAGGTAAAGTATCGAGACCAGCAAGTGCTGGTCTTTTTTCATTCAAAACAACGCAATAACTATGGCTACTATACATGTAAGTGGAACAAAGCTTTCTCCCGAAAAAGTACAGGTTCCCCTCAATCGCAAGTTTCTCATTGCCTTGGCAACACTATTTGTGTTGGCAATGCACTTTTTCATGCCCAACCCCGGCGGTTCGGGGCTTTCGCTTTCGTTCAATGCGACAACTTGGATTGCTTTTAGCTTTGCATTAGGCATTGGGTGTTACCAACTTGCGAATAATCGAGTACTACGTTACTCAAAACTAACCATCGGCTTGTTCATTAGTGCTCTTATCATGACGGTGCCCATTCTGTACCCAAATGCGAATAGCAGTTTGGCAGCCAATAAGCTCATTGGCCTGTGGTGTGGTGTCCTGTTCTTTATTGTTTTACAACAATTTCATTTCAGTAATAAACATCGCCAACGCCTATTATGGTTCATTGTCCTTGCGGTTGTTATCGAAGCCATTTTTGGTTTGACACAATATCTGTATCTCAAACCAGGCAATCCGTTTGGTTACGACACGGTGGCCAATCGTCCTTATGGTATTTTCCAACAGCCCAATGTAATGGCCAGCTTTCTTGCGACAGGGTTGGTGATTGCCAGCTATTTACTTGCACGTCAGCCCTACAAATACGATCGTAAGTTAAGCGATGTTTACCTTCTCTATGCCGTGCCAGTTTTAACATTACCACTAATTGTGGCGTTGGCTTCACGCACTGGTTGGTTAGCCTCAGTCATCGCCGTGTTGTTGGTCATTCCATACATGTACCGTTTTGCAACCAAAGGGCGCTTTATCCGCTGGGTTGTGTCACTTGTAAGTGGGCTCTTACTCTCAGTCGTTGTCATGCATCTTGCCTTTCCTGATGGAGGTGGGTTAGCCGCAGAAAAAGTAAATATGGAGTCTCCTCGAGCGTATACTTTTCCACAAACATTAGACATGGTGATTGAAAAGCCTTTTACTGGTTATGGATATGGCAAGTTTGAATCTGAGTACATGCTGTATACGGCTCGTCAACATGCCCTAAATGAGAATTACCCAGCTGGTTTGCCAGCCATGGATCATCCGCATAATGAGCTACTTTACTGGGGAGTAGAAGGTGGCTTGCTGCCAATACTCGGCATCTTCTTAGCGATGGCACTAGTACTGTATCGAATCTATCAAGCCAAACGCGGAACTCGTCTTGCGTTGCTGGCCTTGTTTATACCTATCGTATTGCACTCACAACTGGAATACCCTTTCTACCACTCTCTCGTGCATTGGTTGATCTTCGTTATCCTACTGTACTGGGTCGATCAGCGCGTCTCTCGTTATCGACAAGTCGGCTTTAGTAATGTGACCAAAAGCTTGCTGCGTGTTTTTAGTTTGGTACTTCCCGTTGCGTTTACGTTTTACATGGTAAGCGCATTACATACGAATTATGTATTGACGAAGTTTGAGACCACTAGACCAACTAACCCTGATATTCTGAATCAAGTCAGTAACCCTGTAGTTTGGAAAGACAGGTTTGATTGGGATGTCTATAGCACGTTTTTAAACCTTGGGCTGTACCAACAAGACGCAACCTTGATCAAGCCTTATATCGATTGGTCGCTAAAAATCATCAAAGATAAGCCTCGCCCTGCATTTTATAATAATTTGATTTTGGCCTACCAAGGCTTAGATGACTCAAGTAAAGCGGAGCAAATTAGAGCTGAAGCGCAGTTTTTGTTCCCGAAGATTGATTTCAGTGACGTCAATTACCAACCACCTTCTCAAGCAATCTCTGCCTCACCAGCCCCCACTTCAGGAGCTGAGTAATAAATACCAAAAAGCGAAGGGATGACCTTCGCTTTTCTTTATCTCATTGCTGTATGATTTTATTCAGTGAGTGACTCTTCTAACGCTTTTAAGCACAGCGCAACGTTTTCAGATCGAGCGCCGTAACCCATTAAGCCAATACGCCACGCTTTACCAGCTAATGCCCCAAGGCCTGCACCAATTTCTAGGTTATAGGTTTCTAGCAAGTGAGCACGAACTTTTGCTTCATCAATTCCTTCAGGCACGTAAATCGCATTTAATTGTGGCAACCGATGGGCTTCGTCCACAACAAATTTAAAGCCTAACTTTTGTAAGCCATTTTTGAGTTTTTCATGCATCAGTTGGTGACGAGCCCAAGCGTTTTCTAATCCTTCATTTTTCAGTATCAATAAAGCTTCGTGAAGCGCATACAAGCTATTAACTGGCGCCGTATGATGGTAACTACGCTTGCCTTCTCCACTCCAATACCCCAAAACTAAACTCTGATCGAGGAACCAACTCTGTACTGGTGTTGTTCTTGCTTGAATCTTTTCAATCGCGGCAGGAGAAAACGTCACTGGTGAGAGCCCTGGTACACATGACAAACATTTTTGACTGCCAGAGTAAACCGCATCCAGTTGCCATTCATCCACTTTTAACGGCACACCACCAAGCGATGTCACCGCATCAACAATAGATAATGCATTATGCTGTTTCGCCAGCTTACCCAATGCTTGAGCATCACTGACTGCACCAGTTGAGGTTTCCGCATGTACAAAAGCAAGAATTTTTGAATCTGGGTGCTGTTCGAGTGCTTGCTCGACTTTATCAATGGAAACAGGCGTCCCCCATTCATCATCGACGATAACAACTTCACCACCAGCACGGACGACATTTTCGCGCATGCGTTCACCAAATACACCGTTACGGCAGACGATCACTTTGTCGCCTTTCTCGATCAAGTTTACAAAGCAGGTTTCCATCCCTGCACTACCTGGCGCTGAAACCGCAATAGTGAACTCATTGTCAGTTTGAAAGGCATACTTCAATAGCTGCTTGAGCTCATCCATCATACCGATAAACAGAGGATCAAGGTGACCTACCGTAGGACGGCTTAGTGCTTGTAACACTTGAGGATAAATATCAGAAGGACCAGGTCCCATTAAAATACGGTGAGGTGGAATAAAGCTTTGGATCGACATGTCAGCTCCTTGATTATCTTTTATCCTGAGCATTCTAAAAGTTCTACTCAATAACATGGCTCAGGTGTAGGGTTCTTCACCCTAATAGATTTTTCCTCTATCAGCAATTAGCCGTAAGTATAGAGGTCAAACCAGTGTCACAAAATCGTTAATAAAAAACACCATAAAGGTTGAAATATTGATTGACATTAAGGCCTCAAAACCGTTCAATGTTTGAGCTTTATGTAGAAGAGGAGCGCTACCCAGGTAGATGATTTGTGGAACCGCAATTCCAACACCAATCATTGAGGGGGAGTAGTGCCGAGGTAAGTCAAAGTTGCAGGATTTGACTTGTCGGTTGAATTGGGCTGAATCCCATCAACTGTCATCAGCGCAGTCTGATGAAGGGCTTCTGAGGGTAAATTTTTCAAATAGCATTCTAAATACCTCTCTTTTTGCTCTGTTCCTTTTCTCACTAAACATTGGATGTACAATTTTTTAGGAAGTCGTGGGAGAACGCAGTGAGCGCATTTAACGTAGCTAAATTCGGTGGAACCAGTGTTGCCAACTTTGAGGCAATGAGTCGTTGCGCCACCATTATCGAAAACAATCCAAATACTCGCCTGGTCGTGAGCAGCGCTTGCTCTGGCGTCACCAACCTGTTGGTAGAACTCGCCAACGGTGTTCAGGATCAAACGCACCGTACTGAGCTGCTGCAAAATCTGGCCAACATTCATGACGCCATTTTAACTCAGCTCGAAGACAGCACGAAAACTGCTGCCGAGGTGTATGGCATATTAGATACCGTAACCAGCCTGGCCGAGGCTGCATCTATCCAAGCTAGTGCAAAGTTAACCGATCATTTAGTCGCATGTGGCGAACTCATGTCGACGCATATTCTAACTCAGTTAATGTGTGAGCGAGGCATTCAAGCTGTGCGCTTTGATATCCGCGATGTGCTGCGTACTGATGACAACTTTGGTCGCGCGGAGCCAAACATTGAAGCAATTTCGACGCTTGCGCAAGATAAACTCGTACCACTTTGCCAACAATCCGTTGTTGTTACTCAAGGCTTCATAGGATCTGACGAAGCCGGTAATACAACAACATTAGGTCGAGGGGGCAGCGATTACAGCGCCGCCTTAATTGCTGAGAGCGTTAAAGCGGCAGGGCTAGAAATCTGGACTGATGTTCCGGGCATCTACACAACAGACCCGCGAATTGCGCCAAAAGCCTCACCAATTCCTGAGATCAGCTTTAGTGAAGCTTCAGAAATGGCTAACTTTGGCGCTAAAATCCTTCATCCTTCTACGCTAGTACCCGCATTACGCCACGACATTCCGGTATTTGTAGGGTCATCGAAAGAGCCAGAAAAAGGGGGAACTTGGATTCGCCACCAAGTCGAAAGCTCACCGTTATTCCGTGCGCTAGCTTTGCGTTGTAACCAAACCATGGTAACGCTACGCAGCGCCAATATGTTCCACGCATACGGCTTCTTAGCAAAGGTCTTTGAGATCCTTGCAAAGCATAAGATCTCTGTCGATTTGATCACAACATCTGAAATCAGTGTATCGTTAACACTTGATCAAACCGATACATCCGGCGGCGCGCCGCAGCTGCCGCAAGCTGTACGAGAAGAGTTAGAAGAGCTATGTAAGGTAGAAGTTGAACATGACCTATGCCTCGTTGCTCTCATTGGTAACAACATGAGTGAGAGTAAAGGCTACGCGAAACAGGTTTTTGGCACGCTAGAAGATTTTAACCTACGCATGATTTGTTATGGCGCTAGCCCTCACAACTTATGCTTCTTGCTCCATGAATCGGTATCGAAACAAGCCATACAAAAACTCCACACTGAGTTGTTTGAGAAGTAAGTTCAACTCAATAAAACAAAGGGCTGCGTATCTGCAGCCCTTTATTGTTTCAATAGTTGTTACATTTGGACGAGGTAAACATCAATTTAACCGTTAATGTTTGGCCCTAACCATTTTTCAGCCTCGATCCTATCCCACCCCTTACGATCGGCGTAACTCTGTAGCTGATCTTCTTGGATCTGTGCGATCGCAAAGTAACGTGAGTCAGGATGAGAGAAATACCAACCAGAGACTGACGCGCCCGGATACATTGCATAGCTGGAGGTTAGAGTCATGCCAATATTCTCTTCCACATTAAGTAGCTCCCAAAGCGGTCCTTTTTCAGTATGCTCAGGGCACGCTGGATAACCTGGTGCAGGGCGAATACCTTGGTATTTTTCACGAATGAGATCATCGTTAGATAAATCTTCATCCGCAGCATAACCCCAAATTTCTTTACGGACACGCTCATGCAAATACTCAGCAAACGCTTCGGCTAGGCGATCCGCCACCGCTTGAATCATAATTGCGTTGTAATCATCTCCCTGTGCTTTGTATTGATCAGCAAGCTCTCGTTCACCAATACCACCAGTGACAGCAAATGCCCCTATCCAATCATGCTTACCCGACTCTTTAGGTGCGATGTAGTCGGATAAACAATAGTTGAATCCTTTTGGTTTCTCGGTCTGTTGTCGCAAGTTACGTAATACTTTCACAACGTCGGTACGAGTTTCATCAGCATAAACTTCAATGTCGTCCCCCACGCTCGCAGCAGGGAATAAGCCACACATTCCACGCGCTTTTAACAGGCCTTCTCGCTCAACTCGATCAAGTAACTCGTTGGCATCTTCGAATAAACGTTTTGCTTCTTCACCAACTTCTTCATGTTGGAAAATTGTTGGATACTTACCCACAAGTGACCAAGTCATAAAGAATGGTGTCCAATCGATGTATTGACGTAATATAGCCACATCAAAATCATCGAAGATATGAATGCCAGGCTTAACAGGCACTGGAGGGGTGTAAGCTTCCCAATCGATAGCAACTTTATTCGCTCGAGCCGCTTCTAATGTCACTGGTTTGGTTCTCGGTTTCTTTCGATTATGTTGATCACGTACTCGTTCGTAATCAGCTTCAAGTTTTTCAACAAATTCAGGGCGACGTTCATCTGACAGAAGAGAAGTACATACGCCCACTGCACGTGAGGCGTTGTTCACGTAAACCACTGGATGCTTGTAATTTTGCTCAATCTTAACTGCTGTATGGGCTTTTGACGTTGTTGCGCCACCGATGAGAAGAGGTAAGTTAAAGTCGAGACGCTCCATCTCTTTTGCAACATGCACCATTTCGTCTAATGAAGGTGTGATCAACCCTGATAAACCAATAATATCGACGTTCTCTTCTTGCGCTACTTTTAAGATCTTTTCGCAAGGAACCATGACACCAAGATCGATAATTTCGTAGTTATTGCACTGCAATACAACGCCAACGATATTTTTCCCGATATCATGTACATCACCTTTGACCGTCGCTAGCAAAATCTTACCGTTTGTTTGTCCCACCTGCTTTTCTGCATTGATGTAGGGCTCCAGATGCGCGACTGCTTGCTTCATCACTCGTGCAGATTTTACGACCTGAGGAAGGAACATTTTACCTTCACCAAACAAGTCTCCGACGACGTTCATCCCATCCATTAATGGGCCTTCAATCACCTCTAATGGCTTTGAAGCGTTGACACGAGCCTCTTCGGTATCATCAACGATGAACTCAGTTATTCCTTTCACTAACGCGTGCTCTAAGCGCTTTTCAACAGGCCAAGTTCTCCACTCAAGTGCAGAGGCATCCTCCTCTTTACCTACCCCTTTGCCTGCATATTCCGCCGCGATATCTAACAATCTCTCAGTGGCGTCATCACGACGGTTAAGAACGACATCTTCCACAGCCTCACGCAATTTTTCAGGCACGTTATCGTAGATTTCTAACTGACCCGCATTCACAATCCCCATATCCATACCATTTTTAAAACAGTGGTAGAGGAACACCGCGTGAATCGCTTCACGTACATAGTTATTGCCACGGAAAGAGAATGAGACGTTAGAAACACCACCCGAGATCATCGCATGTGGTAAATCACGTTTGATATCGCCAACGGCTTCAATGAAATCCACCGCGTAGTTATTATGCTCCTCGATCCCCGTAGCAATGGCAAAAATGTTTGGGTCAAAAATGATGTCTTCTGGTGGAAAGCCCACTTCATCAACAAGAATTCGGTAAGCGTTGGTACAAATTTCTACTTTGCGCTCACGTGTATCTGCTTGCCCAATCTCATCAAACGCCATCACAATCACAGCCGCACCGTAACGGCGGATCAACTTAGCTTGTTCAACGAATTTCTCTTTGCCTTCTTTGAGAGAGATCGAGTTAACAATGCCTTTGCCTTGGATGCACTTAAGACCGGCTTCAATAACCTCCCACTTGGAAGAGTCAACCATGATTGGTACTTTTGAGATTTCAGGTTCTGACGCACAAAGGTTTAAAAAGCGAACCATACAAGCTTGTGCATCCAACATGCCTTCATCCATGTTGATATCGATAATTTGAGCGCCATTTTCAACTTGTTGACGAGCCACATCGAGCGCTTCATCGTACAGCTCTTCTTTAATTAAGCGCTTAAAACGCGCAGAACCGGTTACATTCGTACGCTCACCGACATTGATAAATAAAGAGTCTTTATCAATAGCGAGTGGCTCTAGGCCAGACAAGCGACAAGCAACGGGAAGTTCAGGTAATTGACGAGGGGCGATATTTTCAACCGCGAGTGCCATTTGGCGAATGTGCTCAGGAGTTGTACCACAACACCCACCAATCAAGTTTAAAAAGCCACTTTGAGCCCACTCTTTAACATGCTTAGCCATATCTTCTGGCGACAAATCGTATTCGCCGAATGCATTCGGAAGCCCAGCATTTGGGTGAGCGGAAACAAAAGATTCTGATATACGAGAGAGCTCTTCAACATAAGGACGCAGCTCATCTGGACCAAGTGCACAGTTCAAACCAAACGAAATCGGTTTAACATGACGTAATGAGTTGTAAAACGCTTCTGTGGTTTGACCGGATAATGTCCGACCGGAAGCATCAGTAATAGTCCCCGAGATCATCACAGGTAACTCAATCCCCATCTCTTCAAACACACTTTCAACAGCAAATGAACAAGCCTTAGCGTTAAGCGTATCGAAGATGGTCTCGATAAGAATAAGGTCAGAACCACCTTTAATTAGAGCACGAGTCGATTCAGAGTAAGCCTCAACTAACTCGTCGAAAGAAACATTTCGATATCCGGGGTCATTTACATCAGGAGAAATAGAACAAGTTCGGTTTGTCGGCCCTAAAACCCCTGCGACATAACGCGGTTTATCGGGTGTTTTTGCGGTCCATTCGTCTGCAACTTCACGTGCAAGCTTGGCAGCTGCAAAGTTAATTTCTTCACTTAGGCTTTCCATCTCGTAGTCAGCCATCGCAATGGTTGTTGCGTTAAACGTGTTGGTCTCAAGAATATCTGCACCCGCTTCTAAATATGCAGCGTGAATTTCCTTGATAAGTTGAGGCTGACTTAGAACCAACAGGTCGTTGTTACCTTTTAGATCACAATGCCAATCCGCAAAGCGCGTTCCTCGATAGTCTTGCTCTTCAAGTTTGTACCCTTGAATCATGGTTCCCATACCACCATCAATCAAAAGAATACGTTGCTTCAATTGAGCTTCAATCTGTTGTCTTACGTTACTTCCCACAGTACAGCCTCATTCCTTTAGTTATCTTTCCATCCTATCACACAAACTTCAGGAGTCTAGACGTCTAAACGTAGAATTAATGATTATTTTATATCCTTCTTAACTTGCAAAATAATCACGAAAAAATGTTTGCTATTTAAGCAGCATCAGCCGAGAATTCCATTCATAAAATGTTACAAATAGAGAGCTCTATGTCGGTCTATCATACTTTATGTTTTCTATCCGCAGCTGCGATGCTAATTGCTTTTGTAAACAGCAAGATAGGAAAGATGCAAACCACCATTGCGATTACCGCAGGTTCAATGGTGCTTTCACTTCTAATCTTAATTGCGGGTCAAAACAACTGGTTCCATCTCACCGAAATTGCGACGGAGACGATCACAAGGATTAACTTCGAAGATTTCTTGCTCAAAGGCATTCTTGGCTTCTTACTATTTGCTGGTGGACTAGGCATCAAACTCCCGAACCTTAAAGATCAAAAGTGGGAGATCACTGTTTTAGCCCTTGGAGCTACACTGTTTTCTACGTTCTTTATTGGATTTACGCTGTATGGGTTTTGTCAGTTAATTGGCATCCAATTTGATTTGGTCTACTGCTTACTATTTGGTGCTCTAATATCGCCAACTGACCCAATCGCTGTATTGGCTATTGTGAAAAAACTCGATGCTCCTAAACGTATCTCCACTCAGATTGAAGGAGAATCGCTCTTCAATGATGGCTTCGGTTTGGTTATCTTCGTCACTCTATTTACGATTGCATTTGGCACTGAGGCACCAACTGTAGGTAGTGTCACCTTGCTCTTCATCCAAGAAGCTATCGGTGGTATCACATATGGTTTCGTCCTCGGTTTGCTATTCCACTACTTGATCAGTGCCACCGATGATCACTCAATGGAATTGTTACTTACCATTGGTGTCCCAACAGCAGGTTACGCATTTGCTGAATACATCCATGTATCAGGCCCACTCGCGATGGTTGTATCCGGTATTATGATTGGCAACTGGACACGCTTTATTGGCTTTTCAAAAGAGAGTGAAGATCACCTTGACCATTTTTGGGAGCTTGTTGATGAGTTCTTGAATGGCGTGTTATTCCTACTGATCGGCATGTCGATGCTGCTATTTGAATTCCACAAAGAAGACTGGATTATGATGGCTATTTCAGTCCCTCTTGTACTAGCAGCTCGCTATTTAAGCGTATTTCTCTCGTACATTGGCTTTAAGCGTTACAGAAAATATAACCCGTGGTCAGTACGTATTTTGACGTGGGGCGGCTTACGCGGGGGCCTTGCATTGGCAATGGCACTTTCCATTCCATCTGGTATTTGGGTGATTCAAGATAAGTTAATCGATGTAAAAGAGATTATTCTTGTAATGACCTACTCCGTCGTTGTTTTCTCTATCCTCATTCAAGGCTCAACAATCACCCCAATGATTGAAAAAGCAAAAGCAGAAGAGAAGAAGATGGAAGAGAACAACCAAGCAATAACCACTCCGGAACATACGGAGCCAGTGGACTCTTAAAGACACGTAACTTAATAAATAAAAAGCAGCTACCTAGCTGCTTTTTTCATAACTAATTTTCAGACTCCCCTTCAAGGACGAGTGCTCCTTATTCTTTGATATACCTTCAAATATACTAAGAATCGCTACGCTGCATTTTCATAGATACTAACTATTTCCGATAGATAGTATTCATAGACGAGCCTTTTAATTTACCCATTTTCATCTGTATCACTTCTCTTCCCTTGGCAATATAGGCTCCTCGCAAACATCAAAGCTAAACTTCCACAATACTTAGCAATGAGCGAGTTTGTATTTTTATGAGAAAGAGGCATTTAGGGTAATTGCGTTCAGAACCCAAACAGGTTAGCAACCTCACCAAGATAAAACTGAGCTAGCATTCAGGTAGATCAAAGCCTTAACAGAAATGTAGCCCCCCTCCCTCTTGATCTCAGTGAGACTAAACTTGTATTCAAAGTCGTCCTGTTTTCAAATTAGAAACAAGCGACACTTCAAACAATTAAACTCTGTCACATAACTAGATTTTCTAATATCGAATAAAAGGAGCTTTGGTGAATGAAGAGGCTCAAAACTAGCGCTCGATACTAGGACCCGGTTCAGTAGAAACCACACAAAACTGCGTTCCACTTCACTCATACAGGGCTTAGAAAGCATAACCAGAGGGAAGCCTGCCTCTCGATGCAAGGTTTCAATATGAAAGTGGGTTTAAGCTAAGTCGGGGAACCAAAACGAAAAAAGCCTCAGTCTTTCGACTGAGGCTTAATATAAGTGGCGGAGTGGACGGGACTCGAACCCGCGACCCCCGGCGTGACAGGCCGGTATTCTAACCAACTGAACTACC
>NZ_JAWOTH010000017.1:0-93462 GCF_033338745.1 Vibrio sp. Vb1026
GCCCGTTCAAAACCGACCATAATCCAAGCAAAGCCAGCGTTCGCGCTGGTTTTTTTCTAAATTGCAGGCAAAAAAAAGCCGCGAGGTAAGTGTTCGCGGCACAAGAAGCTATTACAAAGGTTAAAAATGAAGTTTCAACGTTAGTTGACACCAGTCGATTGGGATGCCGATCTGGTAAAGCAAATATACTTCCTATTCCGAACATAGTCAATACCTAAGTACATATTAGTTAAGCTAAGTTTGGGAGTTTATAAAATGAAAAAAGTCTGTATTGTTGTTGGCCATAGTTTTAAAGATGGCGGCGCTTACAACGAAACATTCGGAATGAATGAGTATGGCTATAATCATCCCCTAGCCAGCTTATTGGCCGCCGAGCTACATAAGCGAGACATTCTTCCAGTGATCATGTATCGAGACACCTACTCACGGATGATCAGTGATGTGAACGAATCGGGCGCTGACTATGCCATCGAGTTACATTGTAACAGCGTGGCCAATAAGTCAGTTCAAGGTTCAGAGACATTGCATTGGCATAAGTCGGACAAGAGTCAAGCACTTGCTCAGCGCCTACAAAAAGCGGTGGCTGGACTTATCGGACAGCGTGATCGTGGCCTTAAGCCTATCTCGAACACTGGTACTGATACTCGCGGTTGGCGTTTCTTGATGAAAACCAAAATGCCAGCCGTGATTTTGGAGCCGTTCTTTTTGTCTAACGACGAGTCGTTACAAAAGGGATTGGAACTGCGCGAAAAGCTAGCCGTAGCACTGGCAGAAGCGTTCGCAGAACACATTAAAGAGAGCAACTAATGATGGGACTAGCAAAAGTGTTTACAAGTAGTCTATTTAAGAGCGCCACCAGCGAGAAAGTAGGTGGCATTATCCACGAACTGACCGAGTTTGGTGATCGTGTGTTTACCAGTGACGAAGAACGCAAAGAGTTTGCCTACAAACTGGCAGAGCTTGAAGCGGCCAGCTCTAACACATTGGTACGTACTGGACGCGCCGCTATGATGTGGAGCATCGCGCTGGTGGTCATTTATCAACTCATTGTTCGTGACTTTTTGGCCGTTTTCTATGGGGTTGAGCTTCCAAGCTTAGAGACTGACACACAAGAGCTACTAAGCAACGTGTTCGGCTTTTTGGCAGGAACCCTATAACAACTGAAAATTTTTTAAATTTTTTTTAGATGCCCTTTCCTATCCCCTTTTCTCTCAACAAAAACACACGATCAACGACATAGAAATCCCCTGTCGTTACCATTCCCACAAAAGCGCACAAAAAGACACAAATTCATTATATAACAATAAGTTAAACGAAAATTTACCCCTGTTTTTTTCACAATAAATCTTAATTACTATCCGAAATTGAGCGAATTTTTACCGCTTTTCTGCGGCTTAACGATTCCGAACACACTCATTTAATAACTAAGGTTTATTTACATGGCAGATAAACGTTCTAACTTCAACAAACGCATTGAGGCGATTCATTTAGGCGCTCAAGCAATGCGTAATCTGTGTATCGAATCCCAATTCGATTCACAAACAGGCATGTTTCTAACTGACGACAATTCTCGTGGCGCGGCTATTTTGTCAGCCATTGCGAATGAGCCTATGTTCGAGTCAGTGTCTCAAGAAACAGCGGTTGGCATCGTATCAGGCATGCAGTCTGCGGTACGTGAATACGAAAAGACTTACGGCCACCTACCTAGCGATGAGCTAATGGCATCAGCTCACGCAACTATGCGTAACATGATGACGCTAGAGGGCGCTAAGCGCGATGGCTCAACAGGCGCAATGATGCTTGAGTCTATCAACCAGTCTCTATCAACATCAGAGGGTGTTGAAATCCGCGCGAAAATGGTTGGCCTAGTGCTGCCTGTTCTTCTAGAAACAGCAACACTTGACGCTGTAACCATGATCCCAGCGGGTGCGAACGAAGTTGAGATCTTCAAAGTGTACCGCCGCACTGGCTCAAACTTTGGTGACTTCGCTGCGGGTACTGAAATCGACCAAGCAACGGTTGGCCAATACTCGTCTATGCGTCAGCGCTACAAGTTTGTCGCTGAACAGCAACCAGACGGCACTAAGACAACTCACGTCTTTGACTCTAAGACTGACCTACAACACACCAAGTTTGAAATCCCATTCACTAAGACTTCCGTTTCTCTGTTCGTAAACCACAAGCGAGTGGCGCGCGATCTAGACAGCAACGGCGGTGCAATCATGACTGGTACTCACAACGGTGTAGTGATCAACTGTCAGATTGACCATGCCAAAGGCAAAGTGACTGTTACTCCAACATCGGCACTTCCAGAAGAAACCGTTCTACACATCGAGTTCGAGGTAGACATTGAGAAACGTCCAGATCTGATCCCAACTATCGATCACGACATGGACTCTCGCACGCTACGCCCACGTCAAAACGCAATCGCAGCAGACGCGACTATCCAAGCGATGTTCACAATGCAACGCGAGTTTGGCCAAGATCTGAAATCTCTACAGATGAGCCACATGCGCAACACATTGGCATCGGAAAAAGCGACTCGCCATCTAGTAGATATGGACTTTGCTTGTACGCGCGAAGAAACATTCAATATCTACGTAGCGGCTGGTGAAGATTGGCGTCTACATCGTGAACGTCTAAACGAAGTTCTTCTAAACGTTTCTACGAAGATCCTACAAGCGACTCGCACAACTGGCATGACAGGTATCTTTGCTGGTACTGGCGCGTCAACAATCCTTAAGTCTCTTGGTGCTCCGTATTTCGTTGCTCCGGCTAACTACCAACAGAAAAACGCTATCCACTACGCGGGTAAATTGTTCGGTATGTGGAAAGTGTTCGAGTGTCCGGTAGTGATCGGTACGAACGACATGCTTTGTTACGGTCGCGGTTCTTCTCACTCAGAAGCGGGCTACGTAGCAGGTGATGCAATCGCAGCAACCATGTACACGCATCCAATCGGTAAAGGTCTAGTAGCGTCTAACACGCTATACGAACTGGCCTACGGCGAAATCCATCCATTCGACGGAGAAGACTACTTCTACCGCGTGAAACTTATCGATGAAGCTCCTTTAGCAGCAGCGGCATAAGGCAAGTAAGCGGCAGTCTTACGGGCTGCCGCTCTTGGGGGATTCGATGAAAGAAACGATCGTTTTAATCACCAACCACACACCAAAGGAAATCACGGTTCAGGGTCGCGCTATGCCGCCACTGGCCAAAGATTTCCCTCTCTCAGTTTTCAACGTGAACCGCTTCAAACACGAAGTGGAAGCGGCCTATCCAAACGGCCTCGTTTCGGTTCGCCTTGAGCCAACGGTTTTACCAGAAGTTCAAAAGCAACCAGACACAGCCACCAGCGATAACGGCACAGCGCTATCCGCGCTTGAGCTTAGTGCAAGCGTTGAAAAAGCACTGATTAACCACGGTGTGACAACGGTTGAGCAACTAACCGAAATGACGAAAGACAACGTGATTGCGGTGAAAGGTATTGCTCAAGCGGGTTTGCAAGAAATTGTAGACCAGCTTGCAGCACAGGATCTAACGCTGAAAGAGACAGAGAATGAGTAAGATTGAATTTTCAATGGATAACGTCTCACAAGTTGCGGTTTCGCCAATTAACGCTGACTCGACAACTAAGCAAGGCACTGGCTCTAACCAGCTAGTGTTTGGCGGTGTGATTGTGTCTCAAAAAGGTAAGCCGTTCGAAGTGATTCCGGTAACGGCGGCTAACTTCCTAGACAAGCTAGGTAAGCCTTACCACTCAAGCCTTGGCAAATTGGCTGACGGCATGCGCGTTCTTGATGAAGCCTTGCGCGGCGGTAATGGCCTTGTGGTTCGTGTCGTACCAAAAACGGCAACCTATCCAGCTATCAAGCTAACCAAACCAGCAGACGAAGTGACGATCACTAACGAAGCGATCAACTACTCGGCTGACCTGTCACTTGAAGATGGCGAATTTTTAGCGATCGCTATCAAAGACGGTGCGCAATCCGATAACCGCTCTATCACGCTTGCGAAAGCAGACGAAGCGACTTACGGCGCTGGCATGTTCACTCTTACCCTAGAGGAAGAACAGGCGGCTGGTGGCTCTGTAGTGCTAGAAGAATGGGTTGTATCCCTAGAGCCTACAGCAGTAGACCAAATGGGTAGCGCTGCGTTTATCGAGACTGTTCTTGAAGAACGTTCGCAGTACCTAACTTGTCGCATCGATGCAGAAACAGCGAAACGCGAAGTTACTGCAATTGCGAAAACCAAATTCACTGGCGCGACCAACGGCAATATTAGCGACATTACGGCTGACGACTACCAGAAAGCAGTGAAAGCACTACGCACTACCGTTTACAGCTACAACTACGTTTGTGGTTTGGGCTGCTACGACACTGCGGTAATCACTGACCTTGCGCAAATCTGTAAAGACAAACGCATTTCTGGCTACTTCGATATTGATCCTCGCCTAACGCACGAAGCGGCATTGGAGTTCAAAAAAGGTCTGAACTTCAACAACCATCGCGCTTCATTCGTGCATATCCCTTACCAAGCTAAGTGTCGTTTCTACGGCAACATGGCGGTATGGGGCGGCTCGGGTATCGGCTTTGCAGCTAAAGCGCTTGGCGTTGCTAAGACCTCTCCGGTCGGCGGTTGGCACTACACACCAGCAGGTGTTGAACGTGCTGTTATTCAGCGTACTGGCCTAAAACCAATCCAAGGTGCTGGCGAGCCTAACTACCAAGAAATGTACAAGGCACGTCTAAACAAACTAGGCACAGACGAAAACGGCAACCTGTTCATTGATGACTCTCTAACGTCATCTGCGGCTGAAAACTACCTACGTTTTGAGCAAGTCGTGTCTATTGCTGACGCTATCTCACGCGACTTCTACGCACTAGGTAATCGCCTAAAACACCAACCTGACGGTGCAACGCTTGAGGGTCTAACTGACGGTGTGGCCAGCATCCTAGAGGGCTATGAAGCCGTTGGTGCGCTAGTGACACCTCGTAATCCAGATCAAGACGGCGAAAGCGCTTGGACACTGGAAATCAAGCAAGTCGAAATCGACTACTGGAGAGTCACTTGGTCGTTCTGTCCAACTGGCTCTGCGCGTCGAATCCTTGGTGAACCTGTACTAATCCGTTAATCAACATAAGAGCAAGAATAGAATGAAATCAATGTTTTCTGAGGGTTCTGTTCTTGCTCGCCCATTTGTGATGCCACAAGTGGCCGAGCAGGAACAAACTGAAACTGCATTTTTTGAGTCTGTAACAGAAGACCAACTTCTTGAATCCATCAATCGTGCATCAACCATCATGGCTCGCCAAGACGCAGCAGCGGCTTGTGTTCAGTGGGTTAACGGTGGTGACAGCTCAATCGACAACCTAGACGCAATGCTATTTGGCATGGCTGGTGGCGATGACGATACCGAGCTAACCGATGGCCAAGCAGCACTATACGAATCGCTACAGGAAGCGGCTAGCGAGTTCATTGCTCAAGTTGGCCAGCCAAAAGAGGGCGACATGCTAGAAGCACTGGAAGATCCAGAAGCAGCAGATCGCATCTTTGAATCCCTAGAGCGTGGCCTAGACAACGTGGACTCAGACGAAGCGATTGCAGAGTTCGCCGTTCGTGAATCCATGATGCTTGAAGCGCTTAAGAAAGTGATCCGTGATGGCAAGGTAACTTACATCAAAACGAATCGCCGTAAGCGCCGTATGAGTGCAGCACAAAAAGCAGCACTTAAGAAAGCGCGCGCGAAAGCTCACAGCTCAGCGGCTAAAGCAGCTCGCAAAAAGTCTAACCGCATGCGCGATTCTCGCGGTATGGACAAGTAAGGGTAAGCAATGGCTGTAATTGTCGGCGTACCTAATGATGATGGCGTGTCTATCCACAATAAATGCGCCATTACACAAGTCATAGGCGGTCAAGAGGTTACGGTCATTGGTTACATGACTGATGAGTGTCAGCTTGCCTTTAGAGCGATATGGGAAGCGCCGTTTGAGGGCGATTCCGTGGGTAACATCAATGCCCTAGATAAAACGTCCTCAGTCGCGCAAACCGTGTCGGATAAGACGAGTAAAACACTATGGAACAGTCAGCAAGTTTGGCAAGGAAATGAACCGCCAGAAATCACAGCAACGCTGAAATTTGTCGCGTTCACCAATGCCAAATCAGAGGTTAATGATCCCATAAAATACCTGGCTCAGATGATAAGTCCCGAGCTGCAAAATACTGTTCCAGTCAGTTCCGATGGCCTTGGTGGCCGTGTTCCAAGTGATGCGCGATTCAAGATTGGCAAAGCGCTCAATCTACCCATGCGTATTAGCGAGGTGAGTTATGACATTAACGCACCTAAGACGCGAGACGGGAATTTCGCTTACAACACGGTAACTATTACCGCCGCTCCTAAGCAAATGATTAATCAGTCACAGATTCCAAACCACTTCCAATAGAATAGGTGTAATTATGGCCGGAGCATTTAACGCAAAAGGCGATATGAATTTCTTAAAACAGAAATTCACTAAGAACGTCCAAGCTGGCGAAAAGATGATGGGTACAGAGTTCGAGATGAAAATCGAAGAATACCCTAATCTTAGCGTTTTGGTACGTTCTACTCAGTTTCCAGCAATGGGTCGTGCAGACGTAGAAGATTTTGGCCAAATGGGCTTGGGCTACATCCAAAATGGTGCGCTTGAGAACAAAGGCGAAATCGCGGTGACGTGTGTAGAAACGATCACAGGTACAGTGCTAGAAATGCTACGTGAGATCGTTCGTGAAAAGAAAATGGTCACTGTCGTTATCGAGTCTACGCCTGAATCAACTAAGGGTAAGGGGGCAACCTCGCATCGATTCCGTTTGGAGCACGTAAAAGTACGTTCAGACGTGATCGACCTATCGACAGAAGATTCAGCAGCACTTGTTAAGCCAGCTATCACACTGCAATACAACTGGGTAGATTTCTAATCGCCAACCAGTCCTATTCTATTCCCTACAAAAAGGCCGCCAGTTTGGCGGCTTTTTTGATGCTCTTAAGCTTTGGTTAGCCTATCTTTCAAGTCGGCTGGTGCAATGTAGGTATTCTCGTTGCCTTCCTTTGATTTGAACAGCAATTTCAGCTCCACCAGCTTCTCAAGATACTTGCGCGCAGAGGTATGAGATACGTCAAAATCAGACTGGATTTCCTTAACAGAAAAGACACGTCCGGCTGTTTCTAATCCCTTGGCCAGAATCACAATGTGCGGCAGTTTCAACACGCTCTTAAGCTTGGACTCGCCTAGCAGCTCGCGCACCTCTCTCGTATCTTCAATCTTAGATTTGATGTACTCGTTAAAGCGCTCAATCGCATTGATGATGACCGTTAGCTGGTAGTCCACAAAGTGCGTTAAGTCATTGTCGTCCGTTTCGGTGTAAACGTAGCTTCTAACGTACTTGGTTGGCGCGCTCTTAAGTGGCGCAGAGATCGAGACGTACTTAAAGTTCTCATAACCATGCTTAAGGATAAACCAGTAGAAAAGCGCCCTAGCCGTTCTCCCGTTGCCGTCCATGAATGGGTGAATGTAGCCAATCATGAAGTGCAGAATACAAGCCTTAACGATTGGGTTAATAAAATTGGTGCTGGTGGTATGGTCGGTGTTGGCGAAGTCACATAGTTGCTCGATGAGCTTCAAAACGTGCTCATGTTCTGGCGCTTCATGAATAATATCGCCAGTGGCCACGTCTCTAACCATGACTGCATCCGTTCTGTATTGGCCAGCAACGTGCTCATTCTCTAACACTCCATCGGTGGCGATGCCATTAAACCCGCTAATCAATTCTGGTGTGAGCTCTACATCCTTAAGTTCATCGGCCATCATGATCAAACGCCAGTTATTGATAATCATCCGTTCGGAGTCATCTTTAGGCTCACGTTCTGTTTCAAGCATTTCCTTGGCCACCTTGCGCGTTGTGGCCGCTCCCTCCAATTGAGCGCTGCTAATGGCTTCTTCCATAATCACGCTTTTCACTAGGTGTGCCTTTTTGTCTTGAGCAGATAGCGGCAAATCTTCTAGTTTAAGCTGTTTATCGATGCGGAATAGCTTAGCGTCGAGACTGGCGGCACTAAGCTGGAACGGATTGCCATTTTCATCAACAAGCGAAATGTCGTTAAGGCCACGTCTAATTTTTAGGGCATGCCAAGCGTAACCCTTTTGGTCGCCTTTAAACTCTTTTGAACGGTACTGAAAGTCATTCCAATGCAAGTAGTTACCGCTGCTGTCAAACCCGTATTTAATTGGATCTAGCTTGTCGATTAGCTCTACTACTTTAATAAAATCAGTAGGTTTTGCTGGTGGGATGCTGACTCCCGCAATCTTTTTGCTCATACCGTGAAACTTTTTTAAAATGTTTAATACACCCAGTATTGCATACAGACAGTGGGAGTCAATCGCTTATCTATCTGGTAGTTACAAGGGGTGTAATGCTTTGCTGTGCGGCAACTGAAACACTAAAAGCCTATGTAGATAGTCAATCGACCTCAGATTAAACAGCTATCGCATTTCCCGCTCCTCTAATCAGATACGAGTTTACAGAGAAATTGCCGAAAAGCCGGAATAGCTTAAAGCTATCATGTACGATTGATCCCCAATTTAACAGATACCCCCAACAAGTTTGCCAATGCAATAAACGATGACAACGATGGATTATCAGGTGGGTGTAAAGTGTTCTCGATACCTTTTTGCTTTGCTACAGCCGCCAAAGCGTCTGCAATGATTGCAGGCTCACCAGTGTTTGCCGCTTCATCGATATAGGCTTGTATAGACTGTTTTTTATCTAAGCAAGCCGACGGCTCAAACTCTTCAAGTTGAGTTGCCATATATACCCTCTAATTACAAAAAATTATTTCTGATGCTCAAAACGTCACCAAGTAACAAATGGCAACGAACAGATACACCATGTGTGCTAAGTTTTATATTTTTCTGATTTTAGCTTCGCCGTTGATTGTAAGAAGCCCACTATGCTAGTGGCTCAACAAATGAGTCCGCTACTGCTTACCACAATTATTTATTTTGCAAGGGTGTTTTACAATTGTAAACAAGAAGTATCTTCTACCCAGGGTGCCAACAACTCAGGCAGCATCACTATTCATACGCTTGTACTATGTTTGATTCCACTTAAGAAGTGTTTTCTTAATCCTTCAACGACTCATACACACTTTCTAAGTTAAGCACTAACGCTAAGCTTCCTGTTGCTAAACTAATAATGTATTGTCTCCTTACCACACTCACATCATTTCCTCTATAAGTCTTGATAACAATCAAACCCCTTCATATTAAATCCCCCCTTATAAAATTACCAAGAAAAATAATATATATATTTTGACTTTACTAATGAATAATACGTGAAAATCAATTTAAAAATATTAGAACATCGGACCAGTTAAGTGTTCTATCTAATTTTTCTCATTCTGAGAATCACAATGACAAATATCAACAAATAAATATTAAATAATTTCTCATAATAAAAGTTATAAACGTATCCACCTGATATTTAAGGACTTAAAAAACTGGCACGCTAAGTGCTTAAGTACAGTAAAAGGGAGATTTAATATGAAGAACTCGATATCTACTTTAATTCTATCTTTACTAGCTACTGGATGCTCAAACGGACTTAAATATGAATCCGATATAGTAGAACCTTATTTTAGTAGTCCAGTACTTACAAATGAAACACCATATTCAAAGTGCTTATCGAGTCTATCTAATATTAAAGCCGATAAGTTACCAGTTTTCACAGTTGGTCAAGTAGTTGATAAAACAGGCCAGCTATCTTATTCAACATTCAACGACAGCACCGCCTTATCTCAAGGCGTATCAGAAATGATAATAAGTGCCTTATACAAAACAAAGCGCGTTGTTTTAACAGAAAGATTAGACATTAGAGTCCCTATAGCGGAACAGCAGCTATACGAAAATGGGGCCTTCAAGGGTGAAACCAAAAAGTTATCCGCTATCCCCGCTAACTTTGTGGTTCTAGGCGCTCTGACTGAACTGAATTATAACATTCTTTCAGATGGAGCAAGGTTATATATTGGATTAATCGGAGGTGGAGTAAGAAGAGCAGTCATTAATGTAGGCATTGATCTGAGGTTGGTTGATGTAAGGACGTTACAAACAATTTATGTCAGTAGCCTACAGAAGCAAGTTATTGGATTTGAGGTAGAAACTGGGGTCTATCGTTTCTTCGACAACCAGTTGGTCGAGTTTGACGCTGGCAGCGTTAAAAATGAACCACTTCAGCTAGGCGTACGTTCGGTCATAGAAATTGCCGTGTACAACATGCTTGTGGAAGGCCTCAAGTTTCCACTAACGGACGAGAGCGACAATTGTAAAGTGATTAATCAGTCATTTAAGGAAATATTATGAAAACTGTAAAAATCAATAAAGTAGCACTATCTTTAGGTCTTTTTGGTCTTGTTAGCTTTGGAGCGAACGCGTTTGATGTCGTATATTGGGAGTGGAATGCTTCCGTTGACACAACCGTAACTCAAACAATTAGTGCTAACACTGATGTGACACCGACAGGGCTTACAATGGTTGAAAACGAGCAGGATATGGTCGGTAGTGTATTAGCTACAAGTTCAATCATCGGTGCCGAGAATATCTCGCTCGACCCACTACTTGGTGGTCAAACGAGTGTAGAAAGTACTGCGACCGCTGTAGGTAACAACGCAAGTATTAGTTCAGATGTCCAAATGGATATCGACTCTAGTCAAAGCTTTGCCGGGGACGACTTACTCCTTATTGGCAACATCAGTGCTACCTCTTCTGTATTAGGCACTATTAATGCTTCCGTAGATAGCGCTGCTACCGCTGTTGCCAACAATATGTCGATGGATTTGACCACCACATCAGATCAAGATGCATTTATGCTGGCGAATAATGTTCAGTCATCTTCTGCAAACATCAACTCGCTATCCACTGTTGATGTTGCATTAACAACCGATTACTCAGGTACAGACCCTTTTGTTAGCTCTTCTGCAACCTCAGTCGGTAACAACTTAGATGTAAAAGTAGATGGTATCAACTAAACTGACTAGATAGGTGCCGCGAGATAAATTTTCTCGCGGCTCTACAAGGAGTTACTATGTATAAGCTGACCACTTTTTTTCTTTTGACTCTAGTTTCTGTTTCTATCAACGCTAGACCTCAAGACCCTGTCAGAGGCCCACACCCTTACGACTTTCCTGCGCGTAATGCTCAAACCTCTCTGGTATTACAAGAAAATCGAGATAGAAATAGAAATTCTGGAGCCAAACACCACGGTGTTCTAGGTGGTGATATGAGCGCTGGTGTCATTATTAATAACACTACTATTGCAGCAGGCAACTGGCAGCAGATTGAAATGACTCTCGGTGATGGCTCTGAAGGAATGATCATGTCTGAGTCTCACCAAGATAATACAGGTGACAGCCAAGCAAATAGCCAAGTAAGTAATAACTCAGAGTCACTATCAAACAAACAATCGTCAGATGAGCAATGAGATCGAGGAAGGCGTCATGATAAATGTAATTGAACTTGAACTATACGAGCCACTTTTAGACGAAAAAGTGCTCAAGAGGCTAATTAAAGATACTGATATTGAAACCGTTGAACTCGCTATCGACAGTTATTTGAAAGAATCGATGACTAGGCTTGAAAGGATACACCTAGCATTTGGCAACAATGATGTAGATACATTGGAGCTGGAACTGCACACATTGGGTAACATAGCGCTGACGTTTGGTAACAAGCGCTTAGCCCGCATAGTTATGGATACGGAAAACTGTCTAAGGATAGAGAATAATTTAGAAGCTCAAAAACGTCTAAGGGCATTGCCATCAGTCGCTCAGAAATCTTTCAATACTTTAATTCAGATGCGCTGCAATAATTTTATATGATGTTCCTCAGACTTTTCAAAGTAGGCTTCCTGTATATAACATAGGCACTTGGTTAGTAGCGTACATTTCAGAACACTACTAATAGTGGAGAAGTGTGGCCTCAGTGTAGAAAAATGTGTATTACCCGACCCAAATACGACCAGTAGTAACTGAAGTGCCGAGCTATTATAGAAAGATAATCTATCGCCTCCCCCATTAGTTTAGTTTAAGATTCACCAAGCCTATCCCCTATCTCAAAATGCGCCGCCACTACCGGAGTGGCCATGACACCAACTGAACTACTCGAAGACGTGAAAACGAGATTCCCTGTCTTGCTGCACGACGACGAAAAGGCGCTGTTAAGCCTACTGCGTAAAGCGCTGGCCAAGTACCAAGAGACTGCCGGATTTACCACGAAAATCCGCATCCACCAAAGCGACTTAGCCGATAATAATCAGTTTGAATTGCCGTCCGACTTTGCTGCAAGGCTGGTGGTCAAAGATGACCGTGGTCGTTATGTACGTAGCGAGGTTTGGGGCAACGTTCTTGAACTGAAGTTAACGAGCGCAGAAATATTCCCACTGACATTGATGTACATGCAAAACGTACTCAATGAACCGTTTGATTCGTTCCAGCTTCCAACGCCGTGCATTAGCTTGCTTGGCGACTATCTGGAGTTGCTGATCACTATCCCGAACGCAGAGCGTCAACGCCGTATTGCCATCGCTGGCAAGTTGGATGTGAGCGATATTGCTGCCGAACCTGATCTCGCCGCACGTAAAGCTGAGATTGAAAACTCAATGCGCGCGAACCGTGCCATTGTTCCACCAGTATCGTTGCTCTAAGCGAGGTCGCCATGAATCCATACATGCAGCTCGCCAAACGCTCGACCAATAACTTTATGAATAAGCCGTGGCTGCAAGGCTGGCAATGGGCGGTAGAAATCGACTCGCCGGACGCGCCAACGGACTTTGATATTTACGTAAAGGATATTGATTTTGGTGCTGGCTCTATCGATGCGGATTCATTCCAAGTCGGTTCAGGCTCTATTGCGCTGCCTACATACAGCAGTGTTGGCGAAATCACGCTAACGGTTCGTGATGACGAAAACCTGACTGTTTCTAAATGGTTTGAAAGCCGGATAAAGAAAGTCAGAAACCAAGACGGCACACTCAACATCCCCAAAGAGTACGTGTTCAAAATCAACATATTCACGCTCAATGAGGACGGCAAAAAGTCACTCTATAAGAGCTATCAAGTCTTTCCTACCAAGATTGGCAACGTGATGTTTTCACGCGAAAACGGCAACCAGATCCAGTCATTCCCGCTCATTCTCCAAAAATTTATGTCTGTAGGTAACAAGGTACTGTAATGCACATTCCATCATTTCCACTACCAAGTAACATTTCAGAAGTGATTGAGTTTCGAATCCCAACCGTGGAAGACGCTCTATTGTTCTGCGACCTCAACGAGTACCAAGAGGAAGCCAATACAACTCGCTATCTGAACCACATGCAAGACACCAGTAAGCGCCCTATGAGTGATAGCGGCCTATGGACTGGTGAAGATCGCCGCGCAGCATTGTGGTGGATTTTTATGTCCACCAGCGAGCTAGGCACTATTCCCTTTAGCTATGAGTGCGAGCACTGCAAAGAAACTCACTATCTCGATCTCAATATGGGCGAGCTAATGGAATCGGCCAAAGCGCTCAATGGATTGCCAAAACAAGAGATCACCTTAATCGTGAAAGGCAAGTCATACCTAGCGAACGTGAAACCACTAACCGGTTACGAAGCGGAGCAACTTGAGAACATTCGCAATGAGCGCGACCAGTACGAACCGGACAGCGCTGAATGGAAGCAACAAGCTAACCGCATGGCGCTCACTGAGCTAGCCTACTGCCTAACGTTCGAAGAACAACCCAAAGACCAAGACGATGCCCTAGTGTGGAAAATCGATCTATTGAAATCGATGTACCTCAACACGGAATTTCGTGTGGCCTTTGCCAAGGTTGAAAAGTGCCTACGCAATGCGCGTCACGGATTGCTCACCAAGTACGACGAGGGGCGTTACTACCTAGTCGCCACCATTCCGCAGTGCCAGAAAGTTATCGAGCAAGGAGGTGAAGCAACTCGAACGTTGCTCTTACCCTTTCGGCATAACGACTTCATTGCAACGTTTTGATTACGTTGGTTGGAACGTACTGATTGAGAACTTAACGATCTACGGTGGCCAGCCTATCGATGCGGTATTCAAAACACCTCAAACGATGGCCATAAGCCTAGATAAAGCGCTCCAAGACAAGGTGAAAAATGGACAGAAACCAACAAGAGGTTGATCTTTCACTGGTTGTTGATGCAGTGAAGCGAGCCAGTGACAAAGAGCTGACCGTGCTAGCTGAGATTAGTCGCAAACTCGATGGCAAGACTCTACCAACGAGCCAACAAAAGGCCGTCCTTGCAGTGGATACAAAGGGCATCGAAAAGGCGGTAACTAAGGGCGTTTCCAATGCCTCTCTTAACGTCTCTACTATTCCGAGCATTAATCCACAAAAAGGATTAAAACAGCAATCAAGCGGCACACCTAAACCAAGTGCAACCAAGACCAAGCGTACAGGTGAGATTGAGTTGTCATTTGCGCCTAGTCAGCCAGCAGAAACACAAGCCAAGCCGGACGCCAAAGCGATCGAGCAAAGCAGCTCTGTAAGTGGCGTAAAGTCGATTGCTGACACGCTGAAAAGCGAGGACGCGCGCGAGCCAGTAAAACAAGCGCCCGTTGTCGTGAATGTAGAAGCGCCAGAATCCAATTCTGAACGTTTGGATACCTCAATCCTTGATGATGTGCCAGAGAAGTTAGAAAAGGCTGTCTCTGACGCACTGGCAGAGTTTGAGGGCTATTGGGAAGACGCTAACGGCAAGCTTCGACGCTCCGATGGTCGCTATGCGAGTAAGCAAGAGCAATCGGCTTACAAGAACGCACAGCAAACCGCATTAGAGCGCCAAATTGAAAAGCAAACCGACACGGAAAAGGAAAGCCAGAACGTTTTTGCCAAGGTGGCCACCAGCCTTAAGCAACTGGCCATCAATAACGTGAAAGAGTTCCTACAGGAAGAAAACGACGCGACCGATGCGGCTGGCGCTGCGGCTGGTGGTTCGTTCTTCTACTCCGCTAAAGAGCTTTATCACTTAGGGCAAGACGCTAAAGAAGCATTGGATGATGTGACCGAAAAGGCCACCTCAACCAAGGACAAGCTAAAAGAATCGAAACTAGGCCGACTCTTTACCCGAGGCAAGCAAGCGCCAGAGGCAGACAGTCAGGCCGTCACAGCCATAGAGACAGTTAGCCATGAACAATTATCAGCGACAAAAGATTCGTTCGAGACAAGCCATTCAACGCAAATTACGTCTAGTGATCGACCTAGCCGTGATGGTGCTAGGGGTAACGTGCCTGTCAATCTTGTTGGGAGTGATTCTAGCCGGATAAGCACAGCTAGTGAGATCAAAAGCACCAAAGAACAGAGCTACCGAGCAAACATGCTTGAAGTGCTCCATGAATCGAGTGCTGATCGTGAACGCCAATTCGATGATGTACTAGATAAGCTCGACGATCTGATTTCGGCAACCAAAGCAGTGGCGAACGATGGCCAAGGTGGCCTATTAGACCTAGCTGGCGATATGTTTGAACGCCGCCGTGGTCGTAAAGCTGACGGTAAGCGTGGCCGAGTTAAATCGGTAATGTCAGGCATTGGCAGCAAAGCCTCAAACGTGGCCAACAAGGGCGTATCGATGGCGGGTGCCGCCTTTAAAGGTATGTCTAAAATCGGCTCTGTTGCTGGCAAGGCGATCCCTTTCCTTGCTCCGGCCTTAATGGCCTACGATGCGTTTAGCGGATTCGCTGACCAAGACAAACAAAAAGAGACGTTCAATCTCAAAGATGGCCAAGAAGCGACAACTGGCCAGAAGAGCTCAATGGCATTGGCAAACGCGCTCGATTTGGGTGGCCTAGTCAGTGGCGGTGCTGGTTTGCTTGGTTCGGCGCTTGGGGCGTTCGGCTTTGATGGCGCTAAGGAAGCGTTGACCTTTAATTCTGGCGATATGGCCAAAGGCATTTACAAGCTATTTGGCGGTGAGATTGAGGACGACAAAGAGGCTAAGGATTCTAAGGCTGAGAAAGCTCAACCGGAGAAAGAAGAACACCTTAAGAACGCCGAAGCCTACCACACGGCTAAAGCGTCCAATGACAGCCAAGCCATGCGCGAACTTGATGCGAAAAACTCAATTCAAGTGACCTCTCAAGAGGTATCGCAAAAGGCCAGCGAGCAAGGGATTAGCTACAAAGAAGCTTACTTAGCTGTAGAAAGAGAAAAACGTATTAGCCAGGACAAACGTGTGCAAGTGGCTAATGAAACAGGCATGGATATGTCCGGCATGGTCGAGCATCCCGAGCTTGGCCAAGTTTACTCGCCAGATAAGAAAGCTGAACAAGTGGCCGCCGTCGATGCGGAGATCAAACGCCGTAAAGAGGCTGAGGCCGTAGCCGCACTAACCAAGGCTGCAAACAACACGCAAACCAACAGCGTGACCACAGCCAGCCATGAATCATCCATCAATACCGAGCTAAGTAACCAGAAAACGGACACTCAATCCGTGGTGAAAGTGGACACCGAAAACACCTCGAATAAGACGGTTGCGACTCAATCATCCATTCAACGCAATGAGCGAGTTAGCGAGCTGCAAGCACAGGCAGCAATGAAAGACCTCAAAGAGAGCGGCAAGCCTCAAACCGTGGAACTTAGCAAACATTCACTGGATGCCATTGGGCGCGCGGTTAGCGGCAGTGATAACAACAAACCGACCACTATCTTTGCAGCGCCTAGCGGCAGCTCAAGCAAAGACAAGCCAGCGTCAGCCACTAAGGCTAGCGGCTCTATTCCTCTCAACTTTGATGACCGTTCGTTACAGCGTCAAAGCGCTGATATGGAGTAATAGATGAGCCAAGAAATTGATTACTTACTACGGGTCGATATTGACGGTGTAAAAGTAGCCGATGAGAAACACGCGATCGTTGCGCGCGTCTCTGAATGGCTCGATACACCTCAAGGCCAAGTTTGGGGCGCTCCAAAATGGGGCAACAGATTAGGGGCATACAAGCATGAACCAATAAACGAAACCACAGCAGCAGCTATCGAAAACTCAATCCTATTAACCCTCCCAATTGACGTGAAAGACGCGGTGGTTCAAGGCATTGCCGTAGAGCCAAGCGTGAACGGTATCGATGCCTACAAATTGACGATCGTTGTGAACGGTCAAACGTTGGAGAGAGGTATTACGTTTTGAGCAAGTTAGAAGAAGTCAAAAAGACCTTTAACGAGGCGATTGCTGGTTCAAGCTGGTGGTCACGTCATATTGGTTCGCAGTTCGTTGACTACCTTTGCTTATTTGTGGCCAAGATTGTTGAACGCATGGCAGCAATCAGTAGCCGTGCATTGCAAGAATCCTACCTAACGCTAGCCACTAAACGCACCTCCATTTTGGCGGGTGCTGAAACTGAGGGCTATGTAGGGCGAAAAGCAGCGCCATCGAAAGGCCGTGCGCTAGTGACCAATACCGGAACAAAGCGCGTTACCTTGCCGAAATACAGCCAATGCGTGGCTGACAATCAATTGCGCTATACGCTAATGGAAGCCATTGATCTTATGCCGCAAGAAAGCGCCGCAGTAGAGGTGCAACAGTTCGAAGTGTCCAAGATGACCTACACGGTCGATGAAGGAAAAAACTGGTTGGCCGTGGCGTTCCCTCAAGAGCTGACTAAGCGTATTCATAACATCATCGTGCGCGTGAACGGAGAAGAATGGACGCACGTCTTTAAGTTTCGTAATACGGACGGCAAATCCAAAGCCTACATGGAGTATTACAAGCCAACCGACCAGCTAGGCGTTCGTTTTGGTAACAACAATAACGGTCGCGCGCCAGCGACAGGTGATGTAATTGAGTTTGAGCTATGGCTGACTAATGGTGTGACTACGCTACTCGATGCGCAGCCTTTAGAGCTTATCGATATGGGGATTCAAAGCGCCTATAAAGACCAACTCTCAATCAAAACGTCCACCAGCATCATCGGCGGTGCAGAGCCGGAAGACATTGAATCAATCCGAAACAACGCCCTTTACTCGCCAATCTATGACGAGCAGATAGCGTGGGACTCGGATTACATGACCTTTGTTAAGCGCAATATTTCTGGTGTTACTTGGTTGTCGATTTGGGGTGAAGCGGAGCAGGAAAAACTCACAGGAACGCCGGACGTTCGCAACATCAATACGATCTTTATTTGTGCTTACTCTGCCGATAAAACCGACGAGATTTTGAATCAGGAAATCCAAGTTCTATTCGCTGGCCGAGAGGGCTATAACGAGCGCTATAAGCTGGTGGAGCGTAAGGACGTGCCATTTACCGTGACGGTCAAAGGAAAGCTTTACCCAAGTTCAAATCCAGAATGGGCGACAAAGGTACTGGCCGATGCGTTAGATGAGAAATTTGGCAAACAGACAAGTCGCAATGAGCGCATTACCAAAAACCAAATTTGGGATGTCATCCAAGAGCTCAACGTGACTTTGGGTATTAAAGAGTTTGAGGTCGAAGTTATTGGGATTCTTGACCGCATCCCGATTGATACTTACCACTATTTAGATGTGAATGCGTCAACCATTCAACTGAACTTCGATTACTCATAGAAGTTTTCGCACGGAGCAAGAAAGACACGGATGTTTTCGCATGCGAGAACTTTAAAACACAACATACTATATAGTTTTCGCATGCGAAAACTTTTACACCAACAAGGCGAAAAACATGGCATTTGGAGACTTCAGAAAATGGCTATCTGGCCAGCTAACCAAGGCGCGTCAAAAGGAAACCGCTTGGGTAGATTTAGCAAGCGCGATCGCAGAGTCAATTGAAACTCACGTAGAGTCATACATTGAAAAGCTTAAAGCGCGTTCTTCACTGTACGAAATGGACAAAGAATCGCTGCTAGAAGACATTAAAGAGCTGCGAAAAATCTTCCCACTAGGCGAAGTGGCCGATGAGGACTTGCCACACGTTGTGATGCAGCGTAAGGACGAAATTCACTTTAAAAAGACCATTTATCCACTTATCTCAACGCTCGCGCGTGAATTTAAAGGGTTACGTGTTAAGTGGGAACGAATCTACGCGCCAGTAGACCAAGAGCGATTTCCATACGGCACGTTCTTAGTTCCCGAGTCAGAGTTGGAGCTGCAAAACGGACTAAACCCGAGCGACTTTTTCCTGACCAGTCGCGGTGCTATTCGCATCCCTTTGAACGACATTGCAGGTGAGGACGGCATTACCGAGGAAGCCATTCGAGCATTCGAAGCGAAGATTAAGCGAGTGGTGCATCCTCTTATCCCATTACGAATTGTTTTAGATGGCCAATTGTATTCTATTGAATTTGAAGTCATGGATATGGTGGAAATACCTAACTATTCTGACCATGTTACGGTTGGAAAACAGACCACGACCGATATAGAATCAACACCGAGCTATAAACAGGATTTCGTTCAGACTGGAACGACGACACAGGAAGAACGCCCTGTTAGCCCTATGTATGGTACACCTAGAATGGATGCGATCCCCTTAGATGCGATCTCCATTGATAGACGGTACTATTAACCCTATTCCTATTCCCCGTCCCATTAAAGCGCCACGACTTATACGAGGTCGTAAAGGTGCTTACACAAAAAGTAGTCCTATCGCAGTGTGAACTGCTTAACCGTTATTACGACGAACGCGCCTTGTCGTCGTTGCCTACCAATGGTACTGAGCCTTATTTCCAATTTGGCGATCTTGAATGGGGTTTTGACCTTATCCAAGAAATTGAGGGCAAGCCTAGCTGCATGCCTATCCCACTGGATAAGACAACCGTTGAAAACGTGTTTTACCGTTCTAAGGCGAACTACGCCTATGTGAACGGCAATATCGTAATCACGGCAAACTTGCCAGCGGGTACGCTAGCAGAAGATGAACAATACCAGTTCTCTTGCGTCGGCGTGAAAGATGCGAGCGGCGGTCTAATTCTAGTGGCTGTCACTCAACCAGTTTGGATCTACTCTGACCGTGGTCTATCGATAGAAATCGTGATTAACACGGCTCGCACGGATAGCGCTCAATTGGCGCAGGTAGGTGCCTAATGAGTCGCCCAAACTTCGAAGAAACGATCATCATCCCGCCACTGCTAACGGACTGGCAAGCGCTACCGCTTATCACCGATACGCAGTACCTAGAACCACTGGCCAGTAACAGCCTAAACCGTAAGTTTTACGGCATCGTTCGCGCTGGTATTTTCCGTGGTTTTGAATGTGCTCCGGCTGGTGGAATGAAACTGCGTGTGAGCAGTGGTGAACAATTTGGCGTGGCGTTAGTTGAGCGCGACGACTATGTGTTAACCGTTCGACAACAACACGATGTTGATGTGGAGATTCCGGCTGGTGCCACTTCTTATGTGGTGCTCGAAGCGTTCTATAAGTTTGGCGTAAAGACAAAACAAGTCGATTTAGCGTCAGACATTGAAGCGTCCGAAATTAAGGTGCTTCCGCAGGAAGCGGTTGAAGAACATCATTTGATATTGTGTCGCGCTACCGTGCCAGATGGCGTTACCCAACTCAAAAGTGAACACCTTAACTTTGATGATCGTGAACAAGGCGGTTATGACCTACAAGGTCACGTTTCACATCCCGATCCACATAAGCAATATGCGATGCGCGCCGAAGCCAATGCGCACTACGCAGACCGTGAAAACCCGCACCATGTAACCAAAGCGCAAGTTGGCCTTAGCTTGGTAAACAACTGGGACGCAACCAGTCAGATAAACGTAGATAACGATCAGCTTTATGCCACTGCGAGAGCCATTAAGTTGGTTCACGACAAAGCTGCTGCTGCATACAACAAGTCGGTTGAACATTGGCCGTACATTGCGTCTGGTGGCGAAACAAAAATCGCATTGCCTTACGAAGTGCCGGAAGTAGATTCATTGTCTATCCAAGGTATCGTGCAGACCAAAGACAGTGCTTGGCAATTCTTGAAAGACACTAATGAGGTTGAAGTAGCCGAACCACTTGAAACGGGTGATGAAGTGGTGATTACTCTAGGTGTCCCATCACTAAGCTCAAGCTCTATCATTGCCGAGCTTCAAGAGCATATCGATAACCTTGAAGCCATCATAAACAGCGGTATCGCTGGCGCGCCTATGGAAGTATTCCATAGCCACTTCGCTAGTACGTCGAATACTTTCACTGTTCCACCAGTCTTTGAAGAACGCGCGATTAAGCTGGTGTTCCTACAGGGTGTGCAGCAATCAAGAGATATTGCTTACACCATCTCACCGGACGGTGATGTTATCCAGTTTGTTGACGAAATTGCAGCAGGAACGGAGATCACCTTGGTCGGCTAATCAGTTTTCAAATTCCCCTAGCCTTATTCCCCATAAATGCCCTTTTTACTAACAACGAAATTGGATTTTTTATGGCTACACAAAACAAATTAACTCGCATCAACCGTCTTGTTTCTGATCTTTCAGCGCAAGACGTTGGTGCATTACCAGCGGGCGCTCGCGCAACAGACTCATCAAAACTAGAGGGGAAAACCAAGGCACAAGTTGTCAGTGAAGCGCGCTCCAATCTTGTCCCAACTTCTCGCACTATCAATAACAAACCACTAACGGGCGATGTGACTCTGACTCACTCAGATGTGGGCGCAGCGCCAGCAAGCCACACGCACGACTACATCCCTAACAACAAGAAAGGCGTTGCAGAGGGTGTGGCTACACTAGATAGCACTGGTAAGATCCCACAAGGCCAATTGCCAGCTATCGCTATCAAAGAAACGTTCCCTGTCAAGTCAGAAGCGGAAATGCTTGCTCTTACAGCGCAAGAGGGTGATATGGCAATCCGTTCGGATCTGCGTAAATCATTCGTTCTTATGCGCCAACCAGCGAGCACACTAGCGAACTGGCAAGAACTATTAACACCGACTGACGCCGTTTCGTCGGTTAATGGTCAGCGCGGTAACGTAGTGCTTGAAGCGACTGACGTTGGCGCGGAACCAGCGTTTGAGAAAAAAACAGCATTCAACAAAAACTTCGGCACTAGCGCTAACACAGTGATGCAGGGTAACGACTCTCGCGTTGTGAATGCAGTGCCAAAGACTCGCACCATCAACGGTCACGCGCTAAGCGCAAACGTCGAGCTAACCGCAGAAGACGTGGGCGCACTAGACGCTGGCGCAACTGCCGTTAACGCAGCGAAGCTTGAGAACGCCACTAAATCGCAAATCATTTCACAAGCGCGTAGCGGTCTAGCAGCTAGCGGCGCGTCATACACCAAAGCGGAATCTGACGGTAAGTATGCCACCAAGGATAGTCTAGGCGCCTCAATCAAAGACGCGATCCGAACGGTGGATATTACTGTCGAATCTGCATCAACTACGGTGGCTCTGCCAGCGGGTACAGTCTCAGCAGTCCTTGTTCTAAGCGTTTGCGGCGTAATGCAGAACGCAGGTGTATGGAGTCTATCTGGTAACACAATCACGTTCGGTGAACAGCTACAAGCTGGCGACATCGTGACGGTTATCGGCTTCAAGTAAACATGACCTTTCCTTTCCTACTTCCCCATTAACGATGTGCTCCGGCGCTTTGTCGGAGTTGCTGGTCATTGAATTGAGAAAGGCATATTTCTGAATGGCATTAAAAAAATTGACTCAAGTTGGTGGTAGTCCAGCTCGAAAATTGCGTGAAGAAATCACAACAAAAGTGGATGAACACGCTAGCAATAAAACGAACCCGCACGGAGTCACAAAGGCACAAGTAGGCTTAGGTAACGTACCAAACTATCCGGCCACCAGCTCGGTAACAGATGCGTCCAACAGCAAACTTGCGACCGCTGGTGCTGTTAAACAGGCATACGACAAAGGCATCGAGGGTTTAAATCGCGGTAACGCAGCTTATGACCGCGCAGAACAAGCAGAGACTAACGCAAATACCCACACTGACAACCGCATTAGTGCTTTGATTGGTGGTGCGCCAGCAGAAGCGCTCGATACAATCAAAGAGCTTGGTGACGCGCTCATGGATCAAGAAGATGCGGTAGCGGCCATTACAACCAACATTGCTCAACACAAATCAGACTACTCGAACCCACACAAGGTTACGAAAGCTCAAGTTGGTCTATCAAACGTGCCGAACTACGCATTCACAGCAGCGGTTAATGATGCTAGCGATGTGAAATTTGCGGCGGCAGGTGCCGTTAAGAAAGCGTATGACCTTGCAGCCTCAAAGATGACGCAAGCGCAAGCCGATGGCCGCTACCTAAAACTGTCAGGCGGTACATTGACTGGTGGCCTACTCATTGATGAGGGCAGTTCCAATGTTTCTCAATTGCACATAGGTCATGCAGGTAAGCGCTTTCATATTGAAACGAAAACCGATGGCACCTTTGAGGTTGTAGAAAGTGACGTTTCAAGTCGATTAAAGATCCGCAAAGGTGGTGAATCAACACTATACGGCTCCCTAAACGCTACAGAGTCGGTATCTTCGAATCGTAGTGTTGAAGTGCAAGGCACTCGCGCTGGTAATAACGTTCCATCGAGCGAGCAAGTTAAGCTGGACGGGTACGGGTTGATTGGTAATCGTCGGGCGGTTTACTTAACGAACGGTTCTAATTCGTCGGATGCTTACGTTCAAATCGCGGTGGGTGGTGCTCATAATGGAGGGGACGCCAAGTTAGACCTGACTCGATCAAAGCTTAGTTCCAGTGTCCCTATCGAAGTACAAGGGAATAAAGTCGTTACAGAGGCGTTTAACCGTACAGAGGTTGTGCGCACCTCTTTAGGTAGTGACAACTCTTGGTGTTTGGTTGCCAATGTAACGATGCCTCAATCAAGCTCTACTGCGGTTATTGAGTTCTTTGGTGGTGCTGGCTTTAACACTGACTTGCACTATCAGTCGTCACGACATCAAATGATTCTGCGAGCCAGTAACGGAAACCCTAAAGGTCTAAATGGTCAGGTTATTACAGACCATCCTAGCGGCTTACCATTTAGTGAGTTTGGTTGGGTAAACACTAGCGGTGACAATTACGCCATCTATGTAAAAACACGTAGTGCCTACAGTACGAACATTCTTATTCGATACATGTGTAGTCACACCATTACGCCATACGTTAGCAATAAGGGGGCAAGCCAGCCAGCGGGTATTGTCAAAGGGCGAATGGTCACTAGCTATACGTCTTACAATAAAGACTTAGGGGCAATTAACTCTGTTGATGGAAAGGGTTTAGAGCTTGATTACTCTACAAAGAAAACTTGGATTGGTTCTCGTAATTCATCTTGGTGCCACATGGAGACAGAGGCCACCAGCGGCTTTTACTCTTACTCCTCGTTCACCTTTGCTAAAGGGATTGATGTAATGCTCAATCAGAGCATTTCATTAGGTGGGCGAGCTGCATTTCGTAATACAGACGGCAACTGGCTTCGCATCAATGATTTAGGAAAGTTTACTTCTGGTATCTTTTTCGGTAGCTCACTGGTTCGTACTGATGGTGAGTTTACGGCGGGTTCTTGGACTGGTTCGAATGATGCCGTTCGTATGGATAATAGTTTTATGGATTCATCATGGGCGACGAATGGCCGTGCGGGATTCAGTATCAACTGTAAAGATAGTTCAAGTGCGCATTGGGCGTTAGCCTCTTACTATGATGGCACCAATATCCGTTCTGGTATTCAGATCCTATCTAACTCAGAGGGTCGGATGCGCTTCTACACTAACCGCCGCAGTAAGTATGTAGACATTAAGGACGGCAATGTATATGCAGGTTCGCCTCAGAGCTCGGCTGGTAACTCTCTCGCACGTAAAGACTACGTTGATAGTAAACTAGCGGGTGTTTCATCACGCGCTGGAGAGGTTGCCTTGGGCTGTAATGCGGGGCTAAGAGAGGGCAACCTTACGATAGATGGCATTACATGGGAGTTCAAGAATTGGATAGGATGCTTCCTCGATCCGTTTGATTTGATTAACTACAACGCTCCGGTTGCTGGTTTTGATGTTCGTGTTGAGGGGTATTACGAAATTGAATGGACTGCGATACGACGCCGCAATGCTTCAAACTCATCGACTGTGTACTCTGCAATCGCCAAAAGCAATAAAATTATAGCGGAGGCTCAAAGTGATTCCAACGACTTCGATGCCGTGCCAACGACTTGTCGATGGGTAGGAAAATTATACTACGGTGAGCTTATTCAATTCTTAGACAGAGGTGCATCCACGCCTATTCAGGGTTCGCATTTCTCGATCCGCTACATCAAGCCATAACCATCAACCAAAGGGACACGATGCTGTCCCTTTTTTTTGCAAAAGTTTTCGCATGCGAGAACTTTAAAACATGGCATCCCCTAAAGTTTTCGCATGCGAAAACATGGGCGCATATTGATGCGAAAACCAATATTTATATAATTTTCCTCGTCAAATATCGATTCGACTCGACTATCCTCATTGGAAGTTTTGTATGCGTTTCCGCGCAACAAAACGCTTGGATTAGCCTCTCACCAGCCTTTTGGGTGAGAGGCTTTTTTTATATAGGCTCTTGAAATCTAACTTTTTTCCGCAAAACAGCCCTATTTAATACCCATTCAAAAGTAAGTAACGCCCGTCTATTGAGCAAAAGCCACTATTCCGAATACACTCGCTAGGTAATATACTAAAGGGGGATTTAATGCCAGTGTCAGTTGTTGGTGAGAGCTTTGCGATTAGCGTACTGGCTCTATCTGTCCTCAGTGGTGTTGGGTCATATCTCCAAGGCATACGCGAGCAACGTCTAGCTGGTGGATTCCTTGATTTTTTAACCGAGCTAACGCTGGCGTTGGTGGTCGGTTTGATAGTCGCTTACTTGTGTGAAAGCGAGGGTGTGGAGGCTGGTTATACCAGCGCGCTTGTCCTCATTGCGTCGAACAACGGAGCAGACTCGATCAACTTTATCCGCAAGCTGGCTAGCCAAATGTTAGCGAGATTTTTTAATACCGGAGGGCAAGGCAAATGATGGAATTTGCAGTAATTGGCCTAGCCATTGCTGACCGATTTTTGCTTAAACGAAACGCAGTAAAAATACTGCATGCAAACCAGATGGACGATCCCGATGTGATTCGATTCGTTCTTGGTTATCAATCTCAGCGAGCCATAACGAGTGGGACTTTAACCTATTCGTTGCGCAGTAAAAAACGACCAAAAGCCGTCATTACTCGCACACGTAAGCTCGACTTTTCACACGCCGGACATAACAGCGAATACCTGACGTTCGAACGCAAGTTACTCGAACTCGAAGCGGGGGAAAAGCTGCATGGCGAGTGGATTCTGGACGTTAAGATTGAGCGCTCCTGTTCCCTAATCAATCCGCTGTACAAAATCTTTCCTACCTGTACGACATATTCAGAGGAATTTGAAATTGCGTAACAACAGTAAGTTTGCACTAGACCAGTCACATAACTATGTGGTGGTCGATTTTGACAACGTGACCGAACGCGGCCTTAAGAGTCTGATCACTGCGTTAAAACAAGCTGGTGCGACTGTTACAGACGTAGAAGCCTCGAACAAGAGAACGAGACGAGACGGCGAGACAGTTAAACGCGCCAAGTTATTCTTTGATAATGGCCAGTCAATGACGCTGTTTATTGGTGATGAGGGTGATATTTTCCAAATGACACTCAACAGCACTAAACAGCCTATCCCTAGCGTGAAGAACGAGCGCGAGCTTGCGCGTGAAATGGTTCGCCTAATGAAGCGCAACCAAAGCAAGTTTGACAAGCAAGTTGCACGTAAAGCGGCTAAAGCCGTTAAAGACACCTCAGACATTCAACCAGCTACACGTTCTATTGCTAAGCGACTTGAAGAAGCCAAAGCGGCTGAACAAGTCGCTCAGTCCAATTACACCAATGCCCTAGCCGCTCGGGATAGCGTTCGCACTAAGTTGGAAGAAGAACAACGCCGCATAGCAGATCTCGAAACTGCATTAGAGCAAGAGAAGCAAGAAACCAAAGAACTTGAAGCACAATTAGAGGCGGCAAAGTCATGATGTTTACCAGTCAAAATCAAATCAAGATTGTGGATCGCATCGACCATCTGGCCAAGAAACTCACGCCGGAGCAGATTGAAGCGGTGCTGCAAGGTAAAAACGCCGATCAAATCCTAGAGGCATTGTCACTTGAGGATTTGGAGAACACCTACTTGTATCAGTGCAAACCTGTGCCACAAATGATGTTAGAGGCGTTCAAATCGAAAGCCTCAAGGCTTCAATTTCGTGCTCAGCAATTCGGTAAGCACTTGGAACGTAAAACCCCTACTCTATCGGTAGAAGCCGTAGAAGTAGGCAAACCGCGCAAGTCTGGTGCGGTTGCTGTCCAAATGGTGAAAATCCCGTTTTCAGATGGCCAGAGCATTTCTATTGCGTTCCATGCGCCGGATAACGATCCGCTAAAAATCAATCCAGATGACACGTTAATCGCGTTCCGCTTTCTAATGAACTCGCGCGATATTACTCACGTAGTCGCGCCAAAGGGCAACATGGATTTATCCCTTAAGGAAGTGACCAACAAGCTAGCGCAGTTGCTTGAAAACAACAGCGAGAAATTTGTCGCTGCTAAGGCCAAGAAAGACGCTGACAAGAAAGCATTGGAAGAAGCGCAACAAAAGGCACAAGAACTTGATGAACAAGCTGCGCAACTAGGCGAAGAAGCTACCGACTTGGAACAAAAGCTCGATGAGCTGGCCAAGAAAGAGAAGCGCTTGGAAACTCAGATCGCTACGCAGAACGAAATCCAAGAAGAACTACGCAAACAGCTTGCTGCTATCAGGCCAGCAGCAAATACAGCAACGACAAATGTAAACGCTGGTGGTAGTTCGTCTCAAGTGTTCGAGCAATGGGACGCTTCATGGACTAAGCAAGAGAAACGCGACTTCATCATTAACCGTGCTTTCAATGGCGATCTTGATGCCTTTGTTAAGCAGCTAAGCCAAGAGTTTAAAGACTCATTAGAGTTTGCAGGTGCAGCAAATCAAAACGTTCCTAGCACTTATTCAGAGTCGTATATCAATGATGCGATTTATGACCTCGATAAAGGTGCTATGACGGTATCAGAGCTTGCCGAGGCTAAAGAATACATCCGTGATTCAATTGAAAACGATTTTCCTCAGTTGTCAGACGAAGAACGGGAACGAAAAGCAAATATCGAGCGCAAAGAATGGCTATTGGCTCTTATTGGTCGCAAGACCATTGCTAAGGGCTGGAAGATGGATAAAGGCGAAGATAGCGAGCCGTTTGTCTACTTCGAATCGCCTGACGCGAACGACGATGATAGCTTTGGCCAGTACATGATCCACGCGCGCGATAACCAAACCTTGGCTGTCACTTACGGCGAGGGTTCACCGCTTGCTGGTGGCGACGATCTACAAGGTTGGGAAGCTGCTAAATCACTTATTCTGGCTGACTACGATCGCGAATCTAAGTTGCTTCAAGATACCGATGACAGCAACGAAGAACCACAACCAATTGAGAACGACGAGCCAAACGCGAACGACCAAGACAAAGACGAAACCACGGATAACCTATTCTGGTATGGCCTACGTCTACGCCCTTATGGCTTGGGTACGACGCCGCCACAACATCAAGTGGTTAAGTACCTCGATCCAGAATCGGCTAAAGAGCAATTCGCTGACGCTGGTAATGGCATTCGCCACGGTGCGATCGCTTATGACCAAAAACTGCCACCAGAATTAGTAAGTAACTTTGACCTAGAGCCGCTATTTGGCATGGTTGAGGGCGACCTAGAAGAAGCGGAGCGCATCGCAACCGAAGCGCTAGACCAATGGGTTGAGGACAAAGGCGTTGATGAAATTCCTCAGTCTACGCTCGATACCCTAAAACAAGTGGGCTTCAAAGCAGCGTTCGCTAAGCAGCTACGCCAGCAACCAGAAATGAAGAACCGCAAGGAAAATCCAAACGCGTACAAGCTATGGAGCGCATCGATTGACCTTGTGACGCCGGACATGATTCAAGAGATTGCCGAAGACCTAATGCTGGTTCAAAGCGATGCTGAATTACAGCGCCAAGCAAAACACACGCAAGGCCGCATGCGCTTCCAAGAAGCAGCTCTATCCCAACTTAAGGATATGCAGTCAGTAAACCCAAGCGATCGCAAACGTCTTGTTATGCTAGCTGACCTAACGCTAGGTACTGGTAAAACACTAAAACGTGGCGAGAAAGTGGATGACCAAGCTAAGCGTATTTCAGAACAAGCGCACCTAGTGGAATCACTACAAGGTGAAACCCTAGCGTCACTGGAAGCGCAATTTAAGAACCGCAAAGAGATCACTGATTTCCTAACGGCTCATCGCATTCCATTTAACCGCCGTGCGAAACGCGCTGACCTACTGCAAGCTATCTTGAACTACCGTGACGGATTCTTTAGTGCAACGGCGAAAATGTTCGACCTACGCGCGCTACGTGGCGACCTATACGAGAAGTTTGAGAACGGCGAAGCGTTAGCACTGGATGACGTAGAAAAAGCGTTTAGCGCGACTACGGTTTACCATGAGGGAGACGTAGCTTACACCAAGGCAAAAGGTGAAACCGTCATTCCAGCAATGGCAGACCAAGGCGAGGACTACCAAAAAGTTGAGCGCTTCATTAAGGCGATTGATGACGGTATCTACCCTGACCTGTCCGAACTAAGTTCAGATGAGCTCTTTGCTCAGCACTATGCAATGGCAAGTGTTACCAACCAAGACATCCTGGCAATTCATGGTTTTAGATACTTGGATAACGATGAGCAGATCGACAATGAACAGATGGCGCGCGCTATCCATAACTCGGTCATGCCATTGTGGTACACAAAAGCTATCGAAGCGGAATACGAAAGCCGTGGCTTCCCTAGCCTTGCTGCGTTGCCTGACTTGAACCATAAAGGTCAATTCAAGGCGACACGCGAGAAACGCTACGCACCAGTTGGCACTATTGGCCAATCTGATTTTAGCGTTATCGATACGTACACAGGCAAGGTGCTAGAAACTGGCCTAGAGGGCGCAGCAGCGCAGCAAAAAGCGACTCAACTAAACGACCAAGCAGTGAAAGAAAGCACTATTGCAATCTTTAGCATGCTTAAGGACGGCAAAACGCTTGAGCAAATTGCAGAGACGGAATACAGCGCACCACTAGAGCCTGTCAGTCCGGCCATGTTCACCACAATCAACGGCTTTGAATCATTGTATTCAACGTTAGCCATTAACGGCTCGGGTTCGCTTCACTCGCGCCCAACACTACGCGAGAACGCCGACAAGCTACTAGCTAAGGTGGACGCTGACGGCAAGATTAACGATATTGCGCTAACCGAAGAACAAGAGAACCAAATGGAAAATACATTTGGCTACAGTTTCTTCTCAGCGAAGTCGAACAAGGGTAAAGAGCTACGCTTTATCGCTAACACCAATTCTCGCAGCTACCTAACGGTTGACGGTGCTAACAAACTGCTTGAGCTATTGGGTGCTAAGAACGCCGTAGAATCTGACACAGCAGATGAAGTGAGCAAGGGTGCATCCGAGGAAGAAAAACAACTTCTCGCACTAGACCCAACTCAATATTCATTTGGCTCAATCTATGAGAGCGAGGGCATTCGAGATACGGGTGAAATCGCTAAGCGAATCCGCGCCTTTATCGCTCAGCTTAAGAAAGCTGGCAAGATCAGTAATGACGTTAAAATCTCAGTACGCAAACCTCGCTACGGCACACTAGACCTAACGCTGACTGACTTGCCAAGAAACGTCATGCTCTACAATCCAGCTTACCTACAGTTCGAGATTGATAACCCTAACTCGCCAGCGCCACACGGTATGAGCCGTTATACCGAAGCAGTAGATCAGCTGATCGAGTTCGTTAACGCTTATGTAGGCCAATACGACTACAACAACAGCGACACGATGACCGATTACCACGATCGCAATTTCTTTGGTGGCCGCCTAACCGTGGACTTTGATTTTGGTAAAGAGCGCAAAGTGGTAGAGCTCGCGTCTCTAACTGAAATGCACCAGCAAGGCGAACAGGCAGAGGATGATGTATTAGACGTTACCTCATTCCGTGAAAGCCTAGATGAAGAAGAAGCGAAAGCGCTTGAGCAGCTAGAAGCCTTTACCAACCTAGAGCTAAAACTTGGTAAGCAGGAAGTGACTTTCCCAACAGGCCGAGTGAAGTCGATTAATGCGAAAGATGAGGACGGACTCACTTACAGCCTAGACGTTCTATTCGACATTCTAGCGACCGACTTAAGCGAAAAAGCGAAAGCTCAACTTGAGACGATTAAGGACTGGCAATCTGCGGATACCTACTACAACGAAAAAGGCGCATTGGTACAACCAAGTGTTGCGGCAGGTATCCACTCAGTAAATGGCTCAGTGCCAGCGAACGTGTACGCTCCGCTAATCGCCCGTTCATGGTTAAATGAAAGCCACGCTGACATTTATCCGATCGCTAAAGATGGCGAGTACAAGTTCGCGCTATACCAAGGCAACGACTTGATCGGTGAATTTGACGATACAGCGAAAATGGAAGCGCTATTAGTGAAAACGTTCAATCTAAGTAGTGAGGCGCCTCAATCTGAAACAGAGGGCAATAACGAAGAAATGGAACATGTAGAGAAACTAAAGGAAATCCGAGATTTCACTGGTGAACCTACGCCGGAATTGGTTGATGAGTTCCAAACCGCACTAGAACAGGCTTACGCCCACTTCGAAGCTAACGACCAAATAGCAGAGAACGAAGCGTTGATGGATGCCGCTCTAAGCAACATCACCAGCATGATCCAAGCGCAAATCTAATCACAACCAAGGCCGCCACATCGGCGGCCTAAACCGGAGAGAATCAAGTGTTAAGCTTAAGAGAAAAAATGACGCTCAACCGCGATGCTGCGGGTTTGTTGAAAGAGCTTAAGAGTGGCCAGCTATCGATTGGTGAACGCATCAAAAAGAACCGTGAGCTGGTGGAAATTCTTAATAAACTGACAGGCGCTAACCAAAAGGTTGAGCAGGAACCGGTATCAAGTTCGGATGAGCCAATATCGGTAGAAGAATTTTCCAAGTTAGGCCGCTCCGATAAGATTGAAAAGCTCAATGAAGTGCTACTTTTGCCTAACTGGTACGAATACGAAATGGCGTTTTTCCCTAACTACCAAATGGTTGAAAAGGGGGATAACTACGTTGTTTACAAGGATGGCGAAAACTTCCAGTTTGGCTACAAGGGGCATGTTGCGCGCGGTTTGGACTACTGGAAAAACGATGCGGGCTCAGCCAAGAAAAATGGTGGTTTTGGTAGCTGGTCGCGCGCTGACCGTAGCAAAGCTATCAAGATCATCACTAAGCACATTGAGCAGAGTGAGCGCGACAATGGCGAACGTCCAGTTGAACAAAGCGAACTGGTTGCGAGATTCCTTGCAGGGGAGTTTAATACAGCCAAGCCATCGTTGTTTGTTGATGTAATGCGAGACGTTCACTCAGAGGGCTTGAAGCTAGATAGCATCAAGCAAAAAGCGATTGAATGGTTCGAGCACAATCCTGACAAACTGGCCGCTTAAGTTTTCGCATGCGAGAACTTTTTTGCATGGAGCGCGAAAGACACGGATGTTTTCGCATGCGAGAACTTTAAAGAATCTCGTTCGATATAGTTTTCGCATGCGAAAACTTTTCAGAGAACTTGAGAAAAAACGATGAATGTTTTCACTAAAATCCGAGCAGACTATTACTACAAGCAATCTTTAAACCTTGCACTAGCAGCCAGCGAACGTCATAACTACGCCAAGGCGCTTTTCGCATTGCTTAAGAGCCTTTAATCCTTTTCCCTGTCCCAAAAGTTTTCGCATGCGAAAACTCGCCACTCCACCGGAGCAGTCAAATTGAACCAACTCACATCAATTAGCGCCGAAATCAAAGAGGCGAAAAACATCAATGACCTAGCCGAGATTGTTCAACTGTACGCAACAGACAATCCAAAACCCAAGCTAGGTCGCACCAGCTACGTTGTGACAGCAAAAGGCGACGAAGTGGAAACAGGATTTAAAGTCGTGGAAGCCAGCGACCTTATTCCATCGAACGACTTAGACGGTCGAATCAATCCGAACTTCCCGCAAGAGCTGCAACCGCGCGACCGTACTCGCGTATCCTCAAAATTGCAGATCTCAAAGATGGCCAACGATTTGCGTCCACAACAATTAACCGATTCTGGACTATCTAGCCACGGCGCACCGATTGTTGGCTCGGATAATGTGGTGGAGTCGGGGAACGGTCGAACCATCGCTATCATCAAAGCGTATCGAGAGGGCAAGGCTGATAAGTACCGCCAGTTCCTAATCGACAATGCGGAGCGCTTCGACCTATCACCGGAGAAAGTTGAGAGCATGCGCGAGCCAGTGTTGGTTCGAGAACGTGTCACCAAAGTTAACCGTGCTAAGTTTGCCCGAGACTCCAACCTCTCTGACTTGCAACAGATGAGCGCCGCCGAGACGGCTTGGGTTGACGCAGAGCGCATCGATGACCGCATGATTGCTCTATTCCAACCGAGCGAAACAGGCAACCTTTTGGCCAAGTCTAACCAAGGATTTATAAACAGTTTCTTAACTGAAATTGGGGATAATTCAACCGCCGGACTACTTACCGAAGATGGCCGACCAACCAAGCAACTGATTGAGCGCATGCAAAATGCCGTGTTTGCCAAGGCGTACAAAAACGAGAAGTTGGTGAAGCTGGTAGCCGAGGAAGCCGATCCCGAAATTCGCAACATTTTGAGCGCGCTAAACGGCGCAGCAAGCGCGTTTGTTGAGATGCAATACCTTAGCGGAGAGGTGCATAAAAACACGTCTGGAACGCTGGCAGAAGCCGTGGAAATTAACGCCTCACAACCTGACCTCGCTAAGTCAGCACTTGACTCACTGGTGCAAGCAACCGAGTTAGTGAGACAGGCCAAAGATTCCGGTCAGCACATCGATGAGCTATTAGCTCAGTCCGGTTTGTTTGGCGACAACGATCCCGAGGCCGAAGCGCTGGCGAGATTCATTGCTGCTAACAACCGAAGCGCAAAACGCATGACACTGGCATTTAAGGCAATGGCCGAGGCAATCAATAGTGAGTTGCTTCACCAAGGCCAAGCGCTCGGGGATATGTTTGGCGGCGGCGGTGCATCGCTTATTGATATTCTTGGGCGTGTAAATCAAGAGCTAGAAAATGAGGGGGTACAAACAGGCTTTATGTTCGAGTCTAGTGTGCAACTGGACGAACTTGCAAACGCTTCGAGGCATGCTATAAAATAGTTCTTGGCATATATTGCCTATACAACCTTTATAGACACAAAAACGCCAGATTTAATTGTCAAATCTGGCGTTTTTGCATTTGGGAGTAGGGGATGTTTACTATCAGGCATCGTTATCACTACGGGCTAATCGACATAAACGAAGACGGCGTTGCCGATGGCCATTCAGTCGCAGGGAATGAGATCCCCGCTTTAAGGAAAGATGGCGAGTATATCTACAGACCATTTAAAGGGGCGCTAGATAATATCTATCTACTGCATGTCCAAAAGGTAAAGCTGGTGAATATCGTCGCTTATTGCGATGACGAACTAGGGCTATTTGGCTGGCAAGACGTGCCGCTCGATCACTATGTGGTTGGTGTCTACCGTGACGGCGGGTATTACGTCCTAACGAAAAACGGGCAGCTAATTAGCCACCCGCTTTAAAAGTTTTCGCATGCGAGAACTTTACACACGATACCCAACTAATTGAGCTTCACCAACTGGCACTTGCTCAAGTTCGCCATCATCAAACAGTACCGTTAGCTTGTCGCTATGCTTACCAGATGCGAACACCAAACCATGACGGTCATTAACCATCACACAAATGCTGGTAGGCTTTTGGTTTGCCGTAGGCTTTTTGCTTACTGGTGTCTTATCGGTCTTTTCTGCTTTCTCTGGTTTGCTAGGTTGAGGTGCAACTTCCACCTTGCTATCTAGCTCGCCAGTGCGCAGTTTTACACAATCTTGGCGTGTTAGCTTCTCGCCGCTTTCCAGCGCTTCACGAACGCGCTCAGAGTTATCGACGGTTGCTTTGCGTAGTTCGTTGATGGACTCTACATCACCAATAATCCCTTTTTGGAATGCTTCCAAAACAAAGTCAGGAGCTTTAAGCACATTTAGGTATTTCGAAATGTAGCCGTCTGATTTGCCAAGGCGCTTAGCCAAGCCACGGTTATCCAGATTGTGCTTTTTCTTTGCTTGGTCAAACGCCTTACCTAATTCGATTGGCGTTAAATCTTCTCGCTGAATGTTTTCGATGAGCTGACCAAAAATATCGCCCTTTTCACGGACAATACATTCAACGTGAGTTAGCTTGTCGCTCAACATAGCGGCGCGCCAACGGCGTTCACCCTCTTGGATTTTGTATCCCTTGCCATCGAACGGGTAAACAACGACAGGTTGAATTTGGCCGTTTTCTTCTAGGCTTTCGCATAACTCAAGTAGTGATTCATCGTTAAATTCTTCACGAACTTGCTCAACTGAATACAAAGAGTCTTTAGGGATAGCCAGCACTTTCGCTGCATCGCGGATTTCTACCGCTGATTCATCCAAGAGATTATCTAGGTCGCTAAGCTTGATTCGATCTCTTAAGCTTTTGGTCATGCTGTCACCTCTACCATGCGCTTGCAAAGCTCATCACAAACCGCTGTAAAGCCGAATTTATCAGCCGCTTTAGGGTTGGTTTCAATCAGTGCTTTGCCTTGGTTTAGAGCTTCACTTACGCGCGTTGTTTTAATCAGTTTGTTTTCAAAAACTAGGTTGCCGTACTCTTTACGAAGTTCCGCTTCCTGTTCGCGCTGGTCGTTTGTAATGTTGGCTTCGATAAGGTTTAGGACAATGCCTAATACTTCCAAGTCAGGGTTCATTCGACGGATTTGGCGCGAGGTCTTAACCAGCTCATTAACGCCTTTGATCGACATTTTTTGTGCTTGGCTAATGATAAGTAGCTTACTGGCCACAAGTAGCGCTGCATGCTGTAGCGCGTTCGCCGCTGGTGGACAGTCGATAAAGATATAGTCGTAGTCGTCTTTGATAAGGTCGATAGACTCAGCCACGTTTAAGATTTGTGATTGAGTAATGTTACCCATGCGCTTATCGCCGCCAATAACGTGTACGTTTTCGCTGACTTCGAAAGGTTTAGCCTTTACTGGATTTTCAAAAAGGTTGTAAGCGTTGTGTAGGCAGCTCGCAGATGTGTACTCTGGATTCTCGACCATTTCCGGTGCGATTGAGCCGCCTAAGTTGTTTTGTGGGTCAAAGTCCAGGAATAGACATTTGTTGCCTTGGCTAGCGATGCTAATGCCAAAGTTGTAAGTACAAGTTGTTTTACCAACGCCGCCTTTTTGGTTGGCAATCGCCATGATAATGCTCATTAATTAATTTCCTTTGCTGGTGGAATTTGTTTGCTGTTTTGGTTTGCTCAGTGCTACCTCAAGATCCTCGATATAGCACTGAACTACGTAATCAGTTGTACCGCCGCCGTGCATTGCTTTGTAAATAGCAGTGTGGCAAGGGCTTACACCCTTAACGCCATCAATGAGCTGCTTGGCTTTTCTGGTACTTCCTGCCTTTTGGACTAATTGATTTAATCTTTCGCATCGTTCCTTGGATGCCATATCAATGCCTCTCGATTGTTGTCACTGGCAACAGGCACACACTATACGTTGCCAGTAGCAACAGCACAAGAAAAAAAAGTAACAAACAGAACCGATTGCACAAGTTTTCGCATGCAAGAACATTAGATAAATTGTGAGATTGATTCCATGTGTTTTCGCATGCGAAAACTTTTTGACAATTCTATTACTTAACTAGGTTACAAAGAGCAGCGTCAACAGGCATAAGAAGGGAAAAGCACCTAGTTGCATAATTCATTGTTTTTAATAAAAAATATTGAAAAACCTGTTGAATATGAAAATTATTTCATATACATTAAATTACAGATAGGCGGCAACAAAACTATTAGGGGTAGGATTGATTGCATCAAAGCTTATCTGTTCAACGTGCAATCCCCGCCATTTGTTCAGTGGCGGGGTTTATTTTTTCTATCTCAAAAGTTTTCGCATGCGAGAACTTTAAAACATCCCATTCCGTATAGTTTCGCATGCGAGAACTTCTTACCAAATTTCATGCAAAAAAATACCCGCCAAAAATGACGGGCATGCGAAAACTTAACGCATCGATTTGCTGTTAACACTCCACGCTTCGAGATTTACGTCCTCGATAGAATATTCAAATTCTTCATCATCGACGTAGTAGGTATGTAGGTTTGCTTGCCAGTAGCCTTTATCAACTTGCTCTTGCTGGTACGCCCACGCAGCACACAACAAAATCGCAGGGTCTTCGAAATTGAAGTGTTGCTCTGTGATCACTTCTGAATCGCTGCCAAGGTCATAACCATGCTTGGCCATGAGCGATTTAACCGCCCACCAATAAGCGCCATAGTGACGGTACATGAGCGGATTGGCTTTAAGTGTTTTGTAAATGCCATCTACTTGAGCTTGGATAAATGCTTCTTTGCTTTGCGCTGCTTCTAGCGCCTCATCGAGTAAGGGCTGTAGATCTTCAACGGTAGGCAATTTCACTTGGGTAATCATTGTTGTCTCCAAAAAGTTTTCGCATGCGAAAATTTGAGTTAGGCAGCTTCGGCCATTGTGTTATGAATGGTTAATAGCGATTTCGCTAGCAATTCCAAATCCGCTTTCGCAGAGATAAACCACCAGCCGCCATTAAATTCACTGCTTGTGTTTGATGCGAAGTCAGCGCCGTACTCGGCCTTAGCTTCCTTGTCACCAGCGAACATCACTTTAAGCGAACCTTTAAGGCCATTGTTGTCCATCAAACCAATGCGCTCGTATGGCTCTACAACAATCTCTTTTCGGTTGCGACCGCGCTTAGGCTTCCAGCTAATTGGTGAAGTCACCATTTTAACGTCGATGCCAATGCCTGACATTAGTTCGCTAAACTTCTCGATGCTCTCTACGTTAATGGCAGAGATATTATCGATTTTCACTTTCTGCGTTTCGGTCACTTTAACCTCGGCCTTTTCCGGCTTATCCGCATTTAGGTACTTCTCGATAAATTCCTCACGCTGTGCGCTGCGATAAGTGAATAGCGAACCATACGCACCTTTCATGCGATTCAATGACCAGTCATCCGAGAAGATTAGGCCATCACCGGATAGGAACTCACGTTCGCCAATAGCGTGTAGGTCAGCACATACCTTAAGCATGGTTTCTTGTGAGTTTTCGCCGTAAATCGCATCGACCTTTTTCAGTAGGTGAGTATCGGTCGTTGGTTTGTATTGCGTCATCCAGTACGCGATCTGTGATAGACGTTTCGCACGGTCAGGGTCGTTAGCCACCAGCTTAGTGAAGTCAGCGAATAGCTTATCTTCCAGCTCTGTGCGGTATTCGCTAGAGCGTTCGGTCAGAATATCGGTGTAACGAGTGAACTCACGAGCCGATAGGCGGCGCGCTTCGTGTGCGTTGGTGTAACCTGTCCATTTCAAATTGCTTAGATGGTTATCTAGCTCTTTAAGGAAAGTGATAGACGTTTTGTAAGTCGTCTCTGCTTTCAGCAGCGCTTCTTGATAAAGCTCAGGGTATTTTTCCTCGAATGCTTTGATCTCAAGTGTCACCAGTTCAACAACTTCCTGTTCGCTCACTTGGTTGCCGTTTTCCATCGCCTGTTTGTCCCAATCGCTACCGATAAAGAAACTTAGAATGTCGTGTTCCAACATCACGCGACCTTTATCTTCCAATTGCTTGGTTACTTGGTCGAGTAGGGCTTTCACGATCGCTTTATCGCTCGCATCTGGATAAATCAGCGTTTGGTCTGGTTCAACATCCAACCCCCACGGCGTAGAGAATGAGCCGTCAGCATTGCGCACCAAACAACGGCGGCTATTACCGTAGGCTTTCATTTTCTTCTCTGCTACCAGTTCAAAGAACGTCTCACGGTCAAACGTATGAGCGACTTCACTTAGTGGTACACCTTGGAGCGCTTTTGCTTCTAGCGCAGCTCTATCCTGATTCACTGGCGCAATTTCAATGATGCGCTCAACAGGTAGATCGACATAGTTGCGTGACGCTGGTTCGCCGTCCATTTCAGTAATAAAGCCGTCCACCGTGCCAGATTTACGGTCGAAGTTGGTGATCATGATTGTTGCTTTTGAATCGTACTCGGCGCTCCAAGAACGGCTCTTAACTTCGGCTTTGTAGGTGTAGCCATTACGCACAATCACACCGTTGCGAACAATGTATAACTCTGGATGAGTTAGGAAGTCAGGGTAATCCTTTAACACACCGTCATTGATGGCCAGCTCCATTGCTGGTTTCAATTTCTTGATGGTATCGCTCGCTTTGTCGCGGTTTTTGGTCGCTGCCTCATAGGTTTTGATTTGGCTTTCTAGCGCAAACAGTCTGCCTTTGGTGCGTTGGTAGTTTTTGTGCTGCCAACTGCCGCGCTTCTCGCCCTCGGCACGTAGGCGATCTTCTTCCACCTCTTTGCGTAGTGGCTCTAACTTCTCGCGTAGCTCGGCCAGCTCGCCCTCAACCGCACTCACATCCAAAGCAAGCATTTGGGTGGCTTTGATGTACTTGCTAACGTTAATACTTGCTAGTCGGCGTTCCTCTAATTTGCGCTTGCGCTCAGCTTGACGCTTAGCCGCTTCGATACGGGCTTTCGCCTCTTCTGGATTTGCTGCCAGCATGATTGCAGTTTCGTCGGCTGCGTCTGCATCGGCGTTCGCAATGTACTTTTCATCACCTTTGAACATTGTCTCAATCCAAGTGGCTTTGCGTTGGATTGTGGCCAAGCGGAAATCATCGAATGAGCCTTTCGACGTGTAGTAGTGAACGTTCACGCTGTTTTGTTTAGAGCCAACACGCGCGCCACGGCCATTACGCTGTGTGATACTCATTGGAGTCCAAGGTAGCGTTAAGTGGTGAATATCGGTTGTGCCATGATGCAGGTTGATGCCGACTTCGCCTTTTTTATTGAGGATCATGAATTTGTATTTCGAGGTGTTGTAAGCATTGGCCATTGCTTCCAAACCCGCTTCCTCATCGTCCTCAGTCGCTTTAGAGCCTTTCTTACCCGCAACGGTATCGCTGTTCAAAATACCGATTTCAGACAGCTTACAACCAACAAAATCCGCAATGATTCGCGCGACTTTCTTGTGCTGTGTTTTTTCTTCGGTAAAGACAAGCTGCTTACCGCCAGCCAGATAAATCTCGCGCGCGTTCTCAAGGAACTTGGCGTACTTAGGGGAGACAGGGTGCGTAAATTTCAACTTGGCCTTGTCACAAATGTTTGTGAATCGGTCATCAAGTTGCTGGTGGAGCTGAACCACGCAGTGATCGCCCTCGACCTTAACGCTCTTATCAACCTTAACTTGGATTTTGCTTAGCTTAACCGTGCCGTCTGGTGCCACATCCTCAAAAGCGACCGTGACGGTATTTGGTAGCTTAGCGACTGCCGCCTCTACCTCTTTCTTGCTGTCCTTGGCGAATCGGTAGGTAACACGCTCATAGTACAAATCAAGGTCTGTACTTACCTTGTCCATTTTACGGATTAGGCCGAAAACCGTGTCGTTAGGGTATTGCTCGACAATCTCTTGGTTTTCGTCTTTGTCTGGATTACTGATTGCGTCAGCGCGCTGGCGTAGTTCCTCATATAGCGCTTCCTGTTCGCTATTCATTTGGACAACGCTTTGCTGGCTAATCAGGTCAGGAATGTGAACGTTGGCACCAACGGATTTAGCATCCTCGATCGTCATGTAGCGGTTAACGATGTTTCGAAGTGCGTCTAGGTTTTGGAATCCGAGTAGGGCTTCACGCTGTTCAACTTCGCCCGAGATCTTAGTAACCAGCGCTTCGCCAGTCTTACCAAACATGCGGATAAAGTCGTCGCTGTCAAAGATCCCCATCTTGGCAAACGTGTCTGCCGGAATGATGTGGGACAGCATATTGAACATATCAACAGGGCTGTTTACGGTTGGCGTAGCTGTTAGGAAGTAAACGCCTCGACCGTCATTGCGAGCCTTAATGACGTTGTTCTTAAGCTGCATATCGATAGCGCGATCGGCTTGCGCTTGGCTAGGCAAGAATGCCAGATTGTTTCGGTATGAGCCGCCCTTGTACGAGTTGCGGAAATCATGCGCCTCATCGACCATAACCGAATCGAATAGCAAGTCCTCAAAGTACGGTAGTTCTTCGTTTTTGGCCGTACCATCGTCAGCATATTTCGCTTCAAAGCGCGCGTTCTTCGCTTGCTCTGTGTGACTTTCCGCTTCCTTAACTAGCTTGCTTGAACCAGCAATCAAACCAGCATCGCGCATTTCAAGCACGTTGGCCGAAATCGTTTCCGGCTTCAATGGAATGCGGTTGTACACGTCTTTTGTCATTACCACGATGCGAGCGGTTGACTGTGTAAGCTGGTGGAGCTGTTCTGCTACGCGCTTGCCGTTTGTGTCTACGGTCAGTTTGGCGCGCAAGATAGGATCGCCTTTCTTGTCTAACTTCGGTTCGCCCGTTTCATCTAATACCGGTTCCCGAATGATTTTTCCGTCATCGTCTTTGTGAACTTCAAGGCCGATAAATACCTTGTCAGATAGATTGCTTTCACCAAAGAACAGGTCGGACTCATAGAACCAGTTCTCTAACACGGATTTAGGAACAACGATGGCCACACGGTTAGCGCGTTTGGTTTCTAGGTTGTGCTGCACGAGGCCAAGGCCAGTGAGCGTTTTACCCAAGCCAGTACCAAAGGCAATAATGCCGTTACCGTCTGCACTGTGACGGCGAATCGTTGAGTTTTGGTAAGGTAGGAACTCAATCGCACCAGATACGCCATTTAGCGTTAGTGGTGAGTCATCAAACTCCGGCTTAATCCAACCGTTAAACGTATTGTTGTAAACCTGTTCCAAGTATTCTGAATGGTCAGATGATGCAATCCATGTGGAAAACTCATCATCGAGGCGGCGCATTTGTTCACGGATAAGTGATTTATCTTCGTTCTTACTACCGCCACGAACCGCACCATAGTTGATGTACGATTCAATTTGACGCTCAAATCGCTCATCGCTGTTCGCTGCTTTACCTTTCACGCCATTACGAGTTAGGCCGTCAATCCATTCGCCATCACGCCAGCGGTAGCCAGTAAGGTATTGGCCGGATTCGCTTTGTACGAAATCCTCAAAGCCGTCCTTATCCTCGGTAAAGTCGCCCAAGATAAATTCCGTGTAGCCACGGTCATGCAGGAACTCAAGCATGATGTTTTTAGGAATCCACTTATCGGTAAGCTTCATCTTCACATCGGCAATCGAGATCTTGTTTCGCTTAGATTCGATGGCTTGGATTTGGCGCATGATGTTAGCTTTCACGGTATCGCTGGTGGCCGATACTAATTGTGCGGTCAGCTGATCCATGCGCTTACCGACTAGGCCAGTCGTCGCTTTATGGAATGCCGTCACCGTGCCGTCAGGGTTTACCGCTACCTCATCCATGTTCGCTAGGTAATCAAGCAACTGCTCATCGCTCATCGCATCGATACCGCTTGCGGTGTAATACGTGCGAACGTCATGCAGTGTCAGTGTGGTTATGCCTAGTTCACGGTCACATAGATGGAACACGTCACCAATGCGAGACGAACGGTATTGAACGGTCAGCTCACGCTTAAGGTCGCCTTTGAGTAGGTCAGACAGTTTGCCCTTAGAATCGATCGATGAGTGGTAGTAATTCCATGCAGAGACGTACTTCTCGCTTAAGTTGCTTAGCGCTTTCTTCGATACCTTAGAGCCGCCCATTAGTGCGTTCAGCTCTAACACTTCGCCGCTTAACTTCACGCGATATTGTTCGGTCTGGAAGTCCTCCGCGCCCATTGCCATGTTGGCCAAGTCGCTATTGGATGTCGTTCGGCTACCAGCAACCAGCGTTGCAAGTGTTTGAACTTTCATGCCAAGTAGAATGCCTTTGTAAGCGTGTTCTTGGCTTGCTTTTGGCAGCTTGGCAATCTCGCGCATTAGGGCTTTAAAGTCGTCATGACACAAGTAACCGTAATCTTCGAAAAGCTTGAGCGCTTGGCTGGCCGATAGCTTAAGCATCGATTCAGTAGAGTAGGTGATAGAACCGATCTCATCGGTGTTATCTACGCCATAGGTCGCCTTACTGATAACGCCTGTTTTCGCATTGCTTTCAGATAGCTCCCATTCGCCATCAATCATTTCGTACTGCTGGCCATTGCGGAAAATCGTGTCTCCATCGGAGTATTTCGCGCTCACTGGCTCGCTAACCGCTTCATCGAGTAACATCCAATCAATGCGACTGTCAAAGCGGCGCATTAACGACTCTTTAATATCATCGTTAGAACGGTTGCCACGCTTCACGACTTTGCGCGCAAACTTACCTACGCCCTCAACAGTCTGTTCGCCGTTGATGAATTTCTTACCCTCGCGCTCGAACCACTTACCTTTGAGCCAAGTGTCCCAAAGTACGTTAGATTCAATCAGCGTGTCGCGGTCGGCGCTATCAATCAGTGCTTTCGCTTGGTCGCTGTGTTTGCGCCAGATAACAAGGTCAGTTACTACGCCCGTATCAGCGAACGTGCCCGTTGGTAGTCGGTGCGCGCCCAAAAACTCCGCTTTAAGCGCGAGTTGTGTACGCCACTTCTCAAGGTTTTTCGCATCACAAATACGAGTTGGCAGCACTAGGGCAATCAAGCCACCAGCTTTCGCTTTATCGATAGAACGAGAAACGAAATACTGATCAGCGTACTTAATGTCTTTGTACGCTTTGTCTTTCATCGCGCTAGCGTCTCGAACACCATAAGGCGGGTTGCCGATCACTAGGTCAAAGTCGCCAATGCCAGGATTAGTTGCTACCGCTTCGAATGCCGATTGGATTACATGGTCTTCGGGGTGAAGAATTTGGTTGATGGCCGCTGAGGTCTGATCCATTTCTACCGATGTAGTCAGGGTGCCTTTAGGTTTGGTTTCGCTAAATACGCCCACGCCCGAACTTGGTTCAAGTACGCTACCGCCAGTAAAGTCATAGGAACGAACTGCATCCCAAGTCGCGCTCGCCAGCCATTTAGGCGTGTAGTATTCGTTGGTGGAGCCACCGATACCGCCAAAACCTGTGTAGTCGCGCAGAGCTGCTTTATCTTCGGGTGAAACGTTGGAGTAGTCGCCGTTGTACTTGGCGAGAATGTCTTTGGCTAGTTGGTTAGCCTTAAGGCGCTGGTGGCCTTTTGGAGTGTCGCTAATATCGACAGCGAGCAAGGCTTCAAACTGGCGTACCAGTTCATCGATTGTTGTCGCCTGTTCAATACTGCGGGTTAAATCAGTGTTCATTGAACGTGCCTTTTATTCTTTGGATAAAAGCCAAAAAAAAAGTCGAGCTTTCGCCCGACTTTTTCCTTTCCTATTCCCCATCCCAAAAAAACGCCACTATCAATATCAATTTAAGTTAATGAATAATCTAAAATATCTAAGGAAGTAGATTTTTAGGGACGAGAGAATTATTCCGAACACGGTTATTATCATCAAGAGTAAAAATTAGTGTTTTTGGTGAGTAACCAAGATTCAAAGGCAAGCAGTTGAACTTTGACTAAAAAAAATTAACGCATAGAAAATCAATGATTTATTAGCGTATTGGTCACATTGACGCGATGCGCTATCATCCAAGATCATCCCCATCCCTGTAAAAAGCGCCTCAAATTACCGAGGTCGCACATGTCGCAAAACAAGGCATCAATTGGGCTAGCGGCAGCTTTAAAACAAGCGTTCCCTTTCTTTAACGAGAATGACGATAAAGAGAGTGGGATAAGTTTTGAATCTGGCGCTGGATACACGGGATCGCCATTCCACGATCGCGAACACCAATTAGATGAAAGCAACGGCGCTCTGACCAATGACGGTCGAAAAAGCTCAAACCGCTTTTTTCTGCACAAGCTGCCGAAAGATCGCTTCATGCTATATCCGATACTCAAGGAAATGGCCGAGGACAGCACGATTGATGCCGCGCTCAATCTGCACCTTGGTCACGCTCTTTCGGTATCAAACGACAATGGCATGGCTGTGTATCTTCATCCAACCGATGAGAAGTACGCCGAGTACGTAGGCCGTCTTAACCGAGAGCTGCTAACTCCAATCAACGAAAACCTAATGAACTGGACGTATTCAACGCTGGTTTATGGGGTTAACTATGTTCGCCCATACACGAAAGAGGGCGTGGGTATTACTCACTTTGAGGCCAACTACTACACGTTGCCAAACCAAATTCGTGAGTACGAACGTTCGGGCGAGCTAGCGGGATTTACTGCGGAATATCTACAAACCCGAGCGAACGGCGAACAGGTACGCCTTGCCGAGCCTTGGGCGCTTATCCCACTAAAAATGCCAATCTGGCGACCAGATATGGATATACCGCCAGTTAACTACACTGGCCAGCGCTACTCACTTTATGACGATGCGTATTCACGCATGCCAATCGAGACGCAGAACTACGGCACATCCATTCTTCTTACCTGTTTTGAGGCTTGGTCGATGCTTCGCCAGTCCATTGCAGCGCTCGGCGCAAGTCGTGTGAATGCTTCACTTATCGATCGCATGGTAGCGGTAAACACTGACGGCTTAGATGCGGCCGGAGCTGCGGAATACATCAACATGGTCGCTGACCAGATGAAGCAAGACCGTCAAGAGGTGGTAGACCGTTCCCGCAAGCTAGGTTTCATTCCAACCGTCATCAACACGCTATTGCCATTTATGGGCGGCGCTAAAGGTGGCTTGCAGATCGATACCTTTACCACTGACCCGAATATCTCCCACATCGAAGACATTATGTTTCACCTTAAACGCTTAGCCGGAACGCTTGGCGTAGACCCATCCATGCTTGGGTTTGGTGATCTTCTTTCTGGTGGACTAGGCGAGGGCGGCTTCTTCCGCACTTCGATTCAATCTGCACTACGCGCCAACCAAATCCGCGCAGCCGTGGTGGCGTTCGTTAAGCGCGCTATCGACATTCACACCATCTACCGAGACGGCAAGGTGTGGAATGACAACGATATGCCATTCGAGATCCAATTTAACTCTCTCAACACAGCTATCGAGCAAGAGAAGTTGGCCGCAATGGAGTCGCAAGCGAACTACGCAACCATGCTGACTACCGTGCTTGACCTTATCGAGCAATCCCCAATCGGCAAGTCTCCGAAACTCAAAAACCATCTTTACACGTCCGTTGTTGGCCTCGATTCCGAGCTGGCCAATGAAGTCATTTCCGAGCTCGCGGCTCAAGTGGCCAAGAACGACAAAATGATGGAATCCATTGGCATGACTGACCAAAGCGAAGCGGAACGATTCGTTAGAGACGTAGTTCTCGACCTACTAACCGAAATCCAAAGCCATTAATGGAGAAAAGAAAGTGACAGCAAAAGCACTTAAACAAGTATCCGACCGTTTCAGCCTATTCAATGACGGTCGCAAGCTTAGCGCCAACAAGCGCAATTACATCATCAAAGCCGTGCAAGCGATGATCAACAGCCCACGAACTCAAGAGCTACTACGACTAGGCGAAGCGTATGGTTACTATGGCCATCAATCCCGCCAACGCGCTAATAAGCTCTCAATCGGTGAAACTGAGGTGATCATGATTAATGGTCGTCCGGTTGTGGTAGAAAACGTGCCATCTAACCGCACAGTCTCTATCACCTGTTCAGATGACGGTATTGTTGAACACACTCAAGAGTTTTTAGATACCGATACAGGCCGTATCGCTTTAGGTTTGCACAATAGCCGTGCTGGTGGTTGGAGTTGGGCGACTGGTGGCCAAGATACACGCGAGGCATCGATCACGACTTCATATCACGGTATGGACTACGTGTTGCAGCCGAACTATATCAGCCTAGACCATCCGGCCATGATGATGGAAAGTGCGAACAGCAAGCAAATGATCCTCGAATCGCTACAGGAACAAGGTTTTGATGAGGAATCCGCGCGTAATATCTACGCGAACATGACTCAACAGACCAATGTTGAGCTTGTCGGTGATCTTACTAACCAGCTTATGTACCTAGAAAGCGTGAATGCAGAGTTGCGTGAAAAGGTAGAGCAAAACGCTAAGGCAACCTCGATGCTGCTTGATGTTGTGGACTCTTTACCTATCTATGTAACCGATGCGCAGCGCAGAGCGATCGCCAACATGGCCACCAAGGAAGATCATCAAGTGGTGCGAGCTATGTTTGAGTCGCTAGGTTCCCGAAAAATGGCAACTTTACCGACAAATAGCTACGTTCCAGTAGAGCAAAAAGTGAGTGTTGCGCCTCAAATTAAACAGCAATTCGTCAACTTCGGATCTTCATCACGAAAATTCCAATAAGTTGATCAATTAAAAAGCGCCACCAGCGATTAGTAATTAAGTACAAAAAACACTCAATTAAATCGAAAATTCTGGTGGCCAATTCGGAATTTTATAAATCACTAGGCGCGACAGGACGCAAGTAGAGTTTATCTTTCTTGAAGTGCGTTGGTCGCCAGTCCCAACCAGCGATAGATACGCTATCTCGCGCGCCAGCAATATACGACACTGAGCGCAACACATTGACACCCTTATCAAAGTTAATCGCCTTATCGGCCTTTAGAACGAGTCTGCCGTCTTTTTGGCTATGCAAACCAAAGGTGCAACCTGAGATTGTTACTAACAAATCCAACGGTAGCGCTGGGGCGTTCTTTTTTGGGAACTGTCGGCGCTTAAATTGTTGTTTTAATTGGTTAACTTGAGTTTCTAATTGCTGTTCAGCACTTGGTGGGGGAGTAAATTTCATCACAGAGTTATCCACAAAATTAGGTGTGTTCGGAATATTAACACGTCCAAAAGGAGTTTAAATAGATAAAATTTTTGGTAAACTCTAGCGCCAGATGGTAACGCCCCTTGTTCGGAATCACTTTGATACAGGGACTTGTTTGATCAACCATTTACGATCAATAATAGGGGAGTTTTTCTGTAATTAGATCATGACGATACCGTGATAGAGAGAAAGTGATTCGATTTCGGGCAACAGAAAATAAAAAAGCCCGCTTTGGCGAGCGGGCTTTCTTACTCAAATCGAGCTTTAAGCGGCAAACTTAAAGCGTCACGACAAACGAACTTAAGGAAAGTCATTATGCCGTAATGAATTAGACCGAAGCCTAATCAGGTGAGACAACGAGGTTGGCAGCCAAGAAGTCTCATTTAGATTGAATGTTTTTAAGCGATTTAGAACATCAATCTCAGCGAGCGTTACTTACACCACACTGAAGCAGGTGTAAGTATAACGTTCAAAGAGATCGGTGGCAAATTTTTGCGTCTTTTTTTTGAGCGAATTTTATGCAAATTACACCTCTTTTGCTGAATCCTCGTTACTGGAAGTCAGGATTCAGAACACAAGCTTCCAATATCAAAGCCAATAAACCATTGGCACAACGTAAGCTTGCTTGCCTACTAGAAACTATCTCAAGCTTTATCCTTAAGCATGGTCACACTTGCTTTGCATCAAGCGATACCTTAGCGCGCACCTACAACGAGAACTGTCACCGTTACGGTTGTAAGCCAATCATAAAGCGCACTATTGATAACTACATCAAAAGCGCAAAAGAGCTTGGCCTGATCGCTTATGGCCAGCCAAAGCCAAACAATGCAACAGGTCAGAGTCAACGTCACATCACTCTATGCGTTGATGGCATCCAAAACATGTTCACTGGTGCATACAAATACGCGCTACAAGCGGCAGAGAAGTTTTGTAATAGACAAAAATTGCATTTAGGGGGGGCTTCTGTGGAAAAACCTCTTGAAGCCAGTGCTGACAAGGCTTGCGAGCAATCAGACAAAAACAAAAATTGCAGCATAAATACAAAAGATCTCTCTACAGAGAGTAAAAATAAAATTAATAACGGTATCCCGTCTGATTCTTGGTTTTTGAAAATCTTCAAACGTGACGCTAACGAGGTGAAAGAACTTCAACTAGCTGCTAAGCAAGGCCGCCTATCAGCTAGTGGAGCTCGTCGTGTTATCAAGCTGTACAACAAGCACCAACAGCCTTTAGCGCCTAAGTTCATGTCATACCTTAAGTTTGTAATTGCTAGCTGGCACAACAAGGCTGCAAGCGCCGTGAAAGCTAGCGTGAACAAGGTTCGTGATACAGCCACCATGTTAGCAGAGTACATGAACACCATTTCCGAGAAAGAGTCTCAAGGCTTAGTTGAATACTATCGTGACGCAGTTGGGCGAGTACAAGTCAGGTATCTGTAATCACTGCTTGATGTGAGTATTTCTATACATGCGTGACCTAAAATGTGTCATAATTACCTAAATCTTGTTATTTATGGATGTGCATTTGCATGAGTGATGAAGAATATTTCTACCCTGCGGTAAGCGATAACCTCCCGAAACATATCAAAAAAGGCCATCAACTGGTCTTTAGTCGTCAAGATCTATCCGCTAGGGAAGCAGATATGTTTGCGTTGATGATTGCACATATGAAACCAAGTGATTGGGAACAGAAAACACCACACTATGAGTTTACTTCACATCAATTATCAGAGTGGTTAGGTGTTGAGTCTAAACATATCGGTAGCAACTTAAGTCCAGTAGCGAACCGCCTAGCTAGTCGAAAAATCGGGATAAAGGTGGAAACCCCGAAAGGTGATATTGAATTCGACTATAGACCTCTTTTTAAACATATCGCTTATAAACACGGCATACTTACGATGGTTCCTAACGATATGCTCAAACCTGAGTATATTGAATATAATCAAGGATTTGCTCTGATTAATACTCGCAATTTCTTTGAGGTGAAAAAGGAGTATTCTAAGCGCTTGTACGAACTGCTTAGTCGCTTCAAAGACAAGGGCTTTGAAATGCATGCGCAAAAGCTTAGTGAACTGAAAGGAATATTTGGGCTTTTGGACGAATCAGGGAAGCTGAAAAAAGATAAAAGTTCCTTCAAAAACAACAGCGTATTTATGAAACGTTGTATCAGGGAAAGCATTAAAGAACTTTCTGAACACCCTCAGATTAGCAAAGAGCTTCTATTTTTAGAAAGCAGCCAAGGTGATAAGGGTTTTGAGGTTGTAAAGAAAGGTAGAACCATTACTGGAATCAAGTTTCTCTTCCGGTGGGTTAAACTAGGTTCAATTGATGAACTAAATCAACACGATGCTCTTAAGACAATTCGACAACTTGAATTGAAAAGGCTTCAAAACCAAGTCAGACTCACCGAGTCTGAACTAGAATCACTTGCCATCGCGTACCGCTATGTGGGTAAAGAAGACCACGCTCTTAAAGTTGAAGCTAGCTTGTCAAAGCGACACTCAGAAAAAGAGCAACAAAAGCATGATGATGGAATGCATGAATTAGAGTCGTTAATGGAAAAGATAGATACCCTTTCAGAACTAACCGATACACACGATTACTGATAGCTAACAAGTTTTAGGTCATGGGCTCGATAGATGACATTTTCTAGGTTGAAATGAGCTATGTGACACATTTTAGGTATATGGGAGGGAATTCGACGTGATCATTGACTCGAAAGTAGAAAAAACCGGACAAGACTCCTATACAACCATCTCACACACCTAAAATATGTCATTTAAGAACAGAAACACCTAAAACCTGTTATCCAATCACCTGATATATGATCACTTTCACCTAGATTATGTAGCACTAAAGCCTGTAAGAAGATCACAAACACCTAATAAATGATCAATTAAACCTAGATCTTGTTACTTAAAGACCTAAAAAAAGATCTTTAAACGAGTTAAAACCAATTTAAATCAATACGTTACGGTTCCTATAGATCTTATAGTTCTATAGTTCTCATAGATTGATATAGTTAAATATAGATCTTTATAGCGTATGTGGATAACTGGAAAATCAAAGATTTACACAGTTTCCCACATACACAACAAGTTTTTGTTGTTTGGATGAGTTAATGATCCTAGCTATAGACAACGGCATGCTACAACGAATAACGACCGCATTTGTGTGAGTTCTTGACAAAAACACGAATTGACAGGAAATATTAATTATTGGATAGTTGTAAGTGTGCTCTAGAAGCAACAATGTACTTCTAGAGCGACAACGTTGTCTAGCCGAATAGTGCTTGCACTATGGCTGTGACTAACTTGATTAAAGCAATCAAGAGATCAACTAACTTGACCATATCTACCTCTCCAAAGGCTTATGGTTAAAGACAACGCACAAGGGTTTTTGATGGTGGCCGCCATCGTTTACCCGCATGCACGAAGTGAAGCTTTCTAGCTGCTTCGAGCTTGGTTGGTGATTACATAATTACCTCCTAATTAATTAAAGGTTGGGTTCTTCGAATCCAGCCTTTTTTTATATTCTTCACACCAGCAATGGTTGTGGGGGAACGTTTTGTTCCAATCCTTGCTGAACTTAGTATTTCAGACTCTTAGCCCATTTTGCAAACGGCGAAATGGTATAAAACCTTCTTTGCCGCGAATGGATTCATTCTATTGCATCTCGTAAAAAATAGCCCTGAGATGGCTTTGTGTTTGTTTGCTTTCTGTACATCACCGAGGTTAATGAACGTCTTTGTGTTTGTCTATAAAGATTCGACGTTGTGTATATAGCTCCGTCATACTCAAACTAGGCCGATTATATAACACCTTAAATTTAAACCGGAAATCATCTCGTCCCATAAGACAAATTTGGTCATTATCTATTCAGTTGCTCAGCTTGGGCTCTCATCAAGTTATCCGTTAGCAGCATTAAACACAACTATTTGACGGTGATAAGACGCTAAACGATCCGGTATCACATAAGGCGTTTATTTTTCACTATACCGCGATTTTAAATGGAATGCGTGCTAACAGAACCTTACGGACGAGGTTTCTTGATGAATCAGTTCAAACTATCTTTCGCGATTGATGCTTTCTAATTTCTATTTTTCTTTTATAAAGCGACAGTGTTGTTGTTTAATTTTGTTGGTTTTTGTTTATTTTTGTTGCTGGTGGATGTTTTAATGGGTTTCCGAACGATAAGCTTTTGCTCTATGAGTAGGTGCTTTTTTTATGCCTTAAATTCTTGAACGTTCGGATTAAGTATTGAAGCGAAAAAAAGCTTCGAGTTTCCCCGAAGCTTTTCATTACTCTTATCCCGATAGCTAAACGTATCCGTCTATGCGAGGTGGATTTTATCATCATCCACTTTGAAAAGAGAAGTGTTTATCTTGCTAAGTAGCTTATCTACTGGGATTTTCCACTTTTTACACAAGTCATATAGGTTGTTCTGACCGCTCTTAATTGCATTGGCCAAAGCGAAGTCTAAGACGCTGTTCGAGGTGTTGGTCATGTACTCTTTAACGTCTGCTTGGATTTGGTCGTGAACTTTTTTGCTGTTGTTCTCTGACATTTGCTGATTCCTCATATGAGTCTGTTTGCCTGTTTGCTGAGACAAAAATACATCGTTTCGTTTTTTGTATCAATACTTTTTGCATTGTTTTTTAAGTGGGTTTATACTCCGCATAAAATTTATGTGTTCGGAATGAAAGATGAGTGAGGAAATTTCTGAAATTAAGCGATCTCAACTGGAACAACGGCAAAGAGAGCGAGACAAAAGCTCACCATCAATCCTGGATACATTCGAGGGCATAGAGCTTACGGACGAACGCGAAGCTCTGGCGAACCGGTTACAAGATGCCGATGTGACATTGGATGACAAGCCGGATCGCTGCCCGACTTGCAATGGCACTGGTTACACCAAGTCGTTATTTAGCAAGTGGGAGTGCTGTAGCTGTTTTGGGACGGGTTACGACCTTTCCGATCCGGTTGCCGTTATCAAGTGGCAAAAGCTCTGCCTCGATTGGTCAAAGAATCGGTTACATGAATATCGCGTTGCCTTGATTAAGGCGACCACAACCGAGGAAGAACGACTAGCAAGTGAAGTGGAGAGCTTCTATGAAAATGCGAGACGCAAAGACTAAACAGGCCGCTCGAATCCAATCGCTTGAATATCGACAGCAACGTGCAGCGCGAATCAAGCGAGCGAGACGGCATGCAGATTTAACCATACTCGAAATGAGCAGGTTAATCGGGTTATCACCAGACACTTATCGAAAAATCGAGAATGGCGAAGTGAACCCAAGGGTGCAAAACCTAGAACTGATAGCGGTCTACACAAGTACAGACGTGGGTTATTTGTTCTTTGGTGATGCGATTTCTAACAGAGACGAAGCGGTAAAGAGAGATACCGGAGAATAACGAATGGCTTCAAGAGGCATTAACAAGGTCATTCTGGTTGGTAACTTGGGGTCAGATCCCGAAATCCGATACCTACCAAATGGCGGCGCAGTAGCGAATATCACGGTCGCTACATCCGAAACTTGGCGCGATAAAGCGTCAGGCGAGAACCGAGAAAAAACCGAGTGGCATCGAGTGGTGTTGTTCGGCAAGTTGGCCGAAGTGGCGGGGGAGTTCCTACGCAAAGGGTCACAAGTTTACATCGAGGGTCAATTGCAGACTCGCAAATGGAAAGACCAGCAAGGCCAAGACCGTTACAGCACAGAGGTAGTAGTTCAAGGCTTTAATGGCGTGATGCAAATGCTTGGCAATAACCGAGCTGGTGGCCAGCAACAACAAGGCGGTTGGGGTCAACCTCAACAACCACAGCATTCACCACAGCAACAGGGTGGTTGGGATCAATCTCAACAGCAATACGGCGAGCCACCAATGGACTTTGACGATGACATGCCGTTCCAGAACGAGTTCCGTCATTACAAGATGTTGAGTTACGTGGCGGCTTAAACCATGAGTAAACAAAATTTAGCGTTAGCAACTCAAGACGACTTACTGATTGTACTGCGTCGAATGACCACTAAAGCGCTTATGGAAATGCGCGAAGCGACAGGCGAAACGGACTTTACTGACACACCGAATGCTTTCTATTTCAGTAACCGCGCAATCGCGGCAGAGGTAAACGGGTGTTCGCGAGAGGTGGCCAATCTAATCCAAGAAAGTGATCTCGACTACGTTCACAAAGGTAGCGAAATACTGGTTTGGCTGGATGACTTAGAAGAACGCCTTGAGCGCTTTGCTAACCAAGAATAAGCAAACTTTAACCCTATTCCCTTATCCCAATTTTTGAGTAGTAGAGAAATTTTCCTATGAGCGATGTTTTTACTGTAGAGCTTCCGTGGGGACTTCCTGAAAATTCGCCAATTGAAATCAAAGAATTTGAGATCCCGCTTGTTGGTTTGATGCAGCACATCATCGATGACTTGCAATTCAAACTATCCCAACGCACGGCCAAGGCCGACGAGGCGCTAAAGCAAAAATATCAGGCAATGCTTGATGAACGTACCGAAATCCTTGCAGCGCGTGACCGCGCAATGGCTGGTACTGAGGTGATGCGTAAAAAGCGTAATGAGGCCGAGCAGATCGCAGCCGAGCTACGCGAAGAAAACGAGCGTCTAGGTAAGGACAACCAACGCCTAGAAGCAGAGATCAAACGCCTTACCACTGAGTTGCGTCACGCTCAACAAGAACTGGACGGCATTCCTAAGCTGGTGGAGAACAAGGTAGCCGCTGCATTGGCTAACCAAGTGGCATCATCTGGTGAACTGGAATCGCTTAATCAGCAACTTGAGAGTGTTCAAGAGCAACTACGCATTGCCGAGGATAAACGCAAAGCAACCGCCGCTAAGAACGCGACATTGGATGAGGCATACAAGGCCACTGAATCAGAGCTCACCAAGAGCAAAGAGCACATCGAAATGCTAAGTGAGCTGGTGGCGACTCAAACCGAGCAAATCAACAGCATGAGCGAGGGATTGAAGAACGCTGACGAGAACTATCACTACGTGATGCACAACATTGATGAGGTGTTGGCCTACGCAGCGATCATTGCTCACGAAAACGAAGAACTGCGCAACGACAACCTATATCTAGGTGAAGCGGTTCAATACCACGATCTTAAATCCGTTTGGAAAGGCGGTAACTGGCAAGCCTACATGCTTTGCAAGGCGACAGCGATTCAGCCTCAAGAGGGTCTAGGCAAACCGGATCAGCGTTTTGGTCTGATTTACCTAATGAACACGCATACCGGAGCTGGCCACACGGCTTACATTGGTGAAGATGGTTCCCTATGTATGTCTAAGCTGCTACACGAATCGTGCGTACTGCCACAAGAGTATTGGGAAGAATTTACCGAGGCCGCTAAGCAAGTGCCAGTAGACCAAATTGAGCGAGCTTTAGACCGTGCAGTTAAGCGCACAAAGAAAGTCGTGAGTGTGGCCAAAGTCCTCGATTTGGATTGGTGTACCCAAGTGAACCTAGTAGAGATTGCGCAGCGCTTAAGTGATTACGTGCCTCAACATGAGCTAAACCGAGCGCTAACACACATTGAACTTGCGAAAGAGCTTGCACCACGCAGCGTAAGCCTAATTAAGCGCATCAACAAACGATTCAATACAGAGTACGCGCTGCATTCCGCTGGTGGCCGTATTCCAGATTCACCAAAGAAACCAAGCAAGCCTAAACGTAACCAGAAACGAGGTAAGCGTAAGTGAGCGAGACATACAAGCCATTTTCAGCCGTGCTAGTGACGTACCAATGCGATGACGAGCAGTGTAAAGGCAATGTAGTTCGATTAGGTAAGGTGCGCGTCGATAATGAGTTTGCGCATCGATGCGAGAAATGCAGCAAAGGGTACATGCTGGAAAAGGAATACCCACACTTGGCGCACCAAAGCCACAAATACTGAGATGAATTTAAACCCGCAAGGGATACGCTCCCTTGCTTTTCCTACCCCTAATAAATTGTTTAAGCCAGAAAGCGAGAGGCATGAGCATGAACACTCAAGAACAGTTCGAAACATCCTGCGAAGTTAACACAATGATGGTCGGTTTTAATCCCGAAACAGGCGGAGTGGTTTTGATGGCTCCCTATTATTACGACCATTACCGCGCTGTGCGTGATGTGGTTCTTCAAGCAATTCCAATGCACGTAAGCAAGGTGTACGAGTATGACGAGAACGACAAAGATGCAGTACCGCCTCAAGTAGTCGTGGGAGTGGCGACCAAGATTGCTGAAACGCTACTTATGGACAGCAAGCTATTCCAATTGGCGATGAGTGCCGCTAATGAATTGGAATATGTGTACAAGGGGGAGGAAGAATTTGATCCCGAAATGCACTTGCCTTTGGTGTTAACGAACCTATCTCAACAAGCTTGCGATTACCTGACGAACGAGCTCAAAGACAACATTAAATCGGCAGATGATCGCCCTGGTGGTACGTCAGAAGAAACTAAGCAGATGCTTAGCCTTGTTATGGATATGCTTGACATGCTGAAAGTGGAAACCAAGCCGGATTCAACCGTAGAAGTTAAGAACGTTCAACGAGTTGTAGCTGACGGGGAGACTATTCACTGATGCTGAGAAAATTTACACTAGCGGCGGCCTTGCTGGCCGCTTTTCAAGCGCATTCAGCGCCAGTAGTAACCCCTGTTCGAGTTGCACCTATGCCAGTTCGTGTTGCTCCTGCGCCTGTTCGTCCGGCAACGCCAATCAAAGCATCCACCAGCACAACAAGCACGGCGGCGAATGCTGCTTTAATGATGACCGTGCCAATGATTGTTGCTAACAGTTCTGCGGCACAAACCGATTCTAGCGGCTCGCTGGTGGTCAATCCGATGTTCTTTACGGCTTGCTCGACAGAGCAGTATGAGAGCGCCTTGGTATTCCAAGAGGTGTGCAAGGTAACGAGAGGCATCAATTCATCGTATTGCCCTATCTTGTCGTTCTTTCGAGAGTGCGACCGAGTGGAGTCTGTAGAGGGCTTACAACCAATCAAACCTGAGTATAAACACGTATTTTTTAAGAGTGAGTAAAACAATGACTGAGCAACATTGCGGAACAAGACTTGTTAAAGGGCTGTCTTTTAAATTTGACGAGGAAAACAAGCGTGTTCACTTAAGTCCAAGTTTTTATTTTGACCATTTAAGAAATGTTCGTGAATCGATGAGGCGCAAGCTTGATGAACGAATGTCGGGTGCGCCAGATTCGGTGCTTAAGAGCTTTCCAAAGCTCTTTAATAGTGTATTGGCTGACGAGCGTTTGATGACATTCTCTCAAAAGTGCTCCGAAGTATTGAGTAAGCCTTGTGAGAGCCGTGAGGATGCGCGTCAACAAATGGGAAACATTGCTAGCGAGCTGGCCAATCAATGTAACAAGCAAGTGGCCAAGGTGCTAAGAGCTGAAAATGACATTTTAAAATCGAAAAACGCAAGCCTTGAGGGGCAGCCATCCCCAATTGAGCTGATAGCGATGGTGCTGGAATCGATGCGCTCAAAAGCTCGCAAAGTACATAACCCCGAAATAAGCACAATACACTAATCGAAAGATCATAACGTTAGGCCGCCTTGCCAAGCAGTGTGAGGCGGCAAAAAAGAGGTACAAAGTGGCTAACGTTAACGACTCCAATATCATTTCCCGTTTGTTATCCATTCCTGAGTGTTATCAGCTCGATTTCTTTGTTCGCAGTGCGCCAGCTATCCAAGACGACTCAACCTATTGGGACACGCTAGGAACGCTATGGAAAGCGCAAGGCTCGCACCAACATCAATGTGTGTGGTCGTCCCTGTTGACGTGCCCGAGACGCAACAAGCACAAGGTGATGAAATCGTCAGAGCGCAAGGCGTTCGCCAAGCTACCCAAGGTGATCACGGCCTACCGAGCTATCAATGACGAATCCGAAATCGAAACCGCACTTTGTTGGACGCTATCTGAGGACATTGCTAAGCGTGTTTTCTCGCAAGGTGGCTGCCGCAAAGTGGTAGCTAAGCAATTCACCAAGGACGAGGTATTTGCCTACTTTAACCGCCGTAAGGAACAAGAGATTTTAGTAACACAAGGGCTTATCTAGTTATGGCCAAGGCACCACGATTCGATCACTCTTTCCTCGCAAACCAAGTCGCTAAGCGCAAGAAGTGGAAAAGCAAAGGCCTGAAAGCTGGCCACGGTGGCGACTTCAATATCGATGCAGCACTTAACGAGATTAACCGTTCTGTTAATCACATCATCAATCCGGTATCGATAAACGTCCCTAATACCGCGCTGGTGGATAAGTCGGAACTACCAGCTTGGCTTATCCGTATTCTTGAGAAAGACAATGACGTTGCGCGCGCTGCAACACAGAAGAAAGTGGAACTGGATTCACCACACAAAACGCGCCTTGCACAAGGGATTAAGCGCCCGAAAGAGTTTAACGACACGAAACTGGCCGAACACTGGTTACAGGTGCGTTTGTTCTACACGTTAGAGACGCAGTACAAGGACATTTACCCACTGGTTTTCTCAATCCCGAACGGTGGCTATCGAACACCTAAAGCGGCTTCGATGATGAGCTATGAGGGACAAAAGAAAGGTGTGCCAGATATATTTTTTCCTATCCCGAGAGGGGTGTATCACGGGTTCTTTTTGGAGGTAAAAACGGAAAAAGGTCGCCCAAGTAAGGAACAACAGGAAAAGATAAAAATGTTCCAAAATCTAGGGTATTACGTGGTTGTGGCCAAGGGGTTTGATGAGTGCATTTGTCAAATTAATAGCTATCTCCAATTGCCAACATTTGATAACAAAACTAGACTAGCCGCATAAGTATATAAAAAGGGCTTAGTTATCTCATGTTAGCGAGTGAATATCACAGCATTGGCCAAAAGCCAGTTGATTTAGACGTGTTAGAAGCAACAAAGGTAGTCCGTAACTTCCTATGCGATTACCTTTACTATGACAAGTTGTTGCTAAGCTATGCTCCCGCAGGGGAATTTGGTAGCGCTCAAGCGTATCGCTGGCTTACTGGTGGTCATATTTGTGACTACGATGCTACTGGCGACACAATTGCACCAAGAGAGAAGATCAACTATCGAGTCATTAGAATGCTATTCGATGCTGGTCTAATCAAAGTAAAAACCAACATCCGAACGCCACATACTCGCTGCGTTATCTTTGAATGGGTTCGAGACATTAAGAAATATCGTCGTGAAATCCTCCGTACTAAAATCTTTGGCGAGAATGTTTACCTCACTAGCGCAATGATTGATGCTACAGCGGCGCAATATGGTCTGACCGTGACGTTTGTCGGTGCGAGAGGTGTCTTTGAGATATTGGATGGTAATGGCAACTCAATCCCGAACGGCCAAGCCAAGAACACCTACATATTCATGAATAGTGTTGGTGAGCCAGTAGGCCGACTACGTGATATGTCCTATTGGGAATGGGAACAATACTTATACGACACAGCGACACGCGCCAAGCTGCGCAAAACGCCTCTCAAAGTTCGTGATGGCATGCGCAGCCACTTTTCGGAGTTCAAACGAGCTTAACGCCAATCCTTGATCATCTTTCCACAAATACCGCCTATATGGGCGGTATTTTTTTGTATTAAAAACAGAAATCGTGTTCGGAATATTTACGGCGTGTTCGGAATGGTTATAATCGTCGCATGGCAGGACGTAAACCCAAAAAAGACGCCTTGACGCCTCAACAGCGCTGGAATCGTCATCTGGCCAAAATGGCTAGGTTCGACATTAAACGTCAATACTATCGCGCCAGCGCGACACAACGAGAGCAAATTAGGCGACTCCAAATAGAACTTGGCTGTAGCAGTCGAGAAGAACTGGTTCTTTACGCCATTAATCTTCTAGGCCAACAGCACGGAATTTATCTGAAAGATATTCAAGAGGACTTAGCGTGTCTAAACAAAAAGCCGTAGGTAAGCACGAACTGATCTCAGCAATGAAAAAAGAAACGGGCGCATTACGTGAAGAATGCGAGCTGGTTTTTGATGCCTTTATCGAAGAAATCTCAACTCAAACCATGATTGAGGGCAATGCTGTATTGCTTAGTGGTTTCGGTACGTTCGCACCTCGCCTTAAGAAAGCGCGAGCTGGCCGTAATCCAAAAACGGGAACACCAGCGATTGTAGCTGCGCGAGACAAGCTGACTTTTAGTGCATCGGATGTATTCCGCGATGAGCTGGCAAACAAGGTAAACGAGATCAAGGGGGCACATTAATGAGCACACGCTTAAACCGAACTGACATTGAAAGAAACATTTCTAAACGCCTTGGCTTAAAGCTTACTGGTGATGATGCAGAGCTGGTGGGCGATTGTCTGGACGCAATGATCAATCACATTCTGGTTGAGATTGCGAAAGGCCGTGAGGTGCAAATTCGAGGCTTTGGCCGTTTCCGTCACATAGAGCGTGAACGCACAACCATTAATCCGGCGACGAAAGAGCGCTTAGGTGTCAAAACCGAGCACAGCGTATTGTTCTCTGCTTACAAGGGCATGGTACGCGTCCATGAATGATAGCAAGGCAATTGGGCTACGTGTCTTTATCGGCTCTGTTCGACTACTGGCCATAACCATTGTGTTAGCGCTGGTGGCTGTTGTCGGTATTGGCACATACAGCTTTTATGGATTGGTGGTCTATCCAAAGATAGAGCGAGTGAAGATTGATTTGGACGCAGAACGTATCGAGCGCATTACGGTAGCGGCCAAGAGTGGGGAGAAGTCAGAGAATGGCGCACCTAGTCAAAAGTAAAACCGTCGAGGGCGCAAAGAACAAATGGGCGACTCGTTGGGACTGTTTCTTTGATGCTCAATTCCTCTTTCGACGTGATACCGGAAAAGAGTTTGTTTTAGACGTGGCCGCCGAGCCACAAACCGCCAAGGTAAACCGCTTCTACGTGGCTCCTGACTGGATTAACGAACAGCCGAGTGGATTCCCAAGCCTTAAACCAAAACACAAAGCAGCTCAGCTTCTAAACCCTGTTTGTGTTGGGTTCGATGGCCTACAAGGCGAATGGGAAGATGGCTGGTGGTGCAATCCTCCGTTCGACCTTAAGTTTGAGTTTCTGGAAAAGGCGCTAGAACAAGCCAGAAAAGGCCGTGACGGCATGATGCTGTTACCACATGAAGAACTCACAACGTGGTGGCTGGACTTGGTTGAGGGCTACGCCACGATGATTTACAAGCCGGATGGCCGTTACCCGTTCTATGAGACAGACGGACACACCAAAAAGCAAGGCGTGAACTTCGGCAGTGCCTTAGTGCTCTTTACCGAGAAAGGTCTACAAACACCATCCATGCGCTTTAACCGTAAGGTAGGCAGAACGCACCTTACTGGTATCTATGAGCAAATCGCAAAAGTGGCTTAAGGGAGTGAGCCGCTATGAGTATTCAATATCAGGGTCAACCAATGAGCGTGTACCGTCTCGCTCAGTTAACTGGCTATCCAATGACCTCCCTCTATCGCGCGTATCACAAAGGACTACGAACCGGAGAGGAACTACTGGCCGAGGCTACCAAGCACCTTGTGACCTACCAAGGCAAGGTAATGACCGCAAGACAGCTATGCGCCGCTACCGATACCAGTTACCGCAGAGTGCTAAGACGCCTTAAGGCTGGTGTACCCGCTGAAAAGGCCGTAAAGGACAACGTAGACCGCCGAGGAAAGAACTGCGCATCCAAGTTATCCCCTAGTGAAGTTCTACGCATCTATGAGCTGTTATTCACTAAACAGGTATGCCAACACACGTTAGCCGAGGAATACGGCGTACACCAGTCCACGATTAGCGACATATGGCGACATAAACGTTGGGGATGGCTCACTGCTCCGCTTCGATACCAGTTAGAGGGGAAAGCAAGCAATGAGTAAGACAGGAAAGACAAGAGCCTATGTATTCACGCTTAAGGTGAAGAAAGCTCGCCTAGTGACGGTGCTTAGATTCAAACATCAATGGTTAGCCTACATGGCCATCAAGCATCTGAAAAAGCGATTCTGGTTTGCTGACCTACAGTTTAGGCAAATCACGACTTTTAATGCGCTCTGGTACTTGTTTTTGATAAAGATTGGCTACTATGAAACGCTCAAGAAAGCCACCAGCAAAAAGCGACAGAAAAAATCTTTAAATGGGTAAAAGTCACAAAATGAAATACAAACTTATATTGTGATGTGTTCGGAATGAGTTTAGTATTGTTTCCATAGGACAGTGACGGATACGACTTCCTATACGGTGCGCTTGTTTAATAAGGTTGTGCAAGCGTTGTAGGGTAAAACCTACAGGCTCCCAAAGAGGGCAAAGGGTTGATCTTCGAAAGAGGGTCAGCCCTTTGTTCTATCTATCCCCTACCAAAGAACGCCTATGAGAGTAGGCACTATGAGAAAAGTTCACGAACTATTCTGGTATCGCAAACACGATCGCATCCTTAAGCGAGAGCTGGCCAAGGATAAGCTGTACACCAAAGAGCTGGATAACGCCCTACGCAAGATGATTCACGAGACAAACAATCATCTAAAGCAAACTGAAAGCGAAAAAATACTTGAACTGATAATTCCGAACAGATAAATTTATTCATACGCGAGTTACATAGTTGCCATTGTGACGACCGTGTTTTCCTTTAAAAATCTTAGACAACTGTGCTCAAGCGCCTTTGGTTATTCCATTGGCGCTTTTTTCTTGATTTTTCGAGGTAAGTATCAATATAATTGCCTTGTTTTCGTGTGAAGCGTACAGCTTCGGCGAGTGATTCAAAGAAGGTTTGCAAAAGAGAGTTAAAGAGCTGGTAGAAATACTGGCTCTTTTTTTATGTGTCGCGTTTCAACCTATTGAAAAGGCGTTTTGAGTGTCCTATATTTACCTCGCTCGCAAGAAAATGGACGTGGATACTCCAAAATATAGATGGCCAATTGATTGGTTATTGAATTACCTGTTATTGACAACTCCTCAAAATCAAAAGGCCACGGTAAAACGTGGCCTTTTTTATGTCAAAAACGTCATTTTCAGAAAGTCTATTCGGAATGACAAAGGCCGTAAAAAGCCAACTAAAATACATGCTACCGAGAAAATGAATACGCATGTGATTCGCTGGTGGCTCCCCGAAGCGAATAGATTCAAACAGTACCTATCAAATGGGGTAAAAATCGGCACTGGCTGGCGGTTTAGCACATCCCCAAGCCAATGCGAGATACAACCGCATCCAAATCCACACAGAATTGCACCTAGAATCGTGCTGGTGGCTTTTAACGCCTCAATGAGTACGAATGTATCCCCTATTGCCAAATGATAGCCATAAGCCGTTACAGCGAGCCATATTGAAAGGATGTGGGTGTAAGTTCGGTGCGGGATTCTGTCAAATTCAAGCCAGTCCGGTGCGCTCGAACCGCTTAAGCAACCAAGAAATGCCAGGATTGAATGCAGTGGTGTTGTGTCTGCCATTAAGGCGAGAGGAACGGGCGCAAAGCACAGTGCGCCCCAAGCGTGTCCAGTTCGGTTCATTCAGCTTCGCATCGAGCGCAATAGGCATAGACGATAGCACTCATCGCTATGGTTCGATTGCGGTAGTTGGTGGCCAATTTCTCAAACGTCTTTGCCACTTCGGGGTCAATCCAAGGACTGATTTGGCGTGTCCCTACTAGGTCGCCCTCGATTACTTCGGGGTGCTTTTCTGGTAGTTGGTTTGGATCGGTGTTGTTGATGGCCAACTGATACAGCTCGGTCAGGGTAATCCCGTTCTGTTCACATTGTTCGCATGCTTTTGCGTGAGCAAGGTGTGAAATTCGCACTTGAAGTAGCGCTAATCCCTTTTCCCGTTGGCGGGTTCTAAACATGGCTTGTCGTGCTTTGGTTTTGGCTTTGTGTCTGAATTTGATGCGCTCGGGTGCTTTCAAGGGGTATTCCTTTCGTCACGTAGCGCGTTGTCTTGGGTATGGGGGAAAGGTGGCTAGTGAGATAACGCAGCCAATTACTATATCGTGCCGCAGAATCAATTGTACATGAGTAGCGTTACTCACTAGCTGGCCATGATTATATGCAGAAAATCGTTACTGTAAACACTATTTAATGTCGCGTTATCAAATTTTGTCTTTAAAACCTTATTGACAATCAAATGATTGTTTTAACTGACCTCGTTCGTATTGTTGTTACCTGTTTAAACTCTGTATTATTCCGAACGTAACAAAATGAATGGGGTTTAACCGTGTCCGGCAAGATTGACTATCAGGCTCACCAACAGCAGTTTTGGGAGCAGTTAGAGAAGCAGCCGACTTTGACGCTGGCCGAGTATTGCGAAGCCAACGGATTGAAGTACGGCACCGCTAAGCGATATATAAAACGGCCAGCCAAAACGGGCGGCAAGTTCCAACCGTCCGTTATGCCAAAAATCAAAGCGAAAAAGACCAGTCAGGGCAATGACTGGCATTCCCTTTTGAAAGAATTTCTCGTGCGTGGCGCTCAAAACCCAACGCTCACGATGGCCGCTTTTGCGAAAGATAAAGGGGTGAACGGTGCGACATTGCGCCGCCAGTTTAATTCCATGCGATCGCTGCCCGAGTTTGATCGATTATTTGATCTTTACGATGAGCAATTAGCGAAATTTCAAGAAGCGAAAAACGACAAGAAGAAAAAAAGGGCTGATAAATCAAAGTCCAAAGAAGCGGGGGCAACTGCGCAAGCGCAAAGTGCGCAAGGCGATCGCGCGAAAACAGGGGGTATTGGATCACTGCGCAAGCCGCGATCAGTTGAGGGACTTTCGCAGTATTCCAGTGCTCAAGTGGGTCGCCCTGTTGTGCATGGTGGTTATGCCCGTAGTGCGGGTATTACTGGCGAAATCATGGATATTCTCATGGATACCGATCCGCTTTCGGTTTGCAACGAACTGATTATTGCCCGTTCGCAGTATTACCGAATGAATGAGACGTTAGCTAAACGCCTTAAAGAGATCGATGAAATGGAAGAAAGCGGAGACATTCCGCTCGATGACGAAAACCAGCCAGTAGACATAAACGCCATGCGTGACCGTCTCATCTTTGGCTATGGCACCAGATTGCGTGAACTGGAATTAAGTATTTCCACGATGGCCAAACAAGAGGCCAAGCGCTACATCGATTTGCGTAAACAGGAATACGCTGAATTGATGATGCCACACTTACTGCCAGCGGAAGAAACCAGCCTAGTAATAGAAATGCTTTCTCTGCGCACTAAGAACAACTGGACAGCCTTAGAGACGTGTCAGCAAATCGAGAAGTTAGGCGCACGTCCACCAGCAACGCTATTGCATGAAGCTAAGGTTGAACTAGCGAACCTAGAGCCAGAAGTAGACGACACTGGTATCAGTGAGCAAGAGCTGGATGAACTGTTTGATGACTACACGTTAGAGCAGATTGAGCAGCAAGATAACTGGCTACCTGCGCGCAAAGAAGAAGTAAACCGACGAATCAAAGAAGCCGAAGACCTAGAGAACGGCGTAGAACCTACCCTATCCCCATCCCAAATACAAAACGAAGCCGCTAAAGAGCAAGCCTATGATGACCTCGATAACGAGGGAGTGTCGGGGTTTGACGATGTAGACAGCTTCGAGGTACTTGGTGGCTAGACGAATAAAGAGCGTAACACAAGATCCCCGTTACCCTGCCCTAGTTAAGCGGTATCGCTATGACTGGAAACGCCTCGCTGTTGAGCTAGTCGGTAAGAAGCCGAGCTGGCAGCAGCGCAAAATCATTGATAGTGCTCAGCGTATTGGTGCGCGAACGACTGTCAGCTCTGGCCACGGTACAGGCAAGTCAGACATGACCAGTATCATGATCATTGCTTTCATGCTCTGCTTCCCCAATGCGCGTGTTGTGCTGGTGGCGAACAACGCGAGACAGGTACAAATCGGTGTATGGAAGTACCTAAAATCCAACTGGAACACGCTCTTACAAAAGCATGGTTGGTTACAGCAATACTTCACCATTACCGAGACAGCCTTTTTTGAAAACTCAGCAAAAGGTATCTGGCAAACCAGTGCTAAATCGTGCCGTATTGGTAACGAGGAAGCGCTAGCGGGTGAACACGCTAAACACTTGTTTGTCATTGTCGATGAGGCGTCAGGCGTCTCTGACAAGGCTTTTGGTGTGTTAGCGGGTGCATTGACCGAGAAAGATAACCGAATGCTGCTATTGAGCCAGCCAACGCGCCCTAGCGGCTATTTCTACGATACGCATCACCGATTAGCCGAGCCTAGTGGTCGATGGCGAGCCATCCGGCTTAACTCCGAGGAATCGCCGTTCGTAACCGTGGAATTTATCCTCGATAAGCGATTGGAGTATGGCGGTCGAGAGGCACCGGAATACCTGATTAAAGTACGTGGGGAGTTCCCAAGTTCCATTGCTGGCATGCTGCTTAGTCGGGATGCACTGGACAAAAGCGCAAGGCTCAATCTCGATATGCCCGATGGTTGGGGTTGGGCTGCGCTGGTGGACGTGGGTAATGGTCGTGACCGCTCGATACTCAATATCTGCAAGGTTTGGGGTCAACGCATGGAGCGCATCGTTAAGAGCGTGAAATTGCTTGAACAACCAAGCACGGTCGATCCGGTTCGGTTCGCTGACATTATCCATGCAGAGTGTAGTGAGGACTTGTACCCAAACATCACGATAGCAGTGGATAGTGACGGTGTAGGTTATGACACGGCGACTTGCTTAGAACGCTACGGACGGCGCGTACAGCGCATTCGTTGGGGTAAGAAGATGCACTCCACCAGCGACAAGCAGCGTTTCTTTAACCAGCGTGCGTATGCCAATGTTATGGCTCGGGATGCGATAAACCAAGGCCGCATGCAGATAGATAAGAACGTCAAGACGGCAGAACAAGGCAGTAAAATACCTTGTGCAATCAACGAGTCAGGCCAATGGGTAATGATGCCAAAACCTATGATGAAAGAGAAAATGAACATCCCATCACCTGACCGTTGGGATACATACTGCTTTTCTCAATTGGTAGATTATGTGCCGCACGAAATGGAAGTAACAGAGAGCATGCTAGAGTCTCGCAGTTCCGTAGAACAATGGGTACTGGAAGCGCTTGAATCGGACGATGCTTAATTCCGTTGGTGCCAACATATAAAAGTAATATGAAAAGGTGGCGATACCGCTAAATATCGCCACCAAATCACCAATCAAAGCGGAACAACAATAATTTAGCTTAAAACCTTAGTTCACTAATCCATCGAACTGCGAACGTGCTTTGCTTTCGTTCTTGCTTCTAAGCTCTTTTCTGGCTTCACGAATAGCGTCAACTTCGCTTTCTATATACATATTAGCGTTAGGGTACAGTACCGACTTAAAAGCATTCGCTTCATCGAATATCGAACGTCCCTCAGTGGTGTTGTTTGTGATTAGCACATCGTGATCTTTACAAGAGCGATGCCTAATTAGAACAAGGCCACCAGCGTTAACGTGAACCTTTTTAGCTACGCGAGAAATGCCGCCATTGTTGCCATCATAGGTATGGATAATAGCGACAATGTCATTGTGTTCTTGACCGCGCTTTCTAAACTCAACGTCTGCATTGTCTTTGAAGTATTTCAATTCATTCAATGCAGTGTTTTTATTGTTAGTGAGCTGTTCTTTCTCATCTTCTGGAAGATCGTAGGAGAGTTTACGGTCTAGGTCGCGTAGGTATGCTTCAAGTCTTTTGGCTAGACGTGCACCAGTGACTTTCTGGCTGCTAGCTGCTTTATTAATTGTGATGTTAACGCGACGGACGTTCTCAATTACGGTCGTCTCTTTAAATGAGTTAGATGAGCTGTTGAAGTATTGAGGTGCGCGCTCTAAAAGCTCTTTATTGGCTGATTTCGCGGCCTCAATATACTCAAGTAAACGAGTGGTCGGATTACCACGTTTTACTACAGCTACGATGCGATCATTGAATAGTCCACTATCTTCCTTGCCATCTATTTGTTCGGAAAAAGTCGCGCGGTGCTTCAAGGCACGTTTTAGGCGCGCATCTGCCGTTTGTTTGTTTGCAAGTAATTGATTAAGTGTTTCTATATCAATAGCTTTTAAATCTTTAATTTCAGTATTTTTTTTATTAATCATGGTGAACGGTTGCTCCAAATTACATTGGAGGATAAAGGTTACACTCCATCCCTGAGCGTACGCGAGTAACGAAAAACCCTACCTTTATCCTTGATGCGTAGCATACCGTTTTTGTGTTCGGAATTAAATAAAAAACGAACAGAAGAACGTTATAAGTGTTGCTTTTTAAGCGGAGAAGTGATCTCGAACGAAGTTTAATACGTCATCACGATTAATGGATGAATTGCATAGTGCGTTCGGATGCGATTGGATAAGATGCATCATGCAAATGTCGGTCGCGTCATCGAGGAACGAGCTGCTAAATACATCTAGGGACAGGTCACATTTATCTAGTATTTCGACTGGAATTAATTGATTCAACGTGCAGTGCATATCTATATCTCTTAAGCCAATTGACTGGATAGCCAATACGTATATAGCTCTGATTTGGAAAGAGTTTAGGGGATTCTCGCCAACCGAGCTGATGTTCGCGGAGTATTATGAGACTGTGATCTTTGATTGTCTAGATATGCAAAATAATGCAAACATATCGTTACTAGCAGTTAGGTTTTGAGAACGTGACCTATACCGCATAATAATTGAGGATATGCATGTTTGTTCGTGTCGCGTGACGGCGTAACACCGTCATTATATTGCCACAGACGGGTTATTGTCGTAGTGAGTTTCAAAAAAACCTCTTTTAGTTTCAGTTCTACACAGAACTGAAACTAACTTAACCAATGCTTTGTCGCTGGTCATCGACGCAAAAAGACATAAAATCCAATAAAAACAACAACTTATCAAATATCTAAGATTGCTTTCTAATCCTGGCATTTTGTGTGAATGAGCCTAAATATTCCATAGGAATATTAATAAAAAATGGCTTCTTGCTGGTGGTGTTTTGAGCACTATTGCGTTATTTATCAAAAGTTGATTAATTTCCCGCTTTTGGAACTCTTTGTACTTTCAATAGAAGTATTCCGAACAGGGTTGCAAAAGATATTCCGTTGGAATATATTGTGTTCCGAGCAAACACTGGCATTTTGCCAAAAAAGGATCAGCAAAAATGTTTAAAAAAAATGAATTGGTGTCGCTTTCGGATGAATGGGCGAGCAAACGCAGTGCCATCCAAGAGCGTCATCATGACCTTATTCTTATCTCTCTGGATGAGCTAATCAATGAATGTGGAGGCCAAGAGCAAGCCGCCGCTGTCATTCGCAACTTCTACGGCTTGCCTTGTGTGCAAGGCACGATCAGCAAGGCGCGAAAAGGCGCCAATGCCCTAAAGATTCGCTCTCAGCTTCGCTTTGCTATCAATACCATTAAAGAGCCTCAAAGTGTTCAAGCACAAACCAAGATGATTAACCACTTTGGCCGCCTACCTGTTCACCACGATTTTGTGTGTGTCGATGGGGAACTCGGCTTGTTCTTGGGTTTTGGCTTGCTATCTCGAACCCTACAAATTCAGGTGTTCGTTGGTGGTGAGTTTAAGACGGTTAATGCTAATGAAGTGGAGTTGATCTAATGGCTGCTTTCCCTGCGCGTGACTTAGACGAATTGGAAAAAATCATCCGTTTAATGGATGACATAAACCCGCTTATCTCGATGATGATTGAAATGGAAGTGCGTACAGGTTTACGTTATTGCGACATTTCGAAGCTAAAATTCAGCGATGTGATGATAAATGGCGTGATTAGGTCGTCATTTACCATTGTGCAGTCTAAAGGCTTCAAAGGCCGTATGACCCGAGGTAAGAGTGAAAAGGCCGCTAAAGAAGCCGCCCGAATCACCATCCACGTTAACGCCGAACTGGAAGAACTGATTAAGCGTATCTACCTACACAATGGCCATAATGAGTTGATGTTTCAATCCAATCACCACTTGGCCAAAAAGGGCAATGCGATCAGCATCCAGTACATCAACCGAGCGTATAAGCGCATAGCAATGGAGTTGAGGTTGCCATACCAGCTATCAACACACTCGATGCGAAAAATGTACGCCATGCTACTGCTTGAAAAGAAAGCCTCTTTGAAAGTGATTAAGGACGCGCTTGGTCATTCTAGTGTTGCTGTGACTGACCACTACTTAAGAACGTTCCACGATGAAGCGAAAGAGTACACAACAGGTATTTCATTAAAACCAAAGGCAGAATAAAGGGAGGGGAAATTATGTGTAAAGCTTTGATGAACGCGAACTTGCGAGTGAACGAATTTAAGCTTCGACAACAGGAACTTTCCCGAACCCCGATTCCGAATGAGCTCAAACCAAAGGTAAGAGAATTAATGAAGCAAGGGTTCAGCAAAAAGGCAATCAAGCTAGTGCTTGGTTGCAGCTATGATGACTTAAAGACTATCAATCTGTCGCATTAATTAGGAATATAAAAAACATAGTTACGCTGTAACGTTATTCATTTGGCCAAGAAAGGGCAGCAATGGCCAGTTAAATCCAACCGAAAGGAATCGCATGTTTTGTTTTTTTGAGGGTTATAGAGTGTCAGAGTGTCGTAACGCTTATGCTTATTTCGTATCTAACACAGGCTATCGATTTATCACCAAGAAAAAGACTTGCTACGCCGTTAGTGTACCTAAGCCGGAGGGTGGTTATATTCGTCGTTCTGTCGGGTTTGTTCGCATTGGTGAAAAGAAAGGACTACGCAAGGCAACCAAAATACGCAACCAAATCGGCAAGGAACTATGGGGGCGTTGTTGGGATCGCGTTCGCAAGCAATTCAACTTACTGGCGCGGTTGCCGAAAAGTCTCGACCCACGGTTAACTACCATTGATGGTAAGCAATACTATGTGGCACGGTACACCAAGTACGATGAGAACGACCAGAAGCGCGAGCATTTCATTAAGGTAAGTGTGAGCGCTCATGGGAAATTGGCGGCATGGACTCTTGCTAAGAGAAAGTTACTCAAAGCTCACAGCGATGTGATGGACGTATTGTTACACATTGAAAAGGTCAGCAGCGTACAACTTAAATAGTTTTGCTGCCGCCTACATACATTCCGAACACACCTTGTAAATCTAAACTCTATGGTTATAATCTACTCCTAATGTAAAACGTGACGTTTTAAACATACAAAAACGACGAGTTTGCATCATGGCACAGATTACACCGATTAAATTATGTGAGTTCAAACGGCTGGTGGAACATGGCCACCAGCTCAATATCGTCGCTCAGCAGCAAGCAAGCGGCGGTTTTTCTCTTATTGCCATCGATAACACTACCGATGACATAAAAGCCTACTCAGTGCGCTACACGCGCGACGATAAACCAAGAGAATGGCGATTAGACCGACTAGCAGCAATCCTTGAAGAATCCAAGGTTAGGCGGTTTGAAGTGCGCCACTTTCAGTAAACCACATACCGGCTACAGCAAAAGCCGGTATCTCGATACAAAACCACCAGCACACAGTAAAAGAAACATGAGCATTTCATTTAGCACATTCATATCTATTGCGTTTTGGATCAGCGCAATCACCATATTCATCCTATCCGCTTGGGTGCTCCACCTTGCCTTAAGCGAGAAAGTTCGCCGCATCAAAGAACGCCGCCGAGTTGAGCGTATTAACGCGCATTACCACGCTTGGGCGATGACCGTCTCAGATTCCCAATATTGGGTACTACGCCGCAATACAGAGCGTCAGCTAAACAAATAACCAACGATAACAAACCTATGGCGCTTGGTAGCGTTGATGCGCTGCCTTGCCCGAGCCAGAGAGAGCAGAAACTATGTGTATTTGGCCATTCTCGACCATCAAAAGACAACAAAGCGAAATCAAACGACTTAATGCCCTAGTGCATCAATTAAACGCTGGTACGGCAGCGAAATACTGCCAAATAATGGAAGATGAAAGCGTCGATGAGGAACTTAAACGCTCACTACTTCATAACCTTGCAGCAGCGTTCGTGGGTTACTTCAAACACAAGAAAGCGAACAACTACCAATTCCTTGATTACGTGGATAGCGCGCTCAATCAGCAATTCTCGATCGTCATCCAGAAAGAGAGCGGCCAAACACCAACAGCCACACTGATTCGCATTAAAAAGGCAGCATACGACCTAATGAATGCTACCAACGAAGAAGAAGTAGAAGCGGCAATGACAACACTAAGAGAGTTAACCAGATGAGTGATCTAATACGAGTTGTATCGGTTGGATTTCATAAGAACCAACCTTATCTATGTGAAATTCAGTGCCACAAGGACGAACAGGAACGCCCTATTGTAGATGGATTCCGTTTTCTGGATGCTTCCAAGGTCTTTAACGATGACTGGAAAGCGAACTTGCTAGCACTAATTGGCAATGATCATGCAGTAGTGTCCAGTCATGGTTGCGGCTGCTTCATTTACGAGTTCCTACGCAGCAAGGTTAAGACGCAAAACGTATTTATCCCACAAGGCGAAACAAGCCGCTTTGCTAGCGCGCGTGTGAATCTCTTATTTGAGTTGGCGGGACTGGTGGCGAGTGATACTGGCCATGATATTAAGCGCGAGCTGGTGGCCATTACGGCAAAGGCCAATGGACTGTCCATAAACCTCGCTCACTGGATGCGATCGCTCTTTCTACTGCGTTCGCGGGTTTGAAACGACTAATCCCTTTATCGGATGATGATGGTAATGAACATGATTAACTGGCCAGCGTTCTGGTTGGCCGTTGCGTTTTTCTTTGTGCTGGAATGCGTGTTCCATATGCTCAAGTTGCCCGAGTTCCCGCGCATTGTGATCGGCCTTGTTCTGGTCGTCCTCATGTCGGATTTTATATTTAAGGCGGTGTCTTGATGAACCTAATCACCAGTACAGAGAACCACTTTGCCACGGTAGCAAGTAACTCAAAGATTGATGCCATGCGTTTTGCGATGGCCTGTATTAAGCACAATCCCAAACGTCGCGTTCTGTTTGTATGTTCAGTCCAGGATAAGCACGAATATCTATCCCTGATTGAAGATTGCCTAATGGTAGAGAAAATCGTTGAACACAGTGGCGAGGTTTACCTTAAGAACGCCGACACATGTGGCCGACCATCGATCATGTTTCAACACTACCGTAGTGGTCGAGAGGAAGCGCTGGCGGGTTGGTGTCTACATAACTTTAAGATCATCGTTAACGAATCCTACTTAACCGATAAGGCCAAACAGGTGCTAATGGCCACAATAACCAATGATGATAACGCCCTGATAGTGACAGGGGCGACTGGCACCAAGAATGCAAACCACTTTGAGTACATACCATGCGAAAAACGAACATTACTTTCCGCAAGTCATTCCGAATATCTGGCCTTATAAGGGTTAACTTTGGCAAAACTGGCTTTACTAGCGTCTCAATTGGTGGGCGCTGGTTAACGCTCAATATTGGCCGTAGAGGCGTTTATGTCCAAGGGTCATTGTTTGGTACTGGTTTGGGCGCAAAACGCTGGATATGGAAGCCTACGCGCCAGAAAGAAGCACAAAAGAACTATGAGAAGTAGAACACAACTCGTCATCGATGCGCTTGAGGCTGAATACAAGCGACTTGAGAAGAAAGCAGCACGATATAGGGCGCAACAAGAAATGCCTTTGTTAGCGTTCTTTGAGCTGCGAAAAGAAATCCAAGAAAAGCTACCAACGCTTGATGCTGGAACACGCGCCTTTTCCAACTATGTGCGCCAATCCAATAAGAAACTGGCCGAACTGAAAATAGAACAAGCCAAGTACGAGAAGCGCGATATTAGCAAGGTCATACACAAAGAAGCGGTATGCCTAGAGGAAATGGCCACCATTCAAAGATTGATCGAGTTCGAGAAAATGCGAGCAATGTAAGTATGAGAGGACGACAAGCAACCATCCTGATTTGTGACGATTACGATAGCGAGCTGGCTATTTAAAGAAAGTCGTTTTTGCCCGTCAGTGTAGCCAGTGCATTAAACCAAAAGGCCGCCTTTGCTGGTGGCCTATCCGATGGCCGGAGCGGTAAGACGTATTCACGCCAAGTCATGCGCCAATACGCCAGCTTTAAGCGCGAGATACCGAGCTTAACGGCCTTTGTCGAAGCGTGTGGCCAGTTCGAACTAAAACCGTATCAGAGAGATCTTATCGAAAGGCTTGAGGCCAATCGAAACGTTAAAGGGGGATTGATATGTCTTGGTTAAGTAAACTGTTTGGCAAGCTGCGATTTTCAAACGTAGCTGCATCTATCTCAAGTATTAGCGCTGGTAGCGAAATCAGAATCAACGGCAAGGTCTATAAGGGCAACTCTATCTCGATCGATAATGATGGCCGTGTGTTTGTGGACGACAAGCTACAAGAAGATATTAAGAGCGTGAATATCAACATCCATATCAACGGCGATGTGGGCGATATTGACGCTGGTTCGGGTAGTGTCCAATGCAATGAGGCAAGGTCAATTAACACTGGCTCGGGTAACGTGAAATGCGGAGACGTTGGCGGGGATGTTCGTACAGGTGCGGGCGATGTGGTGTGTGGTCGCGTTCGTGGCCGAGTGACCACCAGCTCCGGTAACGTATCTCAACGAGTTTGTGTTTAATTCTCCCTATCTTATATAGGTTGTAACTATCCGAGAATTGTCAATTATGATAATTGATAGGTATAAACTATTGGAAAATGATACGGAGTATCGTGATAATTAACTTGCTAACACATACTGGAACTCTTTTAGAGGGTGTTGGTGTCGGAGGTGACTCCCCTAGTCAGTGAACAGGATAATCTAATAAACAAAGACCAGACCAGATTTATATTTCCGTATGAAAGAGCGCCATTTAGGCGCTTTTTTCATATCTAACGCTTTCTATTCAGAATCGACTTGCCTTGCAGCCTTTGCGAAAGTATCCAGCTAACCCTCTTTGGCTTGCCTTTGGGTAATGTGTCGCGTCCCCACGCATCAAGCTCATACGCAGAATTGACCTTCATCTTTAATTCGCCAGTTGTTCCGTGCGGCTTCGTCAAACTAAAGAAAATCGCATAGTCATAAGCTTCCATGTAGTGATAGGACTCTCCTTTCTTGGAGAGATATGGCACTGCATAGTGTTCTATAAGGTTGTTCTGAATTAGGTTGGGCAGCTCTTTGCTTCTGGCGTAGCGCTCATGACACCAATAGCGTTGCTCCTTTTTAAAAAGCATCGCTCCATTTTCTTTTTGGTCAGTAAAGCAGTGGTTAGAGTAGCTAACGTGCAGCTTTACTTCTTGGCCATCAACCATGACATAGTGCTCAGAGCTTTGTAGGTGAGAAAGGTCGTAGAAATTGCCATCAATAGTAAAGCCTGTCCAAGTCATCTTTTATCCTTTATCTTTTTCGATTGGGACATTTTACTTTATTTTTCAAAGTGGGTTCACGTTGGGGTTTTGTTTTCCCTGACGCAATCACGCCGAAACAGAAAACCAACCCCAAATATGACTATATGATGTGATTAGGTCGTGAATCATCACTCTTAAAGGCGCATTTTGACCAACTTTTACCAGTGAGACTCACTGCACCTGCAAAGGAACGTTCAGAAATGATGCCAACTCTTGCGCCATCGACTCGTCTATAAGGTCGTGCCAATAGGTAAATCCATTGAACGTCATCGAGAAACGAAACAGCTCAGTAAAGTGGTCTGTTACCTCAAATTCTACGTTCACATCCTGCGGCGCGGTAACTGTGCCAGCTCCGTATAGATTCAGCAGCCATGTTCCTGTTAATGGGTTAGGCTTCACCAGTAGTGCCTTATGGCCACCAGCAAAGAACAGAGTAATGCGCTCGATGCCTGATTCCTTGGCCTCTCTATCTTCTTGGGCTGCCCGTTGTCTTTCTTGGGCTAGGTTGAACTTCTGCATGGTTTTCTCTAAGCGGTCAGGGCTCATATTGGTTAGCTTGTCGAGTACCTTGTCCAAATCAATCTTATCGTTCACGTTGTTTTCCTTGCTGGTGGTGTTGTTTGAGCTACACATTAACAGCAATTGGCGGGTAAAAGTAGTTGTTGAATCAATGTTATAGGGTGTAATGGTTGGGGGTGTGGATTAACGCGACTACGCTGACTAAGGAACGGCACAAGATCTCTATCTTCTATAGCCTTACTGCTCCATGCGAAACTTAATAGCTTCAATTGGATCAGGTGGAGCAATTGGATAATGAGCTTCTTCAAACGCCTCGACTAACGTTGCTAGCGCTTCCAATTCATCGCCCTCTGGCGTATTTGGTTCAGCATCGAAAATCTCAGAGATACGCGCCAGTGCAGCGCGGTTATCTTCCTCAGTTTTGATAGGTTTAATGTTCATATTCACCTCAATCTAAACGGTTGCTGCATCTACTTAGTCGTACTCAGCATGCGTATAGTCAATCATTCTTTCCCCAAAAAGGGAATTTTTTGATCCGAATAGTCAATTATTGTAGATACAAAAACACCGCCACGATGGGCGGTGTCTTTTTATTTGGTTAGCATTAACTAATCTTTAATGCCGCTCTTAGCTTGGAGAATGCTCGATCTCGCTGGGCGCTAGAATCAGAATATCCTACGGTTACTCTTGGCGTGTCGAAGTCTAGAGTGTTAATGTGAATTACACACTTTATCATTCTACCAAATGGAACGTCCTCTCGTTCAATGCTAGAAACATCATCATAATTGAAGACCTTTCCGTTCTTTTTGGTTCCAGCAAATATCTTTTTGTTGGCGTTATCGATTATTAGGCCATTATCACCATACAGCGATACATATTCTGAATTAACACCTAAACTATTAGCTCGCTTTATAAGGCGTGAATCCTCGTACTTCCCTAAATACCAGATCACTGTAATCGTGGTGATGATTGACGTAATGATGGCTCCCCAATAATTGAAATCACCATCACTAGGGATGATATGACCTCCAGCCTGAAATGAATAATAAGCCACCACTGGCGTTATAACGAATAATGTTATGATAAGTTTTATGACAAACATTCGATTCTTACTCTTTGTTATTTAGAATTTTTATTGGCAATTGCCGCCCGAAATATTATGCATTTACTTGCCGTCAATCAAGAAACTAATATTACCTATTAATGCTCTTGTAAATGATTTGAGCTATATATGAAACGATTCTTAATGGACGGCACTGTTTATCAAAGCAAGGCGATCGACACTTCGCCGTTTCTTGCTATTTTGGCCGCCTTGGCCATTTCTTCCTTAGTTGTCGCGTAGCTGTCATAGAACTGGTCAAATTCCACGGTGTTAGGGTCGAAAGGGTTTTCCATACCGCAGCCAGATTGCGCCACCATTCGCCCTAGTTCCTCGGCTGTGTCGTACTCAAACACATAGCCTTTGTACTCGATCGTGTATTTGCATTTCTTCCACCAGCGAGCCATTTGATTACTCCTAGATATTTACCCAAATTACAGCGCCTACCTTGTGCTCATAAGGGATTGGTTCAATGCGCTGTACGTCCTCCAAAACCCAAGGGCAACGCCATTTAGCCAGCTCAGGCATAGCGTCATAGTCCACCTTGTGTTTATCAAAGTTGGCCATCAATTCTGCATGCGATAGAGGCTCTAAAGAGTCGGTTAAGTTCGCTAGGCCAACGATTAAACCAGTGCCCTGTTCAATTAGGGCAATGGTGCCTCGGATTTTGGTTTTGGTAGAGCGCATTTCCCAAACCTTTAAGCCAGCGAGGATAAGGTGAATCCACGGCTTACGGATGATTAATGCGCGTGTAACTTCAATTCCGTTGATTAACATGTTTTGTCTTGAATGCTTTCATTGATAACGGCTTGAGTGGCCGCTTTAACGCCATCGCTAATGGTTAACTCAAGAACGTCTGCTACCTTATTGGCTACGGCGGAGGCCAGCTTTTCGTGCGCCTCCGTTTCTACATTCAGCTCAAGGTTCAATGACGTGCCAATGGCATTGTTAAACACGTAAACGCCGCTATGGTCTTTTGGCTGCGTGATTTCGATAATGATTTTCGCCATTACTCGTCCTCTCCCACTTTGATGCGTGGTAAGTCAGCGTAAAACTCGTCTGGTTCGCTAGTGATGGCGCGTAGCTCGATGTGTTGAGCCTTAAGGCCAGTTTTGCGCTCGAATGCCTCACGAACAAGGCCAAGTAATTCTATTTCGTTTAACGTCACTACGCCGTGTAGTTCGTTGCCGTCAATGGTTGCGTCTTTCCAAACAAGAAAAACCAAATCATCTAATGTCATAATCTGCTCCTAATTGTTCACATTTGCTGGTGGAGGATTACAGGTAGTTCTCTCTCAGTGCTAAGGTTGTTTTTTCGGTATTGGTGTACGTGTTGCTCTCTGCATCAAAGGCGATTGCGCCAGCGTCCACCAGCTCATTAAGCTCTTTCTCTGTAGCGGGTTCGTCTAGGTCGAGTAATGTTGGGTGCCAGCCATCGTCACGTTTAGCCATCTTTGAGCCGTTATCGATAAACACCAACCATTCCGCTTGTCGGCTGGTGGTGTTGAAATGCTTCGCTAGCGACTCGATACGGGTTTTGTAATAGAAGTCGGCCTTAAGGGTTGATGTGTTGCGAATAAGCGCGCCAACCGTTGCAGGATCGCTTTGAGTAGGTGTTGAGTAGCGCATGTATATGTTTTCTCGGGTCTGATTCAAGATTTGCTCATTAAGCTCTACACCGCCCTCCGCTGCGATTCTTCGGATTAGCCCGTCTAAGTCGCCATCTGGTGCGTCAATTTGAATAGCAATCCAGCTAATTTCCTCGGCTTGTGTCGCGTTGTGCTTGTCTGCTTTGCACTGAATTGCCAGGCTGCCGTTGATCTTAGCTTTAGGGTCAAACTCGATAATGTCATATGGTTTATTGCTGTCGATTAACTTCGGCTCTGGATGGTAAAGGCTGTTGCCTTTAGGTAGGTACTCGACCGTGCAAAAGCCTAGTGTGTAGTTGCCCTCTTGGCCGACTTGTTTGGAGTATCGGCGTAGGTCAGCAGAAAATGTGTAACGTCCAACTTTATAGACAATCATTAGGTAACTCCCGTTTCTAAACATCCCCTTTAACTACAAAGGGATTAGGAACGAAATTAATATACCACTTCAACTTTAAATTCCGAACACATTTATCACAAAGAGACATAAAATATGATCATTTCATAAATCTCTGTCTATTTTTGAGCCAAAAAAGGCGCACCATTAAGGCGCGCCGTGTGGGTTAGGTTGGGAAGTTGACCACGATTGGGATTATTAGCTCGGCGTAGTCACTTAGAAGCATTAGGAACAGGCCAAGATCAACGTATAACACCAGCTTTCGCAGTTGTTTGGTTAGCTTGGTCAGATCACTAACCAGTTCTTTGGAGGTTTTGAATGCTTCGATAGAAAGTTTAATTCTTTCAATGCGTTCTGGTGTGGCCAACTTATAAACCGCAATGGCCATCGCGATAAGACTTGATATAGTTATCATGCTTTTCTTTCTTTAATCTAAAGTTAGAAAATCGAAATACGCGCGTCAATGGCCAAGCAAAAATAGTTGAAAAAAAGTGTCCAGCACTGGTCAAAAGTGCCTTAAAAATCAAAATTTGGTGGGTTAGTTTCAGTTCTATGGAGAAATGAAACTAAATTGAATAAATTCCGAACAGGATAACCAATGAGTAGTTCGGTTAGACCGAAAAAGTGGAATATATTATTCCCCGTTAATACCTAACTTAATTGATACGCCTAACACGTTCGCCAGCGAGATAAGCGAGGATAAAGATGGGTCATTAGGTGGCTGTAAGGTATTATCCATACCTTTGGCCTTGGCAGCGGTAGCTAAAGCTTCTGCAATAATCTCGGGTTCACCAGTGCTTGACGCTTCATCAATATAGGCTTGGATTGTCTGTTGGTCGGTTAGGTAGTCGGATGCGTCAAACTCTTTTAATTGAGTCGTCATAAGATCAACCTCGTTATTGGCTATTGGCCACACTGAGCGCGGTAAGGCCGCTAACCTGATTAGCTTGCTGCATTGCGCTTTGAACGGCTTCACTGTATGAGTTAGCTTCTCGGTCGAACTCGATACGAATATCGCTGCCAGATGCCGATACAGTGCAATCATTAGCACCAACCTCAAACAGCGCATTAGATAGCTCGCAAAGCGTGTCTGCGTTCATGTCGCCTTGGAACTTGGCCACCAGTGCGAAATCAAACTCTTTCAATCATCAATCCTCTTTTTAAGCAATTAGTGGCATTTTAGCTTCAACCATAAAAAAAGCCACCAGCGATACGCTGGTGGCAACTGAGACTTTATTACTTTATGGGTATTATTAGGTTAGTTTAGATATTGATGAGTAGGTTTGCGTACTTATCGCTATTCTTCATCAATCTGGTTTCTAGGTGATGGTTAATTACATCCATCATGCGAGCGCGTTCTACTAGCTCGCTAGTAACTTTGCCCTTTTGGTATAGCCAATCTGCTATGTCGCTAAGCCTCCAAAGAGGATCTTTCTTTGAAGCTTTGCGTACTGGCACAGGGAAGCCGCCGCCGCCAAATGTGCCCTTTTTGTATTTTGCTAGTGTGCTTTTCTTAACTCCGGTGAACTCCGCAGCTTCGCCCAAACTCACAAGGTCGCCCTCAATAGAGATAACCTGCAAGTTGTAGCCATCTACCGACTCCACATCCTTGATTGCTTGTGTTACAGCTTGAGCAAAGGAATCTGCCTCTCGCTCAAATTCGATATATAGCATTTCATCAACAGACATAACCGCAGCGTCAGAGCAAGCGCCCTCATACAGTTTGCACGATACGTCGAGTAAATCGTTGTCGTTCGTGATGTTGATATTGCCGATGTTTAGAGTGAACTCATAGATACTCATCGAACTCTCTCTCCGTATCACTGATACTTAATTAAATAAAAAATCGAGACTTTTAAAATCCCCTTGAGCAGTCAAGGGGATTGATATTACTTACACTGTTTTACAGCTTTTCTAATCCGCTTAGCCCACCAAAGTCGTTTGCTTGGGATAGGGGTAGACGGTACTGACATTCGGTGACATTTGTTTTTGTGGGTGCATTTGAGAATCCCTGCTGGATGCCCTTTGCTTAACTCCCAAATCCAACCAGCTTTAACTGCTTCGCTGATTGCCTTACTAATGTCTTTATCTGTATGGTACTTGCCGATAGATCACCTCATAAAGTAATTGTTAAGTCTCAGATTTTTAAAGAACGTGGGAATAAACTCACTCCCAACATCCACAATTGTACCTATTTAGATTTAAATGTCAACAATTGTGCCTATTTTTATTTTCCATGCACAAAAAAGCCACCGTGCTGGTGGCTTCATGGTTAGTTGCTCTCTTTCTTCTCAACGCAGCGATAAACGGCCATTGTGATCCCCCAACCGTTCATAATCGTGCTGTCATTGACGTAATCTTTGTCGTACTTGGCACAATGCGCGGCAACCTCGCTTAGCATCGCCTTATAGTTGATCACTGCTGAATCATAGTTGACCTGTACATAGTCCTCATTTGCAATGTCGATGTTATAAGACTGTCCCCAAACAGCGACACAACCAGACAGCAACAGCGGGAGTAGACAAACAATTTTACGCATTTCTATTGATACCTATTATTTTGATGTTTCTATTTTTGGTTATTCAGTTCGTTTAATGATGGCTGTGCGAACACATCATTAAATCCATCCTCAAAAGGCAACTTACCCTTTTCATCGGGGAAATAGACCTGTACGAACTTGGGCGTGGTTTTAACATATTCGGGATGGCTACAGTAGAAGTTATTCGCCTGTACCGTGTATTCATCCACCAGCGCTTCGAGATTCGATATTTCCTCGATATAAACAGGTAATCTCTGCCCGTTCTTTGTCTGGATAACATGATCATTGCGTCCAAGCGCAAAGCCGTGCTCTTTCCAGTGGTGGTGAAGCTGCATGATGATCATGTGCGCCGTTGTGTGCGCTGGATGATTGATAACAATGTCAGGCCAATCGTGATAAGCATGCCCGACACTATAGGTAAAATCTGGTGTAGCCAGCACGAAAACGCCGTGGCTCTTAATGCAGCGACGAATATCGCCGTATAGACTTGCTAAGAAGTCCTCCCGCTTAATGTGGTCGTGTAGATCACAAAGGAATGATTCGAATGTGTTCATAGTCGTAAATCAGGATAGGGATGGCCACCAGCGAACTGGCAGCCAATGGAAAGTTAATAGCCGTTTGCTTTTCGTGGTAGCTTGGCAATCACCGCCAACACTTCGTCACATAGCGCTTGGGTCATCTGCATAGGGTCAATATCGTTAACGTTCACTAGGTGGCGAACGTCACGAATATCCCGAGCCAATTTGCAGCATTCTTGCCATTCTTTAAGCTGGTCAGTAACAACGCCATCGCTCGTCTCTTGGCCTAGATTGAATGCGATTAGACGTTGGCTACCGCTTCGATGTTCTACGCCATCATCGCGTCTAAACGTCATTTCAATAGGGCTTAAAACGTCCCGTAGTACCATTGCCTTAAAACGTGCCTTAGTAACCGCTGTTACCTCGGCAGGAATAAAGAACGTGCCTAATGTTCGAGTACACCAACCGGAGTTAACATTAACGGTACGTCTGACATAAACCACATCGCCTTTAGTTAGTTGTTTAAATTGCATTGGCTTTCCCCTGTTCTTGTTTGTGTAGTTCTCGGCACTTCTCGGCGTATTTGTGAGCAAAGCTGACAATATCTTTTAAGCTTGAGCGGTTCTTATCGTGATGCTCTTTCTTAAATGCCTCTTTCTGGCTGTCAGATAGTGCAGCCAGTGTCGCGTCGAACTGTGCGCGTTTCTCCGGCTGACCAATCACTAATGAATCAAAGGCATCGGCTAAAACAAGATGGTTTGCTTTCATCCATTCGCCATCGATGTTTCTTTCCTCAAACCAGTCTCCCCAACCCAAAAGGATCGGTGAACGTTCTTCGGGATTATCGACTGAAACCGCGCCGTAGTGGCTTGATAGCGAGTAAGCGACGACCGCCGCCACTTCAAGGTTCGGGGCGTAGAAAGTGAGTGGGTCGCTAGGGTTAATAAGTTCAAATAAAGTCATATTCAACATGCTCTATATCTCTTGATGTTTATTTCGTTGCTGGTGGAACTAGAACAATTGCTGTTGTTCACTGCCGCTTTTCTTGCCATACCAGAGGGTGTAATTGTTTCTATCACCGCTGGCATGAACTCCGTTGGCGTTCATCTTGTAAACCGTGTTTAAGACAACGCCATGTATCCTGGCAAACTCCGAATTGCTTCGGAAATTAGCCTTAATAAATTCGTCCAATGGGTAGATCGTCAGCATCGTTAAAACTGTTCTGCGTACTGCTTTGTCATCTTCAAAAGGTGGCTAATGTTGCGTAGCTGTTGATCGTGGGTTTCTTGCGTTTGGTCATCGTCCAAAATCAATGACTGGATGGTGACATCCCAATCAATGCCCTTTTTTTCAATCAAGTAAACTGCATCAGCTAGATAGGTTAAAAATTGATATTGAGAATCAATCTCTGTGTAGCTTTCTTTGGCTTTGTAAGTAATCTCATCAAAATAAGCAGAGAGTGAATCCCAAAACTTAACACTGCTACTTGCTGTCGTTTTCATCTCATAAAGATGGCCAACACGTAGTTTGCTGTCAGTGAAAAGTCGTTTTAGCTGGTGGGCGTATGTACCTCTCTGCATTAGCACCATATCAGGGTTAATTAGTGGGTTAGTGCTGCAAAATCCGTGAATTAGATTCATTTCTTAAACGGCTCCGACTGTTTGCTTGTGGCGTAATCTAATCCCATTTTTGGATTATGGCAACAACTTTTTATTCCGAACACACAACTTAATATCAATATATATTTTTTTGATATTAAGGGGCAAATTAGCTATTGCATATCTTAATTTTGATGTGGTAGTCTCATTCCGCATTCCGAACACGCTCAATCATTTGCAGAAAATGACCATAAAAACGTTCAATACCAGCAAAGGCACTATTGTCCTGTCTAACCACGGAGCAACAGTATCGATGGCCATTAGCCGCAACGCTGGCGCGGTAGCGAACGTGTGTGTGAGTTGGGTGTTAGGAAGTGCAGATGAGGCGAAAGCCTTTATTGAGGGCGCAGACGAAAAAGCGATACGAAATGAAATGCCTCGCTTTTCCATGTGTGCAGATGTGGTTAAACAACTAGACAAGGCACTGGCCAATGGCAATTCCAAAAAACCAGTTGAGCCTACTCATAGAGCTTATGGAAGCTCTACCGCTAGATGGAACGGTCTACGAAATGCCACTACAAGTAGAGTTTATCCCGCACGATGAAATCTACATCGGCTATTTCGATACGACCGTCATTGACCGCATGCAAGGGCTAGGAATTATCACGTTACTTGGGGTGCATGATGATGAGCGACAAGCTATCAAACTCAATGAGCGTGACGATTTTCTAGCAAGCTGGTCGGCGGGAGTGAGTGAGGCTCGCAACGGCTCAGATCTGCATTATGCAGACTACAACAACAACCAATATGCGTTTACTGCCGGATACGAGCACTGGCACAACCGCAACAAAAAGGCGTTAAAGGGAAGACTTACGCATTACTCAACAAGTAGAGAGTATCTCTGTCATGGATTTATTGACGAGGATACGGGTGAAATTTGGCATCAATAACAAAAGGTAACTAACTATGACTTTGGGTAATCTACTTCTAGCAATTCTTGAACAGAGAACACAAACAGGCTATGACCTAACAAACCGAACTATGCCTGAATCTGGCGCATGGCAAGCTAGCCACCAGCAAGTGTACCGCGAACTCGGTCGCATGACCGAAAAGGGTTTAGTGTCACACGAAATTGAAGCGCAAGACGGTAAGCCAGACCGCAAGAATTACAGCTTAACTCAAGATGGCGAGCGTGTTCTTAACCTTTTACGCAACGAATCTACATGCGATGACCTGTCTATCATTCGTAGTCCTGCATCGGTGATGCTGGAAATCGGCAGCGAGACTTACTTCAAGTCGTACATTGAAAAGCTCAATCAAGAAATCACTCAACTTAAAGAGAAGCTGAACGCGCACCAGAAAGAGAAAGGCGTGTTCTGTGACAACTTCACACTGCATGTAGAGCGCGACATTGATATGCGCAAAGCAGAGCTTAAGTTTGCCGAACGTTCACTGTCTATGATCACTTCCTCAAACATTGCTACGGAGAATGCTGCGTGAAACCTCGCAAAGCCGTTTATCTTTTAGTTGGCTCGCCAGCGCTTAAACGAGCCAAAGAGTGTTTAACTCGAAATCAGCCTTGGGACTACGAGGGCAAGCTCATGAAGATCGTCAGTTTGGGGCAACGGATGCGTAACGATGACGGCAAGCCATGCCATCGGGTTTTGATTGAGAGTTACTTTTGATAGGTACAAAAAAACCGCGAATAAACGCGGTTTTTTTGCGGCTGGCCTTAGCAAACAGTTCGAATCAGCAAATTCGAGTTACCAGCCTTTTCATGTTCCACCAGCAAATGTGAAACAAGAGCAAACAAATAGTAGGTGTTTTTAATGGCTTTGACAATAGCAGAGAAACTTCAAAGACGACGAGAGAAGCAAAAACAATCAATGGAACGGGCGCGCGCAAAGCAAATCGCCAAGATGAATGACCCCGAGGAACGGGAGAAGCGCTTCAAAAAGCAATTACAGCAACAAGAACGTCAGCGCCAGCGACAAATCGAGCGCTTAAATGATCCCGAATACCAGAAAAAGCAGCGTGACAAACAACAACAGCGTATCGAGCGCCAAAAAGCGAAGCCGGTAGCGAAGAAACCGACCAAAAAGATCGCCAGTAAGGGATTGAAAGGTCGAACGCCTACGGCAGAGGAAAAGCGCATTATGGATGCCATTGGTCGCTTACCGTGTATTGCGTGTTGGCTGCATGGCCGAGAGAATCCGGTGATTTCCTTGCATCATGTGTTTGGTCGTGTTGGAGAACGGGCGCATGCGTATGTATTACCCTTGTGTTGTTATCACCACGACACGCTACTGGAAGCGGATAAGCGCGCTCAGTATCCCGATATGATACCTATCCACGCAAAAGGGAAATACGGCGGCAAAGCGCAATGGAAGATCCACAACGGTACAGAGACAGAGCTGTTATTTAAGGTCTATAAGCTGGCGGGATTGCCACTTGAACTGCTCGAAAACATTTACCCACAACATTCCGAACATTAATTAATATAAACACCATTAACAGGGCTAAAAAGCCTAGTTAATGGTGTTAAACTGACCAAGACTCCCCATCTTAAAAAGCGCGCTTAGAGGTCACAACATGGCACGAACGCGCATAGCTGTACTTACTCTATCATCTGGCCAGCCACGACTTATGCTTGCTGGTGTAGATGATGGTCAACTCCATATCATCGAATGCCAACAATTAGAGCGCTCATTGATGAGCCTTAAGCTGACTTTGCCCGAGAAGTTAGAAAAGCTCAAAAAAGGCGGTTTTATTGTGCTGGTGGACGAGGTTACGCCCTACTTTTCGAAGTATGGGCGCGCCGTTCGCCTGTCCGAACTGGACGCAAAAGGCAGACCGATCATTGTGTCGGCAATGGAAGCCTATAACTATCTCACATCCCTAAACGCTATCACTTACCCGCCTAACGCTGGTGGCCGCTTCGAAGTGTCGCCATCCATCGTAGAAGAAGTACGGGGAACCGATGGTAAGCCAACGTACAACATCGACTGGTCAGAACTGCGCCCTGACACCTACGCGCTCATGTTTGTGGTCTATGCAGCCACACAAGACAGTATTGGCGACACGGTAACGCTTAAGAGTTTGTTTGACCTGTTACGGAAACCTAAGAAAGAGCCAGAAATGGCCTCGCGCGCAATGGGACTGTTTAAGGCTAAAACGGGGCTAATCGCAGACGGTAAGTATCGAATGGGAGGCGATGATGAGTAAGTTATCCCGCCTCTCAGCAGAGAACATCGAGGACGATATTCTACGGGCGCATTTCTTTGCCATCGTCATGGAATACGTCAACCGTTCGGGCAATACCGATCTCTTTGAGTACACCATTCGACTTGATGAGGTTTATCGTGCGGATCTCGTCTCTTACAGAGCTTACGCCACGGTTGAGCTTGATTGGTTGGTTAGTCTGGTCTGTGACGTAGACGACCCAATTAATCCGCTACCTGTTGGCGAAACCATCAAACTGCCACCAGCATCTTGGGTGCGTCGTTCCATGCGTCAATTCATGGACGAAATGGGGCTGTAACTTATGCCGAAGAAGTTTGAAGCGGAGAAACGGGATAACGGCTCATTTGCCAGCCTTGGCCTCAATGAGAGACAGTTCAACCAGCTATTCAACAAGATTGAACGGGCACAAAAGAAAAACCGCCGCAATGCCAAGCGAACACTGACCGCCTCAACGCTGGCCAAGCCAACTAATAAGGCATTAAAAGCGCTAGGCGAAAAGGCTAAAGGGCAACGGTTTACCAAAGAAGACCTGATCAAGTTCGACAAGGCTCGTCAGCGACACAAAGAGGTCTATGACAGCAAGACAGCGGGTATCACCTACGCCTTTTTGGTGAAGAACTCGCGTCAAATCGACGTAGACCGTGCAAACAACCGTGTCGATGACGGTACAGGCATTCACAAGGCCACGTTGATCGGTATTAAGAACAATATCGCGCTTATTCGTGTCCGAGCATCAAGCGTGTCGAAGCACGAAGAACACCGAGTAAAGGTGCGTTTTGAGCAGTGGGATGAGCTACTACACGAACCGCCTAATGGGGATTACAACCAAGCGGTGCAATTGGCGTGTGCTGGCCGTATTTCCTTTGATTGCGACTGTGGCCGTCACCAGTATTGGTATCGATACTTGGCCACTATGGGTAACTACTGCATAGCGCCGCCTAAAGAGTTTGCTTTCCCGAAAATCCGAAACCCTGAATTGTCCGGTGTGGCATGTAAACACGTTCTCAAGGCAACAACCATGCTGCAATCGCTGGCATGGCAACGCATCTTGGCCAACCAAATGAAACAGCAAGCGCGCCGTGTTGGTTTTGGCTCAGATAACAAAACGTACTTGCTCAACGAGAACGAGAAGAAAGCTGCCGCACGTAACCGTAAAACGGTGGTGGATAAGGCCGCCGCTACGCGCGAACACGCGAAGTATCTACGCGCTCAGAAAGCAATGGAAAAACAGATCGCCAAACAGAAACGGGAAAGCGAAACCATCAAGCGCCAAGCGCGCAAACTGCGTAAGGAGTCCAACGAGAAGAAAGGTTATATCGATATGATTAAGGTCGGCTTCCAGAACTTCCATGACGGCTACAAGCTGCAAGGGAAAACTAAGAGTGAAGCACTGACCGATTTCGCAAAATTGATGAACGTAACACCAAGCAGATTAGAGAGAATCATCAAGTGAGTGACGTAGTTAAACCTGTAGTAAGAAAGGTTCGATACCAAGGCCATGAGCCCTTTAATCGCGTTTTAAGGGAAGATTGGATTAAGGCTATCAAACTATCACCTGATCACTTTGAAGCGTCCCTGTATCGCCCTATTGAGCCAGAATCGGCACCAACGGATGATAATTACCAAAGCGAGTCAGTATTAGAGCTAGAAACCAACCAAGATACGCTCACTTATAGCGATCCAGAGCTGGTGGCTTTGTTGGATTGTCCAGATGAGCAAGAGAACTTTTTCATGATGGATGATGGCGACGAAAACCTTGGCGAGTCCTTAGAGCCGCTAATGCTGCGTATTGCTTCGCACCATGTTCCTATCGGTAGTGTACTGGAATGGGATGAAGAAACCGCCGAGGGATTACGAACCGTGTGGTGGTACGTACATAAGGCCGTTGGCTATGGTACGGCGAACGTGGGCGTGATTTATGTCTGCATACCAATGCGTGACTTTAACCAGCCACCAGCGAACTTACCGGAATTACCGGATAGTTCGATTGAACCAGAACCTAAGCCAGAACCGGAGGAAGATTTCTTACCAGAACCGGAAGAAAACTTACAAGACGGTGAAGTGATCGAGCTTTAACGTTAATATCAGCCCTATTCCAACCCATCCTTAAAGCGCCGCTCCAATTATGGAGTGGGCATGACATTACAGACTAGCCGAAAGCAAGTGCCAGCCAGTGCCAAGCGCCTTAGTAGACTTGCACCTAACTGGTCATACGCGAACAACATTCTTAACTTTGGTTGCGGTAAGTTTCCCGACCTAACAGAAGAATACCTTACTAACTACCACAAGCAGATCATGACGGTCACTCACTATGACCCGAACTCGAAAGCGAAAGGCGTAGTAAACAATATTGCCGAAATTGACAGCTCAAAACGCCGTTTTTGCGTCATGTTATGCGCGAACGTACTTAACGTGTGCAAAGACCTAGACGCAGCGATCGCAGATATGGCCAAGATTGATTTTGATTGCGCGGTCATTCAAATCTATGAGGGCAACCGATCCGGTAAAGGCCGCAAAACGCGAGACGGCTACCAGCGCAATGAGCCAGTATCGGCTTACCTCCCTATCCTAACGAGCAACTTCCACAAGTTCGATGTGACCTTACACCGAAGCGATAAGTGCATCACTATCGTGAAAGGCCGTAAGTATTACGAGCTGGACGATTTGGAGGACTAATCATGCAACTGGACGATGCGTTCTTTGAAATCCCATGCGATGTAGTGACATTCGATGGCAAGGTGGAACACACAGAGCTAACCGACATTGATCGTGCGGTGGCTGCCTTTTTCCAGAACGTGCTTGATTCCTTAGTTGTGACTGACACTAAACGGCGAGAGAACAGTGAGTTTTCTCGCTTTGTTGGCCGTGATAAGTCGAGAAAGATTTACTACGGCAACTTTAACGATCCAGTGTCATTCCTATCTAAGTTAACGGCAAAATTGGGCGACAAGGTGAAAGCAAACCGTAATGAGCTTTTACCTGTTTGCTACATCACGCGCGATCCGGTGATTGGGTTTGTTGATGGCGGGGAGTACGTCGATATTGCTGACTATGGCGAACTGGCCAATGAACAAGGCCAGCCTTATGCCGTGATTAATAAGTCCTTTGTCGCGCTTACCTACCGCATTAATGCCCTAGCTTGGAACCAGTCTACCCTTAGCCGCCTAGCGCTAGGTTTAATGGTTTGGCTACGTCATACCAAGGGCAAGCGTAAACATGTATTCAGAGCGAAAACCATGCTCGCGGGTACTGAAATGGAAATCAACATCGAGATACGTGGCCGTAAAGATGCGATGACCGAACCCGCCGAAGTAGACCATGAAAATACTCGCCTGTTTGCTTCCTCAATCTCTTTTGAAGTGATTGCAGAGGTTTATGAGGCCGAGTCGATCGCTGTCCGTCAGGGTGCGATTGGTGTGGGAGGCCGAGTCATTGAGTAACAAAGAATACTTTCTCGCCCAAAAAGTTGTCACCAACGAAAATGACATCCCTATCGAGCACATTCATTCGTTTACCTACATTGAGTGTGCTTCGATGGACGGCAACAAGCTGGTTATGGAAATCATGGATCAGGCTGCCGTTTATCGGGATGACTACGGGATTAAGCGCGGTTCAGAGATCGAGGTCACGATGGCCGATGTGAACGAGCGAGGCGATCAGGTTTGGATTGAAAAATTCATTGTGGCCAAGTCCACCAGCGCTGACGGTATGCTTACCGTTCAAGCATTCCAAAAGGATGCGCACCTACTTAAAGAGCCAGTCACAACGCCTCGATTCTTTGTTGAAATGCAGCCTAAAGACATTCTGGCCGAGCTATTACCCGATCTAAAAATCGAATGTGACAGCTTTGAACGTGGCGCTACGTACCATTTAAATGCTGGTGGTACTAAGTCTCGCTTAATTCGAACAATGGCCAGAGATTACGGCTCAGTGGCGTTTATCTGCCGTGGTGTTATGCACTTTAAGTCGCTCAAGAACATGGATATGAGCGAGCAATTCAAGATGGAACAGTCGAATCCAGAGGAAGCAGAGCACAGCATTGCGAACTACTCCATTATCGGAGAGGAAGCCCTGTTTGAGCGCGTTCTTAACCGTAACTATGCCTCTTGGGATACCGTCGAGGGCTTCCAAGGTGGCCAACGTTCGGGCGCGATGGTCATGGTCAGCGTTCCACAAGCCAAGGCGCTGAATAATCAACACATGGCCATCATCCCTATTTTGGATGTGGAACTTACCGGAAATACTGCCTTTACGCCTCTTTCGGTGTGCTCAGTGCTATTCCATAAACGGCTACCCGCTACCGAGCTGGATGAGTCCATGCCAGAGAAACAAATCATGAACCGTGTCGCCCATTGTCAACGTGGGAACCGGTATCAGTGTCGTATCGAGTTGGGAGTCAGAAACCTATGAGCGATTCGTCAGAGAACAGAACACGCACCAACGTCACTAACCGCTTGTTTGGTAGCTATCAGGCCGAAGTGGTAAATACCGTCCATCCGAAAGGCTTGTACATGGTATCCGTTCGCTTGCTTGGTTATTGGGATGCAATCCCCGATAAGGATTTACCTTTTGCCGAGTTTCTACTGCCATTGGGCGCAAAACCGAGTGGTGGCCATGCAGTGCCAGTGGAAAAAGGGGATCTGGTTTGGGTGGATTTTCCTCGTAATGGCGATACCCGTTATCCCCGTATTACCGGATCGCTTTACTACGCGCCTAACTATGAGTCGTACCTACCAAGCGAGGTGAACGGCGAAGCCTATCAGCCTAAACGAGCCGATGGAGAACCCGAGCCACCAGCCTATGACCGCAAAGATGCGCTCTTTGTGCGATTTGGTTTGCGTGAGCTCATCACGCATCAAGGCGGCTACTCAGTAACGCATACCCAAAGCGGTACGGCCATTGAAATTACGCCAGATGGCCAATGTGTTATTCACGTCGAGGGCAATGCGTTTCGCAGCTCAACAGGGAACACATTCGAGCAAATCGGAGGCGCACTAACTATCAAAGTGAAAGGCGATGCGAACATCGAAGCGGGTGGTGATGCAACCGTAAAAGCCTCCGGTAAAGCCAACCTAGAGGGCAATGAAGTGACCATTAAAGCAAGTGGTAACGTCAATATCGATGCTGGTGGCCAGTTCGCTGTTAAGGCTGCCGCAGCTCCATTTACATTAGGGTAATGCACTATGCCAGCCGTAGGAATTGTAGGGAGTGTGGATAGTGGTCATGGTGGCTTTAGTCCAGGTGTTTTTGTTTCTGGCCAGCCACTACTGACCGTGAATGGAATCAATGTATTAGGTACGGGTGATATATCCGTCATGCACGTAAAACCAGATAACCCGCCGCACGTAGGCGTTATAACTGGTAGTTCAAAACTTACTGTTAATGGCGTTCCGGTCGCCGTGGTAGGCGATGCCCTTGGGTGTGGCGCTACGCTGGTAAACGGTAACGACTTGATGACGATTGATTGAGGCAATTTGATGTTAGACACACAAGAGCAAATCGAACAGTTTCGCCAGTTTTTAGACGTAGGCGGCCTTAAGGAAGCGGAGAACCTTACCCGAGGCAAATCCCTTAAGGTGAAGTGTGAAAGCTTGTCAGGGAAGCTATCAGGCTGCGTGAGCGAGGATATTGAGGACTACCAAGGCGCATCGCAGTTAGTGGTAACGCTTAAGGGTTTGAATGACTCAGTGAGCGCAACGGTGGCCACGTTAACGCAATGGAATGAGCACCTAGTGTTGATCACCGACCCAACCGACCTCGAACAAGTGTCTATTGGTGTGAACATCAAACACAAGGTTGATGGTACAGAGGACAACGTACCCGCTCCGAGTATCTTGCCAATTACCAGCAAGGAAGAACTGAAAGCGCTTGAGGCAGTGATCAATGGTCTTTCTGGCCATGTGGATGCAGCCGTATCTCTTATGGCGCAAATCAATACTGCATTAACGCCGCCAACAAGCGGCAGTGAGTCAGATAACGGTGCAACCTTACCGCCACCAGACTTGCCGCCAGAACTAGAAAGCCAAGCGAATGCGCTAAACGAGATCATGGCTCCCCTTGCTGGTGGCGTGACCAGCTCAAGCACGGTGATTGACGCAATGATCATTGCGTCGAAAGAGGAACGCACCTTAGCGTTAGGCTACTTCACTAAGGCGATTTCATTTACCATTTGTAGCAACCAGACGAAAAAAACGAGCATCAAATACGCGACAGCAGAGGTATTTAGACTGTAGAATGTTTTTTGTTGCTAAACCCTTTCCTATTCGCACTAGAAAAAAGACAAAATGAGTTATTCAGTTTATTTAAACGCATATGAACTATGCGGATTAATGTCGCTTATCATCGTACTAGCAATTAACCTATTTAGAGCTCGAAACGAGCTTAAATCCACCAAGGCGCGACTATCCTTTGTGATACGCAAAAGCCTCAGTGTTGAGGGAGAATACATGTACGATGGGTGCAGAATGAACGTGATATTTGATGCGGTGCGATACAGCGGAAATCAGTTTTACTTGATGCGTAAAGATCAGGTGATGGCCAGCTTCCACGTAGAACCCTATCGAGTTAATCCTGTTCTTGATTACTTCAAATCAAACAAGATAGAGCCCGTTCAAAACCGACCATAATCCAAGCAAAGCCAGCGTTCGCGCTGGTTTTTTTCTAAATTGCAGGCAAAAAAAA
>NZ_JAWOTH010000018.1:0-90289 GCF_033338745.1 Vibrio sp. Vb1026
GCTAGCATGGATGTGTTAGCGAACTTTTCGATTTCTTTGATGAGACAGAGCTCTACCAAAGCGGGTGAGCTGTCTTACATGTTAGTAGATGTCATTCAATCGTTCCATAACCGCACATCGGACTACACTGATAAACTGGTGGCCGCGATGGGCGCGGCAGTTGCTCAGGGTGATGATTGGGCGTTGGAAATTGCGATGGGGGTTTTAGAAACCTTTGCAGCGCTTACCACCGACATTGGTTATGATTTTGAGGAAGTGTTAGTCAAAAATCTACAGTTCCAAGAGAAATATCATCTCCGAGAGCTAGGACCAGAAAGATTGGGGATCCGCACGCTCATTAATTTCCCTCTGCTTGGCATGGTTTGTATGTGGTACGACAAAGGCAACCATCTATCTATTGAAACTGGTTGGCTTCCTCCCTATCTTGTCGAAGGACGTTGGTTAGAAGATGTAAAAGCAGGGAAGATCACTCGATAAACCCCTTTAGTTAGCAATTCCGTATATGAGCCACCTCTCATGGGGTGGCTTTTACGTTTATGGTAGAGAGTTTGCTGTTTGTTGAACCATATAGTGCGCATTGTGTTGGTGCACTAAAACCATATTGGTGCATTTATTAGCATGTTAAACACCATTTCAAGAATACGTAATTTTATTAAAGTTCATACAAAACAATAAATTAAAGCGTAAGTGTTAGAAATATAAATTATGGAATGAGAATTGCTCTGTTAGACGCTCTATAAATTAAGTTCACCAAATTGGTGATGAGCCTAACTTTGATGCACAGGATAAGTGCGCTACAGATCAACGGAGACAATCATAATGAGTGTAACTGCCAATCAGGTACACGGCGCTGTACAAACTCTCACGCAAAGTTCCGACACACTTTTCTTACTACTTGGCGCAATCATGGTTTTTTTGATGCATGCTGGTTTTGCTTTTCTTGAAGTAGGAACCGTGCGCCAAAAGAACCAAGTTAATGCTTTAGTTAAAATCTTGGCCGATTTCGGTATATCCGCCATCGCGTATTTTTTCATTGGATACTGGGTCGCTTATGGCGGCACCTTCTTCGCTGATGCTGAGACATTATCTCAAGGCAATGGCTACGAGTTAGTGAAGTTCTTTTTCTTGCTGACCTTCGCTGCAGCGATTCCCGCTATTGTTTCAGGTGGTATCGCAGAACGAGCTCGTTTTTATCCGATTTTAATCGCAACATTTTTCACTGTCGGTATTGTATACCCACTATTTGAGGGAATGATCTGGAACGGAAACTTTGGTGTTCAAGCTTGGTTTGAAAATACCTTTGGTTATGGCTTCCACGATTTTGCAGGTTCAGTCGTTGTGCATGGTGTTGGCGGCTGGATAGCGCTTGTTGCCGTCGTGTTTTTGGGCATGAGAAAAGGCAGAGTTCGAGCAGGAAAGCACACCAACTTTGCACCTTCGAATATTCCGTTTTTGGCTTTGGGAGCTTGGGTCTTATGTGTGGGGTGGTTTGGCTTCAACGTCATGTCAGCTCAAACTGTGTCAGGCATAAGTGGCTTGGTGGCTATGAACTCATTGATGGCAATGGTCGGGGGCATTGTCGCGTCACTGTTGGCTGGTAAGAATGACCCTGGCTTTATTCATAACGGCCCACTAGCTGGCTTGGTTGCTGTATGTGCGGGCTCAGACTTAATGCATCCTATCGGTGCTTTAGTGACAGGTGCGATTGCTGGCGTGCTATTTGTTTATCTTTTTACCCACCTACAAAACAAAACCAAGATTGATGATGTGCTAGGTGTCTGGCCTTTACACGGTGTATGTGGCGCTTGGGGTGGTATTGCCGCTGGGATTTTTGGTCAAAGCGCATTGGGTGGGCTAGGTGGCGTGAGCATTATCGTTCAGCTTCTAGGAACGCTTTTGGGCCTTTCCATCGCAGCGCTTGGTGCACTTGTAGTCTACGGTGCGATTAATACCAGTATGGGACTGAGGCTTTCAGAAGAAGACGAATTCAATGGCGCTGACCTAGCCATTCATAAAATATCTTCGACCAACGAGGATTGAGGCCAATATGGGAGCGGCATAAAGCCGCTCTTTTAGCAATTGTCTTTCTTGGCTTGGCCCGGAGGACAGAAATTACCATTACCTCGATGGTCATCATCATTGGTGCTGACTCTTACCTTTACATCATCGACTTCGCCTTCAACATTGGTAAGTTGACAGCCTGCCAAAGTCAGAAGCAATGTAAACGTTAGAGATACTTGTCTCATTGCTGTTCCTCTTAAATTGTAATTCTAATAGTGACCATTACGACTATGGTCTAATCCATATTACTACTGTTGCTATTCTTTCAGTGTTAAGCTAATGAAAAAACAGCAAGGATGAGTTATGAATTTCCCTTATAGAAATATTGTAGTACTTACTGGTGCAGGTATCTCGGCCGAATCTGGTATTCAAACATTTCGTGCGCAAGATGGCCTATGGGAGAATCACCGTATCGAAGATGTAGCAACGCCTGAAGGGTTTGCTCGCGATCCGGACCTTGTTCAAGACTTTTACAACCAACGCCGCAAGAAACTTCAAGATAATGCGATAAAGCCTAATGCAGCGCATGAAGCATTAGGTCGTTTAGAGGCTGAGTTAGAAGGTAAAGTGACGGTCATCACTCAAAATATAGACAACCTTCACGAAAGAGGCGGCAGTCAGAATGTGATTCACATGCATGGTGAGTTGCTCAAGGCGCGCTGTAGTGAATCTAACCAAGTAGTAGAGCACAATGAGGACATTAAGACAGGCGAACTTTGTCACTGTTGTCAGATCCCTTCACAAATGCGACCACATATTGTTTGGTTTGGTGAAATGCCACTGCGAATGGGTGATATCTACGCGTCATTAGAAGAAGCAGATTTGTTTATTTCTATTGGGACTTCTGGCGTTGTGTATCCCGCAGCAGGTTTTGTTCATGATGCAAAAATGCACGGCGCACATACCATTGAAATTAACCTAGAACCTAGTGCGGTAGAAAGTGAATTTGAGGAAAAACGCTACGGAAAAGCAAGCGTTGAGGTTCCAAAATTAGTTGACGAGATACTGGCTCTAGAAGGAAAAGAAAGAGCGTAATAACTTCAACAGGAAGAGTTTTTGTATTGTCATTAAGAACAAAAAAGCGGCTCATGAGCCGCTTTTTCATATCTTTAAAACTAACGAATTAGTTGTTCACTTTTAGCTTTTGGAAGTACTCATCGTACATTACGCTCGCTTCGCCAACTTCATCTTGCCAAGTACCGCTGTCCATCACTTCTTGTGGTGGGAAGATGCTTGGATCATTAGCAAATTCTTTCGGTAGCAGATCGTGTGCCGTTTTAACTGGCGTAGGATAACCAATCTCTAGTGCAATCTTAGCTGCGTTCTCAGGACGTAGTAGGAAATCGATCATCTTATGAGCTGCGTCAACGTTCTTCGCACCAGCTGGAATTGCTAGGCTGTCCATCCAGAAGATAGTGCCTTTTTCTGGCCAGATGATGTCGATGTTCGCACCTTCTTGACGAGCCATGTATGCAGAACCGTTCCAAAGCATGCCTAGTGAAACTTCACCCGCAAGGTAAGGGTTTGCAGGAAAGTCTGAGTTAAATACTAATACGTTTGGCATTAGCTTTTTCAGTTCTTCGTAAGCGGCTTTGATTTCTTCTGGGTTAGTCGTGTTTGGTGAGTAACCAAGCTTAGTCAATGCAATGTGGAATACTTCGCGAGAATCATCCATCAGCATTAGTTGACCTTCCCACTTACTATCCCAAAAATCATCCCACTTAGTAACCGATGATTTGTCTAGCATGTCAGCATTGATACCAATACCGGTCGCACCCCAAATGTATGGGATAGAGTAGTTGTTGTTCGGATCGAACGGTTTGTTTAGGAAGTTAGTATCAAGATCGGCAAAATGAGATAATTTCTCTTTGTCGATCTGTTGTAGCATGCCTTCTTTACGCATTTTAGAGACGAAATAGGTAGACGGTACTACCAAGTCGTAACCAGAACCTTGAGTTTTTAGTTTTGCGTACATACTCTCGTTAGATTCGTATGTAGAGTAAATAACTTTGATTCCGGTTTCTTTTGTAAAGTCTTCAAGAACTTCGTTTGGAATGTATTCCGACCAGTTGTAGAAATACAGTTCTTGATCAGCAGCCATTGCAGGGGTAGCGATGAGCGTCGCTGCACATAGAGCGCTTGCGTAGAATTTACTTTTCATTTGTTTTCCGTTTTGTTTCGCGATTGGACAAGTCAATACTAGCTGGAGTTATCGAGTTGAGCCAAATCGCAGTAAGCACAAATATGTTCATTTAGCTTGAATATCGTTGTCTCCTTGTTATGAGACGATAAATCTATGATACCAAGACAAATAAACCTAGCAACGCGCGATTATATCAGCCTAAGACAAAAATAGGCAGCGTATTGCTGCCTATTTTCCTATGGTTGATGACTTGTTACACAAGCTAGATTATTGTCCCGCTTTCAGCTTGAGGAAATAATCTTCGTACTTAACGGTTAGATCACCAACCGCATCTTGCCATTCAACACGGTCAAGGTCTTCTTGAGAAGGGAACAGTGGGGCAACGTCTTTAAACTTAGCATTCGATTCTTCCACCGCCGTTAGGTAGCCAGTATCACGAGAGATTTGCTCTGCGATTTCTGGGCGCAGTAGGAAGTCAATCATCTTGTGAGCGGCTTCTACGTTCTTCGCACCGGAAGAGATAGCGAAGTTATCAACCCAGCCGATACCGCCTTCTTTAGGAAAAACGAGTTTAAGGTTCAGGCCTTCACTTTGTGCCGCTGCGGCGCTACCGTTCCAAAGCATACCAACGCCCACTTCACCAGACATGTAAGGTGCGCCAGGGTTGTCAGAGTTGAAAACTAAAACGTTAGGCATCAACTTTTGTAGCTCAGCGTACGCTTCATCGATTTGCTTAGGGTCTTTTGAGTTACCTGAGTAGCCAAGTTTACGCAGAGCGATATGGAACACTTCACGAGTGTCGTCCATCAACATTACTTGACCTTCAAGCTCAGGCTTCCATAGGTCAGCCCAGCTTTGGAAGTCGTTTGGATCGTACATATCTGCGTTAACCGCTAGGCCTGTAATCGCAACAACGTGTGGGATAGAGTAGTCGTTACTTGGATCGTAAGGCTTGTCTAGGTAGTTTTTATCTAGGTTGCCGAAGTTTTTCAGCTTAGTCTTATCGATCTTTTGTAGCATGCCTTCGTCACGCATCTTCGCCACGAAGTACGTTGAAGGTACTACTAGGTCATAACCTTGGTTATGAGTTTTTAGCTTTGCATACAAAGTTTCGTTCGACTCGTAAGTCGAGTAGATCACTTTGATGCCAGTTTCTTTAGTAAATTGCTCTAGGATATTACTGTTGATGTAAGGACCCCAGTTCATAAATACTAGTTCTTTATCATCCGCTGTCGCTGTACCAGAGAACAGAGAAAGCGCACATGCACTACCAGCTAATAGAGTAGCCCATTTTTTCATTGACGTTAGCTCCAAACCAAACGTTGTCCAATTTTGGACGATAGATAGAAAAACAGAATGGCATGTAACCATTCTGTTTCGTGATGTTAACAGGTGCGGATTCTACTTCACTTTTTCTCTTGCTAGCAACTGAGAAATTACTACCAAGACCAAAGAAACAATCAACATCACCGTTGCTAGGGCGTTCACTTCCGGTGAAATGCCCACCTTAACCATGGAGTAAATCTTCAATGGCAAGATTTCGTATGTTGGACCCGTTACAAACGAGCTGATGATCACATCGTCCAAAGACAGGGTAAAGCTCAATAACCAACCTGCGGCAACCGCTGGTTTAGCGAGAGGAAGGATGATCTGTTTCAAGATAACCCACTCGCTTGCACCAAGGTCTTTTGCTGCTTCCAACATTTTCACATCAAAGCCATTTAAGCGGCTGTACACCGTTACCACAACGAATGGGAGACAGAAGGTGATATGAGCAATCAATAGTGTAAAGAAGCCAAGCTGTGCGCCTAATACTAGGAACAGAGCAAGTAATGAAATCGCCATTACAATATCGGGAGACATCATCACGACAAACAGCATGCCGTTTACCGCACCTTTACCTTTGAACGAGTAACGGAATAGGGCAACGGCCGTTAAGCTACCAATGATGGTTGCTGCTGTCGCTGAGAATACCGCTACGTTCAATGAATGCCATGCAGCTTGCATTAGGCTATCGTTGTTTACTAAGGTTTCGTACCATTTCGTGGTGAAACCACCCCATTTCATACCAAATTTGTTGGCATTAAATGAGTTAACAATTAAGACGATGATTGGCAGATACAAAAATGCATACACCAGCGCCATAAAGCTAAATCTAACTGTGCGTCCCATTAGTCTAGCTCCACTTTCTTATTCAATAGTTTGCCTGCTCTGTAGTAAGCGTAAAGCATCACAGCCATTGCGAAGGTGAGGGCGATACTGGTCGCAGCACCAAATGGCCAGTCACGAGCGTTCAATACTTGGCTCTTAATAACGTTACCAATCAGTAGGTTCTTCGCACCACCAAGAAGGTCAGAGATGTAGAACATACCTAGTGCTGGTAGCAGAACCAACAAACAACCACCGATAATGCCAGGCATTGTAAGAGGTAGAATCACTTTCGTAATGGTTTGGAACTTGTTCGCACCAAGATCTTTCGCCGCCTCGATATAAGTGTTGTCCAACTTCTCGATTGCCGAGTAAAGCGGCAGAATCATAAATGGAAGCAGGATGTACACAAGACCAATCATTACTGCTGTTTCGGTGTACATAATACGTAATGGCTTATCGATGATTTCCATCGCCATTAATGATTTGTTCAAAATACCTTGTGTACCCAGAACAATCTTCAGGCCGTAAGTACGGATAAGAGAGTTTGTCCAAAACGGTACGATAACTAAGAACAACATGAATGGGCGCCATTTCTCTGGCATTTTCGCTATGATGTAAGCAAATGGGTAACCAATGATTAAACACAACAACGTCGCCACAATCGCCATGTAGAACGAGTGCATCAGCACTTTCGCATACAAGGGGTCGAGTAGACGTAAGTAGTTGTCGAAAGTAAATGTCATTTCGATTAAGTTTGCTTCATCACGCGTTAAGAAACTCGTACCGATAATCATCACATTTGGTACCAACACAAAGAGTGTTAACCAACCGACGATTAAGGTAATGATCGCGTTTTGAAGATTAATCTTCTTGCTTATCATTGAGGACTACCTCCCAGCTCTCAACCCAAGTGATAGCGACTTTCTGGCCAAGTGAGTGGTCCACATCAGGATCATCTTCGTTAAAGAATTCGCTAACCATTACACGCATGCCTGAATCCAATTGGATAACTGAATCAAGCGTCATACCTTTATAGGTACGCTCTGTTACGTGACCTACGATGCCTTTTTCTTCAAACTCTTTGATCTCTTCGATACGTAAGTCTTCTGGGCGAAGTAGTACTTGCAGTTTTTCACCTGCTTGCGCTTCCTGATCGTAGTAAACAACAGACTCAACACCTTCGATTTCTGCACGGATACGTTTCTCGTCGATACGCTCTAGCATGGTTGCGTTGAATACGTTGATCTCACCGATAAAGCGAGCAACAAATAGGTTCTTCGGCTCTTCGTAAATCTCACGTGGAGAACCATCCTGCTCGATAACACCGTCGCGCATTACAATAATGCGGTCAGACATCGATAGGGCTTCTTCCTGATCGTGCGTAACGAAGATAAAGGTAATACCAAGTTGACGCTGAAGTTGTTTAAGCTCGATTTGCATTTGCTTACGCAGTTTGTAATCAAGTGCAGATAGAGATTCATCTAGCAGCAGTACTTTTGGTTTGTTAACAACCGCACGCGCAATGGCGATACGTTGTTGCTGACCACCAGAAAGCTGATGAGGCTTACGCTGTGCCATTTTTTCTAGGCGCACCATGCGTAGCGCTTCCATTACTCGTGGTTCAATGTCCGCAGTAGGCGTTTTCTGCATACGAAGACCAAAAGCGACATTCTCATATACGGTCATGTGTGGAAACAATGCGTAACTTTGAAATACCGTGTTGACGTGCCTTTGCTCTGCAGGAACCTGTGTTACATCCTGGTCATCCAAAATAATTTGACCGTGATCTGCCGTTTCAAAACCTGCAATCATGCGTAAAACTGTTGTCTTACCACAACCAGAAGGCCCGAGAATCGTCAGAAATTCACCATGATTAACATCCAGATTTAAATTACCGATGATTTCCTTACCATCGAAACTTTTACTAATACCAGATAAACGAATAACTGGCTTTCCTGCTTGCGGTTTTGCGTTCAACGTCTGTATTTCCCCCACGTTCAAGCCGGGATTATCCCAGCTGATGTGACACTAACCATTCACTTTTGAGGCGCGCATCATAATCACCAAAAGTGTGAAATTAAAGCATTTTCTTATCTTGAAACAGAAATAATTTTGCAGGAAAAAGCCATCATTCCTTACCATACTGTTTTTATGAGATTAATTGGCATCTAAACACAGTTTGATAGCACTAAACTTTGTTCAACAATTGTTTCAATTTCATGACTTTGAAAGTGGTTAATTATCAACCATACAGTTGAGATTGCAAGGATTGTAGGTGAGTTGTGATGTTAGATGTGGAAAGATTTCTTTATAATGACGATTACATTAATTGACTGGAATTCCAGTCAAAATTTTACAAGTTAGTCTTGGATAAACTATGAACGACGATTTTGAGAAAGATTTCAATCTTGGGGGGAGTGTAGAGCGAGCTTTGTCTGGCAACTACGAGCTTAAAGCTGGCGCGGTTTTTAACGAAGCTTGGCGAGCAACCATCCAGCACTTTTTATCATTTTCTCCTGCCATTATTGTATTGCTTTTTGTCCAGTTAGGTATTTTCTATATTGCATTAAAACTGCAGTTGGGCGATTTGACCGTTATTCTTGATGCATTTGAGAACCCAGAGTCGTTCACAAACGATATTGTGTCTTCTATTTATGTCGCGAATTTCAGTTATGAGGTGATTAGCGCCCCAATTTATGCGGGGATAAGTTTGATGGCTATGAGTCATGTCGCTGGCCTGAAGACTAAGTTGCGCCATGTTGGAAAGGGGTTGCAGTTCACCATTCCTGTTATCCTAGCAACGCTCATGAGCTTGATGCTACAAGGTGTGGTTGGTATGATTTTTCCTTTACTGTCGCTGTATCTTTCCTTGGCATTTAGTCACTCTATCTTGTTGATTTGTGAGAAAAGGGTGCCACCAATGCAAGCGTTGCTGTTATCACTTCGCGCAATCAACAAGAAGATTTTTGTGGTCGCGGGGCTTTACTTAGGCGTGATGTTAATGTTTATTATTGCAGCAATGTTCTACGGTATTGGCTTGATTTTTGTGCTGCCATTCTTCTTCCATTTGAAAGGCATACTCTACCGCGAAATGTTTGGAATTAAGCTTAAGATCGTTACAACACAGAAAAACGATAATGATCACGATGGTAACTCACAGGTGTTTGATGCCTAATTCTTTGAAATCAATAAGTTTACGAGTGGCGGCAACCTGTATAGCCGCCACTTTCATTTCTATAGGCCCATATTTACACTACGAGAAACAGTTTAAATATGTGGAAAATCCTGACGTACTCTCTGGCAAGATTAAGCATGTCGATTTATCACACTTGCCATACATCGGTGATATCCCAGACTTCAATTCAATAAAAGATACGAAAGAGAAAAAAGCTGCTTTTTTTGATTTTTTAAGGCCTAAAATTGCTCTTGAGAATCAACGAATTCGTCATGAGCGGGCCTTTCTTACCTCTTTAAAGGTGGGACAAGTGACGCAAGAACAACAAGAGTATGCTCAGCGGTTATCATCTCTGTATTCGTTGCCCTTGAGTAACGATAAGATTGATCAAGCATGGCTAGACGAGATGCTTGTGAGAGTGAACGTCTTACCAGAAGCGTTGGTTCTAACTCAAGCGGCAAATGAATCTGCGTGGGGCACTTCTCGTTTTGCTACTCAAGCAAACAACTTGTTCGGCCAATGGTGTTATAAAAAGGGCTGTGGAATTGTTCCAGCGCAACGTGGCGCTAACAAAGTTCATGAAGTTGAAAAATTCGATTCTGTACAACAGTCTGTTCATGGCTACTTTATGAATGTTAATCGAAACCCAGCGTATGCAGACCTGCGTGAAATCAGAACGTCTCTGGCTGAAAAGAACAAGGGCTTGTTAACGGTCGCAACCGCGTCAGAGTTAACGCATGGGTTGCTAGCCTATTCTGAACGTGGCATCGCCTATGTACACGATCTTCGCGCTATGATTCGTCATAACAACGCCTACTGGACGCAATAAAATAACGGATAAAATGAAAAAGTTAAGCCTAAGTCTATTGGGAAGTGCGGCGCTAATTCTTGTATCGCCGATAACCCAAGCTCAAGAGTACATGTTCACGTACTCAAAGTTATATACTCAACTAAAAAACAACAATAAAGAAGGGCATGACGATGTGAAAGTTGGTGTCTTTTTTGTGGACGCAAAAACTAAGCAAATTTGTACGATAGAAAAAGCTTGGATGGAAAAAGAAGAGCACTATGAAGAGTTTGTTATCCCTGCTTCACAAGAGTTGCCTTTACCAGTTGATAAAAACTTAAAGTCAGCAAATCCGTTGGTTTTTGTCGATACCCCAAAAGATACACGTTGCGATTACTCACTTGTCGTGATGACCAAAGAACCATTACAGGGTAACGTTTCTTACGACCAACTTAAGCCTCTTCTACCTCAAATGCAGACGATGCTGGAAGATTTAGGCGGTATGTTTGCGGGTTGGTTTACACCGGAAGTTCAAGGTGTGACGATGGAGTTTGCAAATCAACTGAATGATAAAGTGATTTTCTCAAACGGAACCGAAAAGCCAATTGTCAATGGCAAGATACAAGTCGCACTAAGTGAAATAGGGCAAGGTGGCACAATGACACTACCAGAACCGACGATGCGAGTGTTACCTTATCTACCTAACGCAAAGAAATGAACACTGAACGTTTAGAAAGGGCTGCAATCGCAGCTCTTTTTTAATTTTGACCGTAACTAAAGTATCTTTCACACTCTTTTCTTAAAGACTCAATAAGACAAGCATTTAATCCTGCGTAAAAAGCTCGTATAATCCACGCCCCAAAGAAACCCATGTTAGGAAGTCCTAGTCGATTTATCGGCGATGTGAGAGCCCGCAATGAACCAAATAGATACAAGAAAAGAAACCCTAGAATTCAACAAGCTTCAGAAACGCCTAAGAAGACATGTTGGAAATGCCATTACTGATTACAACATGATCGAAGAAGGCGATGTTGTAATGGCATGTATTAGCGGTGGTAAAGATTCATTCGCGATGCTTGATATCCTGCTGAATCTTCAAAAAGCCGCACCGATCAAATTTGAAGTGGTTGCGGTAAACCTAGACCAAAAACAACCGGGCTTCCCTGAGCACATTCTGCCAGAGTATTTCGAAACACTGAACATCCCTTACTATATCGTCGATAAGGACACGTATTCCGTCGTAAAAGAGAAGGTACCAGAAGGCAAAACCACTTGTGGTCTGTGTTCACGCCTGCGACGTGGTACGCTGTATTCATTTGCAGAGAAGATTGGTGCAACTAAGCTTGCGCTAGGTCATCACATGGATGACATCGTCGAAACAATGTTCTTGAACATGTTCCACGGCTCTCGCCTTAAAGCGATGCCACCAAAGCTACGCTCTGATGATGGTCGTAACGTGGTCATTCGTCCATTGACTTACTGTCGTGAAAAAGATTTGATCAAATACGCTGAGCACAAGGATTTCCCAATAATTCCGTGTAACCTTTGTGGCTCTCAAGAGAACCTTCAGCGTCAATCTATAAAAGCAATGTTGATTGAATGGGATAAGAAGACGCCAGGGCGTGTGGAAGCAATTTTTAAATCAATTCAAAACGTAAGCCCAAGCCAACTAGCAGACCGCGAATTGTTCGACTTTGTTAACTTACCGCTAGATCGTGAAGGTAACCGCGAAGAGTATGAATTTAATGAGGCTGTCGTTTCTTCGACGAATATTGATGAATCGATGTTCATCGATGTTACGAACATCTAACTCGTAAAAAAGGAGGTCAATTAGACCTCCTTTTTTGTACCCAACGCTTTAACTGTTCCCAAACAAAAATCCCCCTGTATTCGGGGGATTTATTAGCGCGCTCAATACATAGCAATACTAAGGAGAGATTAGGTTGCTGTATTTGGATCGAGAGGACTAATGTAACCTTTTGGTTTTAGAGCCAACACATCGCAATTTATTTTATCAATTACGTGCTCCGCTGTATTACCAATAAAGACAGCAGAAAGCCCAGTTCGCCCTGTAGTACCTAAAATAACCATTGCAGCATTTAAGCGCTCTGCAGCTGCCGGAATGACATCTTCAGGTAAACCTTGCTCAACTATCGTTTGTTCTTCATCAAGACCATGTTTTTGGCGTAGTGCTTTCATAGCCGTTAAATGATGACCTCGCACCGCATCGGTATAAGTCGTTGGGTCAAATTCAGGAAGTTCAATCGTAATGTTCGCCGGTGTAACGGGGTAGGCGTTAACAAGATATGGCTTGGCCTCAAGCCGAGTGGTGATTTCTTTTAATCGCTCGACCATCGTATCGTTGAGATCAATATGAGTCGGGTTTTCTGAGCCCACATGTACTGAGGCAAGGATACTTGCTTGTTCCGGCCAAGCAGCATTCTTAATAAGAAGCACTGGAATAGGGCATTTTCGCAACAAGTGCCAATCTGTCGGTGTGAAAATGACAGACTCTAAAACATCATGCTTACGTGTGCCTTTGATGACTAGGTCATGATTGCCTGCGTAGACTTCAGCAATAATCGCCTCATAAGGGCGGTTGTGCCAGACAACACAAACATCAAAGTCGAAGCCATCGTTTAGGTATGGTTGAGCAATTTTACGCATCCACTGCTCACGCTGATGAATGACACCTCGACGCATAGCATCTCTTTCATCCACTGACAGCATTGACGTCATGTCATACGAGAAATCGTAAATGGATAAAAAGAAAGTGATTCGGCTTCTAGATACACTTTTCTGAGCTAATTGAACAGCTCTTGCAAGTGCGGGCTGCTCATCATTATTGATGTCAGCTACAACAAGGATCTTACTGTATATACTCATAACTAAGCCCACTTCTATTGCAAAACCAGATACTGAATGTAAATTAAATCAGTATTTTGGAGTACTCACCGTACATTTTTACTGTAGCTTAGTTTGGAGAACTTTTTGAGGACTTTCGAAAGGAATTTATGAGAAATATGATGTAGCTCATTTTCGAGCTACATCAATAATTAGGGTGTATTATTCTTTAGTTACACCAGCAAGTTCCATCAATGCATCGTGGTCTAAGATAGTGATATATTTACCTTTTACGCTTAGGATCTCTGATTTCTGGAAACGACCTAACAAACGACTGATCGTTTCGACTGTAAGACCAAGGTAGTTGCCAATATCACCACGAGTCATAGTTAAACGAAACTCTCTAGGGCTGAAGCCACGCTGAGAAAAACGCGTTGATAGGTTGTAAAGGAAAGCAGCTAGTCGCTCTTCTGCATTCTTTTTAGAAAGAAGCAAAATCATTTCCTGATCACCTTTAATTTCGTTACTCATCAAACGCATGATTTGCTGGCGAAGCTTAGGCATCTTACCCGATAGATCGTCTAAAATTTCGTATGGGATTTCACATACCATCGACGTTTCGAGTGCTTGAGCAAAGCTAGGGTGGGAGTCACCAGTGATAGCATCGAAACCGACTAAGTCTCCAGCTAAGTGAAACGCTGTGATTTGCTCATCACCTTGCTCTGTGATCGTATAGCTCTTGATGGTACCAGAGCGGATAGCGTATAGCGATTTTAGCTCATCACCGGCCTTAAAAAGCTCTTGTCCTTTTTGAATAGGCTTCTTACGTTCGATGATTTGGTCAAGCTGATCAAGTTCTGCCTCATTTAGAGTGAACGGGATACACAGTTGACTAATGCTACAATCTTGGCAATGAATGGCGCAACCGCCTGATTGGATACGCTTTGTTGCAGGTTTTTCAGAAATCATAACAACCTTTCACTATTTGATATACATCAATATTTTAGCATCGCTTAATCCTAAAGGGTAGCAAAAATGTCACCTCAATAGAGTTTAACGTTATATGAAACCGAGTAATGCTAAGGCTCCTACAGCGGTATACGTACCATAGCCAATAAGGATTAATGCTGAAATATTTCTAAATATTAATGATTTTTGTAATTTCTGAAAATGATTGGAACCGTATCCAATAATAAGCATTGCAGGTAGCGTTCCGAGCCCAAACGCAAGCATAATTAGGCCGCCGTTCATCGCACTACCAGAAACCGCCGACCAAGTAAGCGCTGAATAAACTAAACCACATGGTAACCAACCCCAAATAAAGCCAAATGGCAACGCGTGAAGAGGATGCTTTAATGGCAACAAACTCTTCCCTGCCGGCGAGATAAAGCGCCAGAGATACTGCCCTAGCTTTTCTATTAAAAGTAAGCCTTGCCACCATTTAGCAATATACAGCGCGACAAGAATCATGAATAACGCAGCAATCAGCCTTAACCAAGCAAGAGAATGCGTTAACCCACTAAGCTCAGATAAACCTGATATAGCACCACCCACTAATGCTCCTATTAAGGTATAACTGATCAATCGTCCGAGGTTGTAGAAGAGGGGGATAAGAGGGGTGGTTTTATTTTTAGCAGAAGAGCCCATGGTAAGCAGAGACGCGATACCACCACACATACCCATACAATGACCGGCTCCTACTAAGCCGATCATCAACGCACCGATAAAATCAGGAGTCATAAAGGTCGCTACTTTTTATCATTATTAGATTGGTCTTCTTCGTCGAGAAGAATGTTGTGCCCTTGCCGTTCAAGATCTTCAAACTGATCGCTTCTTACCGCCCAAAGAAAAACGGCGACAGCAACACAAACGAGAACGATAGCGATGGGAATCAATATATAAAGACTTTCCATGTTTGCTTTCTCTACTTATTTCTCTTTGAGCAGGCGCAAAGAGTTAGATACAACGATAATTGAGCTTGCAGACATGCCAACTACTGCAATGTAGGGAGCCACTAAACCTGCGACCGCCAAAGGCAAAATTAACAGGTTGTAACCCAAAGACCAAGCCAAGTTTTCTCGAATAATCTTTCTTGTACGCAGTGCAAGCAAACGTGCTTCTAGTAGCTTTTCGAGATTATCCCCAAGTAACGTCATATCTGCAGAAGCTTTAGCGACATCTGTACCACCGCCCATTGCGACAGAAAGGTGAGCTCCGGCGAGAGTCGGCGCGTCATTGATTCCATCACCAACCATCATAGTGATACTGTTTTCGTCCAAGCTCTTAAGGTATGCAAGCTTATCTTCTGGCTTTGCTGACGCGACGATGTGATCGATACCAATTTCATTCGCCACTGGTTGGGCGTTTGAGAGAGAATCACCAGTTAGCAGGGTTGTCTTAATTCCAGCGTCAGCAAAACGTTGAATAAAGGCTTTGCTTTCTTTTCGGATAGGGTCGCGGTAGTAAAAGCTAGCGACATGCTTGCCATCAACCGACAGATAGACCGCCTGGCTTTCACCACTTTCTTTGCCTTGAACAAAAGCAGCACTACCTATCTTAACGATTTTGCCATTCCACATACCCTCAATCCCTGAACCAATCACGTTTTGCACGTCAGACACGATAAAGTCATCATTGGTGTAAGTTGCAAAAGAACGAGCGATAGGGTGGTTTGCATGAGCCTCTAAAGCTGCAGCTAGTGATAGACAATCTTTCTGTGGGAGATCACTAAGTACCTTTGTTTCACAGATCTCAATATCACCTTTCGTTAGAGTGCCTGTTTTATCTACAACTAAGTGGTTGATCTTACATAGTGTCTCAAACACATGGCCTTTACGAAGCAAAATGCCAAAATTACCCATTCTAGAGGTAGCACAAGTGAGAGCGGTCGGAGTGGCCAGAGATAGCGCACATGGGCATGTAGCAACTAACACAGACAGCATGATCCAAAACGCATCATCTGGTTTTGTTTGATGCCAGTAAAACCAAGTACCAGCAGAGATGATAAGAATCACACCAACAAAGTAACGGGCGACAATGTCTGCAATTTCCGCAATTTTAGGTTTGGAGTGTTGAGCTTCATCTTGTAAACGCACGATGTTAGAAATCATTGAATCGGCCTTTGAGCTTACTACCTCAAGTTCAAATGATTCGTCTCCGTTTAGCGTTCCTGCATAAACAATATCGCCTTCTCGTTTCACAACGTGCACTGACTCGCCCGTTAGCATGGATTCATCAATATGAATACGGCCTGAAATAACTTTACCGTCAGCGGGGATATGTTCACCAGGTAGAACGCGAATACGATCGCCAACTTTTAGCGTCTTCACGGGTATCTGATCACCGTCCAGCGTTGTAGCAATTGCCGGAATCAACTTAAGAAGGTTACCACTCGCTGCAGCAGCTTTGCGACGAGCGCGCATCTCTAAGAATCGACCTACTAACAAAAAGAAGGTAAACATCGAGATAGATTCAAAGAAGACTTCGCCTTGTTCAGTTACTGTTGCAACTAAACTTGCAACATAGGCAAAGATCAACGCGATAGAAACCGGGACATCCATACCAAGGGTTCGGCCTTTGATACTGCGCCATGCGTTTAAGTAAAATGGAAGAGCGGAATAAAGCAAAACAGGAGTAGCAAAAATCAAACTTACCCAACGAAAGTAACTTTTAAACTCTGGCTCTAAATCACCAAAGACTTCGAGATACAGTGCAACGGCGAGCATCATGACCTGCATGGTTGCTAAACCTGCAATACCTAGCCGATATAGATATTGCTTCATCATTCGATGGTAAGAGGCTTCTTGCTTATCTGCTTCAAAAGGTGCAGCTTTGTAACCAAGTTTATGAATAACGGAAAGGAGCTCGCTTAACCGTACCTGAGTTTTATCCCAGGCTAGTAACGCTCGATTGGTGGTTGTATTAACACGGATAGATACCAACCCGGCCGTATTAGAAACTTGCTTTTCGATTAACCACGCACAAGCGGCACATGAAACGCCTTCCAAAGAAAGGGTTACTTCAGAAACATTTTCGCGATTTCGTACGAATTCAGATTGTACATCCGCATTGTCATAATGAATTAAAGCTTGGAGTTGCTCTGGTACTAGATCTGCCTTTTCTGCAGGCGCAGTGCGGTATTGGTAATATGATACAAGACCACTATCGACAATAGTCTGCGCCACAGTTTCGCAGCCCGGACAACACATGTCGCGAATTTCACCCAATATTTCTACTTTGAAATCCGTGTTGGCTGGTACATCTTCACCGCAGTGATAACAGGATTTACACATATGCTTACTTCATTAACGGTGTTGAAGAGGCAGGAAACTCAACTTTACCTTGGATCATCCATTGCTTGTCGTGTGGTTGTAGTTCAACAAACCATGGTCCTTGAATAGATTCCTCAGCTTTTAGTCGGTAATTACCAGATGCATCCGCTGTTACAAGCTTTGTGAAGTCACGATCAGGAAGAGTACGATGAGTGAAAGTGGCCGTTAGAGCAGGGTAATGAGGTAGCTTCCCTTTAGCGAAAACAATCACAACATTGTTATTTTCAGAGGAAATCTCAGCGTTAAGACCTAGGTCACGAGCGACATTCATTTTACTAATGTCGATATTAATGCCTTTGCCTTTTTTATAGTAATCCTCGGCGACTAAAGAAACAGAGTTGTTCGAGAAAACGACCACAGTAATCACAGTCCAAACTACGACAGTAAGAGGAAGGATGATTAGGAACCACGGCCAAAATTGTTTATACCAAGGCTTTACCATAAAAAAGTTCTCAACAGCTAAATGAAAAAATGTAAGGCGTTAAATTTAAAGGAAAGACAGCCCCTATGAAAGGGGCTGTTATTGCTATGTTACGTAATATCTCAGTTACTTACTCTCTGAGTTACTTAAACTCCAGACATATGAGGCAACGAGCTGAACTTTATCTTCACCCAAAATGTCTTTCCACGCAGGCATTACGCCTGAGCGTCCGTTCATTACGGTTTCTGTTACAGCTGCACGAGAGTCACCAAATAACCAGTCTTGGTCTGTAAGGTCAGGCGCACCGACTGCAGGGTTACCCTTACCATCGGTACCATGACAAGCAGCACACACTACGAAGCGTGCTTTACCTGCCGCGGCTTCACGAGCATTTACTTTACGACCTGATAGACTAAGTGTGTAACTTACAACTTCTTGAACACCTTGCTCACCAAGGGCATCTTTCCATGCTGGCATTTGACCAATACGGCCGTGCATGATGGTTGTAACGATCGCTGCTGGCTCGCCACCATATAGCCATGCATCATCAGTCAGGTTAGGGAAGCCTTTCTGACCACGTGCATCAGAGCCATGGCATTGAGAACAGTTTTGCAAAAACAAACGCTGACCAACTTTTAATGCTTCAGGATCTTGCGCAATTTCAGGAATTGGGCGTAGACCACTGTCATTGTGCGCAAGTTTACGGAATGCTTCGCCGAAGTAAGCGTCGGCATCATCCAGTTCTTTTGCATATTGGTTTAGTTGCTTGTTCTCTTGTGCTGCAGCGATGGCTTCTTTTGACTCTTCTAGTGAGCGAACGGTTTGAGCCGAACTCTGCCAGTTTAAAAAGCCCTTGAAGCTACCTAGACCTGGGAATAGGGCAAGGTAAACTGCTGCGAACACAAATGTGCTTACAAACAGGTAAGTCCACCACTTTGGTAGAGGGTTGTTTAGCTCGCGAATACCATCGTACTCGTGGCCCATGTCTTCCCCTTCCTCGACGCCCATTTTATCTTTAGCGCACCAAGTCAGGAGAATCGCACAGCCTACTAGCGTACCGACAGTAATCACGATAATCCAGAGACTCCAGAATGTAGTCATTACTTCTTCACTCCTTGGTTATTAGGGGTCTTTTGTTCTTCGTCAGCAAACACCAAGTTGGCATCTTCTTCAAAGCGTGCTTTACGCTTTTTACTAAATGCCCACCATACGATGCCAATAAAACTAGCGAAGAGTACAACGGTATAAATACTATGAATTGTACCGAAATCCATATGATCCCCTTACTTCATTGCATGACCAAGAGACTGAAGGTAAGCGATGATTGCATCCATCTCTGTTTTACCTTCTACTTCTTTAGCCGAATTCGCGATCTCTTCATCAGTGTATGGAACGCCGAACTGATCACGAAATAGCTCAAGTTTCTTCTGAGTTAGCTTACCGTCTAAAACGTTTTCAGCTAGCCACGGGAAACCTGGCATGTTTGACTCAGGTACAAGCTCACGAGGATCTAACAGGTGAACACGGTGCCATTCGTCAGAATAACGACCACCAACACGAGCTAAATCCGGGCCTGTACGCTTAGAGCCCCAAAGGAATGGGTGTTCCCAAACACTCTCACCAGCAACAGAGTAGTGACCGTAACGTTCAGTCTCTGAGCGGAAAGGACGAACCATCTGGCTGTGACAGACGTTACAACCTTCACGGATGTAGATATCACGGCCTTCCATCTCCAAAGGAGTGTAAGCGCGCAGATTTTCTACAGGTTCAGTCGTTTGCTTTTGGAAAATCAGAGGAGTGATCTCTACAAGAGCACCCCAACTGATAGCAAACACGATAAAAATAGCCAACAAACCGACATTACGTTCTAAGATTTCATGGCGATTATTAGAATTATTACTCATTCTTAAATCTCCTTATGCCGGATGTGGGATAGCTTTTAGGCTTTCTTTAGGTGCACTTACCGTTTTGTACGTGTTGTATGCCATTAGGAACATACCAGATAGGAAGATAAATCCGCCTAGGAAACGTACAAAGTAGAACGGATAAGACGCTTCTACAGATTCAACAAAACTGTAAGTTAGCGTACCGTCAGAGTTAACCGCGCGCCACATAAGACCTTGCATTACACCAGAGATCCACATCGCAACGATGTAAAGAACGGTACCGATTGTTGCTAGCCAGAAATGCACATTAACTAGACCAACAGAGTACATACGCTCTTGGCCAAATAGGCGAGGTACCAAGTGATATACAGAGCCGATAGAAACCATCGCAACCCAACCTAACGCACCAGAGTGAACGTGACCAATGGTCCAGTCTGTGTAGTGAGAAAGTGCGTTAACCGTCTTAATCGACATCATCGGGCCTTCAAAGGTAGACATACCGTAGAACGACAGTGAAACGATTAGGAAACGTAGGATAGGGTCATAACGAAGCTTATGCCATGCACCAGATAACGTCATAATACCGTTGATCATACCACCCCAAGAAGGAGCAAATAGAACCAGCGACATAACCATACCTAGAGACTGAGTCCAGTCTGGTAGCGCTGTATAATGAAGGTGGTGAGGGCCTGCCCAAATATATAGAGAAATAAGTGCCCAGAAGTGAACGATAGATAGACGGTAAGAATAAACAGGACGTTCAGCTTGTTTAGGAACGAAGTAGTACATCATACCTAGGAAACCAGCGGTCAGTAGGAAACCTACCGCATTGTGTCCATACCACCACTGAACCATCGCATCCACTGCGCCCGAGTAAATCGAGTAAGATTTACCGAGTGACACAGGAATAGCCATGCTGTTCACGATGTGAAGTACTGCTACTGTGATAATAAAGGCACCGAAGAACCAGTTTGCCACATATATGTGTGACGTGTTTCGTTTCACCAGTGTGCCGAAGAACACCACCGCATATGATACCCATACTAGCGCAATTGCGATATCAATAGGCCATTCTAGCTCAGCATACTCTTTACCCGATGTTAAACCGAGAGGCAAAGTAATGGCTGCTGCCAGGATGATTGCTTGCCAACCCCAAAAGGTGAAGGCAACGAGTGGGCCACCAAAAAGACGTGTTTGACATGTGCGCTGTACAACATAATAAGACGTTGCGAACAGAGCACTGGTACCAAACGCAAAAATTACCGCATTAGTATGCAGTGGACGTAAGCGACTGTACGTCAACCACGGCGTATCAAAGTTTAGCTGTGGCCAAACTAATTGAGCGGCAATCAAAACACCAACAGCCATACCAACTATGCCCCATAAAATGGTCACAAGGGTAAATTGGCGAACGACTGTATAGTTGTAGTTTTGTTCAAGCTGCTTTACTTGGCTCATTTGCATGCTTCCAATTTCTAATTAACTACACTTTTACTTCCAACACGACTTGCGTCGTAACACCACCCAAGTAAACTCTAGAATTCAAGTGTTATCATCACCTTATTTCCATTGCTGACTTTAATAAAAAGTGGCATTTTCAGCGTGACACTATACTTGAATTAACAATTCAATGACAGGGTAGTAACCTTACTGGACCTCTGGAAATCATTTTTTATTTAAAAAGTTTGAAGTTTGTAACAAGGATATTAGTAATTATGCCTGCACAAAAGTTAACAAAGGCGCGACTTGCACAAATCTTAATCATGCTCAGTGTTTTAATAGGCGCATTTTTCTGGCGTACCTTTACACACGAGAGTGTTAATAGCGTTGACTGTTCACAAAAAGAACGATGCGATGTAACAATTGAAGGAGAAATAATCACGATTAATCGTGACTCAATGGGAATTTCGCTCGAAACGACAGAAAGTAGCACTCTAAAAATTGATCTAAATCAATCTGGTAATTTTATCAATCTCAACGAAAAGCATAAGTCAGTAGAATGGGACATCATGCCTGAATCGAAAAAAATCACCTTTAAAAAAGGTGAAAACATTGTTGTAGTTCAATTATAAATACGATCTATCACGAGATAATCGTAACTTATTAATGAAATTAACACCTTCTTACCTAGAGAAAATTGGTTGGAATGGTATAACAGCAGAGTGATATCCAATTATAAAATCGTATGCATTGCCAATCAGTTTTTACTCATATTAAAGATGAAGACTCAGCGATAAAAACGCTCAGGTCCGAATTGACACAACAGAACTTGTCTTACGTGATGTGTTACTACACGGAAGAATACAATTTCGAGTTGATTCGAGAAGCGTTTCTTGCGCATTTTCCTGGTGTGCCTTTTCATGGCGCCAGTTCATGTCAAGCCGTAATGACAGATCAGGGCTTTCATACAGGACCAGTAATTGCGGCACTTGCTGTTTATGATACAGGTCCTCATGCTTATGGTACTGGTATTTCTAATCACAACTCAGGTGACAGCGTCACCAAGGCTTTGGATATGGCCCTTGAGAACGCAAACCGTGTAGGAGAGGTACCAAACTTAATTCTACTTCATGCTACACCAGGGCAAGAGGAATCAATCATTGCGTCTATAGATGAAAGATTTGGAACTCTAATTCCAATTATTGGTGGTTCGGCCGCTGATAATAACATCGCTGGGAAATGGTCTGTGATAACCGCCCAAGGCTCTCAAACTTCAGGTTTAAGCTTAACTCTCTTTTACTCCTCTCAACCTGTTGATATCGCTTTTAGCGCTGGGCATACACCAACTAATATCAAAGGTGTTGCAACCAAGACCAACGATAGATGCTTACTTGAAATTGATAATGAACCTGCGCTCAATGTTTATAGAAGGTGGACAAATCACCAGGATAACCAAGTAGGTAAAGATAATATGCTGTTTACAAACTCGAGTGCTTATCCATTAGGGCGGATCGCAGGTCATCTCTATGATCGCCCATATTACAAGTTATCCCATCCGATCCGTGAGACGCCAGATGGTGGAATCGAGTTGTTTACACGAATAGAAGAGGGTGACGAGCTCACATTAATGAAAGGAAGTCGTGAGCATCTCGTTGCGCGCGCTGCAAAAGTCGTCAATGCCGCTTTTAACCAAAAATTAGAAGAGTCTCGAAAAATTGGAGTGATAAATATCTTTTGCGCGGGTCCCATGTTGCACTTAATGCAAGACATGAATAGCGTTTGTGAACAAATTAACCAAGAACTAGAACATTTGCCTTTTATTTGCCCTTTTACTTTCGGCGAGCAAGGTAGATTTATTGGTGGTGAGAATGGACATGGAAACCTGATGATTTCATCGGCTATATTCCATAAACCTTATGAAAGATAAATACTTAGACATATATCAACAGGAAGCGCTTCAAGAAGCGTTAGTTGAGCTAAAGCAGGCTAGACAAAGAGAACGACTACTCGCTGATGAAAACAAGGCCATTCTTTCCGCGATATCTGCGATGAGTGAGGCAAAGAATCGGCATGAGATATTTACGGGATTAAACAATGTCCTCAAAAAGTACATCAACTTCGATGATTTTATTGTACTGACTCGTGATGGTGAACGATATCCCTTCAAGACATTGATATCAACTAATAGCGTATTTGATAATGTATCCTGGTTACACGGTAACACCTATCAAAGAGCTCTCAATGGTGAATGCATTCTACTGTTCGAGCCAGATAAACTCGCTGAGTTTGTTAACTTAAACAGCTTTATAAAAAGCCATGTAAACTCGGTCGTTTTAACTGGTATACGTTCAGAAGTAACGCAAACCGTAATCCTACTTATTGGAGCTCAGAAAGGGCACTTTAGCATAGAGAATAAGGAAACCTTGAGGCGCTTTCGTCCCTTAATTGAAAGGGCGGTCATTGATATCGAGACCAAAGAGAAGTTACAACGTATCGTTGAAGTAAGAACAACTCAGCTCGCTAAAGCAAGAGAAGAAGCAGAGCTTGCGAACCGGTCTAAGTCGGAGTTCTTAGCGATGATGAGTCATGAAATAAGAACCCCTTTAAATTCCGTTCTTGGAATGCTGGATATATTGAAGCAATCAACCTTGTCAGAAGAACAAATTGATGCTTTGAGCCAAATGGAGTGCTCTGCAGAGTTACTTCTCGCGATAATCAGTGACATTCTTGATCTTTCTAAAATCGAGTCAGGTCGCTTTCAGCTCAATGAACAATGGATTAACTTAAGAGACACTGTCACTTTTGTTATTTCTCAGCAAAAACAAATAGCTAAGAAGAAAAATCTTAAATTCAAGCTCAACTGTACTGTCACTAATGACAAACAATTTTGGATTGACTCCACGCGGTTATCTCAAATTCTGTTTAATCTAATAGGGAATGCAATAAAGTTTACAGACGAAGGTGAAGTAAAAGTTTCTGTATCTGAGCGAGATGCTGAACTTGTGATCTCAATATCTGACACTGGAATTGGTATATCTAAAGCAAAGCAAGAGCACTTGTTTACGGCATTTCATCAAGGAGACCGTTCCATCACGAGACGCTTCGGTGGTACAGGACTGGGGCTCGCAATAACCAAGCATTTAGTTGAAATGATGCGTGGCAAGATTGCCGTTAAAAGTGATGAGCATGTTGGTTCAACCTTTACGATTTCGATTCCAGTTTTGACTCGTTGTAATCAAAATCGTCCAGTTAGAATCGAAAACAATCAACCGACAAAAGCAATGGAACTTCTCGTCGTAGAAGATACCGAGTCGAATCAGTTCGTAATAAAGCTTATCTTAAATAAGCTTGGCCATAATGTTCATATCGCAAGCCATGGAGCAGAGGCATTAACATTTTTAGAAGAGAATGAGGATTTAATCGATTTGATTCTCATGGATGTCTCGATGCCAGTGATGGATGGAATTACCGCAACAAGACTTATTCGAGATAAAGGTCTCAGGACCCCAATTATAGCGTTAACTGCACATGCGTTAGAAAGCGATAGAGATAAATGCCTGGATGCCGGCATGGACGGATTCATTTCCAAGCCAGTTAGAAGACAAGATATCTTTGAAGCTATACAGTCATTTCAATAAGTAAAAAGGCGTTAATATAGATCTTAACAATCGATAGATTATTAAGATCTATATTAAGTATTTTATGGTAAATAACCATTATGTTTAATGCTCACAGTAAGGCCCTTAAATTTAAAATCTGCAGGGGAATAGGAGCATACTCAGACAACATTTAGCGTACGGCGATATTTAATTTAACATAATATACATAATACGCACTTTTAAGGGGAGATTTATTCAAGTATATCATGGTGTTATAGCTCTAGTTCATTCCGTCGATTGCATCTTTCTGACGCTTAACATGATTCAAGTAATCGTTCTTGTCCAGGTACAACCGTTCTTGGAACATACATACTTTTCTCACATGACTTTCATCAACGTCGAACTTATATGAGATCTCTCGATAAGTTAGCCCTAGTTCTGCCAGCTGGCGTATCAACTCAACATCATCATTTAAGAGTTTCACTACAGGCGAAGTCTCCGCAACTTTTCTGTATGAGACACCTAACTTACCAGCTCTAACTTTTACTGACTCTCTACTACGGCCAAGAACGTGGCCAACTTGCTCGAACGACATTTTATCTTGGCATGCAATGATGAACGCATCTTCTTTAGCACTGTAATGAGATTTCCTCCAACGTTGGTCTTTTACGATAAGTCCATCTCGAATGAGCTTTTTGGAACGAACATATATTGAATGAGCTGAGCGCCCTAGGTTTTTGCCTATCTGTGTGAACGGGATTTTTTGATAATGCTCGATTAAGTAAGCATCTTCTTCTGGTGAGTATGGCTCGTATCCTGCGATACGAGCTCCTTTGCGACCATTTTTTTTGCGTTCATTCTGAGGGATTTTGAAGAACGCATGAGTAAATTGTTTAATGGCTGGCTTCATAGTTCAGAGCAGCTTCCAGTAAAGTTTCTAGTGGAACTCTAACGAACGGTATTTCTTTGTGATCATCCAAGAACACTAAGAGTTGAACATCTCCATAGCCACGACGTGTAAAGCGTGCTTTATATGTGGGCCTTGATAGTTGAAGTAACTCGAAGTCTCTTAAGCCAAGATGTGCACTATGTTTTGGGTCGTATATTCCTAATGTAGCCATGACGTTGTGTTCCTTACGTTACTTCTATTTTTCGTCTATAGGATCAATGAGTAAGCCGAAGCGTTTTAACTCCAGAGAACCGAACTGATTAATAACAAAGCTAGAGGGATGTATTGTATAGAGTCCTGCAACATACGCTGGCTGTCCTTCTTCTAACTGTAGCTTCATCTCTACTGGGAACTTACCGCCCAAGTGCGCGTAAGCTACTTGCTCATAGATATTGCGCGGTGGCTTTCCTTCTTTAGCTGGGATTGTGCGCGTTTCGATTTGTACATTTTCTGGGAAGATTTCGATTTTCAACATGATGTTTCCTTGTGGTTTGTAGTTAAGCTGTGAGTCTGATTACATTGTCTTCGCCGTAACCATACATTCGTGATATGTGCCCTACTTTGGGCTCCACATAATCAGCCGGATGCTGCTGTGAGAAGTCTATTTCGATGACCTGAAGAAGCGGAACAACGTTATCCTTTTCATTACCTTGTAAGTTTTGAAGCTGAGCTTTTGAGAAGCCGATAGCTAACAAGTCATTGAGTTGGCGAGAGAACGTTGCTCTCGATGTAAAGGATTGATACACGGCGTAGTAACCATCTGATACTAGTGAGCGGTAGAACCGGAACAACTTATCGGCTTTCGCATAAGATATGTTCCCTTTTGGTGTTACGCGGTAGTAAGCCTTTTTCAAGTTGCTGTGTACTTCTTCGTCGTTAAAGATATTCATGTGTTGTCCCTCTAGCGCTTCCAGTAGTGGTGTAAATGCTTTGGTCCAGATATCTGCTATTAAATTGCGGCCTGTTGATTCGTATTCTTTCTGGTAGTTAATCGCGTCGAATAGATTTTTAGGTATCTCTAAAGCGTCTAAATAGCGGCGGTGTGCTCCGGCTTCAAAACGGACTAAGTGTCGTGCATAGTTGATTAGTTGTGGTGAAGACATGACGTCGATAACACGATCGTATGAGTGATCGCCTTTTTCTTGTAACGCTCTTAAGTCTCGTAGCTGGCGGCTGAACTCAGGCCCTTTCAGATAGGCTTTTCGGTCACAGTGACGGGAGTTCTTGTTAAAATATACAGTGGTTTCATGCTCGTTACGTACAGCCGTACGCATTTGTTTATTCGAGACATTTTTTAGTTGCTGTATAACTTGGCGAGCCTGTAGTTCGGTCTTTACTCGTGCCGAGTATGTCGCATCAATGGCGTCTAGTGTTGCAGACTGGATATCTAACATTTCGTAGACATCAGGGTAATTGTTGTAAAACGCCATCAACATTTCTATAGCTCCAACCTCGATAGACGTTGGGCCGTAGACATTATGACCTTGCAGGATTTTAGCTGGTGATGCTTTTAACTCTATACATGGAGAACGTAAGCGAGTTCCCTGATAAATCTTGAATGCCATTCCAGTAAAGTGTGTTGGGAGAGATTCGAACGCATGTCTTAAGTCAGCAACCTCATATTTATCTGCACCAACTTCACCAGTGAAGAAGATCATTTTTGCCTCAAGACCAACACCACGACGAGAACACTCTTTGATATCGACGTAAGACACAGCTTCACCCGACTTAGCTTGGTAAGTCGTCATCGTAAACTCAGTCTTAAATGGTATCGATATCTTGAGTTTGTCTATCACACCCAAAATCCTGTCAAGAAGTTTAATAAACACTTTTGTGTATGTACATATACACTAAAGTATGTGTTACTAATAAGCAACACTAAAGTGGGTGTAAACTTAAACTAATGTAGGGTTTTGATATGGATAACGTAAACATGAGTATTGGTGAAGTACTAAAGGAACGTAGAATTGAACTGGTCATCAAGCAGGAAGATTTAGCTGAGCAGATGGATGTAACTGTACAGACAGTCAGCAAGTGGGAACGTGGGATAACCGAGCCTAAAGCAACTCAAGTGGCTAAGTTAGCCAAAGCTCTAAAGCTTACAGAACGTGAGATTTGCCAAGGTAAAAAGGATCAAATGACTCAACTTGATCCTTTTGAGTTTATGAAGCTTGTTGGTCCATGTATGAAAGGGATTTCAGAGACCGAAGTAATCATGACAATGTATGATTATGTTGATGATAAACAAGGGTTTATCAACAGCTTAGCTGAGCAGTCTAACCGCCCTTTGTTTTCATTTAAAGAACGAGACAAGAGTCAAGCGCGTGACATGTTAGCACTATATGAGAGCGGTTCGATTTCGTTCAACAACGAGCAAGAAGAGCAACGTTGTTTAGAAGTTTGGAAGCGAACATTATCCGAGTAAAGTTTCAAAATGAAACAAGAGTACACTATTAAAGATAGTGTACCTTGGTCACGATGGAGCCATTTTCGAATGGCTCCTTCCCCGACGAAACGGGGCCCCTTCCATTCGCAAATGTCTTGCTCTGACCTGCTCCTCATTTCTCCTCGCTCAGTCTCCGCTCGTCGGCATTCGTTACAGGCCGAGCTAACTGACAGATACAAAAAAGGCAGCCGAAGCTGCCGCGCGATTGACTTAAGCGAACGCTTGATTAAGGCGAGCGCTTGGCTACTCATTTTCACTCTACAAGCAAGCTTATAGCAGTGAAAATCGAGCTTATTATGATGAACTTTTTACATTTAACGCTGCTTGAATTGTGTCCGCGTATTCTGACAAATTACTTACGTGTCGCTCTAAAGAAGTAGTATTTCGTTCACGAGCAGTAGATACATCAGCTTTAATTAATTCTAAAGCGGCAGCTACAGCAAACATGCGCTGGACGTCAGGTTGCTCCGCATAAGCAACATACTGATCTAATGTAGGTCTAAAGGTTATATCTTTCGAAGAAGTAGACATCTGATTTTCCTCTATTAATAATGAAATGCCATAACCTATATGGGGGCAATTGAATATAAAACAAGAGGAATAGCTCGCATTATGCGCAGACACCTTATAGGTAACGGCAAATTGCCACGCGAATTTACTCTGTATGATCACTGAATGAAGGTTTTGGTCTGAGACCAATAGATCACCGATGTGCTCAAGTTTGCAAAGACTTAAAAAGCATGTAATTATCAGCAAAGTTCTTAAAAAACAAGAACGAAAAAAGCCGCAGTTAAGCGGCATTTTTAAATATATTTCTGTCGAATTGACCTGAGAAATCTAGCGACAGAAGAAACTATAACCTTTCAGTGCATAAGGAGGAGCCATATGTGGCTTAAACTTCTGATTGCTTTCCTGAGCTTTATGACGGCTCTTTTGGAAGTAATCAATAATTACCCTTTGAACTAAAAGCAGCGTGAGGGGCATATCCCTTACACTTAAAACACCACTGGGGCGAAAGCCTCGCTTCAGTGGTTAATTTGGACCATAGAGGACCAAACAAGATCAGTGTAAGTAAACTTACATTCCAAGTCAACGAAGGCTTAACACGTATTATGCCGCGTATTATGCGAATTATATTACGGGCTATCACTTCAAAGCGATTCTCTCTCCTAAGCACCACGAACAAGTTCGGGTGAGCCAAGTCGCGCCGCCCACCCTTTGTTCACTCAAGGCTTTCAGCAAACCCTCAACATAATTCATAACCATAATACGCACTTTTAAGGGGAGATTTATTCAAGTATATCATGGTGTTATAGCTCTAGTTCATTCCGTCGATTGCATCTTTCTGACGCTTAACATGATTCAAGTAATCGTTCTTGTCCAGGTACAACCGTTCTTGGAACATACATACTTTTCTCACATGACTTTCATCAACGTCGAACTTATATGAGATCTCTCGATAAGTTAGCCCTAGTTCTGCCAGCTGGCGTATCAACTCAACATCATCATTTAAGAGTTTCACTACAGGCGAAGTCTCCGCAACTTTTCTGTATGAGACACCTAACTTACCAGCTCTAACTTTTACTGACTCTCTACTACGGCCAAGAACGTGGCCAACTTGCTCGAACGACATTTTATCTTGGCATGCAATGATGAACGCATCTTCTTTAGCACTGTAATGAGATTTCCTCCAACGTTGGTCTTTTACGATAAGTCCATCTCGAATGAGCTTTTTGGAACGAACATATATTGAATGAGCTGAGCGCCCTAGGTTTTTGCCTATCTGTGTGAACGGGATTTTTTGATAATGCTCGATTAAGTAAGCATCTTCTTCTGGTGAGTATGGCTCGTATCCTGCGATACGAGCTCCTTTGCGACCATTTTTTTTGCGTTCATTCTGAGGGATTTTGAAGAACGCATGAGTAAATTGTTTAATGGCTGGCTTCATAGTTCAGAGCAGCTTCCAGTAAAGTTTCTAGTGGAACTCTAACGAACGGTATTTCTTTGTGATCATCCAAGAACACTAAGAGTTGAACATCTCCATAGCCACGACGTGTAAAGCGTGCTTTATATGTGGGCCTTGATAGTTGAAGTAACTCGAAGTCTCTTAAGCCAAGATGTGCACTATGTTTTGGGTCGTATATTCCTAATGTAGCCATGACGTTGTGTTCCTTACGTTACTTCTATTTTTCGTCTATAGGATCAATGAGTAAGCCGAAGCGTTTTAACTCCAGAGAACCGAACTGATTAATAACAAAGCTAGAGGGATGTATTGTATAGAGTCCTGCAACATACGCTGGCTGTCCTTCTTCTAACTGTAGCTTCATCTCTACTGGGAACTTACCGCCCAAGTGCGCGTAAGCTACTTGCTCATAGATATTGCGCGGTGGCTTTCCTTCTTTAGCTGGGATTGTGCGCGTTTCGATTTGTACATTTTCTGGGAAGATTTCGATTTTCAACATGATGTTTCCTTGTGGTTTGTAGTTAAGCTGTGAGTCTGATTACATTGTCTTCGCCGTAACCATACATTCGTGATATGTGCCCTACTTTGGGCTCCACATAATCAGCCGGATGCTGCTGTGAGAAGTCTATTTCGATGACCTGAAGAAGCGGAACAACGTTATCCTTTTCATTACCTTGTAAGTTTTGAAGCTGAGCTTTTGAGAAGCCGATAGCTAACAAGTCATTGAGTTGGCGAGAGAACGTTGCTCTCGATGTAAAGGATTGATACACGGCGTAGTAACCATCTGATACTAGTGAGCGGTAGAACCGGAACAACTTATCGGCTTTCGCATAAGATATGTTCCCTTTTGGTGTTACGCGGTAGTAAGCCTTTTTCAAGTTGCTGTGTACTTCTTCGTCGTTAAAGATATTCATGTGTTGTCCCTCTAGCGCTTCCAGTAGTGGTGTAAATGCTTTGGTCCAGATATCTGCTATTAAATTGCGGCCTGTTGATTCGTATTCTTTCTGGTAGTTAATCGCGTCGAATAGATTTTTAGGTATCTCTAAAGCGTCTAAATAGCGGCGGTGTGCTCCGGCTTCAAAACGGACTAAGTGTCGTGCATAGTTGATTAGTTGTGGTGAAGACATGACGTCGATAACACGATCGTATGAGTGATCGCCTTTTTCTTGTAACGCTCTTAAGTCTCGTAGCTGGCGGCTGAACTCAGGCCCTTTCAGATAGGCTTTTCGGTCACAGTGACGGGAGTTCTTGTTAAAATATACAGTGGTTTCATGCTCGTTACGTACAGCCGTACGCATTTGTTTATTCGAGACATTTTTTAGTTGCTGTATAACTTGGCGAGCCTGTAGTTCGGTCTTTACTCGTGCCGAGTATGTCGCATCAATGGCGTCTAGTGTTGCAGACTGGATATCTAACATTTCGTAGACATCAGGGTAATTGTTGTAAAACGCCATCAACATTTCTATAGCTCCAACCTCGATAGACGTTGGGCCGTAGACATTATGACCTTGCAGGATTTTAGCTGGTGATGCTTTTAACTCTATACATGGAGAACGTAAGCGAGTTCCCTGATAAATCTTGAATGCCATTCCAGTAAAGTGTGTTGGGAGAGATTCGAACGCATGTCTTAAGTCAGCAACCTCATATTTATCTGCACCAACTTCACCAGTGAAGAAGATCATTTTTGCCTCAAGACCAACACCACGACGAGAACACTCTTTGATATCGACGTAAGACACAGCTTCACCCGACTTAGCTTGGTAAGTCGTCATCGTAAACTCAGTCTTAAATGGTATCGATATCTTGAGTTTGTCTATCACACCCAAAATCCTGTCAAGAAGTTTAATAAACACTTTTGTGTATGTACATATACACTAAAGTATGTGTTACTAATAAGCAACACTAAAGTGGGTGTAAACTTAAACTAATGTAGGGTTTTGATATGGATAACGTAAACATGAGTATTGGTGAAGTACTAAAGGAACGTAGAATTGAACTGGTCATCAAGCAGGAAGATTTAGCTGAGCAGATGGATGTAACTGTACAGACAGTCAGCAAGTGGGAACGTGGGATAACCGAGCCTAAAGCAACTCAAGTGGCTAAGTTAGCCAAAGCTCTAAAGCTTACAGAACGTGAGATTTGCCAAGGTAAAAAGGATCAAATGACTCAACTTGATCCTTTTGAGTTTATGAAGCTTGTTGGTCCATGTATGAAAGGGATTTCAGAGACCGAAGTAATCATGACAATGTATGATTATGTTGATGATAAACAAGGGTTTATCAACAGCTTAGCTGAGCAGTCTAACCGCCCTTTGTTTTCATTTAAAGAACGAGACAAGAGTCAAGCGCGTGACATGTTAGCACTATATGAGAGCGGTTCGATTTCGTTCAACAACGAGCAAGAAGAGCAACGTTGTTTAGAAGTTTGGAAGCGAACATTATCCGAGTAAAGTTTCAAAATGAAACAAGAGTACACTATTAAAGATAGTGTACCTTGGTCACGATGGAGCCATTTTCGAATGGCTCCTTCCCCGACGAAACGGGGCCCCTTCCATTCGCAAATGTCTTGCTCTGACCTGCTCCTCATTTCTCCTCGCTCAGTCTCCGCTCGTCGGCATTCGTTACAGGCCGAGCTAACTGACAGATACAAAAAAGGCAGCCGAAGCTGCCGCGCGATTGACTTAAGCGAACGCTTGATTAAGGCGAGCGCTTGGCTACTCATTTTCACTCTACAAGCAAGCTTATAGCAGTGAAAATCGAGCTTATTATGATGAACTTTTTACATTTAACGCTGCTTGAATTGTGTCCGCGTATTCTGACAAATTACTTACGTGTCGCTCTAAAGAAGTAGTATTTCGTTCACGAGCAGTAGATACATCAGCTTTAATTAATTCTAAAGCGGCAGCTACAGCAAACATGCGCTGGACGTCAGGTTGCTCCGCATAAGCAACATACTGATCTAATGTAGGTCTAAAGGTTATATCTTTCGAAGAAGTAGACATCTGATTTTCCTCTATTAATAATGAAATGCCATAACCTATATGGGGGCAATTGAATATAAAACAAGAGGAATAGCTCGCATTATGCGCAGACACCTTATAGGTAACGGCAAATTGCCACGCGAATTTACTCTGTATGATCACTGAATGAAGGTTTTGGTCTGAGACCAATAGATCACCGATGTGCTCAAGTTTGCAAAGACTTAAAAAGCATGTAATTATCAGCAAAGTTCTTAAAAAACAAGAACGAAAAAAGCCGCAGTTAAGCGGCATTTTTAAATATATTTCTGTCGAATTGACCTGAGAAATCTAGCGACAGAAGAAACTATAACCTTTCAGTGCATAAGGAGGAGCCATATGTGGCTTAAACTTCTGATTGCTTTCCTGAGCTTTATGACGGCTCTTTTGGAAGTAATCAATAATTACCCTTTGAACTAAAAGCAGCGTGAGGGGCATATCCCTTACACTTAAAACACCACTGGGGCGAAAGCCTCGCTTCAGTGGTTAATTTGGACCATAGAGGACCAAACAAGATCAGTGTAAGTAAACTTACATTCCAAGTCAACGAAGGCTTAACACGTATTATGCCGCGTATTATGCGAATTATATTACGGGCTATCACTTCAAAGCGATTCTCTCTCCTAAGCACCACGAACAAGTTCGGGTGAGCCAAGTCGCGCCGCCCACCCTTTGTTCACTCAAGGCTTTCAGCAAACCCTCAACATAATTCATAACCATAATGCGCACTAATAGTGTAAGCCCAAAGCGATAATGTCCTAGTATTTCCAAGTGAATCTGTCCTATGTTTGCTTGGAGGTATTTAGGAAGTTAGTTACGATGAACTACCATGAATTGCACCGTTTCTCCATTATCCAAGATGTGTTAAACAATAAGTTAAAGTGCCGAGAAGCCACATCCATTCTTGGAATAAGCTACCGGCACTTGTCTCGCATACTTTATGCCGTAGCAGAACCTCAACCTAGCCCAAATCACGCAGCACATCAGATTGTGATGGGAAACGGTAAGGTAACTGCGATGATTGATGCAAAATTACAAATGTTCGAATTTGGTATAGGTATTAATGATGCAATTAATGGTGTTTGGTTACCTAGATCCAGTGCTTATAAAGATCACTACACTACTCCAAAAGCTCCACCTCATTCACGAATACATGGTACAAATTATCAGAACTGGATTGGCACGCTTGGAAGAATTAGGCATAGTGAAAATGTATTTAAGTCCACACTGCTTAACTGCTGAAAAAGCAAATACAAGAAAGCAAATACAAGATAGTTCTCATCCTGAGAAAATTCTTGAGAAGAAAGATGCTAACTGGAAACCTACTGTATGACTGTATACAAATTAAAAAGTAAACCTCGAGAATTTAAGGTCTTAGAGCATGACCCTTATAAGCGAGCTCTCGATTCAGATGACTTTAAGTTGTTAAGACGACTTCGAAGAGCCCCTGTTGATTCAACCAGCTTGAGAGATGTTTGGGTAAATGAATATGCAACATTTACTCAACACTTTAAATTTGCTGAAGCAATCCCAGACATATCTAAATGGAGAACATTTCTTGTCTTGAGAGAAAATGCATATCAGGTAGTACGAGATGTAATTGATTCTGACGGTGAGTTCTTACCGATTACAATCGATGATGAAAGTTTTACCGTGTTCAACGTGATGTCCTTTGGAGAAGAAGACAAGCAGAAAATCAAATTTGAAGACATTGACGGAGAACAAGGATTATTAGAGAAACTGGCATTTATAGAAAGCGATCTTTCAAATAAATATGTCTTTAAATCAAAAGATGAAGGTTGTACGTCAATTTATTGTGATGACAAACTCATATCGTTATGTGAAGAGCACAATTTAAAGGGGCTTTCGTTCGATACAAATCTACTCGATGTATTTGAAGATTGATTCATCAGAATTTTTGTATTAGTTCAGACTAGATCTGAGACTCCAATTTGAAAAGAAGAGAGTTACCCACTTTGATTAAAGGTGCTTAATCACTAATCAAGGACAATAAGAGGTAACTCTCATGCTTCATACTAACAATCCAATCATCAAACACAAAGCTGGCCTTCTCAATCTGGCTTCGTAATGGACCTAGAAAGCTTCAAAAAGCGCCTTATTGCGTTAGAAACACAGGTCGCTGAGAACGGTATCATTCTAACGGAAGAGCAAGTTGCAGCCCTTGAACGCAAGAAGCATGATGACGAGGCTTGCGGTGAGATAGAAACAGCGCATCCAGGCTACCACGGCTCTCAAGACACGTTTTATGTTGGCAACCTTAAAGGTGTTGGACGCATCTACCAGCAGACGTTCGTTGATACCTACAGCAAAATCACCTTCGCTAAACTCTACGAGACAAAAACACCAATCACCGCTGCAGATATGTTGAATGATAAGGTTTTACCGTTCTTCGAGGCGCATGAGCTACCAATGCTGCGAATATTGACTGGCCGAGGCACTGAATACTGTGGTCGTGTTGAACAACGTGATTACCAGCTCTATCTGGCCATTAATGATATCGACCACACTAAAACTAAAGCGATGTCACCACAGACAAATGGTATCTTCGAACGCTTCCACAAGACCATATTGAATGAGTTCTACCAAGTGACGTTCAGAAAGAAACTGTATGGCTCAATGGAAGAATTACAGAAAGATCTGGACGAATGGATGGACTACTACAATATCATCGTACTCATCAAGGAAAAATATGCTGTGGCAGAACGCCAATAGAGACATTAGAGGATGGGAAATCAATCTGGGCTGAAAAGAATCTAGCCCAGATATAATCTGACAGGCACCGAGTCGAAAAGTGGGTAAGTGTCAGATCAGGTCTCAATTAGTACACTTTAAGATTATCAGGCTCCTTGCGGAGCCTTTTTACATCATTTTCTTTAGTGCTCTAGCATATTTTAATACTTGCCCCGCGGCTTCTAAGTCTGTTAATGCTCCAATCTCTAACAAAGCAATTCCTGTCAAAATTTGTTGAGCTGTCACCAATTGGCCAGAATGTCATCCTAAGATTAACAACATTATTTTCTTTTGAAGCTTTAACCGAGGTTTCTGTGGGCTTGCAATCGCTAGTTTGGTTTGTGGTTATGCTTACGAAGCAAATCAAATCTCTTATTGAAAATTGATGCGCGCTTAGTCCTCGACTTACTGGCGTGTTCTTCCGTAAGCACCTGAATCAATCTATGTATGGTGATGATGGCCAACTCACTGAATTTGCCATTCAATGGCATCACGATTACTAACTTAAGCGCTACCAAACAAAAAAGCCTTTCATACTCGCCTCGTACAACAGCAAAAATCAGCTAAACGCTCTAATCGCTCCGCAACGAAATCTGCCAAAAATCACGAGCTCAGTTGCGTTCTGAAACATTTATAAGCCTGTGGTTATATGGAGGCGAATGTGCTTTTCGGGGTATTTGTAACGATAGCGTTTTCCTTTCTTCAAGTTGGACTTAACGTACCTACACACTTTTTGGTCACCACTGCTGGTTACTCTTTTTATTACTGCGTTTTTACTTTTGTGCTCCATTTCTATCATGACGTCACAATAACCTTGATAGCCATCAAACTTATTGTCTACTTTCTTTTGAAGCTTAGTCTTAATCTTTTTAGCCAACAGGTTCGTTTCTGAATCGTCAGCAAAAACTGAATTACTTGCAAAGATCAATACCATTAAAGTTACAACGTATCTCATCGTTTTGGTCCGTTTATGTTGTTGATTGTTCGATGATAAGTAATTTTTCTGTAGATACGAAAATGGGACGCCACATTGCGTCCCATTTAACATGATGAAGTAACTGATATGTAATTAAGCGCGCTTCTTGCCTTTGTTTGCTTTGAAGCCCTGATGCGGAAAAACGTTACGAATCCTCTGTTGAACTTTTTTGGGAATGCCTTTGGAAAAGCTTAAGCGCATTCCTGTCCGTTGGCTATACACCTTCATTTCACCAGTAAACGGGTTATGCTCACTAATATCCTGTAAGTTGTGTTTGAAAGAAGGAGGTAGATGCCCTTTTACGTTACTAATATGGCCATTATCGAACTTTACTTTTAACACCGGCCTATCGACTGCGATCAACCAGAAGATCACGATGGCTGCAATTAAGATTACATATAACATTTGGCACTCCCTATCCTAGCTAGATAGCAATTTACTCAAATCCTCTTTAATTGAGGTAACTTTTTGACTCGCTTTTTCACTTCTCGACGCTTCGGAAAGCAAATATTCAATTGCGTCAGATAACGTACAACCAAGTTCATTCGCTCTACTAGAAAGCTTTTCCCAAACTCGGTAATCTAAATCAATGGATTTCTTCTTTGTATGGACTTGCTCTGCATTGAAGTGACGTTTCCGTTTCGCTCGGATAGCCTGCTTGAGTTTATTATCTAACTCTTCTGACATGTGGTTTTCTATCCAAGCTAAGACAAGTGTAGGCTCGTATTCAAGGCGTTTTAGTTCTGCGACCGCTGCATCTGCTTCGCTTGTATCAATATGTCGGGTAATCGCTTCACCATCTTTCCATTTTTTGATGAGATACTTCCATTTCCACCCACATTCTAGATTCTCAAGCTGCTGATATTTCATTTATTCCGCCCCATAAACATAACCTAGTGACAGCGTAACCCAGATGGTTTACTTGGGCAAATAAAACTCTTAGAAGTATCGATGTTGATCACTCATTTGTCTAAGTATTGTTCATTGAGAATTGAATGCCATGAGCAAACCAAATTGGTGCTAGGGTGTTATAGTCCGTTTCGTTATAATGTCGGCAAGATTGAATTACGATGAATTTTAATGAACCAACTTAATTGGCAAGACGTAACACCTTCACTTGAGCAGTACGAAGCACTTTTAAAGTCTGCACCTTCGTTACCAAAGAAGTCTTTTACTGATCTCCAACCGAGAATGTCGGCAACGATATCTCGTTTTTCAAAAATTTCCGGATTGACGCGAGTACTACTCATTAACTGCGTAGATAATTCTGTATATAGAGAGTTCATCAGTAAAGCTCTTCAGAGCCAGTCTAACGCTGCGATAGTTTTTTCGGAATCACTTGATGCCAAACGTTTATTTGACCGTTACAGTGTTGATGTAAGTGGTGATATTGCCTTCCAACCTGGTTTAATTTCACAGGCAGATAACGGTTACTTAATTGTACCGGCTAATCTAATTTTGGCTAACCCAGGGCTTTGGCCAAATATAAAGTCTGCAATTCAACAAAACCTTATCGAGCCACTGAACCTAAGCCCTACTCGTTTACCTACTTCAGTACCGCAAGCTAAAGCTTATGATGTAAAACTGATTGTAACAGGAGAAAGAAGTCAGTTAGCAGAGCTAGAATACATCGATGAAGACTTCTGTTCTGGCTTTGCCATGTATACGGAAGTTGAAGAAGATATTCATCTGTCAGAGCAGAATTTGACAGATTACTTTGGTTTAGTGAACTGGATATGTTCTCAATATCAGCTGCCTCACTTAACTGAATGTGGTTTTAGAAGATTGTTGCTAGCCGGTATGAGATTTACTGAAGATCAACATTATCTGCCTTTAGGAGTAATGTGGCACTCTCAACTTCTAACGCTTGCCAGCCAGTTCAGTGATGGTCACGCATTAGATTACAAGTCGTTAGATAAAGCGATTGACGACAAGTATTACCGAGAATCTTACCTTCCTCAGCGTGCCGTGTACGATATTTTAGATGGACAAGTCATCATTGAGACAACTGGGGAACAAGTTGGTCAAATCAATGGCCTAACCGTTATTGATATGGCTGGGCACCCTGTCAGCTATGGTGAGCCTGCACGAATATCTTGTGTAATTCATTTTGGTGATGGCGATGTTTCCGATGTTGAGCGCAAAGCTGAGCTTGGAGGCAATCTACATGCAAAAGGCATGATGATTATGCAAGCTTTCTTGAGCTCTGCTCTGAAACTGGATGAACCACTGCCTTACTCTGCCTCCATCGTATTTGAACAGTCTTATAGTGAAGTTGATGGTGACAGCGCATCTCTTGCAGAACTTTGTTGCTTGGTGAGTGCTTTATCTGAATCTCCAATTAATCAACAAGTTGCTGTTACAGGAGCTGTTGATCAGTTTGGTCGAGTGCAAGCCGTCGGTGGCTTGAACGAAAAAATTGAAGGCTTTTATCAGGTTTGTAAACATCAAGGTTTTACAGGAAATCAAGGTGTTGTGATGCCAAAATCAAACCTTAAACACCTTGCATTACATAAAGATGTAATAGAAAGCATTAAAAATGGTGAGTTCCATATTTGGTCCGTTTCTACCGTAGATGAAGCTATTCCGATTGTAATGAATAAACCTTTTAGAGGTGAAGACGATAGCATTATTGGCAAAATAGCGGAACGTATTGAAAACTTTGAAAGACATGAGCATCCAGAAGGAATTGTGCAGCGCATCAAAAACTGGTTTGTCTAGTACTGATCGGAGTTGTTTAGCGTACACGTGTTCACTAAGATGCAGCTATCAAAAATTGGAGTAATTGATAATGCAAAACAAACGTGATTCTTATAACCGTGACGATCTACTTGCTTCTAGCCAAGGCGAACTGTTTGGGCCTGGTTACCCTCAGCTTCCTGCGCCAAACATGCTAATGATGGATCGTGTTACTAAAATGTCTGAGACTGAAGGCGATTTTGGTAAAGGTTTGATCTTGGCGGAATTGGATATTACTCCAGATTTGTGGTTCTTTGACTGCCACTTCCCTGGCGACCCAGTAATGCCGGGTTGTCTTGGCCTTGATGCGATGTGGCAACTTGTTGGTTTCTTCCTTGGCTGGGTTGGTGGCAAAGGAAAAGGTCGTGCTCTGGGTGTTGGCGAAGTGAAGTTTACAGGTCAGATCCTGCCAACAGCGAAAAAAGTGACGTACGAAATCCACATGAAACGCGTTGTAAACCGTAAACTTGTGATGGGTTTGGCCGACGGTCGTGTATGTGTGGACGGCAAAGAAATCTACGTAGCAAAAGATTTGAAAGTTGGCTTGTTCCAAGACACTTCAAGCTTCTAATCACGATTTTAATCGATTTATTAAGGCTCCTATTTAGGAGCCTTTTTGTTGTCGAGTGTTAACCTACTTCCCTATGTCCCTATAATGTAGAAAAGGCTCCGTAGAGCCCTTTCGAATCCTTCTTTTTGTATGTGGAGAGTTTATTTGTAGAGACCAGATTGTCTTTCATCTCTGGCATCACGCCAACCACCTAACCAATACGACCGAGCATCAACTTGTTGATATGGGCAAGCCTCTTGAGACCTTCCATTCAACCCAGCTTTGTAGCCTTGAGATTGAGCTCGTTCTAGGCGATCACGCTTTTGTCTCTTCATAGTTAATTCCTCATACAGGTCCATTTACTAACGTACAGCTGTTATTGTGAAACTTTGATGGAGTTTTTATGACTCCACTTATAAGAATCGATCAAAGTAGGCAATTTCTCAAGGCATAAAAAAAGCAGAGACTCAAATGTGTGAGCATCTGCTTGATTTAAAAATTACTGACGATTTTTAACTATTTTCTACGGAACCCAAACAATCCAAGCATGGTCAAAGCTAACCAACCAAGGCCTGCACCTTGACGCTCTGTCGTCGTTGAGTCAATGCTTCGAGATACGATGTCGTCCTTAGTTGCGTCAGCAATAGGTACTAGTTTGACTGCTACAATTTGCTCTTCAGAGCTACATGTCGCATTGTTTGCTGTTGTGCTATAACCACCTGCACATTTCATAGCTGTACCAGAGATCACACCTGCATCATTGATATCAGTTGCGTCGATAATACGGAACTGATTGTTTTGTTCAGAGTAATCACCGCCATTAGTCAAACTGTCTAGGAACCAAGCTTTTCCATTAAACAATGTTGCAGCACGTTCACTAGTCTCGCCACCTAGGCTATATGGATAGATAAAACCGCGCTTACGACGTGGCTTGCCATCGTCTTCACGAGTCGTTTCTGCATCAAGTTGCCCGACGATTTCATTGTAAGAGTTGATACCGCCCATCTTACCGCCCGCACCGCTAAAGAAAATGCCAGTAGTTGGGTAAAAAGCGCTAATAGAATCCTTACGAACATCATCTACGATAAAGAGACGATTCGGAGCAGAGCCCGTTGGCATTAAGTATCCGCCCGAACGTTTTGCTTCACCAATAGCAACAAAATTAGAGTTAACGTCGGTTAATCGTGAGTTTGTATGAACCGTATCATCACCCTCGCGCTGTCTAGCTCCTACAACAACTTTGTTTTTCCAAGTTGCGTTTTCAACGCTACCTTCGGCTTCTAGAGTTCCGACAAAAACAGTCGCATTCAGGTAGTTATCATCACTGTAAGTGTTGTAACCTACGCCATAGACCGTAGTTCCATCAGTGACAAGGTCACGCATGCTCCCTTGAGCTAACCTTTCTCCATCTTTAGATGTGCCACTTGGCCAAGCCAATTCACTGACGGTTCCGCTTTGATCCCAAATCGCTGCTTTTGATGTGTGGTGAGATCCATTGGTATTGCTTGCTGTTCGAGAAACACTGCCAACAGTAAAATTGCCGTCTGTGCTCCAAGCATGGCTTTGCACAACACTTGCGTCACCATCGCCAGTAAGAATATTTGGCTCTACTGGTGCAACTACGGTATTTCGTGTTTCTAATGTAGAAGTATTTTCTGTGCTAACTTTACTCTGATTACCGACAGCTGCACCATCCTCGGTAAGCTGGTTGATAACATTGTTATATTCATTTTTATAAGCAGCAGAATCTTCTTCTATGAACGCTAACGCATTAGAAGTAAAGTCTTTACTACGTTCTTTATTCCACGGCGTCCAGTTTACTGAAGCCCATGAGTCACAGGTGGAATAGCGAAGCTGGTTGTAACAGTAACGCTCAAAGTCTTTGAGTTCTTGGATGTAATAAAAGCCAGCGTCTAATCCGAATGGGATTTCTTCACGATAGCTGTTCCCATCCACGGCTTGTGTCGCTGAAATCGGTGTAGTGCGAGTTTCCATTGCAAGTTTAAACTGCTCTGGCGTGCAGTTTGCTGCTGCATCAAAGCAGCCTAGAGCGAAAGGTGAACCTGTTGAAGGATCTGTACCTGCATTGCCCTGTTGAATTGCAACCCCGTAAGCCGTTTGGTAGTCACCGTTTGAACCATGATCCTGAGGTGAAACCTCAACAACTTGATACAATGCCGCCTGTGCGTTCATTGTGGTACCAACCATCATTGCAATGGCGGTCAATTTGAATTTATTACTACAATTCATTGAATTCTTAACTATCCTGTTGCATTGCTTCGAGTTCTTCCCATCTCTCGAATGCGATTTCCAACTCCTGCTCTAATGCAGCAAGCTGTTCCAATACCGGCTGAGTTTGCTCTACAGGTTTAGCAAAGAACTCTGGATCGTTCACTTGCTCCTGAAGGCTCTCGATATCCGACTCTAATTGTTCAAGTTTAGCTGGTAGAGCCTCTAATTCTCTTTGCAGCTTATACGATAACTTCTTCGAATTGTTCTTAGGTTGCGTAGTTTTGGGAGTTTCCTCAACCACTTTCTCTTTCTTTGTTGGTTTTTCAACCTGACTGCGCGAAGCAAGAACTTGGTCACGCTGCTGTTTAGCATCATGATAACCACCAACGAACTCTTCGATTATACCGTTACCCTCAAAAATCCAGCTGGTTGTTACTGTGTTGTCTACGAACTCACGGTCGTGACTCACTAACAATAATGTACCCTGATAATTGGCAAGCATTTCTTCTAAAAGTTCCAACGTTTCGATATCCAAATCGTTAGTTGGTTCATCAAGAATAAGTAAGTTGTTTGGTTTCAACAAGATACGGGCTAGCAATAATCGGTTTTTCTCACCACCAGAAAGTGCCTTAACCGGGGTTCTGGCGCGCTTAGGTGCAAATAAGAAGTCTTGAAGATAACTCAGCGCATGACGCTGACGTCCCCCAACCATTACTTCTTGTTTCCCATCCGCTAAGTTATCGATCACTGTCTTTTCTGGATCCAAAATCTCTCGGTACTGATCAAAGTACGCGACTTCTAATTTTGTTCCGCAGTGTAAACGACCAGACTGCGCTTCCAATTGCCCTAGTAGCAATTTAAGTACCGTACTCTTACCGCAGCCATTTGGTCCGATAAGTGCAATACGGTCACCACGCATGATGTTAAAGCTAAAGTCGTCGACAATTGTCTTGCCTTCGTAAGCAAAAGATACATTTTCTGCTTCAAATACAATCTTACCTGAACGAGAAGCATCATCGATGTTTAGGTTAACTTTACCTTGAACTTCACGACGGTCACGACGCTCTTCACGAAGTTTTTTAAGGGCTCGAACACGGCCTTCATTACGAGTACGACGTGCTTTAATGCCTTGACGAATCCACACTTCTTCCTGCGCTAGTTTCTTATCGAACTCAGCATTTTGCATTTCTTCGACGCGAAGCATTTCTTCTTTGTCATTCAAATACTGTTCGTAATTACCAGGGAAAGAAGCTAATTGACCGCGATCTAAGTCAACGATGCGTGTCGCCATCGACTTGATGAATGCACGGTCGTGAGAAATAAAGATGATCGAGCCTTTGAAGTCTTTTAAGAAGTTCTCTAACCATTCGATCGTTGTCACATCGAGATGGTTTGTTGGTTCATCAAGAAGCAATACATCAGGATCACAAACCAGAGCACGAGCTAAAGCAGCTTTACGTTGCCAGCCACCGGATAGATCGGTCAGTTTGGTTTCTGGGCTTAGTTTTAAAGCGCCAAGTACGTTGTTAACACGGTCATCAAAGCGCCAAGCATTAGAATGATCAAGCTGCTCTTGAACTTTCGCCAAACGGTTAATGTTCTTCTCACTTGGGTCTTGAGCAACAAGATCGAGAAGATCGTGATAGATCTTCAATTGTTCGCCGATTTCAGCCAAACCGCCAGATACGTATTCGTAAACCGTACCCTCTTGATTGCGCGGTGGATCTTGTTCAAGCCGAGAAACTACTACGTCTTGAGTTATTTGAATCTTGCCATCATCCAACAAAATGTCGCCGGCAAGCACTTTCATTAACGTGGACTTACCTGCTCCGTTACGACCAACTAAACAAACGCGTTCGTTCTCTTGAAGAGCGAACTCCGCTTTGTCTAGCAATGGGTGGTCACCAAATGCAAGTTGTGCGTTATGAATGGTAAGTAATGCCATTATTATCCAACCAATGTGTGAGTTGTTCTAAGTCAAACGGCCAGTTCAACTCAGAATCTTGATATTTTAATACGGGTATTGTGACGCCGTAACGAGAAAATAGTACATCATCGAACGCAATATCGATGATATCTGTTTGCTCGGCCAAACCGACTTGGTCTACTAGAGCAAATGCCATCTCACAAAGATGGCATCCCTCCGTGCTATACAATATCAGCACGTATTAATCCTTTTGTTTGTACTACGCGTGTGTTACTAGCCAACAGTTATGAATCTGTTTATTACGCGCAAAATCTAATGGTAACGTTTGAGAAGAAATATTCTGAGCCTTCAAACCCAATTCAGCGAGTGATTCTTCATCCATCTTGAAATGACGTTTGTTATTTGAAAATACGATTGTGCCTTCACTTCTCAGTAAACGTTTGAGGTTCTTCATTAGCTTAATGTGGTCACGTTGTACATCGAATGATGTTTCCATACGCTTAGAGTTAGAGAACGTAGGTGGGTCAATAAAGATCAAGTCGTACTCACCTTTTGCGTTTTCTAGCCATTGCAAACAGTCCGCTTGTTCATATTTATGTTGGCGCCCTACACAGCCATTAAGCTGCATATTGTCTTTCGCCCAGTTCAAGTAGGTGTTTGACATATCGACAGTTGTAGTGGAACGCGCACCACCAACTGCAGCGTGCACTGTTGCACTACCAGTGTAAGCAAACAAGTTAAGGAAATCTTTACCCTGTGCCATTTCACCAAGACGACGACGAGTGATCTTATGATCCAAGAACAGGCCTGTGTCTAGGTAGTCATGAAGGTTCACGATCAGCTTCACACCGTACTCGTTTACTTCGAGCGTCTCTGATACCTGACCTAATTTTTGGTACTGGCTTCGACCTTTCTGCTTCTCACGAACTTTCAGTACAACTTTGTTCGCTTCGACACCGGTCACCTGAATCGTCGCACGGATAATGTCCGTTAGACGACGCTTGGCTTTTTCTTCAGGGATGTTCTTAGGTGCTGCGTACTCTTGAATCACAATTTGATCGCCGTACACGTCGATCGCTACGTTGTATTCTGGAAGGTCTGCATCGTAGATACGATAGCAGTCTAGTTTCTCTTTACGAGCCCACTTGCCAATCTTGCCAATGTTTTTCTTCAAACGGTTTGAGAAGTCTGGTGCGATTTGAACGTTAGTATCTGCACCTTTAACTTCATCAGCGCTGCGCTCGGCAATGCTATAGTTCTTTTGGTGACACGGTAACGCACCATTGTTCAATTTAAACTGTTTATCAGCGCGCATACGAAGGCAACTCAAGAGCTCGTCTGAGCTAGAGAAGATAGATGCTTTACATCCGCCAAACTCAGATTTTAGCTGTCCACCGAATGCGGTATAGAGCGCAATCAGCCCCGGCTCAGTTCCTAGACGCTCACCGTAAGGTGGGTTTGAAACGATAACACCGTGTTCAAATCCTGCGGGACGAGTAATAGTTGCAGCATCACCTTGCGCAAACTCAATCAACTCTTCAACACCTGCTCTGCGGGCGTTTTCTTGAGCGACTTTTAATACTTTGGGGTCGTTATCGAATCCAAAAAACTTAGCGTCAACTTTCTTGACACCCCGTCTAGCTTGAACATTAGCCTCTGATTTAATCTCAGCCCAGGTCTCCGGTTCAAAGTCTTCCAAAACTTCGAAGCCCCATTGTTTGCGCTTAACGCCAGGTGCCATGTTGGCTGCCATCATTGCCGCTTCAATAAGCAAAGTACCAGAACCACACATTGGATCGAGTAATGGTTGATGCCCATCCCAGCCACAACGCATGATAATCGCAGAAGCAAGCGTTTCACGTAATGGCGCACGACCCGATTCTGGTCGATAACCACGCTGATGAAGACCACTACCTACCATGTCTACCCCAAGCAACGCTTTATCTTTATGCAAACGAACGTGAATACGAATATCTGGGCGTTCTTTGCTGATATTAGGACGTGGCAAGCCTTTATTCTCAAAGCAATCTACGATGCCATCTTTGACCTTCATAGCCCCGTATTGGCTATTTCTAATCTCACGGTTTGTGCCGTTAAAGTCCACAACAAAGCGTTTAGAGCTATGAAATTGGTTAACCCAGTTAATAGTGGAAGTGGATAGATACAAGTCCATGTCGTTGTTACACGTGAACTCAGATAAAACACGTACAAATCGAGACGCTAAACGGCTCCACAAACAACAGCGATAAACCTGTTCGTTTGTCGCTTTAAATTTTACGCCTGCCTGTACTGGTTTCGCATTTTCAATGCCTAGTTTAGTCAGTTCTTCAACAAGCAAATTTTCCATGCCATTTGAAGTTACCGCGAGATATTGATTCATAGTGTTCTTTCGCTGATAAAAAATGGCTTCAATTATACCTGACTTTACGATCAATGCCTCGTTTTTAAAGGTATTTTCCCACCCGTTAGTTCAAATCATCACCACTCAAATGATCTAAAACTTTCAACATCTTTAGTTTGAATGTTTTTCATTTATGAACGTATTTTGTTTCCTTTAGAAGAAGTGAATACTTATTTACATGCATTTTGGTATACACCAGCTTGGATTGGTTGATGTAAATTACTTACAAATGCCCTTTATAGGGGAATAAATAGGGTTGTTTTAGGCGCTAGGTTGCCTAATTAAAGGAGTAATCAAATTGAAATAAGTAAAATAAAAGTGACCAGCTTCATGTTTGCATGCATAGAAAACAAACAGTTTCATGGTCTTTCGGATTGGAGTGTCAGAGGAAAGGACAAAAAAAATCGACCCAGTAAGGTCGATTAAGGCAAACAAAGGAACGAAATAAAGAAAAATTAAACAGCTTTAACCCACCATTGCCATAGGGGTCATTGCAAAGAGGTGGTTTGCACAAGCCATGCGATCATGCATTACTTTAATCGGCTGCCCAAATTGAAGCGCCTTATTGCCATCAAGAACAAAGGCTTCTTGGTTAACATAAGCACATAAGCTCGATGTTTCGCCTGGTTCTAGAACGATGAACATACCATCAGAATATTGATTTGTGAGGAAGACCATGTCCCCTTCTTGAGGTTCATAATCAGAGGACTGTGCATCGAAGAACCAGCTCTTAGGCTGTACAGGTTTATGAAAACGCTTTGCAGCAACACAATACAGTGTTAATTCAGCTTGGCGATATTCACTGATATCGAGACAGCGAATGCGCTCATTAAACGTTTGAAATGCGCTGGCGTCATCAACGGTAAATTCACTGTTTGAGAAGGCACAGTTAACCAACAATTTTCGGGATAGATTGGTTTGGAAAATCATTTCCTCCCCCAGATCCAGCATTAAGCAAGCTTTTTGCTCGTCAAAATACCAATTCCATTTGTCGCTGGGTTTAAGCATTATTCCGTTCTCTCTTGACTAGTTAAATCAGTGGTAAAGAGGTAAGACGCTTAATTACCTACTCGTGATTTTTAAATTCTACAAACGAACGGATAAAAAAAAAGAGGAAACAAAGTCCTCTTTTTTATGTAACAGGTACTGATTTTTCAGTAGTTTTTGATGTATGTGTTAAAGATTCTTAACAATATCACGTACGAGACCTGGGCCGTGGTAAATAAAGCCAGTGTAGACTTGAACAAGTTTAGCGCCTGCCATGATCTTTTCTTTGGCTGCAACATAGGAATCTACACCACCAACACCGATAATTGGAAGTTTGTCTCCAAGCTCTTCATGAAGCTTACGTACGACCTCCGTAGAGCGTGATTGCACAGGGCGACCACTCAAGCCACCTGCCTCATTGGCGTGTCTCATCCCTTCTACGATCGTGCGATCCAAAGTTGTGTTAGTCGCGATCACACCATCTATATTGTTTTTCAATAAAGAATCGCAGATTTGGCAGATTTCATCGTCACTTAAATCTGGCGCAATCTTTAATGCTAACGGGACATACTTGTTGTACTTCTCTGATAACTCCGCTTGTTTCGCTTTTAATTCGGAAAGCAGTTCATCAAGCGCTTCACCATATTGAAGTGAACGAAGACCTGGAGTGTTTGGCGATGAGATGTTTACTGCAATATAGCCAGCATACTCATACACTTTTTCCATACAAATCAGGTAGTCCTCTGCCCCTTTCTCAATTGGCGTATCTTTATTTTTACCGATATTAATTCCGAGAACACAATTGAATTTTGCTCGTTTAACATTCTCGATCAAATTATCAACGCCTAGGTTATTAAAGCCCATGCGGTTGATGATCCCTTCTGCTTCCACTAAACGGAATAAGCGTGGTTTATCATTACCTGGTTGTGGTCGTGGCGTTACAGTGCCGACTTCAACAAAGCCAAAGCCCATGGCATCAAATGCTTCAATACATTCGCCGTTTTTATCTAAACCAGCCGCAAGACCAACAGGGTTACGGAATGTTAGACCCATACACTCAACTGGACGAGTTGGTAACTGTTGGCGGTAAAAGAGATCAAGTGGTGTGCCGTTAAAGCGTTGGAAGTTCTTGATTGCAAGATCATGTGCCTTCTCGGCATCGAGTTGGAAAAAGCCAGTTCTGGCTAGACGGTAAAGCATTGTGCCTCCGAAAGAAAAAAGCCCCGTATAAACGGGACAATATTATTTACCGTTTTTCATCGTAATTCAATGAAAATGAACGTAATAAGTAAAAACCTATATCTTAATAAGATTTTTAAATATAAAACAAACAATTACAATCAAGTTTCTGCGATAAAAATCGTAACTAACCGCTTAAAAGCAATCGATTTCACTCTGTTTTAATTTCAACTCAATGTGACAATGTAACTATTTTCGTTCCAAATGTGAATAATAGATAATAAAAAGCCCCGTTAAATAACGAGGCTTTTACTTATGACTTGATTATTCCACTACTCTTTCGATGAGCAGTTGAGGTTTAAAAGTACTAGCTCTCGAAGTGCTACAGAGAACTTAGCAAATTCGTGTACTGAGCCAACTTTGAACTCGTTTAAGATACTCTCCCAGCGGTGCAACGATTGCTCGTTAGTTTCAATCCAATCTTCTAACGCAGCCATCACGTCAAGCTCTTCGGTTGAGCAGCCACAAGTCAGTACCTGAGCGGTAAGTTGACGTTGTTGCCAGTCCAGATCTTCACGGAATGCCGCTCTAGCAAGTGCTTGCCAGTTGTTATCAACGGCTTGGCTATTAATTTGCTTCAAGAACCAATGCAACGATAAACGGTCACCCAAGTTAAAGTAGAGTTTCGATGCTTGCTCAACCGTTTTACCTGTTTCACTTGCTACTGATGAAATATCCAGTGCAGATTGTAAGCTTGATAAGCGGGCAACTTGGTGAGCGAGTTTCTCTTCAACCCCTTTCTCTATCCAACCTTGAGCCAAGTCATTGTGTTCTTCAACTTCAGACTCAACTAACATAGTGTCTAGGGTTTCAGTGATAACATTGACATCTTGCTTGTAGATAGCAATCAACTCACCGACCGTGCATTTGCCGCTACGGTTACGAAGCAACCAGCGTGCAATTCGACGCAGTGCTCGGCGCACGTAAAACATAATTTCGTATTGAGCTTGCGCTGTCGCAACGTTATCAAGTTTGCGAGTTTGCTTGAGGATTTCTTCTAAATCAAAGATTTCTCTAGCCGCACTGTAAGCGTTGGCAATATCGACAACACTTGCACCTGTTTCTTCTTGCAAACGAGTAACGAAGTTACAGCCCATTTCATTAACCATCTGGTTAGCCAATGCTGTAGCGATAATTTCAGCTCGCAGTGGGTGATTAACCATTTGATCTTTATAGTTACGTCGTAACGCACTTGGGAAATATTCAACAAGTTGTTTTGCATGGAATTCATCATTTGCGATTTCATCCGTAACAAGTTGCTGTTTAAGTACCATTTTACCGTAGGCAACTAACACTGATAGCTCAGGGCGAGTCAGACCTAGTCCCTGTTTTTCACGCTCGATTAGCGTTTCATCATCAGGAATGTATTCGAGAGCACGGTCCAAGTACCCTGCTTTCTCCATAGTGTGGATGAATCGAATTTGCTCCTTAACAATGCCAACACCTTGCTGTTCAGTAACAGAGATCGACTCCGACTGACGGTAAGCATCATCCAAGACAATTTCACCCACTTCGTCTTCCATAGACTCTAGAATTTGGTTACGTTGCTTAACCGTAAGATCGCCATTTGAAACCAGTCCATTGAGGAAGATCTTGATGTTGACTTCATTATCCGAACAGTCAACGCCACCTACGTTATCAACGAAGTCCGTGTTCACTCGACCGCCAGTTAGTGCGTATTCGATACGACCAAGCTGAGTCATACCCAAGTTACCACCTTCGCCAACCACTTTGGCTCTTAAGTCACGGCCGTCAATGCGCAGCATGTCGTTAGCACGGTCACCAACATCTGTATGAGTTTCTGTCGATGATTTAACGTAAGTGCCGATACCACCGTTCCAAAGAAGATCGACTTTCATTTTCAAGATCATCTTTATCAGATCGTTAGGCGCTAAAGATGCTTTCTTCGTACCTAACATTTTCTGAATTTCTGGCGTCAACTGGATCGATTTTGATCGACGAGAGAAGATGCCACCACCTTGAGAGATCAAGTCTTTGTTGTAATCTTCCCAGCTTGATCTTGGCAAATTAAACAAGCGGTTACGCTCTTCCCAGCTGCTGGCTGAATCTGGATTTGGATCAATAAAGATGTGCATGTGGTTAAACGCAGCTTGCAATCGAATATGCTTCGATAACAGCATACCGTTACCGAACACGTCACCTGCCATATCACCTACACCGATTGCAGTAAAATCAGTGGTCTGACAGTTGATGCCCATTTCACGGAAGTGACGTTTAACAGATTCCCAACCACCTTTTGCGGTGATTCCCATTGCTTTGTGATCGTAACCGTTTGAACCACCTGAAGCGAATGCGTCACCTAGCCAGAAGTTGTATTCTGCAGAAACAGAGTTTGCCAAATCTGAGAAGGTTGCTGTGCCTTTATCGGCAGCCACTACTAGATATGGGTCATCTTCATCGTGACGAACAACGTTTTGTGGTGGTACCACCTCTCCTTCAATGATGTTATCTGACACATCAAGCAGTGCACGGATAAAGCGTTTGTAACAACGCTGACCTTCCGCAAAAATTTCATCACGAGTGGTGAGAGATGGCTGGCGTTTACAAACGAAGCCGCCTTTTGCACCCACTGGTACAATTACAGTGTTCTTAACCTGTTGCGCTTTCACTAAGCCAAGAATCTCCGTACGGAAGTCTTCTTGACGATCTGACCAACGCAAACCACCACGAGCCACTTTTCCACCACGAAGGTGAACACCTTCAATATCTGGTGCGTAAACAAAGATCTCGAATGCAGGTACAGGCTGCGGAATCTCAGGAATATCGCTTGGCTTCATTTTCAAAGATAACCAAGGCTTAGGCTGCTTATTCTCGTCTACTTGGTAGTAGTTGGTACGAAGCGTCGCCATGATCATTTCGATATAACGACGAATAATACGATCATCATCCAAGCTCTCTACACGATCCAACTGCTCTGTTAGCTTTTTAATTAGATCGTTTTGGCCTTTCTCGCTGCCTTTGTGTTTCGGATCAAATCGCTTGGTGAACAGCTTGACTAGACCTGTCGCTAAGTCTGGGTAGTGGCTTAGCGTGTCTTCGATGTACTGCTGACTGAATGGGAAGCCGACTTGGCGCATGTATCGTGCGTAAGCGCGAAGAATGGAAATCTCACGGCCAGATAAAGACGCACCTAATAACAATCGGTTGAAACCATCACTTTCAAGATTACCCGCCCAAATGGCAGCAAATGCTTGTTGGAAACGATCACGAGCTTCACGAAGGTCAACGGTTTTCTCGCTCTTATGCAGCATAGAGAAGTCAAGGATCCAGAAGGTCTGACCGTTGTTTTTCTCGATCTCATATGGCGATTCGCCAATCACACGCAAACCAAGGTTTTCCAACATCGGCATTACGTCAGAAAGGTGAATTGGTTCATCGCGATGATATAACTTTAAGCGGACAGCTTTGGAATCTGCTCCCTCTTCTTGAGGTCGGTAGAACAACATACCAAGTTTATTATCATCACTTAACGCTTCTAAGCGCTCGATATCTGCAACCGCAGAACCTGGCATCATGTCCTCTTTGTATGAGCGAGGGAACGCACTCATATATTCTTTTGAAAGAGGAAGGCCTTTACTTTCACCAAAGTTAGCAATGATGGATTCTTTTAGTCTGTCATCCCAAGAGGTAGAAACTTCCATTAGATTTTGCTCGATCTTTTTCACGTCTACGTCAATGTTGTTATTGTCTACACGAACAATGTAATGTGTTCTCGCTAGTGGGCTTTCTGAGAAGTACGTTGTAAATTCAACCTCTTGCTCGCAACCAAAGTACTGCTTAAGAATGCGTTGAGTTTGACGACGCAATTCTGTGTTGTAACGATCTTTAGTGACATAAACCATGCAACTGAAGAAACGACCAAATGGGTCTTTACGAACAAACAAACGCAGCAAGTCACGATCTTGCATTTGTACAACACCCATTCCCACCTCAAGCAGCTCTTCTTCATTAGCTTGAAGCAACTCGTCGCGTGGGTAGTTTTCTAAGATATTGTGCAATGCTTTGTATGAGTATGATCCGTGGCGGTATCCACTTGCTTCAAGGATACGGTCAACTTTTTCACGGATCAGAGGAATACTTTGTACCGCTTGGTTGTAAACGGCGGAGGTATATAAACCAGTAAAGCGATGCTCACCTATTACTTTACCGTTTTCATCAAACTTTTTAATACCGATGTAATCAGTATAAGCCGGACGGTGGATACGAGATGCTTTGTTACCTTTGGTGATGATCAGAGCGTATGGTTTTTTCGCTTCTAATCGCGCTGAATCTGATAATTCAGAGAGCTTGACGCTACGCACGCGCTTGTCATCAGCAAACAGACCTAGTCCTTTTTCTTTAGCAGGAACAAGTTCGGTATCACCATTGACCTCTTTTAAGTCATAATCTTTATAACCCATAAAGGTAAAGTTATGATCTTCTAGCCAACGAAGAAATGCGATCGTTTCATCCATACGATCAGTTTGGATAGAAACACGATCTTTATTTTTCTCAAGTTCATCAGTAACAAACTTAAGCTTATCAACCATCTGCTTCCAGTCATCAACGACTAAGCGAGTATCAGATAGAATTCTTAACAGCTCTTCTTTAAGCGCTTGCATCTCGTCTTTACTAGTAAGGCGGTCTACCTCTATGTGGAAAAGTGATTGAAGAACACCACCCTCACCGTTTACGTCTGTAACTTGGCCTTTTTTATCACGCTGAATCTGTGTTGGGTTATTCAACATTAGGTGACAAACAAGATCCAAACGTGCTAAAGCCATTTTGACTGAGTCCACTAAGAATGGACTATCTGGAACAACAATTTCTACGATTGTGTGTGTGGATTGCCAGCCTTGACGACTTACGGTCGGGTTAAATACTCGAACCGAAATCTCTTCTGGTTTTTTTTCATTGATATGGTGCCAAAGGCTAACGACAGCACCATAAAGGTCGGATTCGTTTCGCTGAATTAGATCATCATCAGCAATGTTACTGAATAAGTGTTGAGCAAGTTTAGTTACAAGCGTTTGGTGAGAAAGCTCGAGTTTGTCTTGAATCAGTTGGTAAACCTTTTCAAGCAGAACCGGCACTACATTTTCACGCGCGGTCATATTCACACTCCACATTAGAATTGTTGTTTTGTAGGGGGACTTAGTAGCTAGGTTGTTACCTTAGAAACTAAGCATAGGTAATGCATGTGCCCATTGTAAAAGCATAATTACAAATGTTTAACAACTAATCGTAGTGGTAAGAGGTGAAATGTCCGATTCTGTGACTAAGATTCCTATTTAACTCTCTGCAAATACAATACATCACAGAGTTTCTAACTTAAGAAACTTATTATTTTGGTCAGTTGTTAGTCTAAACTGGCCTCTAACGCCCAATTGACTAAGAAATGGTCTAAATCTCGCGGCGGGTAACTGCAAACGCAAACCGTTGTGTGTGACAACTTGAACAACACTTGCCGCACCAGAATAATGAGATAAAAACGTTTGATATGAAATGTTGAGATTGAAGTAGTAATAGTTCATGAAGTGAAAACTAAGTGACATAAACAAATAAGGTGGTCTTAATGACCACCCTATTGTGTTGTTTACTATTCGTCTAGTGCTTTAGTCACTTTTTCGAATAGATCTTTAGCAAGATTATCCATTGCTTTGAGCTTTTCAAGTTCTGCACGAATCATTGCTTGGCGAGCTTCATCGTATTTACGGAACTTAAGCAAAGGATCAATCATTCGAGAAGCTACTTGTGGATTCGAATCATTTAGTTGGCGAAGAATTTCACCGGCAAATTGGTAACCTACACCGGATTTATCATGGAAACGTACAGGGTTCGCACTTAAGAACGAGCCAATTAAGCTGCGCGTACGGTTCGGATTTTTCAAACTAAATGCTTCGTGGTTCATGGTTGCTTTTACTTTTTCAAGAGCATCCTCTGCAGGATTGCTACCTTGCAGTGCAAACCACTTATCCATAACCAAACCATCGTGCTTCCATTTATCGCTATAATCAGCCATAAGTGCTTCACGACACTCGAGCTGAGCGTTATTTGCGGCACTCATCGCAGCAATCGTATCTGTCATGTTATTTGCAGATGCGTACTGCGCGTTGACTAAATCATTACCTTTTTCCGTATATGCTAGGTACTGAAGGCAACGGTTACGTAAAGCACGCTTGCCAATAGCAGCATGGTCGATCGTATACTCTGTTTGCTTAAGCGTGTGATAAGTCGCACTTAGCTCATCTTCTAATTCCTTAGAAAGTGACACTGTAATGCTGTTTAGCACTTTGTCTACGGCATCGATATCAATTTGCTGGTACCAACCAGTAATCTCATTGATTGAAGGCATAGAGAAAACTTGAGCAATGAAAGCAGGCTCAAGCGTTTCATCCAACAGCACACCGCGGAAAGCATCTATCACACCTTCAGAAAGCGATACTTCTTGTCCCGCTTGAACGTTTTTCACATTCTGACGAATGTATTTAGCCAATAGCATTTGGCTAGCGTCCCATCGAGCAAAATCGTTCGTTGCGTGCTTCATCAAGAAGACTAACTCGTCATCGCTGTAATCGTATTCTAATTTGACTGGTGCCGAGAATTCACGCAACAAAGATGGCACTGGCTGTTCTTCGACATTTTCAAATACGAACGTTTGCTTATCTTGTTTAATATCCAGCACGTTATTAACTGATTCACCGTTAATCACCAGTGGGATAACTCGACCTTTCGAATCATACAACTCGATATCGAACGGAATATGCAGCGCTTGTTTTTCTGCTTGGTCTTGCGTCGGCTCCGTAAATTGCTCTACCGTTAGTGCGTAAGTTTTTGCATCAGCGTTGTATTCGCTATTTACGCGCAGCGTTGGTGTACCCGATTGGCTGTACCACAGACGGAACTGTTTTAAATCAACACCGGTGGCATCTTCCATTGCAGAAACAAAGTCTTCACACGTCGCGGCGGTACCATCGTGACGTTCAAAATAAAGTTTCATTCCTTTTTGGAAGCCCTCTTCGCCAAGGAGTGTATGGTACATACGAATAACTTCGCTGCCCTTTTCATACACCGTTAGCGTGTAGAAGTTATTCATCTCAATGACTTTGTCAGGACGAATCGGGTGAGACATTGGGCTTGCATCTTCCGCAAATTGAGGACCACGAATAATACGTACGTTATCAATACGGTTATCAGCACGAGAGCCTAAGTCAGAAGAGAATTCTTGGTCTCGGAATACGGTTAAGCCTTCTTTTAGACTTAGTTGGAACCAGTCACGACAAGTGACACGGTTGCCAGTCCAGTTGTGGAAGTACTCATGACCGATCACAGCTTCGATACCTAAATAGTCACGATCTGTCGCAGTTTGATCGTTCGCCAGCACATATTTTGAGTTAAAAATGTTCAAGCCTTTGTTTTCCATTGCACCCATGTTGAAGAAATCAACAGCAACGATCATGTAAATATCCAGATCGTATTCTAGGCCAAAGCGTTCCTCATCCCACTTCATCGAGTTGATCAGCGATGTCATCGCATGGCCTGCACGATCTAAGTTACCTTTATCAACAAAGATTTCTAAATCAACACTGCGACCTGACATCGTTGTATATTTGTCACGCAATACATCAAAGTCGCCTGCAACAAGGGCGAACAAGTAAGCTGGTTTTGGATGCGGATCCTGCCATTGAACCCAGTGACGACCGTTCTCTGCATCGCCTTCTGCAATTCGGTTACCATTGCTCAGCAAATATGGATAAACCGCTTTATCTGCGATCACTTTTGTTGTGTATTTTGCTAGAACATCCGGACGGTCTAGATAGTACGTGATACGGCGGAAGCCCTCAGCCTCACACTGAGTACAAAATGCGCCGCCTGATTTGTACAAACCTTCGAGTGCTGTATTCGCTTCAGGATCAATTTTGGTGACGATTTCAAGTTCAAACTCGGATGGAAGATCGGTCAGTACCAGCGATGACTCCTTCACCTCGTGATGAGCCCAATCCTCACCATTTACTTTTACAGCGCGTAGCTCAAGCCCTTCGCCATCGAGTTCTAGCGTTGTTGTATCGCCTTTTTGAGCAACTTTTGATACCGCCGTAACGATTGTGTCATTGTCATATAGATCAAAAGTAAGATCGATATCAGTAATCGCATGAGATGGCTCTTTATAATCTTTACGATATTTGGCCAGGGGAGCTTGAGACATGAGCATAAATCCTTGTATGTCGAACAACAAAAATACCAGACTGCATGATCAAAAATGCAGTTCTGGTATCACTATATAAGCTATTTGTAGGGGTTGTGGTATCAGAATACAAGTCTTTCCATCAAAAAACGGAGCTTTTAGTGCTCTAGCTCCGTTTTTTGATTAACATTTAAACAACATTAATGACTTACCGTACGCACGCGTAATTTGGCGCATGTTAAAGGCATCATGGCGTAACTCTATTGAGTACGGCGTACATATCACCATTGGAATCTTCGATCGTTAGCTCATTCTTGTTGAGCTTATACGTGGTTCCATGCTCGCCATTTTCATACAACAGAACCAAAAACTCATCTTCTGTGTAAAACACACCTTGTTTGATGGACTCATCCCCTTCTTCGTTCGAAACCCTAAACATGAACACGAAATCAGGTTGAAGTATCAAATCCATCTGATTAATGTTGTTGGCCACAAGACCGTCGCCAGATACGTGAGAGCTAGACCAAATACCTGCAAGTGAATTGGATAATCCCTTAGTGAAGGTTACACCATTAAGATCAAGCGTATTATGGTTGTTGCGATAGGCATAAATTTGAGGCTCGTCGGTGTTTAAACCAAGAACGATGGTGTCTTCATTTGCGTTATACAGCCCTTCCCAATGGTCAACGGAATAGTCTTTCTTTTGAATATCAATAGAAAAGCTGTAGTCAGAACCTAATGAGAGTTTGATCGCACGAAAGTTTTCAGCCGACTCTTCGGGGTTTGGGTTCATCAAATACCAGTCTCCGATGAGAAACGGCGTGTCAAAGTGACTTAATTCATCTTCTCTGGTGTTTTCTCCACCAAACACACTAAAGCAGCAAAAGCTAAGTAAAATAAAGAACCACTTCATATCGGCATCCTTATCGTTTTCTTTTAGCTTAGCCAGTAGTCCTCACTTTCGCGAAATTTTAGATGTAGATCACGTAAATTATTGGGGGAAAATAAGCGAATATCTTGCTCGATATCGAGACAGCGGAAGGCAAAAAGGCATAAAAAAAGAGTGAATCTGAAAGACTCACTCTTTTTATTCTAAATTGCCAGTTATTATGACTGATTTTCCTGCTTAAGTAGATCGACCATAATCGCGACAGACTCATCTAAATAAACATCAGGAGCCTCGTAGTCTTTTGGTATGTCATCCAATGTTTTGAATGCTTTTTTACCCAAAGCAACTTGACGTTCATTTATGCGTTGTAATCGAAGGGCTTCCGCTTTATCCGATTCAGTTTTACGAACTTTTTCGTTCAAAGACAAAGTATTATCGTCTTTTTCTTTACGATATTTCTCGATGTCTTCATTGATAAAGCGGAACTCCATCTCATCAGAAATACGCTTGTTATGAAGAGCAGTAAGTTTTTCAACTAAGGCGTCGTTACTTGGAAACGTTTGATATTGTGCTTTATCAATCTGATCCCAAGGTAAAGCATTGTCTTCAACACTTTCACCTGTTTCAGAAGCCTCAATTGGCGTTGGGTACGAAATATCTGGTGCAACACCACGATTTTGCGTACTTCCACCGTCAATACGATAAAATTTCTGAATCGTGTACTGAACATAACCTAGCTCTTTATCGAACAGATCATAAATATGATTCAGTGAACGATGTTGCTGAACTGTACCTTTACCGAAAGAGTTTTCACCTAAGATGATTGCACGATTATAATCTTGCATTGCCGCTGCAAAAATTTCAGATGCTGAAGCACTGTAGCGGTTAATCAATACCGTCAATGGGCCATCATAACTCACTTTTCCATCGGTATCGGCATTCACTTTGATGCGGCCATAGCTGTCACGGACTTGAACTACAGGGCCTTCTTTAATGAATAGACCTGTCAATGCCGTTGCTTCTGTTAGCGCACCACCGCCATTGTTGCGTAGATCAACGATTACGCCGTCAACGTTTTTGGTTTTCAACTCAGCTAGTAATTTATCGGTGTCTTTCGATAAGCCGACGTAGAAACTTGGTACTTCTAAAATACCAATCTTCTTACCGTCTTTTTCGATGATTTCTGACTTAACCGCACGATCTTCTAAGCGAACTTTGTCACGAACAATTGTGACAATGTAACTCTTCGCATCGTTACCTTCTGGCAAGATCTGTAGATTAACCTTTGTGCCTTTAGGGCCTTTGATTAACTGAACAACATCATCCAGACGCCAACCGATCACGTCGACAATTTCTTCACCGTCTTGTCCAACACCAGTGATTCGGTCCCCTTCACCAAGTTGCTTACTCTTTGATGCCGGACCGCCAACAACAAGTGAACGAATTACTGTGTAATCGTCTGTCATTTGCAAAACGGCGCCGATGCCTTCTAGAGAAAGGTTCATTTCCGATTGGAATTGCTCGGCATTACGTGGAGAAAGGTAGCTTGTATGAGGGTCAACCTGTCGCGCGAAGGCATTCATATACAACTGAAATGCGTCTTCATTGTTGGTCTGTGTGATGCGCTTCATCGCGTTGTTATAACGCTTCTCTAAAACTTCTTTAATCTCTGGCCACTCTTTGCCAGTCAGTTTCAGATTTAACGCGTCATATTTCACACGCTTGCGCCACAACTCGTTGAGCTCTGCTTCGTCTTTTGGCCATGCGGCTTCAGAGCGGTCTAACTCTATCTCGTCATCGGTATCAAACTTGATCTCTTCATCGAGTAGAGTTAACGCATAAGCAAAACGATCGAAACGCTTCTGCATTGAGAGGTTGTAAACATCAAAAGCAATTTGGTTGTTGCCCGATTTAAGCTGATCATCAAGCTCGACTGACCAATTTTTAAATGAATCGATGTCTGCTTGAGTGAAAATATTTCTATTGTAATCAAGCAACTCTACATAGCGTTCAAAGATCGCTTTAGAGAAATCATCATTGAGGCTGAAGTGCTTATAATGAGAGCGGGTAAATCGCGAGGTGACTCGCTTGCTAGCTGTTTCATGCTGAACTTCAGGAGAAAGAACCGGCAGGTCATCTTTATGTAGTTTGGCTTCAAGAGCCTGAGCTGATGCTGCTAGCCATAAGCTAGCAGCAATCAGGGTCACTTTTGAACGGCAATTCATGCGTAGGAGTATCTCCTTTATGCGCGCAAGTGCTCCGCTTTCACAACCATTTGTAGGCCGTTAGCAAGTTGAACACGTACATCATCCTTATTGATTTCAACAATGGTCGCTGCCATGTTTCCTTTGCCCATGTTCACGTTAACTGCGTTACCTACTGTGATTTCATCAGCATTTAGAGCGCGCGTTTCTACAGGCTTAGTTGGTTTTTGTACTTTTGGTTTATTAGTACGACGAGGCTGTTGAGGCTTTTTAGCCGCAGGTTTCGCTTTCGCCTTACCCTCTTCACGAGCTTTTTGTGCTTGTTCTTTACGACGAGCCTGAACTTTCGCCTTGCTTTCTGCAAGTGTCGCTTTCGCGTGTTCAACGTGCTCTTCTTCTAGCTCACCACAAGGGTTGCCATCTAGGTCTACACGTACTGCACCTGGTTTTACACCGTGTAGGTAACGCCATGATGAAGTGTACTGTCTTAACGCTGCACGAAGCTGTGTTTTGCTTACTTTTTCGTCTTCATTTAGACGTTCCGCAAGATCTTGAAAAATACCAATTTTCAGAGGTTTTGCTTCACCTTCTAAAGTAAAGCACTTAGGGAAACATTCAGCAATATATGCAATAACTTCTTTGCTGTTTTTTAACTTTTCAGTCATGAGGGGTCCTGATTTGAGCGGATTTCCGCGAGCATTAAGAAAAAATATTCTCGTATTATAGTGACATGCCAAGGAAAAACCACACTCGAAGGCTAATTTATGCGTCGTTCGCGTGTGAATTAAGCAGCTTTTCTACTTCAACCATGAAATGAGTGAGACCTTCTTCGTCTGTTTCATTAAATCGGCCAATACTTGGACTATCAATATCAAGTACACCAACCACCTTTCCATTAATAGAAAATGGAATCACAATTTCTGAATTGCTCGCTGCATCGCACGCAATATGCCCCTCAAATTCGTGAACGTCGTATACTCTTTGTATAGTATTAGTTTGTGCAGCAGTACCGCAGACGCCTCGACCCATTGGGATACGAACACAAGCTGGTTTTCCTTGGAACGGACCAAGAATAAGCTCTTCACCTTTTGTTAGGTAAAAGCCTGCCCAGTTAAGATCGTCAAGTTCCATGAAAAGCAATGAGCTCAAGTTTGCTAGGTTCGCAATAAAGTCTGGTTCAGACTCAATTAGAGCAACAGCTTGTTTGGTTAGTCTTTGGTATTGTTCTAAGTTCATATTAACTTCCTACTTACTATAAAAGCTTCCATTCTCAATGTATGGCGCTAAAATGCAGCCCTACTTTATAATAGGACTTATTCTCAATTACAATGCTTCTGAAAAATGACACTATTAGCCGTTCTTGGTTGATAACACAAGTAAAAAAGCACAAGTCCAAGCTGATCATAGCGAACTTGATAGCGGTGCTTGCAACCTTGATTAGTGTTCCAATTCCCCTCCTCATGCCTTTGATGGTTGATGAGGTCTTATTGGACCAACCTGCAAAAGGTTTAGATGCCATGAATGCCATTCTCCCTGAAGCGTGGCACACTCCGACAGGCTATATTTTCTTCACCCTGTTCTTGGTTGTTCTTATGCGAGCTGCGAGCCAAGGATTAAATATCCTTCAAAGCCGACAATTTACGCTTGTTTCAAAAACCATCACGTTTGAGATGCGCAGTAAAATGATCGACAAACTCGGCCGTATCAGCATCCGACAATACGAAACCAAAGGTAGCGGAGGAATCAACGCACACCTTATCACTGACATTGAGACCATTGATAAATTTATTGGTTCTACGTTAGCAAAATTCGTTATCAGTTTTCTGACTGTTATTGGTACTGCTATCGTTCTACTTTGGCTCGATTGGCGACTTGGTCTGTTTATCCTGTTAGTTAACCCTATTGTCATTTACTTCTCACGTAAACTAGGCAGTATGGTTAAACATCTGAAACGGAAGGAAAATCATTCTTTTGAAATTTTCCAAAACCGTTTAGTTGAAACATTAGATGGAATCTACCAACTACGCGCGGCCAATAAAGAGCGAGAATTTCTCCAGCAACTCAAAGACAGTGCGAACCAAGTTCGCGTTGATGCAGACAAGTATGCTTGGCAATCTGAAGCGGCTGGTCGCGTTTCTTTCCTTCTCTTTTTGATCGGCTTTGAATTATTCAGAGCTGTCGCAATGTTAATGGTCATGTTCAGTGACCTTACTATTGGCCAAATATTTGCCGTTTTTGGTTACCTATGGTTCATGCTGTCTCCTGTTCAAGAGTTGCTTGGGATTCAGTTTTCTTGGTATAGCGCTAAAGCGGCATTAAAACGCATCAACGACTTATTAGAGTTAGAAGAAGAGCAGAGACCGGTTCCTAAGGTAAATCCTTTCAAAGAAGGTAGAGAAGTTGATGTTAAAGTAGAAAACATTAATTTCTCTTACAATAATGAAAACAAAGTCCTAGATAATCTTTCTTTACATATGCCGGCAGGAAAGAAAGTGGCGTTGGTTGGTGCAAGCGGCGGTGGTAAGTCAACCTTGATACAATTACTTATTGGGGTTTACCGTCAAAACTCCGGTAGCATTCGCTTTAATGATGAATTAACAGAAGATATTGGTTTTGAAGTAATTCGCGACAAAATTGCCGTGGTATTACAGCAACCTATACTATTTAACGATACCTTGAGGCATAATCTAACGCTTGGTGGGAATTTTGACGAAATGTCACTTTGGCGTGCGCTTGAAGTGGCTCAGCTGCATGATGTAATTTCTCAACTTAACCACGGCTTGGATACTCAAGTTGGTCGTAATGGCATTCGTTTGTCAGGAGGTCAACGACAACGGCTTGCCATTGCTAGAATGGTGCTGAGTAATCCTCAATTTGTTATTTTAGACGAAGCCACGTCTGCGCTAGATACCGCTACTGAAGCGGCTTTACACAAAGCACTGACCGAGTTCTTACGTGGTAGAACAACATTAATCGTTGCGCACCGACTATCCGCTGTGAAACAAGCCGATTTGATCTACGTGCTTGAAGATGGGAAAGTGACGCAAACAGGTACTCATGGTGAGTTAGTTGAGCAAGAAGGCTTATATCAAACCTTATATGGGGGCATACAGTCCCACGCTTAAATCGTTCAAGCTAGAGAGGTCGTTATGACCTCTCTGTCTAAGCACGCCATGCAACCCAATAACGTACGTTTGTGCCAAGGTTGTGAATTGCCTGTCGACATCGTCGACTTACCCCATGGCAAAAATGCACACTGCCCTCGTTGTGGTACACAATTATATCGCGGAGGTAGCCCTAGCCTCTCTGGTAATCTAGCCGTCGCGATAACCTGTATCCTACTATTTATTCCATCGCACTTTTTTAACTTTATTAGCATCCGACTCTTTGGTGTGATGATTCCGGCCACCTTGCCTTCAGGGATGATCACATTGATGGAAGAAGGATTTGTTCTTCTTTCATTGCTCATTCTATTTTGTAGCTCTCTAGCGCCACTGACGGTTTGTGTTTCAGTGGTAACGGCGCATATTTCTTTACATCAACGATGGTTCCGTGGGCTTCGTATCTCACTGTGGCTAATTCAACATTTGAAGCATTGGGTTATGTTGGATGTGTTCTTAGTTAGCATCGCCATTTCCTGTTTTAAACTCCAAGATTATTCCGACATTTTCGTCGGCCCAGGGTTAATTGGTCTGGTTCTTTTGCAGATATTTACCGTTTTGTTAGTTTCAAGAATCAGCGTGCGTCGTTATTGGGAAGCTTGGAAACCAGAAAATTTATATGCTTTTGAGCATAAAGATGTGCATTGCCATGAATGCCACTTGTCCCAGCCTGAAGGTGACCATTGCCAGCGTTGTCATCACGAGTTATATCATCGCAAGCCAAACTCCATTCAGAAAACATGGGCTTACCTCATCGCAGCAACGGTCGCCATCTTCCCCGCTAACCTGATCCCTATTTCCATCTTGCTTACCAATGGTAAGCGTTTGGAGGACACTATTTTTTCAGGCGTGGCTGGTTTGGTAAAAAGCGGCATGTATGGAATCGCTGCGATCATTTTTGTTGCCAGTATCGTTGTCCCGGTGATTAAAATACTTGGGCTCGCCTACATCATGCTTTGCATCCAATTCAAACGTTCGGTGTTTGAGAGACAACGAATGATGGTTTACTTTGTTGTTAAATGGATCGGTAAATGGTCTGTGATGGATTTGTTTGTTATTTCTATCATGATGACCTTAGTCGATCGTGGTCAGATACTGGATTTCACACCAGGATATGGCGCCGTAGCATTTGGTGTTGTCGTAGTGTTGACCATGCTTGCAGCAGAAAGTATTGATCCAAGGCTAATCTGGGACCAAACAAGCCCAAAACAATCAGAAAAAGAGTCAATGAATGAGTGATCAGAACAGTTCTCAAACGTCATACGTACCAGATGTAAAGCGGAGTAAAGGCATATCTCCTCTTTGGCTGTTGCCAATTTTGACCATGGTCTTAGCTGGCTGGCTTGTTGTGAAGTCGATACACGATGCAGGACAACGAGTGCAAATCTATTTTTCTGATGCCGCTGGTCTTGTCGCCGGCCGAACCACTATCCGTTACCAAGGATTAGAAGTCGGCATGGTAAGAGACATTAACCTCACCGAAGATCTCGGCAGTATTTATGTCGATGCTGATATCTATCCTGAAGCTGCAAAGTTACTGAACGATAAAACACGCTTTTGGTTAGTAAAACCAACAGCTAGCCTAACGGGAGTTTCCGGACTGGATGCGCTCGTCTCAGGTAACTACATCTCGATTCAACCCGGAGATGGTCAAGAGTTTGAGACAACATTCCATGCGTTAGACTCTGCTCCAACAGATTTACGCGTTTCTCAAGGTTTGAATATTAAGCTCAAAAGCCGTGATTTAGGTGGTGTATCGGTTGGCTCTCAAATTGTTTATAAGAAAATCCCAATCGGTGAAGTGTACAGTTACCAGCTAGATGAAGATGCAAAATCTATCACTATTCAGGCCAACATTCAGGATCAATACCGACATATCATTAACAACCGCAGTCGATTCTGGAACGTCAGTGGAATTGGTGCCAGCATCGGTTTTGAAGGTGTCGATGTAAGACTAGAAAGCATGAGTGCCCTCCTAGGTGGCGCCATCGCCGTCGACTCTCCGGATGATGGTGAGCCTGTAGAAGAGAACACCGAGTTCCGTTTGTATAAAGATTTGAAAACTGCTGGTCGAGGCATCGCGGTTAAAATCGTCCTACCTGATGACAGCAAGATAAGCGGAGAAGGCGCTCCAATTATGTATCGCGGAATCGAAATTGGCCAAGTTACGGACTTGAGCCTTTCCGAAGGTCGAGAAGTGATATTGGCGTCAGCGGCAATTCAACCCGCTTTTAGTGACATGCTGACGACAGGTACTCGATTTGTTTTAGAAGAAGCAAAAGTGTCCCTTTCTGGTGTTGAAAACATTGCTAATTTAGTGCGAGGAAACTTCTTAACGATCGTGCCGGGCGCGGGTGAACGCTCTCGCCGCTTTACTGCCATTCGTAAAAACGTGTTTAACCAACAGCAAGAAAAGTCCATCGCGATTCGGTTGGTGTCCGACAATTCGTTTGGCCTAGATAGCGGTGCCAATGTACTTTATAAAGGCATCGTTGTTGGTTCAATCATCAAAGTGGGCCTAGTCAAGGAAGATAAAAAATCACAACACGAAGTATTTATGGATGTATTGATTGACCATGAATACAAGCATCTGATCAAATCAAACAATCGTTTTTATGTAACCGGCAGTGCGTCAGCAGAGTTAACTGAATCGGGGCTCAGCGTTACCGTTCCTCCAGCAAAGCAGTTGTTAACCGGGTCAATTAGTTTTGTGAGCGAAGGCAAGCAGGATATTCAAAAAGAGTATCAACTGTTCCAAAATGAATCATTGGCTGAATTGGCGCAGTACAATCAAAGTGGCTCTAGGGCGCTAACACTATTTGCTTCTGAATTGCCGCCGATTTCCAAAGGCAGCCCTCTACTCTATCGTAATCTTCCAGTTGGTAACGTCTCCGATTTCCAACTAGTTGATGGCGGAGTACTAATTAAGGCTACTATCGAAAACCGCTTCGCTTATCTTGTAACGCCACAAACCGTTTTTTGGAATCGTTCAGGGATTGAGATAGATGCATCATTAGCTGGCGTCAGTGTGAAAGCACACCCTTTGAAGTCGTTAATCGAAGGTGGCATCGCTTTTGACTCCGTGCCAGGCGTTGAAAACAAAATCGGAGAAAACTGGAAGCTGTATTCTGATCAAAAAACCGCTCGCAAGTTTGGGCGCGTCATTGCTTTAGAAACCGACGGTTCGCAAGAGATTGCTAAAGGAATGCCGATTGAATATCAAGGTGTTAAAGTTGGTGAAATCACTCTGGTTGTACCGAATTTTCGTCGTAACATGGTTGAAGTCACTGCAAGAATCCTACCTGAATACGTAGAAAACATTGCGGTTGAAGGCTCACATTTTTGGCTAACTGAACCAGAAATTGGTTTAGGTGGCGTTAAAAACCTCGGGGCGTTGGTTTCGAAATCCATCAGTGTTGAACCAGGTAAAGGTAAAGCTAAATTTGATTTTCAATTAGAAAATAGTTCAGAACGCGTGCATGGAATCATGTTTACGTTACAAAGTGAACAAAGAGGCTCAGTACAAGTCGGTACCCCTATTCTTTACCGCCAGATGGAAGTTGGCCAAGTGACCGACGTAAGCCTAGGAGAATTTGCTGATCGCATCCTCACGACTATCAAAATACAGCCTGAATATGCTTACCTCGTTCGTCAAAACAGTGTGTTCTGGAATGTTTCAGGAGTAGATGTTTCCATCGGGCTTACCGGCGCTAACATCAAAGCGGGAACCTTTGATAGTTTAGTTCGCGGAGGAATTGCGTTTTCAACACCAGAGCAATCGACTATTCCACCAGCGGCAAAGAGTGGGCAATCTTTCTTTTTGTATCCACAAGCTGAAGAAGGTTGGACTCAATGGCGTACAGCAATTCCGAAGCCGTAGAATAAAGCTCAATTCACGTACAATTGAAGTTTGATCACTTTAAAAGAGCAGCAATCGCTGCTCTTTTTTATCGCTCGGCCCTTGTCACTATTCGTTTCTGCTTCGCTTTCGTATATTATTTGCCACAAATTCTGCAAACGAGATCCCACATTGCATCCTAATGTTTACATCCCAGACGCGTTTCTGGAAAAAATCCAAACTATCCTTCCTGCTCACCTCAACATGGAAGACTTTATCGCGTCGTGCCAAAAGCCACTGCGCAAAAGTATTCGAGTTAATACGTTGAAGATCAGTGTTGAAGCGTTTCTAGAACGAGCAGAAGCAAAAGGCTGGAAGCTTTCTCCTGTGCCTTGGTGTGACACGGGGTTTTGGATTGAAGCGGATGAGTCAGTTGTACCATTAGGCAACACAGCAGAACACATGTCTGGCTTATTCTACATTCAAGAAGCCAGTTCGATGATGCCGGTATCTGCTCTGTTTATGAATGATGAATCTTACGATGCCGTGTTAGATACCGCAGCCGCTCCAGGCTCAAAAACCACTCAAATTGCAGCTTTAATGAACAACGAAGGTGTACTTGTGGCCAATGAATACGCCGCAAGTCGTGTAAAAGTACTGCACGCTAATGTGGAACGTTGTGGGGTACGTAACGCCGCACTAAGTAACTTCGATGGACGCGTTTTTGGCGGTTGGCTACCAGAACAATTTGATGCGGTTTTGCTCGACGCGCCTTGCTCTGGAGAAGGCACCGTTCGCAAAGACGAAGATGCGATGAAAAACTGGACGCAAGCTTCCGTACTCGACATCGCTGACACACAGAAAGATCTTATTGAAAGCGCCTTCCATGCATTAAAGCCCGGTGGTGTGATGGTTTACTCAACATGTACGCTCAGTACAGAAGAAAACCAACAAGTTTGTCAACACTTGAAAGAAACCTTTGGGGATGCTGTAGAGTTTGAAAGCCTTGAGAACTTGTTTGAAAACGCAGAGGCAGCTCTAACTGAAGAAGGCTTTTTGCATATTTTCCCACAGGTCTACGACTGTGAAGGGTTCTTTGTTGCAAGAATTCGCAAACTGGCTGCTGTTGAGGCGCCAGAAGTCAAAAAGCGCATGGGGAAATTCCCCTTTGCTAAAACTTCAAAAAAAGAATCGACAGAAATTGCTCAACAACTCCAAAGCGCGTTAGGTATTAAACTTCCAAATGACAGTTCTGTATGGCTTCGCGATAAAGATGTCTGGTTATTCCCTAATGCTTTAGAAGCGATGATCGGCGAATTACGCTTCTCCCGTATGGGTATAAAGATCGCGGAAGCCCATAAAAATGGCTACCGTTGGCAACACCAAGTCGCGACTGCCCTGGCGACAGGTTCTGAAAGCAACGCCATTGAACTCAGTATTGAAGAAGCGCGCGAATGGTACATGGGGCGTGATGTTCGCCCACAAACCATTCCTGAGGGAATGAAAACAGGTAAAGGCGAAGTGCTTGTCACCTATCAAGGCGCAGTTATTGGCCTTGGCAAGTGGGTAAGCAACCGAATAAAGAATGGTCTCCCTCGCGAATTAGTACGAGATAAGAACTTATTTTAAAAGACGTAACGAACCATAAATAAATGAAAAGCCATCGTATTTGCGATGGCTTTTTAATTCGTAAGTATGAAAGCAAGTGGGCTCGCTAGCGATCCGGACACGCTGTACTAAACTAGTTGTATCAAAGTAATGCTTTGATGTGGCATTTCTCTCTATGTTCACCAACAAAATTATTGTTGGACAAGTTTAGCGCAGGCTCTGCGGAGCCGTTTCCCCTAGGCCCAAAAAAAGGAAAAGTTTGGGCCGTTTTTTTGGCTGTAGTTCCACTATACGTGAGTTTGGACTACGCTAGACGAATACCGTCTTTCTCAATGACAATTTTACCCTGCTTGTATAAGCCACCGATGGTCTTTTTATAAGTCCCTTTACTTGTGCGGAAAGCATCAAAAATCGCTTCAGGAGAAGACTTGTCATTCAAAGGCAAAAATCCGCCTTTCTTCTCTAGCAAGTCAAGGATCTTACTAGAAAGATCGTCCATTTTCGCCACACCGACTTTTTGTAGAGCAAGGTCGATTTTGCCATCTTCACGAATGTGCTTAATAAAGCCTTTCAGCTTTTTACCGATGTAAAGCTTACCAAAAACATCCGATGGGAAAATCATGCCCCAATGCTTACCATTAACGATAGCTTTATAACCAAGTTGACTACGCTCTGCGATGATCAAATCAACTTGCTCGTTAACTTCATAATTCGCTGGAGTTTTATCTAACCATTTATTGAACTTAGTCGTACCAACAATGCGACCTGACGCTTTGTCGGTATAAACATACACTAAAATGGTTTGTCCGGCAGAGAAGCGAGTGCGTTGCTCACTAAAAGGAATCAGTAAGTCCTTTTCTTTGATGCCCCAATTTACAAAAGCACCTGTCGCATTCACACCCTCAATCTTCATTAAACCCCATTCACCCACTTGGGCAATTGGTCTTTCAATGGTCGCAGCAAGTTGGCTTTCTGAATCGAAGTACAGAAATACGTCTACATGCTCACCAATTTCAGTACCCTCTGGTACATACTTACTAGGTAGTAGAACAGAACCGTAATCATCGCCATCCAGAAATACGCCAAAATCAGCCTTTTTAATGACTTCTAAGCTGTTAATTTGACCAATTTTAATCATTGATTTTGTCTCTTTTTAAATTTACGTGGAATTATACCTAAACTAACAAGAAAATCAGAGAGAAAAGCATAGTGCTCTGTTATGCTGTTGTCGTTCAGCTATATGCCCCAGTCACTCTTTTAGCACTCTTATACTTACCTGCTCAACGGAACGCATAAGTTAAGAATGCTTTAGCAAAGTCAGGAGCTTTCTTTGGTCACCGTCGATAAACAAGACTCAATAACATTAAAAATCAGTCATGCACTCGCAAAGAGCAAAAGTGTCGACCTAGATATTTACTTTTTTATACCTGGTGAGCTTGGTTTAAACGCCGATATCATCAGTGAATCCGAATTTTATTACACCTCAATCACACAGCAACGATCTTATTACAGTACTGAAATCCTTCTTCCGCTAGTACACAGTCGACTTGCCAAACGTGGACGCCTGTCGAATCAGCAATACCGAGTAAGTTTGAGTTTGTTCGCTTACCAATACGTTATCGCGCTAGACAAAGCGGTAGCAAGTTTAAACAAGCATGAGAACAACTCCGTAACGGAAGATGAAGTGGACGAAGTTATCGAGCTCACGCTTGAGATCTTAAAGCGCTTGCGGCGTTCTATTCCTTATGAAGAGAACTTAAAACGCTACTACGTTAACATCGATAACTATCTGTCTTGGTATACCGAGCAAAAGTTCCTGTCACTGGTGGCCCATCTACCACGTGAAGGCGACTATGGCACGATCAAAAAGCGTCTGATCACGCTATGTGAGAAAGAGCAAGCCCATCGTAAACTCAACAAATACAACTCATCAAGAGTCGTTGAAGACGTTACTCGCCTATCTAACAAAATGCGCTTGCTAAGGCGATTGATTGAACACCCTATCGTGCTTCGTGAAGAAACCATATCGATGGGTAACAACATTAAGCGCGCTATCAAAGGTATTGCAACCGGTTTAGTGATGGTTGTCGTGACCTCGACCGTGATTCTCGCTCGCGATTATCTGGGGGAAATTTCTGCCTCATTCATTATCGCGATGTCTTTTATTTACGCTTTACGAGAAATCTTTAAAGATGATTTACGCGATGCCATGTGGCGATGGATCCGTAAAGGCAAACCAAAATGGCGTAAGAAGTACGTTGATCCAACGACGAAAAAAGTGGTTGGCAAAAAATTGGAGTGGCTCGATTATCGTACCTTAAGTAGCTTGCCGGATAAGATTCAAAGAATACGTAAAAAACGCGTCGTTCAACGTGAAGAGCAGATTCTTCATTATCACGAGAAAACCGAAATGGCGACCTCTCTTTTCTTGAGTGGTTACGAACAAACGAGAGAAACATTGAACATCAGTTTGCGCCCTATCATCCGCTTGATGGATAAAAGCTCAAACCGAGTTTACCGTTTAAATGAAGGTCAAGTAACCAAAGAGTCAGTAGAGAAACGTCATTTGCTCAATGTGATTGTCAAAGAGGACAACCACACCGATGAGCCTGTTTATTACCGCTGGAAAGTGGTCTTAAATCGCTCCAAAATCGTCTCTATCGAGAAGATTGAACTCAATTAAGCCAACGCCTTTAAACAAACGAGCCACAAACCACTAGGCAGCCTCTTTTCTTTGTTGGGCTGCTTTTTTTATCGAAAGAGTAAGCGAAAATTCAGCCATTGGCTCGTCACCATGTAAGTTAGGACACAGCGCGACAATTTTTACGTCACGATTTACTCGTTCACCCGTTGCCAAGGTGTGCTCGAGCATCTCATCAATGACATGACCATCGTTACAAACAAAGTGCACATCGGCTTCCGGGCGCTTTAAAAACTCGGCTTTCACACCTTTAAATGCTAGCGAGATCGCTTCTCCCTTTTCTTGCGCTTTACTCATAGCAAGAAAACCACCAGCAACATCAGCGCCAACGGCTAAAGCGCCGAAATACATGCTATTCAGGTGGTTCTTCGTTCTTCTGCGCAATGGGATACGAACCTCAACATGCTTGCTATCTATCGCAATGATTTTAGGGTGGCAAAGCCAAATCAGCGGCACTTTCGAAAAGCCAAACAGATTTAGATACAAATTCGCACGACGTAGAGCTGATAACATTTTGGTCTCCTTACCAATCTAGTCAGACCAGTTAATCAACGAAAGAAATAGATGTCAAAGAAATGTTAACAAAAGCTCGATCTCACGAGTTATTTAACCCTCATGAAGTGACGGCGTCACCCGTGAGGTATGAAGTTTATCGCAGTTACTTAGATTACCTTACAGCGAGGTAGATAAAATGGTTATAAATTCAAATGTATATATATTGATTTAATGATCAAGTTTTGTCATTTATACATAAGTCATTTAAATGAATACCTACACCTTTGTATACAATTCGGTATTTCCTGGCGAAGATTCCCGTGAAACGGTTTATTCCTGCCTGTAATTCCGTTATCTTTACCCCTTCGCAATAGAGAATAAAGCTATAACATGCCTATAAAAACAGATGAATTGAGAACCCAGCCTTTGGGTCCAATGCCTACCCCAGCAGAGCTAGGTAGTGTACATCCTATTACGGATGACGTTGCAGACCGTATCGCTCAATCTCGTCGTCAGATTGAAAACATTTTATCGGGTGAAGACGATCGCCTTCTTGCGATTGTAGGTCCGTGTTCTGTTCACGACACTGAAGCTGCCATTGATTACGCCACTCGCCTGAGTGAAATCCAAGACAAGTACAAAGACGAACTGTTTATCGTGATGCGTACTTACTTTGAAAAGCCTCGTACAGTAGTTGGTTGGAAAGGTTTGATTACGGACCCTAACCTAGATGGTTCTTACGCACTTGAAGCTGGTCTTCATAAAGCTCGTAAACTACTACTGGATATCAACAAGCTTGGTCTTGCGACTGCTACTGAGTTTCTTGATATGATCACTGGCCAATACATCGCGGATTTGATCACTTGGGGCGCGATTGGTGCTCGCACAACGGAATCACAAATTCACCGTGAAATGGCGTCGGCACTATCTTGCCCAGTTGGTTTCAAAAATGGCACAAATGGCAACGTAAAAATTGCAATTGATGCAATTCGCGCATCGAAAGCATCGCATTACTTCTACTCGCCAGATAAGAACGGTCGAATGACGGTTTACCGCACAAGTGGCAACCCTTACGGTCATATTATTCTGCGCGGTGGAGAAAAAGGCCCTAACTTTGATGAAGCATCAGTCAAACAAGCATGTGATGCTTTAGCTGAGTTTGGATTGCCACAACGTTTGGTTGTGGATTTCAGCCATGCAAACTGTCAGAAGCAACACAGAAAACAAATCGACGTAGCTCAAGACATTTGTAACCAAATTAAGTCAGGCAGCACTCGTATTGCGGGTATCATGGCAGAAAGCTTTATTCTTGAAGGCAATCAGCCAATGACTGACATCAATAACCTAACGTATGGTCAGTCTATTACAGATCCATGCCTAGGCTGGGAAGACACTGCTACAATGCTAGATATGCTGGCAAGCGCTGTTAAGTCCCGAAAGTCCCTATAACAAAATAATCAAGGAATCTTCATGCCATCGTTTGATATTGTTTCTGAAATCGATACGGTTGAACTACGTAACGCCGTTGATAATGCTAACCGTGAATTGTCTACTCGTTTCGATTTCCGCAATGTAAATGCGAGCTTTGAGCTAGTAGAAGAAAACGTAAAAATGTCTGCGGAAGGTGACTTCCAACTTAAGCAAATGCGCGACATTTTACGCGGCCACTTAGCGAAGCGTAACATTGACGCGAACGCAATGGATGCACAAGACCCAGACGTTACTGGTAAAAACTGGCACCAAACTCTGCTTTTCCGCCAAGGTATTGATACTCCAACGGCGAAAAAAGTAGTGAAACTTATCAAAGACGCAAAGTTAAAAGTACAAGCTTCTATTCAAGGCGACAAAGTACGTGTTACCGGTAAGAAACGCGACGACCTGCAAGCGACAATGGCAGCGATTCGTGAAGCAGAGATGGGTATCCCATTCCAGTTTAACAACTTCCGTGATTAATCAATCTGAGAAGTAAATAAAAACGCCAGCGCATAATCCGCTGGCGTTTTTTATTGGCTTTAGTGTAACGAACTACGTATCCACTTTAGCATTTGGCATTGCTAGATAACTAAGTCCTGTCCTTGCAGCAATACGAATTCGCTCGTTCCTTGTGGTATGAACACGCAAATTCGAAGCTTTTCAGCTTTAGCCTTGGCCAGCATATCCGAAAGCTCAGCAGCGCTCGAGAAAGCTTCTCTTTCTGCATCTCTTCGTATTAGTTCTAACACATTCGCTTCACATCGAGTTGAGTACAGAGCCAGCTCCGCTTGTTGCATATAGCGTACGGCTTTTATTGGCAACATCTCAACATCTTTCCCAACATGAACCCAAGTACAACTTCCCTTTTCATCTAAAGGTGTTGCCATGGTCGCTTGGTAAATTGCTTCTAACTCACGATTATCTCGCGCGTTTTCCACCTCTGGATTCGAGAAGAATTGCTCCCAAAACTTGCGGCGTAAATCGACACTAGGCAGCGCCTCTTTAATTGAGTTTCGCTTTGAGTTAGCAAAATCCGCCATCAACCCCAAGTTTTGTGGCAGTATCGATTCAAGTTTTTCACGGATGTTTCGAATTAAAACTGGCGAAGCTCCACCACTAGAGATAGCGATTTGGATGCGGCCACGATTAATCATAGACGGCGTGATGAAATCACAATAAGGCTTATCATCCACAACGTTAACCAAGATGCCTAGCTCTTTGGCATCTTTGTACACTTGGTGATTTAGCTCAGGATTGTCTGTCGTCGCCCACACTTGAACAAAGCTTTTAGTGACAATGTCACTCGAATAGAAACGTTGTACCCAGCGCAGTTGATGCTCAGAAGCAAGCTTAGACAGAAAATCAACCAACGTCGGAGAAACGATAGTCACATCCGCCCCAGCCTTTAGCAACGCTTCCACCTTTCGGCTTGCCACCTCACCGCCACCCACGACGAGAACGGGTTTATCAATTAAATCTAAGAACAGAGGAAAATATCGCATTTCAATCCATGATTACTCTAATTAGCTGTTGTAGACCATGCTACCAAAAATGGGGCAAGCTCATCACCCTGTTTCGGTATCACAAATAATTTTTGTTTGAATTTTTACTGAACTTCACCTTGCTCAGCTAATGACAGTTTTGATAACAACTTTTTATTCTTTTGTATTGTTCACTCTTCTATTGATTGTTCTGATGCACCAAATTGTCCATGAATTGCACTATTTACAAACAATTAACATTTCGTCATTCTAAATCTCAAGGCACTTTGTAAGTTCTCTCAAAACTTCATTTAAATTATATATTTGAGAATTAACAGATCCTTTCCTACGCTTATAACTGGTTGATCTATCGAATGCCGTTTCTTCGAAAATCAATCACGTAGGACGATAACTCTAACGAATTGGACACGTTATTTCAGGTCACTCCTGATTAAACATGGATCATACAGGAAGGATACAAATGGCAAATAAACTCACAGTTCTTGCTTCCGTCGTAGCGGCTTCTACTGCGATGATGGCAACATCAGCTCAAGCAGCAGACACTACTCTGGACAAAGTCACAAAACAAGGCTTTCTTACTTGTGGCGTAAGTACCGGTCTACCTGGTTTCTCTAACCCTAACTCAAAAGGCGAATGGGAAGGTATCGACGTAGAATATTGCCAAGCACTGGCTGCAGCCGTTCTTGGGGATAAAACGAAAGTTAAATATGTACCCCTAACCGCAAAAGAACGTTTCACTGCGCTTCAATCTGGTGAGATTGATGTGCTTTCCCGTAACACGACCTGGACTCTCCACCGTGACACTGCACTGGGCCTAAACTTCGTAGGTGTGAACTACTACGATGGTCAAGGTTTTATGGTGAAGAAGGAACTTGGTATCTCAAGTGCTAAAGAGCTTGATGGTGCGTCGGTATGTGTTCAATCAGGTACAACAACCGAGCTAAACCTTGCAGATTATTTCCGCAACCAAGGCATGGCGTACAAACCAGTGGTATTCGACACAGCGGCGCAAACTTCGAAAGGTTTTGATGCGGGACGCTGTGACGTATTAACAACTGACCAATCTGGCCTTTATGCACTACGTTTGAATTTGAAAGATCCGTCCTCTGCGGCCGTTCTTCCAGAAATCATCTCTAAAGAGCCACTAGGTCCAGTCGTTCGTCAAGGCGATGATCAATGGTTTAACATCGCTAAGTGGACATTGTCTGCGATGATTAACGCTGAAGAATACGGTATTAGTTCGAAGAATGCGGATGAAATGCTGAAGTCAACAGATCCAAACATCAAACGTATCCTCGGTGTTGATGGCCCTAAAGGCAAAGGTTTGGGTATTCGTGATGATTGGGGCTACCAAGTTATCAAACAAGTTGGTAATTATGGTGAAAGCTTCGAGCGTACAGTCGGTACTGGTTCGCCGTTAGAAATCTCTCGTGGCGTTAATGCGCTATGGAATGCGGGCGGCTTTATGTACGCGCCACCAATCCGATAGAAAGAGTTAATCAGGGCGGTTCATGCCGCCCTTTTTCTTGATTATATCTCACTGTATGAGTAAGGATCGCTCATTGGATGGCGAAAAGCGCTCGCTTGGTGGAACGGCTTTAAAGGTTCGTAAGTCACCAGACATGAGAGCGTTATTCTTTAGCCAGCAAGGACGAAACTTCTTTATACAGGCCGATATCTATAACTAAGGTTTGAGGTTATCGCTGTATGAAACCGACACAAGATGCATCGCCAAGTACGATGTCCAAACCAAGCGGAAGCAAGAGCCTGATTTATAATCCTGCCTTTCGTTCTGCTATTTTCCAGATCATTGCCATTGCTGCACTGGTATTTTTCTTTTACACGATTGTAAACAACGCTCTCAATAACTTAGATGCTCGTGGTATTGCAACGGGCTTCGGTTTTCTGAATCAAGAAGCCGGGTTTGGTATTGGGTTAACACTAATTGAATACGATGAAACGTACTCTTACGGTAGAACATTTATCATCGGCCTTCTTAATACGGCGTTAGTCTCCGTATTAGGTATTATTCTGGCTACTGTGATTGGCTTTACCATGGGGGTTGCCCGCCTTTCTTCTAACTGGTTAGTTAGTCGTTTAGCGGCAGTTTATATCGAAACTTTCCGAAATATCCCCCTTCTTCTGCAAATATTCTTCTGGTATTTCGCTGTTCTTCAAGCATTACCCTCACCACGCCAAAGCTTAAGTCTTGGTGAAGCTATTTTCCTGAACGTTCGTGGCTTATATTTCCCTGCACCGACTATGGAACCCGGCAGTAGCTACGTTATTGCCGCGTTAATCTTCGGGGTAATCGCAAGCTTATTAATTAATGTATGGGCGAATAATAAGCAACGTCTCACTGGGCAACAAACCCCAATGGGAAGAATAGTTTTGGGTTTAGTTGTTGGCCTTCCATTGGTTGTGTACTTCCTTGCTGGTATGCCAATTTCACTGAATTATCCTGAACTAAAAGGGTTTAACTTCCGAGGTGGTATTAGCATTATTCCTGAATTGGCTGCGCTACTTTTGGCATTGAGTGTTTATACAGCTTCTTTCATTGCTGAGATTGTGCGCTCTGGTATTAATGCGGTTAGCCATGGTCAAACCGAAGCAGCGATGTCGCTAGGCTTACCACGCTCGAAAACTTTAAAGCTTGTTGTCATTCCTCAAGCGTTACGAATTATTATTCCACCTTTAACCAGTCAATATCTCAACCTCACCAAAAACTCATCGTTAGCGATGGCGATTGGTTACCCAGATCTTGTCTCTGTGTTTGCTGGTACTACCCTGAACCAAACGGGACAAGCGATTGAGATCATTGCGATGACGATGGGCGTGTACTTGACATTAAGTCTGATTACGTCTGCATTAATGAACTTGTATAACCGTAAAGTCGCGCTGGTGGAGAGATAATATGAGTACTCATCAATTTCAACCGGATCTCCCACCACCCGCCAATACTGTAGGCTTCGTTGGTTGGATGCGGAAAAATCTATTTAATGGCCCTATCAATTCCATTGTTACTGTCATTCTTGCGTATATTGTCGTAACTGCAATATGGTATATCGTGGATTGGGCGTTTATTAACGCAGACTGGATTGGCTCAACGCGTGACGACTGTAGCCGAGATGGTGCTTGCTGGGTATTTATCAGCGTGCGCTGGGAGCAGTTCATGTATGGTTTTTATCCAGAGTCCGAACTATGGCGCCCTCGCCTTTTCTATATCACATTGGCCATATTTACTGTTTTACTCGCGTATGAGAAGACACCGAAACGGATGTGGATTTGGCTTTTCTTCGTAAACATCTACCCATTCATCATCGCTGGGCTGTTATACGGTGGTGTCTTTGGACTAGAAGTGGTCGATACACACAAGTGGGGTGGACTACTCGTTACACTCATTATTGCGCTAGTTGGTATCGTAGTTTCATTGCCAATTGGTGTGGTGCTTGCGCTTGGTAGACGTTCAGAGATGCCGATCATTCGCAGCATTTGTACCGTCTACATTGAAGTTTGGCGTGGCGTTCCGCTGATTACGGTTTTGTTCATGGCTTCGGTTATGCTTCCATTGTTTATGTCTGAAGGTTCAGAGACAGATAAACTGATTCGCGCCCTTATAGGTGTGGTTATGTTTGCCTCCGCTTACATGGCAGAAGTGGTACGCGGTGGTCTACAAGCCATTCCGAAAGGTCAATATGAAGCCGCTGATGCGCTTGGGTTAAGTTACTGGAAAAAGACTGGGCTTATTATCTTGCCACAGGCGCTAAAGATTACTATTCCTTCTATCGTGAACACCTTCATCGGTTTGTTTAAAGACACCAGTTTAGTACTCATCATTGGCATGTTTGACGTACTCGGTATAGGGCAAGCAGCAAACACCGACCCTGAATGGTTAGGTTTTGCTACAGAAAGTTATGTATTTGTCGCGTTAGTGTTTTGGGTATTTTGTTTTGGCATGTCGCGCTATTCGATATGGCTTGAAAACAAACTTCATACCGGTCACAAACGATAACTCATCAAGATCAAGGACGTATTATGACGCAACAACAAGACTACATGATCCAATTGAAGGACATGAATAAATGGTATGGTGAGTTTCACGTACTAAAAAATATTAACCTCGACGTTAAGCGCGGCGAGAAAATCGTTATCTGTGGCCCATCTGGGTCGGGAAAATCAACGATGATTCGCTGTATTAACCGCCTTGAAGAGCACCAAGCAGGCAGCATTTACGTCTCTGGTACGGAATTAACTGAAGACTTAAAGAACATTGAAGCAGTACGCCGAGAAGTGGGCATGTGCTTTCAACACTTTAATCTCTTCCCTCATTTAACCGTACTGGAAAACTGTACGCTCGCGCCTATCTGGGTGAAGAAGATGCCAAAAGATGAGGCAGAAGCAGTTGCGATGAAATATCTGGAACGTGTTAAAATTCCAGACCAAGCGGAGAAGTATCCCGGTCAGCTGTCTGGTGGCCAGCAACAACGTGTGGCGATTGCTCGCTCTTTGTGTATGAACCCTAAAGTCATGCTTTTTGATGAGCCAACATCTGCACTCGACCCGGAAATGGTTCGCGAAGTACTGGATGTAATGGTCGAACTCGCCGAGGAAGGCATGACTATGCTATGTGTGACACATGAAATGGGCTTTGCTAAAGAGGTTGCCGATCGCGTGATATTCATGGACGCAGGAGAGATCATCGAAGAAAACAACCCGGTCGACTTCTTTGAGAATCCTCAATCGGATAGGACCCAAAACTTCCTAGCGCAAATCTTACACCACTAAGATTTAGCCGAATCGACATAAAAAAGCACTGGTTTCTATGAAGCCAGTGCTTTTTGTTACTAAATTCAAAAATCTGTGTAAGAATCAACATAGCTATGCTAGGCAGTAATATTGTGTTACAAGTTGCCAAATACATAACATCTTATTTCTATTATTATTTTATCTAAGTTACGTATGGTTAGGGCTTGATTTTTTGAACTTTCAGCCCCATAAATGTACCAATAGTAAACTCCCTTATTGAGGATAATTATGAACAGTCCAATGTTTACTCGTTCAACAAGTGTTCCTAATACACTAGAAACTAACAAAGTACTGAAAAACACTTACTTCCTACTGTCGATGACACTGATGACCAGTGCTATCGCAGCAGTCGCGACTATGGCAATGCAAATTTCACCAATCATGGCAATTGTGATGCAGCTTGCAGCGATTGGTATTTTGTTCTTTGTTATGCCAAAGGCAATCAACTCATCATCTGGTATCGTTTGGACATTCGTTTTCACGACTCTAATGGGTGGTGCTTTAGGTCCAATGCTTAACTACTACGCATCAATTCCAAACGGTCCTACTATCATTGCTCAAGCTCTAGGTTTGACTGGTATGGTGTTCCTTGGCCTATCGGCTTACACCATTTCAAGCAAGAAAGATTTCTCTTTCATGCGCAACTTCCTGATGGCAGGTTTGATCATTGTGATCGTTGCAGCGCTGATTAACATCTTCGTTGGTTCAACAATGGCTCACCTAGTAATCAGCAGTGTTTCTGCACTCGTGTTCTCTGGTTTCATCCTATTCGATACAAGTCGTATCGTTCGTGGCGAAGAGACAAACTACATCAGTGCAACAATTTCGATGTACCTAAACATCCTTAACTTGTTCACTAGTCTACTAAGCATTCTAGGTATTATGAACGACGATTAATCGTTTCTCGTTAAGTAGAATAAAAAAGCCCGAAGGTAATTCCTTCGGGCTTTTTCTTTGTGTGCAATTCAGTGTATTACGCCTGCTCTACAGACAACTCGATAACTTCGTCAGCTTCTGGATTTTCTCTAAAGCGTCTCACTTTGATCGTTTCCTCTCCTAACATGATTTGCTTGGCGATTCGGTGCATACCGTCAAAAACACGATAGTCACTGGTTAAGATTACCGGATACGACAAATCAGCATTGTTGATTCGTTGGCAATGTTTTGCAATTTCACGGCAGGTTGGCCGTGGCCCTTCATGACTAAACCAAGTCACTTCATTTGGGCCTTTTATATCATCAATCGCAATTTCTTCTACAGGTAAGGATTCTGCAAGTTGCCAAATTCGCTCGATGGACCAAGTGGATTTTACATTGTCATTAATCTCAATGTAACGTTGTTTCGACATGACTAACTCCTTGTCATCATTGTTGTTTCTAACCTGAATACAGGCTTTTCATCAATCAAAGAGAATATCGGTCTATGAAAACAAACACAACGTTGTCAGCTATTCATTCACCCATAAAATCCCATAATCAGACAAGTAGCCAAGAAAAAACCAAAACAAAAATGAATAAGCCTGGGTATCCATGCAATTTCGTTGGTATTCACCCCGTAAAATTTTTAACGAACTGAATAGTTTCCTATTTATTTGAATAAAAGATCATTTATATCAAAGTGCCTAGCTCAGTCAAAAACACTCACCATTTTGTACGCTTTTAATTCGCTCGATACGACTTCGAGATTCTTTTGTTGAGAACATTCTCGGCTGTCGCTAATCTATAAACATCCATGTTTACTTAACGGATAAAACGTTATGTTCGTTTACAACGGCAAAGAAATTGAAACGGATGCTCAAGGCTACTTATTGGATCATACTCAATGGGAAGAAGGTATGATTGAGCTTTTAGCAAAAGAAGAAGACATCGAGCTTACGGATGCTCATTTGGAAGTTGTGCATTTTGTGCGAGACTTTTATGAAGAGTTTAATACCTCCCCTGCAGTGCGTATGCTTGTGAAAGCGATGGAAAAAGCGCACGGCCCAGAAAAAGGTAACAGTAAGTATCTATTCAAGCTGTTTAAAAAGGGACCAGCCAAACAAGCAACCAAATTAGCCGGCCTACCAAAGCCAGCTAAATGCTTGTAGATTCATAAAATTTTAAAACCGCGTAACGGCTTATACGACGCAGGCTCCTGCATCACATGCTCTACTGTTGCCGTTCGCGGTCCTTCTTGTAACCATTCCGAAAACGCAACTATTTGCGCGTCTGTTCCACACGCCATCACTTCAACATCACCATTGTTTAGGTTCTTCGCATAACCTGTTAACCCTAGCTTCAATCCTTGATGGGAAGTATGGTAACGAAAGCCCACGCCTTGAACATGACCTTTTACTATAAATCTCTCACACTTTACGTTCATCTTTGTACCGCTTCTTTTTACTGAGTGATATATTCTTTTCGTCTATTCACCCCACTAAGGATAGTGGGTTTTTGTACGGTTATTATAATTATGAAAGAAATTCCATTCCGCTGGATTGATAAGTATCTCATTCACTTAAAGATTCAAGAAAAGTTCTATTTGCTCTTCGTTCTCCCTCTTCTTGCTTTAGTCATTCTCACACTCGTCCTTAATAGCGCGGCTAATACACTGATCTCAAGTATGTACCAAGAAGAGCTCATGCTTATGAAAGGTCTGATAGAGGCAGGCAACCTTTCTCAATCTCAAGTAGCAAGCCTCATAGCGGGTTCAGAAACCGTTTCTATTGGCTCTGGTCCGCAATCCGTGTCTGTTTTAAATGGTGCGTACAGTTTGGTTGCGAACCATGAACTTTCTTTATGGGCTGCCCTATCAACGACTCAAGTAAGCATTATCTGTGTGAGCTTGTTTATTCTCGCTCTTGGCGTTTACTACATCATGACGTTTATTGGCGGCGCGATGTTCACGATGAACAAAGCATTAAACACCCTTGCGGGTGGCGACTTAACTGCGAGAATGAACTTCTTCCCTGTTCGCGACGAGTTTAGTGAAATTGCTATTACGATAGACAAAGTTGCAGAACGAGAGCAACAAATGGTGCTGTCGATTCAAGAGTCTGTGGCGTTAATGCAACAAATTAGCTCAGACCTGAATCAATCGATTCATCACAGTTCAGATATTTCAGCGACTCAGCAGGAACACCTCAACTCTCTTGCGAGTGCAACGGAACAAATGGCATCAACGATTCGAGAAGTCGCGACACTAGCTCACGATTCAAGCACGCAAACCGATGATGCACGTAACGTGGCTCAGTCTGGACAAGTGAAAGTTGAGAATACGCTTCACTCGATTTCGAACCTTTCTAATGAGATTCAATCTGCGTCTCAAGCCGTTGCCGAGTTAGATGCCAATGCAGCACAAATTGATGAAGTCGTGACAACCATCAATGGGATCTCCGAGCAAACCAACCTACTTGCTCTGAACGCGGCTATTGAAGCTGCACGTGCTGGAGAACAAGGTCGTGGATTTGCGGTCGTTGCGGATGAAGTTCGCGCTCTTGCGGGACGCACTCAGCAAGCGACAGTTGAAATCCAAACGATGATCGAATCGTTACAGCGTAACAGTCAGTCGCTTACTAAGCTGATGGAAGTGACAGTTAATAACGCAAATGAGGGACAAAACCTCATGACGGAAGTGAATCACGAAATCGGCTCTTTGGCAGATAAAAATCAAACTATCTCCGACAGTAGCATTCAAATTGCAACAGCAGCTGAAGAGCAAGGTGTAGTCGCGGACAATATCGCCTCAAGCGTTGAAGAAATTCGAGTTCAAGCAGATAACGTGTGCAATATGATAAGCAAGACTTCACAAAACGTTGCTCAACTGCGTAAGCAAAGCGACACAATGGAAGCTCTACTTACTGGACTTAAAGCATAGCAACGGAATCTGTTACAGCAAATTCAAATAAAAGGGTCACTTTAGTGACCTTTTTTGTATTTAAAAGTCACTACAATGTACTGGATTGCCGAGGGATATTGCTTTTACCATTCACATCCCGGACAATACGCCCCTTTCAAAATTCAACAAGAGCTAATGAAATGACAGCTGCTATCTATTTGGTTAAAGGTCGTGAGAAATCGGTCAAGCGCAAGCACCCTTGGATCTTCTCTCGAGGCATCAACAAAGTTGAGGGCGAACCTGCTCTTGGCGAAACGGTTGATGTATTCACTCACGACGGTAAATGGCTAGCTAAGGCGGCATATTCGCCAGCTTCGCAAATTCGTGCTCGTATTTGGAGTTTTGATAAAGAAGAAATCGACACCGCGTTTTTCGTTAAACGACTTAAAGACGCACAACTTCTTCGTGAAGACATTATCGAACGTGATGGCCTTACGGGTTATCGCCTTATCGCAGCAGAGTCTGACGGCTTACCAGGCGTTACGATCGACCGTTACCAAAATTTCTTTGTGTGCCAACTTCTCAGTGCTGGCGCAGAACACAATAAGCAGGCTATTGTTGACGCTCTGGTTGAGTGCTTCCCTGATTGTAATGTGTACGAGCGCTCTGACGTGGCCGTTCGTAAAAAAGAAGGTTTAAAAGAGATCACGGGCGTCTTGCACGGCGAAGAGCCACCTAAATCGGTCGTCATCGAAGAAAATGGCGTAAAGATTAGTGTAGATATCGTTGGCGGACACAAAACAGGTTTCTACCTAGATCAACGTGATAGTCGCCAGCAAGCGATGAAATATATGAAAGGCAAAGAAGTTCTTAACTGCTTCTCTTACACAGGTGGCTTCGGACTTTACGCTCTAAAAGGTGATGCAAAGCGTGTGATTAACGCTGACGTGTCGCAACCTGCTTTAGATACCGCAAAATTCAACGCAGAGCTAAACGATTTTGATATTTCGAAGAAGCGTGCCGTGTTCCTAAATGCAGACGTGTTTAAGCTGCTTCGTGAGTATCGTGATCAAGGAACTCAGTTCGATGTGGTTATTATGGACCCACCGAAGTTCGCAGAGAGCAAAGCACAACTAAACGGCGCATGTCGTGGTTACAAAGACATCAACATGCTAGCAATGCAAATTCTAAAACCGGGCGGCACTCTACTGACCTACTCGTGCTCTGGCTTGATGGATCAAGTTCTGTTCCAGAAAATCATCGCTGATGCAGCCGTAGACGCTAACCGCCAAGTAAAGTTTGTGGAGCGTTTTGAGCAAGCCGCTGACCACCCAACCGATACAGCATATCCAGAAGGCTTCTACTTAAAAGGTTTTGCATGTAAAGTGCTTTAGGCTACGAATAAGTAAGACAAAGCAGAAGAAAAGGGCCTACTGGCCCTTTTCATTATGGCTCTAAGTTAACCTTAGTTAGTGCGGATAACACATCTCTCTCAAAGTCCGCATTTCCCACGATTAAATCACTAAACTCTGTCGCCCCGTTTTCTATTACGATAGTTTGAATTGAGTTTCCATCGTTATGGGTTATTTCTAGAGATAAGTCATCGCCATCAATGTTCAAGTCAATACTATTAAGAAGTTCTTCTATCGTATTGTGCCCTGCATCTTCAACGACTTCACTCAGATCTAAGGTGTCCAAATCTCTCTCAAAACCTCTAATTAGATCTGTTCCTGTATCCAAGGAGTCGTTGACCCATTTAAAGACATCTGCCTCGTTATCATTACCGATCAAGATGTCATGACTTACGTCTACTTCAGCTTCAATAATATTTGCAGAGCCATTACTTGAAGCATTTACTCCTCCGTTTTCATCAATAACGAATTGCAGGGTATTCTCACTTTGATCGCCATCGTTATCCGTCAATACATAATCGAAGTCTAACGTTTCAACTGTATCACCCACCGCACCATAAAATGCATACGCACCATCGTTTAGGTCGATTTCCAGAGTATGTTTGCTGTCGATATAGATAGTAAGCAGCATCGTTGTGTCGTCAAATGCATGCGAAATACCATCGTTAGTGTCAGTTACTATTAGGTCTGTACCATCAAACGAATAAGTGACACCGTCATGTTCTATTTCGCTAATATAACCACCATCTGCACCAATACCTGTATCTGGAGAAGTGGTATACATCAAGTTCCCCCCAACAGGTTGAATCACTGACTGCAACATAACCGGAGGTAATTGAGTTACGTCAGGAACCACAACACCATCAAGGTCTTGATTCAAAAAGCCATCATATGCTACGCGATCTAATTGCTCCGGCATAAGATTAACGCCCATACCATACGCTAGGGCTGTTATCTGATTATCAGGATCGGTTAGGTGATCAATCCAACTCTGCTCGCGAGCGTCGTTTATAAATGATGACGCAGGGTTTGGCTGACCATCTGACAAGAAGTAACTAACATTCGACGCACTGGTTAACTTACCTACATCATCCCATGACTGTTTTGCTTCATTTAGCGCGTTGTTATAGTTAGTCGCGCCACCCGCAGTTAGCGTCTCAATATACGCTTTGGCCTCCTCGACCGTCAGCCACGTCGCAGCACCTATAGCGTAAGTGGATGCTGTACTGCTATAAGTAATAATTTGAACTCGCGTTTGACCGATAGACTCATATTGATTCAATAACTGAGTTGCCGAATCTTTCATTATCTGCAAGCGATTATCCGTTCGCATAGAACCCGAGACATCCATTATGAGCTGAACGTTGGCACTTTCTTTAGTTTCTGCAACTACATCGTGAATAATAGATGCAGAATCTGGTGAGTCATCTTCCACAATAACGTTGACCGTTGTGGAGTTAGTAAGACCACGAGCATTCGAGACAAGCACAGGCACCTCAATATTTAAGGTGTCTTCTCCAGATGGGTTGGAGTGATCAATCGGACCAAGAAGCTCCGTAGATACCACTCCAGTATCATTGACTGATATTTTGATAACCTCTTCACCGTTCGCGGAACCGATAAGCATTTGGTCGTTATTTGATAACGTCCACGTTACAGAGATACCGTTACTAGTAAGAGCTGTAGATGGTTCACTGAGCGTAACAGAATCAACGGTTTGACCCAGCGTCAATTGTTCTACATCAGTACTCGAGTCAGTTGTGTCATCAAAGCCGTTTAGAGCAGAGTCATCAGCAATGGCGTTGCTTAAGCCTTCCTCAGAAACGTTTAGTGTTACACCTTCTACAATTGGTGGGGCGTAAGGGTTGACAGAAAAGTACCCCGTTTTACTGTCGCCATCATTATCAGTAATAGTGTAGTTAAAATCGATATCCCCATCGCCATAAGGTGAGGTCAAAGGCAAGTATTGGAAGAACTCCCATTTTCCAGTGCTAGGTGTAAGTTGAACTTCGAATGCAAGCTCTCCATCAGCCTCTGCAATCAGTCTATTAGAGTTTTGTGGATCGACGTATATCAACACGTCTTTACCATCTAGAGTCTCTAAACCAGCCTCACCTCCATTTAAGACTATAGAACCAGGGCCATCAGCTCCATATACAGCACCGAGGTTCCCATCCGCACTAGCAATTGGCACGCCAGAGTACGCACCTGTAAAGGTTATTGACTTAACGGTAAAGTCACTGTTGTCTTCAGTATCCGGGCCATTGCCATTACTGGTCGCCTCGAGGATGATTTTATCAAAGCCTCCCTGTTGAACATTGAAATTTGCCGCGTAATCACCACTGCTTGCGTCAGAGCTGAACGATTGCTGAGCAATTAATACACCATCTCTATAAAAAGATGCGATTCCTTTCTCAAGTTCACCACCAAACATTTTCTCAAATTCTATTTCTGCTCCGTAAGCAACTTTATTGCCTAAGTCTATGATTAACTGCTCTGATACACCCTCATTACCCGCGAATCGATAATCGACTTCGTTTTCTAATTGGAAGCCGTTGTTACCAGAACTTTTAACGCCAATCCCTTCTGATGATTGATTGATTTCAGCTGTTCCCAGCATCACAGATTCGTCAGACACAAAACCGTTTGCAGTCACAACAACGTCCCCAAATGTTCGACTGGTTGCATCTGCCTCACTTCCTGCAAAATCTATGCGCCCTGTCAGAACGTTAGGTGCACCAGTAAGCGACACGTCGACGGGTTGAACAACCACAGGCACGTATGGGCAATCATCTTCAACGGCCACATTTAAGCTTTGAGATGTTGTTGTTTGTCCATCACTTACAGAAATCTGTAAATCAAAGTTGATGATGTCTTCCACATCATTAACAGGATGATCAAGTGGCTCAAACAGAGTAATAGTATAGTCCCAAGAGCCTTGACCTGAAGCTGAAGGCTCGCTCAGCACAACAGTAGCAACAACGCTCAGGTGAGCAGTTTTCGCAGTCAGCGTTTGAGTACTGTTGTCCCACGTCCACGATATAGGCTCCCCTCCTGATGTTAGGTTGTTAGGGCCTGCCAATACCACTGAAACATTCGCCGTGTCTGGATCGGCAACTGTGAATGTTCCTGAGAAACTTGCGGAGTTAGTAGTGTCTGAAGGTGATCCTGTATTATCAGGGATACCATTAGCTAAACCTTCTTCCGAAACAACTGCATTCACAACATTTGAAATAGAAGGAGGAGCATCATTATCAATAATCGTTGCCGTACCGGTATCGCTGCCTTGCACCGCCCCAATGCCGGTCACCGTCACACTGAAATCTTCAGGGCCTTCATAAACGGCGTCATCAATGGAAGCGATACGCACATCAAACTCAGTTTGCCCAGCAGGAACGGTCACAATGCCATCGTTTGTCACTGTCACCCAACCACTTCCGGTGTTGTATTCTAAGGTACCTAAGTCTCCAACTTCGGTGTCACCCAAGTTGAGGCCTAGCTCGACTTGTACTGTAGACTCGGAGGCATTCGATAGCGTCACTTTGAAGTTCGCAGTCTCACCCTCATTAATGGTGCCAGCATCTGAAATAGTCACATTCGGGCGGTCATCATCCGGATCAGGACCTGGACCACTGCCGTCATCCACAATCGTCGCCGTACCTGTATCGCTGCCTTGCACTGCGCCAATGCCAGTCACCGTGACACTGAAATCTTCTGGACCTTCATAAACAGCATCATCAATAGAAGCGATGCGCACATCAAACTCAGTTTGCCCAGCTGGCACCGTTACTACGCCATCGTTTGGCACTGCAACCCAACCGGAGCCTGTGTTGTATTCTAAGGTACCTAAGTCACCGGTTTCGGTGTCACCTAAGTTCAGGCCTAGCTCGACTTGAACTGTAGACTCGGAGGCGTTCGACAACGTCACTTTGAAATTCGCTGTCTCACCCTCATTGATGGTGCCAGCGTCTGAAATAGTCACATTCGGGCGGTCATCATCCGGATCAGGACCTGGACCACTGCCGTCATCCACAATCGTTGCCGTACCGGTATCGCTGCCTCGCACTGCGCCAATGCCAGTCACTGTCACACTGAAACCTTCTGGGCCTTCGTACACCGCGTCATCAATGGAAGCAATGCGCACATCAAACTCAGTTTGCCCTGCCGGCACGGTCACCACGCCATCGTTTGGCACTGCAACCCAACCGGAGCCTGTGTTGTATTCTAAGGTACCTAAGTCTCCAACTTCGGTGTCACCTAAGTTCAGGCCTAGCTCGACCTGAACATTGGACTCGGAGGCGTTCGACAGCGTCACTTTGAAATTGGCTGTATCCCCCTCATTGATGGTGCCAGCATCGGTAATAGTCACGCTTGGACGGTCATCATCCGGATCAGGTCCTGGACCCGTACCGTCATCCACTATCGTTGCCGTCCCCGTATCGCTGCCTTGCACTGCGCCAATGCCAGTCACCGTCACACTGAAATCTTCAGGGCCTTCGTACACCGCGTCATCAATGGAAGCAATGCGCACATCAAACTCGGTTTGCCCCGCTGGCACCGTTACTACGCCATCGTTTGGTACGGTCACCCAACCGCTTCCGGTGTTGTATTCTAAGGTGCCTAAGTCACCGACTTCGGTATCGCCGAGATTAAGACCCAACTCTACTTGCGTTTCCGCTTCAGAGGCGTTCGATAGCGTCACTTTGAAGTTCGCTGTGTCACCCTCATTAATGGTGCCAGCATCTGAAATAGTCACGCTTGGACGGTCATCATCCGGATCAGGTCCTGGACCCGTGCCGTCATCCACTATCGTTGCCGTACCGGTATCGCTGCCTTGCACCGCCCCAATGCCAGTCACCGTCACGCTGAAATCTTCTGGACCTTCATAAACAGCATCATCAATAGAAGCGATGCGCACATCAAACTCAGTTTGCCCAGCTGGCACCGTTACTACGCCATCGTTTGGCACTGCAACCCAACCGGAGCCTGTGTTGTATTCTAAGGTACCTAAGTCTCCAACTTCGGTGTCACCTAAGTTCAGGCCTAGCTCGACCTGAACATTGGACTCGGAGGCGTTCGACAGCGTCACTTTGAAATTGGCTGTATCCCCCTCATTAATGGTGCCAGCATCTGAAATAGTCACGCTTGGACGGTCATCATCCGGATCAGGTCCTGGACCCGTGCC
>NZ_JAWOTH010000019.1:0-81917 GCF_033338745.1 Vibrio sp. Vb1026
AGTGAGTTTAAAAGCGAGGGAGTAATCGCGCTGAGTTCTTTTAGTTGTTGATTTCATAACACTCTCCAATTTTGGGGTGGAAAGTGTCAACCTTATTTAGGACGGCACAGTAAAAACTAAAAAGGCCAACCCTTCGGTTAGCCTTTTTCATTCAAACTAAGCTCTGTAAACAGGAGCGACTTAGTAGTTACCTGAAGCAACGTTGCCATTGCCTTTTTCAGCTTGAATGCGCATGTAGATTTCTTCACGGTGAACTGAAACCTCTTTCGGAGCGTTAACGCCGATACGCACTTGGTTACCTTTAACACCTAGTACAGTTACAGTCACTTCATCACCAATCATCAGTGTTTCGCCTACGCGGCGAGTCAAAATTAGCATTCTTTGCTCCTTGAGTAATCTCTAAATTTTCTTGCTACAAAGCTATTATCCAACAAAAGTTATATTTTCGTAAACTACCTTGTTAGCGAAAATCAGCCTAAAAAGGCATGTTTTTGTTGAATGTTTAATGCTTCACTAGACGTAATGTAAGCATCATGCAGAATGTTTGCTGCTGTATCCACACATTCGGGTGCTAAAACTAGCATCATAGTGAGTGCATTCGTTGCGCTGAAATTGATCTCAATATCTCGCTTTGCCAACAAATCGCATGCGTGCTCTACCATTCCATTGGCCTCAAGCCCCACTGCGGTCAACAGGCTTACCACTTCACTATTACGGATTTTGTCGCTGAACACCAGATCGAACTTGGCACATGCATCTTGTTTTATCATGATACCTGCCCGTTCTGTTTCCTCGATCACATTCCAAATGTCGATACCCAACATCTGACATTGTTTTGTAGCACTAGATAAATGTTCTTTATCGACTTCGATTATGGCAAGGTCACGTTGAATGGCTATACCAGAGACGGCTTGATTGCCTAACTCCCCCTTTACCAGACTGCCTTCATTAACATCAAATGTCGAAAGCACGCGCAGTGGCACATTATTCTTCCATGCAAATTGCACTGAAGGTAAATGTAATACTTTCGCGCCTCGGCTTGCCATCGCTTCCATGGAAGGAAAATCGATAACCGCCAATTTTCGCGCGTTTTTCACTACACGTGGGTCACAAGTATAAATACCATCAACGTCGGTAAAGATTTGACACTCATCAGCGCGCAATGCGCCTGCCAGTGCCACTGCGCTCGTATCTGAGCCACCTCGACCTAATGTGGTGATATCCCCGTTCTCATTCACACCTTGAAAGCCTGCAACAATCACGATTTGGTCTTGCTCAAGCAATCCCAGAATTGTCTTAGTATCAATGTGTTTAATCGTTGCGTCATTGTGTTGATTATCCGTCACAATATTCGCCTGTGCTCCGGTAAGCGAGCGTGCAGCATGACCCAATTTATTGAGTGTCATTGCTAACAGTGCCATTGACACTTGCTCACCAGCAGAGAGCAAAACATCAAGTTCTCGAGCTGTAGGCACGCTATCTATCTGTTTAGCGAGGTCCATCAGTCTGTTTGTTTCGCCTGACATTGCAGACACGACAACAACAACTTGATTGCCATCATTTTTCGCCTTAATGATGTGTTCAGCAACTTGGTGGATTCTTTCAATTGAACCCACTGAGGTTCCGCCAAACTTTTGCACGATAAGGGGCTTTTTCACCAGTCTTCACCTTCCCAAGACCGAAGTCTCTTTAGAACTGCTTACATCGTCAGTATTTCCTTTTAGAAAAATTATATAAGCAGTAGTTACAACAAAAACCAAATAGCCTAAATGACTCGGTTAACTTTTGGTCAATTAAACCACTTGGCTGCTAAAAAAAATTACGCTCAATCAAAGAAACTTGATTGAGCGTAATTTTAGTAGTTAAAAGCTTATAAGCGCTCTTCTAACCAAGGCTGAACTGTTTTAATTGCCTCTGGTAGTGCGGCTACATCAGTACCACCAGCTTGAGCCATGTCAGGACGACCACCGCCCTTACCACCGACTTGCTCAGCAATCATCTTAACTAGATCACCAGCTTTTACTTTACCAGTTAGATCTTTAGTCACACCAGCAATCAGGCCAACCTTGTCACCTGTTACGTTAGCAAGCAGTACGACACCAGACCCCATTTGGTTCTTAATGTCATCAACCATAGTACGTAGGTTCTTGCTGTCAGCGCCTTCAAGAGCTGCGACTAGAACTTTTGTACCATTGACTTCAACCGCTTTGCCCATGATGTTAGCGCTTTCTGCTGCCGCCATCTTATCTTTTAGCTTCTGCACTTCTTTCTCTAGCGCTTTTGCTTTCTGTGCAGATTCTGCCAGTTTCTCTTCGTACTTCGCGTTTTGAGCTTCAATCGCGTCTAATGCAGCCTCGCCTGTTACCGCCTCAATACGTCGAATACCTGCAGCAATGCCGCTTTCTGAAGTAATTTTGAATAGGCCAATATCACCTGTGCTTGATGCGTGAATACCACCGCAAAGCTCTGTCGAGAAGTCACCCATAGACAGTACGCGTACTTCGTCATCGTACTTCTCACCAAACAGTGCCATTGCGCCTTTCTTCTTAGCAGACTCAATGTCCATCACGTTGGTTTCAATCGTGTGGTTGCGACGAATTTGCGCGTTAACTAGACGCTCAACTTCTTTCAGTTCTGCTGCAGTTACGGCTTCTAGGTGTGAGAAGTCGAAACGTAGGTTGTCTGCCTTCACCAATGAGCCTTTCTGCGTTACGTGCTCACCTAAAACTTGGCGTAGTGCTGCGTGTAGCAAGTGCGTTGCTGAGTGGTTTAGAGAGATAGCTGCGCGGCGCTCTGCGTCAACGATAGTTGCTACTTCATCACCTTTCGCTAGAACGCCTTCTGCCATTACACCGTGGTGCGCGATTGCGTTACCTAGTTTTTGAGTGTCCTCAACGCGGAATACACCAGACTCAGTACGGATTTCACCAGCGTCACCACACTGACCGCCTGACTCTGCGTAGAATGGTGTTTCACCAAGTACGATGATTGCTTTGTCGCCCGCAGATAGAGAATCTACTTCGTTGCCTTCAACGAACATCGCTGCTACAGAACTAGAGCCTTTAGTACCTGTGTAACCACAGAATTCTGTTTGCGTATCAACTTTGATTGCTGCGTTGTAGTCAGTACCAAAATTACCCGCTTCACGCGCACGTTGACGCTGCTCTTCCATCGCTTTCTCAAAACCTTCTTCGTCGATTGCGAACTCACGCTCACGTGCAACGTCGTTAGTTAAGTCAGCTGGGAAGCCGTAAGTGTCGTAAAGTTTAAATACGGTTTCGCCGTCCAGTACTTTACCGTCTAGGTTATCTAATGCTTCGTTTAGAATCGCCATACCGCGCTCAAGTGTACGACCAAAGTTTTCTTCTTCGATACGCAGTACTTTTTCAACCACAGCTTGTTGACGCTTCAGCTCTTCACCAGCCGTACCCATGATGTCTGCCAGTACGCCAACCAACTTGTGGAAGAATGCACCTTGTGCGCCCAGCTTGTTACCGTGACGAACTGCGCGACGGATGATACGGCGTAATACGTAACCACGACCTTCGTTTGAAGGCATAACGCCATCCACGATCAGGAATGAACATGAACGGATGTGGTCAGCGATAACGCGTAGTGATTGGTTTGATAGGTCTTCGTAACCGATCACTTCTGCTGCTGCTTTGATAAGAGCTTGGAATACATCAATTTCGTAGTTTGAGTGAACGCCCTGCATGATTGCAGAGATACGCTCGATACCCATACCAGTATCTACCGATGGTTTTGGTAGCGGTTCCATAGTGCCGTCTGCGTGACGGTTGAACTGCATGAATACGTTGTTCCAGATCTCGATGAAACGGTCACCATCTTCTTCAGGCGTGCCAGGACGGCCACCCCAGATATGCTCACCGTGATCGTAGAAGATTTCAGTACATGGACCACAAGGGCCAGTGTCGCCCATTTGCCAGAAGTTATCAGACTCGTACGGCTTGCCGCCTTCTTTGTCACCAATGCGAACAATACGATCAGCGGGCACGCCAACTTTCTTGTTCCAGATGTCAAACGCTTCGTCATCGGTTTCGTAAACAGTTACCAATAAACGATCCGCTGGCAGTTTAAGAACTTCAGTTAAGAATTCCCAAGCAAAGGAGATCGCATCTTCTTTGAAGTAATCGCCAAAGCTGAAGTTGCCTAACATTTCAAAGAATGTGTGGTGACGAGCAGTAAAGCCAACATTTTCTAGGTCGTTATGTTTACCACCAGCACGTACGCAACGCTGAGCCGTAGTCGCTCGAGTGTAGGCTCGTTTTTCTAAGCCTAAGAAACAATCTTTAAATTGGTTCATACCTGCGTTTGTGAACAGCAGGGTTGGGTCGTTATGTGGAACTAACGATGAACTTTCTACGATTTGGTGTCCTTTGCTCTCAAAGAACTTGAGGAACGCGTTACGAACCTCATCAGTGCTCATGTACATGCAGCTCTTCCTGAAAATAGTCGAGTTAGAATTTTGCCGTATTGTAGATCATGCAAACAGCTGAGACTAGTTTTCTTGAGGAAAAGAGGGAGTAGGAGAAAAAATTTGAAGCAAAACAAAAATCAGTGCGGACGACTGACCGTTAATCTTCATCCTCAAAGCTCAGCGCGTAGCTGATTTGGTCAAAACTGTAGCCGCGATACTGCAGAAAACGAACTTGTTTTGCGTACTCTTTTTGGTCTTTGGCTTTAATACCTTTGAATTTCTTTTCTGCCGCCTGTTTAGCCAGTTCAAACCAATCTTGCGGCTCTTCAGCCATAGCTTGCTCAATCACCGATTCCGCAACACGCTTCTGGTTTAACTCTTGACGAATTCGACGCTCTCCATGTCCTTTGTATACATGCTGTCTAATTTGACTCTTCGCGTAACGTAAATCATCTAAATAGTTATGGTCTAGGCAAAAATTAATTGCGATGTCGATGTCTGATTCTTCATAGCCCTTCATCGATAATTTTTGGTAAAGCTCATACTGACCATGATCGCGACGGCTAAGCAATTGTATAGCAGCCTCTTTGCTCGATAATGTTGGCGCCTGGCGTTTTTGGTACATGATGATCCTAAAAGTATTTTTGCTGTACAGGCTCTCAATGGCCTTTGTGATAATTCGATTTTTGATTTCAATAGATACAACAAAGCCCCGCATTGCAGGGCTTTGTCATTTATTAATCTATGAGAGATTAAAACTCTTCAGCTTGCTCTGGCGCTTCACCAGCTTCAGGCGCTTCCGCAAGTGCTGGCGCTAGCAACATTTCACGCAGTTTTGTATCGATAGTTTTAGCCACTTCAGGGTGCTCACGCAGGTAGTTACATGCATTCGCTTTACCTTGACCAATCTTATCGCCATTGTAGCTATACCAAGCACCGGCTTTTTCAACTAACTTGTGCTTCACACCTAGATCGACAAGTTCACCTTCGCGGTTAAAGCCTTGGCCGTACATGATTTGTGTGTTTGCTTCTTTAAATGGTGCTGCAATCTTATTCTTAACAACTTTGATGCGCGTTTCGTTACCTACGACTTCGTCACCTTCTTTGATTGCGCCAGTACGACGGATATCTAGACGAACAGAAGCGTAGAACTTAAGTGCGTTACCACCTGTTGTTGTTTCTGGGTTACCAAACATCACACCAATCTTCATACGGATTTGGTTGATGAAGATACACATACAGTTAGACTGCTTTAGGTTACCCGTTAGCTTACGCATTGCTTGAGAAAGCATACGTGCTTGCAGACCCATGTGGCTATCGCCCATTTCGCCTTCGATTTCTGCTTTCGGTGTTAGTGCTGCAACAGAGTCGACAACCATAACATCGATAGCACCAGAACGTGCAAGTGCGTCACAGATCTCTAGAGCTTGCTCACCTGTGTCTGGCTGAGAAACTAGCAATGCATCGATATCAACGCCAAGTTTCTTCGCGTATACAGGATCTAGAGCATGCTCTGCATCGATAAACGCACACGTTTTGCCTTCACGTTGCGCAGCAGCAATAAGCTCAAGCGTTAATGTTGTTTTACCTGAAGATTCTGGGCCGTAGATTTCTACGATACGACCCATTGGTAGACCACCAGCACCCAAAGCGATATCAAGAGAAAGAGAACCCGTTGAGATGGTTTCTACGTCCATTGCGCGGTTATCACCAAGGCGCATGATAGAGCCTTTACCGAATTGCTTTTCAATTTGACCTAGCGCAGCGGCGAGCGCTTTCTGTTTGTTCTCGTCCATTACTTTCTCCGATTTATTCATCTTCTTTGGGCGACGAATAGTAATTCATTTTTCTTAAGCAGAAGAACTGCTCAGCAATGAAAGTTATTATACTGTTGATTCATACAGTGTCCATACCTGTATGAAAAAAATTTGGCTGACCTAAAGTCATGATTTGCTCTAGCCCTTATCAATGCTGGGCTAAAACAAGTTAAGAAATTCTAGAGCAGATGTTGATACAATTGAGTCAGCGCGTGCTCGACCGCTTTTTTGCGAACTTCTGCACGGTCACCAGAGAAATGCATGGTTTCGACTTGCTGCCAACTTTGGTTATCAGCAAAAGCAAAGCAGACCATGCCGACTGGTTTCTCTTCACTGCCACCACCCGGCCCTGCAATACCACTGATGGACACACCGATGGTGGCATTGGAGTTTTTAATTGCACCCTGCACCATTTCAATCACAACTGGCTCACTCACTGCACCATGCGCTTCTAACGTTGAAGCTTGCACACCAAGCATCTCCATTTTCGCTTCATTACTGTAGGTGACGAACGCACGGTCAAGCCAAGCTGAACTACCAGCAATGTCAGTAATGGCGGTTGCAACACCACCACCTGTGCATGATTCTGCGGTTGTTAAAACATGCCCGTGTTTAGCCAATAATGCGCCTAAATCGGCACTCAATTTTGTTGTTTTTTCCATAGCCAAAATGCCCTTTGTCTCTTTTTACTTGATAGGGATTCACGTATCCTAAGCCGCTACGGAAATAAACAAAAGAACTTACCTGTGAAAGCTGAACAAAAACACACTCCGATGATGCAGCAATACCTCAAGCTAAAAGCTGAGAACCCAGAGATTTTGCTGTTCTACCGCATGGGCGATTTCTACGAACTCTTTTACGATGATGCCAAGCGAGCTTCTCAGCTTCTTGATATTTCATTGACCAAACGTGGTGCGTCTGCAGGTGAACCTATCCCAATGGCGGGTGTGCCATTTCACGCCGTAGAGGGCTACCTGGCAAAACTTGTTCAGCTTGGTGAGTCTGTGGCGATCTGTGAACAGATTGGCGATCCGGCCACCAGCAAGGGACCGGTAGAACGTAAAGTTGTGCGTATCGTGACACCAGGTACTGTGACGGATGAAGCGCTGCTTTCTGAGCGTGTCGATAACTTAATCGCAGCAATTTACCATCACAACGGTAAGTTCGGTTATGCGACGCTGGATGTCACCTCTGGTCGCTTCCAACTGACAGAACCAGAGACTGAAGAAGCGATGACAGCCGAGCTTCAACGTACTGCACCACGTGAGCTACTGTTCCCAGAAGATTTTGAACCTGTACATTTAATGGCGGGCCGCAATGGTAACCGTCGTCGCCCAGTCTGGGAGTTTGAGCTTGATACGGCTAAGCAACAACTCAATCAACAATTTGGCACAAAAGATCTGGTTGGTTTTGGTGTAGAACATGCGTCCTTAGGGCTGTGTGCTGCTGGTTGTTTGATCCAGTACGTAAAAGATACTCAACGTACGGCTTTACCTCATATTCGCTCTTTAACGTTTGATCATCAGGATCAATCCGTCATCCTTGATGCTGCTACCCGACGTAATCTGGAAATTACTCAAAATCTAGCAGGCGGAACCGAGAACACGCTCGCTGTAGTACTCGACCATTGTGCTACTCCGATGGGCAGCCGAATGCTGAAGCGTTGGTTGCATCAGCCTATGCGTTGCATTGAAACGTTAAACAATCGTCTTGATGCGATTGGTGAGATTAAAGAACAAGCTCTGTTTGCCGATCTTCAACCAACGTTAAAGCAAATTGGTGATATTGAACGTATCTTAGCGCGCCTTGCATTACGCTCTGCTCGCCCTCGCGATATGGCTAGACTTCGCAATGCCATGCAACAGCTACCAGAGCTAGAATCTGTCACCGCTTCTTTGACCCATCCGTACCTAACGAAATTGGCGAAGTATGCAGCTCCGATTGACGAAGTATGTGACCTGTTAGAGCGCGCGATTAAAGAAAATCCGCCGGTTGTTATTCGTGATGGTGGCGTCATCGCTGAAGGCTACAATGCGGAGCTCGATGAATGGCGAAAATTGGCAGACGGTGCAACAGAATATCTTGAGCAGCTTGAGCGAGATGAGCGTGAACGACACGGTATCGATACGCTTAAAGTAGGCTATAACAACGTTCATGGCTTCTTTATCCAAGTGAGCCGTGGCCAGAGCCATTTGGTTCCACCGCATTATGTACGTCGCCAAACACTCAAAAACGCTGAACGCTACATCATCCCAGAGCTTAAGGAACACGAAGACAAAGTACTTAACTCGAAATCTAAAGCGTTAGCACTTGAGAAACAGTTGTGGGAAGAACTGTTTGATCTATTGATGCCAAACCTTGAGAAGCTGCAAAACCTAGCTTCTGCCCTGTCTCAACTGGATGTATTACAAAACCTAGCAGAGCGTGCAGATTCGTTAGATTACTGCCGCCCAACGCTTGTGAAAGACGCAGGAATTCACATTCAAGCTGGTCGTCATCCAGTCGTAGAACAAGTAACAACAGAGCCGTTCATCGCGAACCCAATTGAGCTTAACCCAGCCCGTAAGATGTTGATCATCACCGGTCCAAACATGGGTGGTAAATCAACCTACATGCGTCAAACTGCGCTGATTGCATTGATGGCACATATCGGCTCTTATGTACCGGCAGAATCCGCACAGATTGGTTCTTTAGATCGTATATTTACTCGTATTGGTGCGTCAGATGATCTTGCATCTGGCCGCTCGACCTTCATGGTAGAAATGACCGAAACAGCCAATATTCTTCACAACGCAACTAAGAACAGTTTGGTGCTAATGGATGAAATCGGGCGCGGTACTAGTACTTACGACGGTCTGTCTTTAGCTTGGGCAAGTGCGGAATGGCTCGCAACACAAATTGGTGCGATGACCCTATTTGCAACTCACTACTTCGAATTAACAGAGTTACCGAACCAACTGCCAAACTTAGCGAACGTTCACTTGGATGCCGTAGAACATGGAGACAGCATTGCCTTTATGCACGCAGTTCAAGAAGGTGCGGCAAGTAAGTCTTACGGCTTGGCTGTTGCGGGCTTAGCTGGCGTACCAAAAACGGTCATCAAAAATGCGCGTAACAAGCTATCTCAGCTAGAGCAACTGGGGCAAAACAGTGACACACCACGTCCAAGTGCAGTAGATGTGGCTAACCAGTTGAGCCTGATTCCAGAGCCTAGCGAGGTCGAACAAGCCCTGTCAGGTATTGACCCTGACGACTTAACGCCACGCCAAGCTCTTGAAGAGCTGTATCGCTTGAAGAAGATGCTGTAAACAGACTCACACCAACGAGCAAAAAAGAAAAAAGGCTATGGGGAACCATAGCCTTTTGCGTATCTAGTGAAATACGGATTACTTAATCGTCTTCTACGTTAAACAAGTTTTCCATATTCAAACCTTGTTTGATTAGGACTTCACGAAGACGACGTAAACCTTCCACTTGTATTTGACGTACTCGCTCACGTGTCAGACCAATCTCTCGACCAACTTCTTCCAGCGTCGAAGGCTCGTAGCCTAGTAGGCCGAAGCGACGTGCAAGCACTTCTTTCTGTTTCGGATTCAACTCTTCTAACCAATGAATCAACGATGATTTGATGTCGTCATCTTGAGTCGAAACTTCTGGATCAGAGTTGTTTGCATCAGGAATAATATCCAGCAGCGCTTTCTCACCGTCACCACCGATTGGCGTGTCGACAGAGCTAATACGCTCATTAAGGCGTAACATTTTGCTTACGTCTTCGACTGGAATATCTAATTGAGCAGCAATTTCTTCTGCGGTCGGTTCGTGATCGAGCTTTTGAGAAAGTTCACGCGCAGTACGCAGATAAATGTTCAGCTCTTTCACTACGTGGATAGGTAGACGGATCGTGCGAGTTTGGTTCATCAACGCTCGCTCTATCGTTTGTCGGATCCACCATGTTGCGTAAGTAGAGAAACGGAAACCACGTTCTGGGTCGAATTTTTCGACCGCTCGGATCAAGCCGAGGTTACCTTCTTCAATCAGATCGAGTAGTGCTAGACCACGGTTACTGTATCGACGAGAAATCTTAACAACCAAACGTAGGTTACTTTCGATCATACGTTTGCGTGCCGCTTCGTCGCCACGTAGGGCGCGTCTTGCGTAAAGCACTTCTTCTTCGGCAGTAAGTAAAGGTGAGAAGCCAATTTCGCCCAAATACAACTGAGTTGCATCTAAGCTTTTACTGCTCGCGTCAAATTCTTCACGCGCAGTCGCTTTGCTTTCTGTGGATGATGATCTTTCGAGTTCGTTATCAATGGTCTTCACTGACGCATTGTCAAATGCAAACTCTTCAACTTTGGTTACTGTGTTGCTGATACTCATAACGCCTCCCCCTGGCGAGTTAGCAAGACATGACAACTCAATATGTCGCTAAATGATGTCGCAAGTTGTTTTTCAAAGTTTTAAGGCAAATAGCGTTTTGGATTCACTGATTTACCTTGATAGCGAATTTCAAAGTGTAGTTTGACCGACTTTGCACCTGAACTACCCATGGTGGCGATTTTTTGTCCGCTTTTTACGCTTTGTCCTTCTGTGACCAGCAGTTTGTCATTATGTGCGTATGCGCTTAAATAATTGTCGTTATGCTTTACTATAATTAAGTTGCCATAACCTCGTAGCGCATTGCCTGAATAAACGACTGTGCCGGCTGCGGTTGAAACGATAGGTTGACCACGCTGTCCTGCGATGTCGATACCTTTATTTCCCTGTTCTCCCGCCGAAAAGTTCTTGATTACTCTCCCTTTTGTTGGCCACAACCACTTTGAGACTTTATCACTCTTTGCTGTGGTAGTTGGCGCTTTTTGCTTCACTTTTTGGTTATCTTTTGAACCAACATACTCCTTTGTTTTCGATTGTTCAACCTTCTTTGGAGGCTGTTTTTGTACGACTTTAGGCTTAGTCTCTGTAGGTTTTTGACTAGAGTTTTTACTCGAAGGTTTAGGTTTAGAGGCTGTTGATGTTTTCGTCACTGGAGCTGGGGGTGTCGTAACAACAGGAGCCACAACGGGTTCAACTTTTTGACCATATTTAGGGGCGACATATTTCGGAGCCCAAAGTTTTAGCCTCTGTCCTGGGTAGATAGTGTAAGGCTGAGTTAACTCATTGTAACGAACAAGATCATTTACATCTTTATCTGTGACATAAGCTATGAAGTAAAGTGTATCGCCTTTTTTTACCTCATAATAACTCCCTCTGTAACTCCCTCTTTCAAGGCTTGAATAGTCTTTTTTTAGGCTAGAGACAGGTGCAGGGGAATGCGCTGCACAACCAACTAGTCCTGCAGCAAACACAAAGCTAATACCAATATGACGTAGTAACTTATTCACCTATCCCTAACCCTTAAGCTAAATCACCCGCAACCAGAGGTACGAACCGAACCATTTCTACAACGGTAGAGAGATATTCGTCTCCCTTACGCTCTATTTTTAATAACTGTTGTTCCGTATCTCCAACAGGAATGACCATTTTGCCGCCATCTCTTAATTGTGAGAGAAGAGCTTGGGGAATCACTTCAGCGGCAGCGGTAACAATGATAGCATCGAAAGGACCTCTCGCTTCCCAGCCCTGCCACCCATCAGCATGCTTAGTTGAAACATTGTAAATATCCAATTGCTTCAGGCGACGCTTTGCTTCCCATTGCAACGATTTAATTCGCTCAACGGAGTATACATGATCAACAATTTGCGCCAGTACCGCGGTTTGATAACCCGATCCCGTTCCGATTTCCAGAACACGACTCGCCGGCTCTAGCTCAAGCAACTCGGTCATACGCGCAACGATATAAGGCTGAGAAATAGTTTGTCCCTGACCAATTGGTAACGCATTGTTATCATAGGCTTGGTGCATCATCGCTTGAGAAACAAAGCTTTCTCGTGGCAAGCGTTGGATAGCATCCAGAACTCTTTGGTCTTTGATGCCACTGGAGATAAGAAACGCTATCAACCTGTCAGCATGTGGGTTACTCATTACTTCTCTTCCTTTAACCAACTGTCCATAGCACGCAGCGACTCGTGAGCGGTGAGATCAACTTGCAGAGGCGTCATTGAAATTCGGCCATGCTCAATTGCATAAAAGTCCGTGCCCTCTCCTGCATCTTGCTCCTTTCCTGGTGGCCCTAACCAATAAATGTCATGACCTCTCGGATCTTTCTGCTTGATCATATTCTCTGCGTGATGACGTGCACCTAAACGCGTAACTTCAATTTCACCTAAATTCTCTGATGGTAAGTCAGGCACGTTTACGTTCAGTAGACGATTCGTTGGAATCGGCGACGCTAAATGCTGTTGTACAATTTGACGTGCAATTTTAGCGGCGGATTCGAAATGTCGCTTACCCACTAGAGAAAAAGCCACCGACTGAACGCCAAGGAAATGACCTTCCATGGCTGCTGCTACTGTTCCAGAATAAAGAACATCATCACCCAAATTAGCGCCATGGTTGATTCCTGACAGAACAAGATCAGGCAAATCATCTTTCATTAGCTCATTCAGCGCGAAATGCACACAATCCGTGGGCGTGCCTTGCACTGAGTAGATATTTGGGGCAATTTCAGTCACGCGTAATGGTTGTTCTAATGTGAGTGAATTCGAAGCACCTGAACGATTTCGATCAGGTGCGACAATGGTCACTTCAGCGATATCTCTCAACTCATCAGCGAGGGCATGAATCCCTTGAGCATGAACACCATCATCATTGCTGATTAAGACTCTTAAGGGCTTCGGGTTTCGTGAATCCTGTTCCATTAGTATTCTCTTTCTACTTCAACCTCATTAACTAACTCACGAACAATAGAGGTCGCAAAAGATCCCGCATCCAGTGAGAAAGTCAGCGTAATGTTGTTACCTTCAACCGTCCAAGCTAAATCTTTTGGCTTTAGCGCAATATCGCGACGGTCGTGGCGCATGCGATTACCACGAATCAGCGCCATGAGGTCAGGCTCTTCGTCTAAAAACGGTTGCTCTAATGCCAGAGCCTCGGCTTGAGTAGGCAGTGCATTATCGCCAGCAAGCGCAGCGGTAATTGCCGCTTCACCTTGCGCAAATTGCGCTTGCAGAGCAGCGATGTTGTTTGCATCAATCAACTGAGTGCCAGAATTCGTCTGTGCAATGTCACCATCAATGAACTTATCAAACACACCATTCTCTAGACGAGCTGAAACGATGCGGTTGAAAATCCACGAACGAGCCGCTGATAAATACATGCTTCGCTTGTTTTGATTGCGGGTACGAACGTTTTCGCGTCCCCATCGACGTGCTTCTTCAAGGTTGTTGCCATCGTTACCAAAACGCTGACTACCAAAGTAATTTGGCACACCAACTTGTTTCACTTTTTCAAGACGTTGTTCTACATCCGCTATATCTGTCACTTCAGACAAAGTAACCACGAACTCGTTCCCTACTAGGTCACCAGGACGCAGTTTTTTATTGTGACGATCTGTTGCAAGGATTTCGATACTTGGGTATTGAGCCAAAAACGCTGAAAAATCTGGCGTTTCACCTTTTGGTAAATGGACACTTAACCACTGTTCCGTCACCGCATGACGGTCTTTAAGACCCGCCCAGCTAACGTCTTTCGACTTAACACCACAGGCTTTTGCTAACTCGTTAGCAACGAAGCTGGTGTTCTCACCCGTTTTACGGATACGAACCATTAGGTGCTCGCCTTCGCCCGTAAAGGCAAAACCTAAATCTTCGCGAACCTGAAATTGCTCTGGCTGCGCTTTGATTTTTGCCGATGCAACTGGCTTACCCGTTAGGTAAGCCAATGAAGATAAAATGTCTGACATGATGTGTTTCCGCTGATATCACAGCTTAGAGGAGCAAATTGCTAGTTATTGCTTAAACAGAAGTACAACGGCTTCCGTTGCAATGCCTTCTTTGCGTCCAGTAAAACCGAGACGTTCTGTCGTCGTCGCTTTTACGTTAATGTTACTAATGTCGGTTTCTAGGTCTTCGGCTATCGCCGCACACATTGCGTCAATGTGTGGTGCCATTTTAGGCGCTTGTGCCATGATGGTTACATCAGCATTGCCGAGACGGTAACCTTGCTCTTTGACTCGACGGTAAACGTCTTTCAGTAATTCACGACTGTTTGCGCCTTTCCATTTATCATCCGTATCTGGGAAATGACGACCAATATCGCCGGCAGCAATCGCGCCCAGCAGAGCATCCGTTAACGCATGCAACGCTACATCGCCATCTGAGTGTGCAATCAAACCTTGCTCATAAGGGATTGCTACACCACCAATAATGACCGGGCCTTCACCACCGAATTTATGTACATCGAAACCATGACCAATTCGAATCATTTTCTATCCTTTCTTTATTCGCCGCGCTCACGGCTTAGATAAAACTCGGCTAACGCAAGGTCTTCTGGCTGAGTGATTTTTATATTGTTCGCATTCCCTTGAACTAAGGCTGGCTTCTCGCCTAACCACTCCAAAGCCGAGGCTTCATCGGTAATGGTTACACCCTGTTCTAATGCGTCAGCCAGTGCTTGAGTAAGCTGCTGAGTTTTAAACATTTGTGGAGTCAGTGCATGCCACAATGCTTCTCTATCTACCGTATGATCGATATCTTGTACTGCGTTTGCTCGCTTCATTGTATCTCTCACAGGAGATGCGAGAATGCCACCCGTTGAGTGAGCGCAGCAAACATCAATCAAACGGTCAATGTCGGATGTTAATACACATGGCCTTGCAGCATCGTGGACTAACACCCACTCGCTTTCCAGATGCTCATTGACATAGTTTAGCCCTGATAACACAGAGTCTGCTCTTTCTTTACCACCAGCTACACGAATCACATCTGGGTGCTTAGCAATGGACAATTCTGGGTAATATGGGTCGCCGTCAGTAATGGCAACGACAACCTTAGAAATATTTGGGTGGGAAAGCAGTTTCTCTACGGTATGTTCCAGTACCGCTTTACCTTCGATCAATAAATATTGCTTAGGGCGATCTGCCTTCATTCTGCTACCCACACCCGCAGCAGGCACAATTGCGATATGCGATGAGTTCATATCCAACATTTTAATGGTTTTCCTCACCTATAATGCGGTAAAAAGTCTCGCCATCTTTAACTAAACCGAGCTCATGACGCGCACGTTCTTCAATCGCATCAAGACCTTGCCTTAAGTCATCAATCTCAGCGAACATTTCATTGTTGCGAGCTTGTAGCTTGCTGTTCACTTGTTGCTGAACTTCAATTTCATCTTTTACAGTGTAGTAGTCAGACACTCCGTTTTTACCAAACCATAGAGTGTATTGAAGCAAGCCAAACAGTAGCGTAAGGGCTATAACAAAGATTCGCATATCGCTGCTAACATTCTGTACCGGAAGGAATTAGATAAGGTGACATATATAGCATAAATGCGAGGTTGCCTCTAGGGGAGAAAGGGAGACTCACACGCTCCTTACAAGAAATAAGCAGCAAAATGAAACAAAGAGACTTCTCTACTCTCTCCTCGTTCTATGGAATCACAAATGAACGTAAGCGAAAGACATCAAAAAGCAAAGCCTGTTCTCATATGTCAGATACAAAAACACCCCGCCAAAGCTGGGTGTTTTTAAAAGTTTTAAGTTAAGCCGTTAATTCAGTTAAGAATTAAGCTTGACCTTTAACTTCTTTAAGATCGCTTACTTGAAACATGGACTTAGCGCTTCCGTTATATAAAAAAACACCCCGCCAAAGCAGGGTGTTTTAAAAGCTTTAAGTTAAGCGGTTAATTCAATTAAGAATTAAGCTTGACCTTTAACTTCTTTAAGACCGTTGAAAGGAGCGCGCTCACCTAGAGCTTCCTCGATACGGATTAGCTGGTTGTACTTAGCAACACGGTCAGAACGGCTCATAGAACCAGTTTTGATTTGACCTGCAGCTGTACCTACCGCTAGGTCAGCGATAGTTGCATCTTCAGTTTCGCCAGAACGGTGAGAGATTACTGCTGTGTAACCTGCGTCTTTAGCCATCTTGATTGCAGCTAGAGTCTCAGTTAGAGAACCGATTTGGTTGAACTTGATAAGGATAGAGTTAGCTACGCCTTTCTCGATACCTTCAGCAAGGATCTTAGTGTTAGTAACGAATAGATCGTCACCTACTAGTTGAAGCTTGTCACCTAGTAGTTCTGTTTGGTGCTTGAAGCCATCCCAGTCAGACTCGTCTAGACCGTCTTCGATAGAAACGATTGGGAATTGGTTAGCTAGCTCAGCTAGGTAGTGGTTGAACTCTTCAGAAGTGAAAGTTTTACCTTCGCCTTTCATGTTGTAGATGCCAGCTTCTTTGTCGAAGAACTCAGATGCAGCACAGTCCATAGCTAGAGTAACGTCTTTACCTAGTTCGTAACCAGCAGCTGCAACAGCTTCTGCGATAACTTCTAGAGCTTCAGCGTTAGATTTAAGGTTAGGAGCGAAACCACCTTCATCACCAACTGCAGTGCTGTAGCCTTTAGACTTAAGAACTTTAGCTAGGTTGTGGAATACTTCTGCACCGATACGTAGACCTTCTTTAAGAGTCTTAGCGCCAACTGGTTGGATCATGAACTCTTGGATGTCAACGTTGTTGTCTGCGTGCTCACCACCGTTGATGATGTTCATCATTGGTAGAGGCATAGAGAACTGACCTGCAGTGCCGTTTAGCTCAGCGATGTGCTCGTATAGAGGCATGCCTTTCGCAGCAGCAGCAGCTTTAGCGTTTGCTAGAGAAACAGCTAGGATAGCGTTAGCACCGAATTTAGATTTGTTTTCAGTGCCGTCTAGTTCGATCATTACTGCGTCGATTGCAGCTTGGTCTTTAGCGTCTTTGCCAACTAGAGCTTCAGCGATTGGGCCGTTTACAGCTTCAACTGCTTTAAGAACACCTTTACCTAGGAAACGTGCTTTGTCACCGTCACGTAGCTCAAGAGCTTCGCGAGAACCAGTAGATGCGCCAGATGGAGCTGCCGCCATACCTACGAAACCGCCTTCTAGGTGTACTTCAGCTTCTACAGTTGGGTTACCACGTGAGTCGATGATTTCACGACCTAGAACTTTAACGATCTTAGACATTAATGTTTCCTCTCGTTTCAAATATAAATGTCAATCTTAAAGGGCAGCAGCACAACCTTCGCCGCCGCCCGTATCCTTTTACTTCTCGAATTCGCCGCGTGCGTTTTGGCCCGCAGCCTTAACAAAACCTGCAAACAATGGATGTCCATCGCGAGGAGTCGAGGTGAATTCTGGGTGGAACTGAGCCGCTACAAACCATGGGTGAGCTGGGTTCTCAATCATTTCCACTAACTTCTTGTCCGCAGATAGACCTGATACTTTTAGGCCTGCTTTTTCGATTTGCGGACGAAGCACGTTATTCACTTCGTAACGGTGACGGTGACGTTCATGGATCGTCGCGCTACCGTACAGTTCACGAGCTTTAGTCCCTTTCTCTAGGTGACACAGCTGTGAACCAAGACGCATCGTACCGCCTAGGTCAGACTTTTCAGTACGCTCTTCTACGCTACCTGATTCGTCTACCCACTCTGTGATCAAACCTACCACAGGGTACTTAGTCTCTTTGTTAAATTCTGTTGAATGTGCACCTTCCATACCCGCAACGTTACGCGCGTATTCGATTAGTGCAACTTGCATACCCAAACAAATACCTAGGTAAGGCACGTTATTTTCACGTGCATATTGAGCCGCACGGATCTTGCCTTCAATACCACGATCGCCGAAGCCACCTGGTACTAGGATTGCGTCCAAACCTTCTAGAAGTTCAACGCCTTTTGTTTCGATATCTTGTGAGTCTACATACTTAATTGTGACGCTTAGGCGGTTTTTCAAGCCAGCGTGTTTAAGCGCTTCGTTCACAGATTTGTATGCATCTGGTAATTCAATGTATTTACCAACCATACCGATGGTTACTTCACCAGTAGGATTTGCTTCTTCGTAGATAACCTGTTCCCATTCAGAAAGGTCTGCTTCAGGAGCAGTAATACCAAAGCGAGCACACACAAGGTCATCTAGCCCTTGAGATTTAATCAACTGAGGGATCTTGTAGATAGAGTCTACATCCTTCATTGAAATTACTGCTTTTTCTGGAACATTACAGAACAGTGCGATTTTTTTACGCTCATTCGCAGGAATAACGCGATCGCTACGGCAAACTAGGATGTCTGGCTGAATACCGATAGATAGAAGTTCTTTTACAGAGTGTTGCGTCGGCTTAGTTTTCACTTCGCCCGCTGCCGCTAGGTAAGGAACAAGTGTTAGGTGCATGAACATTGCGCGCTCACGGCCTAGCTCAACAGCTAGCTGACGAATCGCTTCCATAAATGGTAGTGATTCGATATCACCAACAGTACCGCCAACTTCAACGATAGCCACATCATGGCCTTCAGAACCTGCAATAACGCGATCTTTGATTGCGTTAGTGATATGAGGGATAACTTGAATAGTTGCGCCTAGGTAGTCACCACGACGTTCTTTACGAAGTACGTCGGCATAAACACGACCTGCAGTGAAGTTGTTACGCTTGGTCATCTTGGTACGGATGAAACGCTCGTAGTGACCAAGGTCAAGGTCAGTCTCTGCGCCATCTTCTGTAACGAACACTTCACCGTGCTGAGTAGGGCTCATTGTGCCCGGGTCAACGTTGATGTAAGGGTCAAGCTTCATCATAGTCACTTTAAGACCACGAGCTTCTAGAATAGCCGCAAGAGATGCTGCTGCAATACCTTTACCTAGAGAGGATACAACCCCGCCAGTAACAAAAATGTAATTTGTCGTCATGTTTAACCTGAAATTGGTTGAATGAGGGAAATGGAGTGCTTCTGGACGGGAGATAAATATACCAGAAGCTCCTTACCGCCACAACGTGAAATCTATCACACCGTAATTTTTTATTTTTTGCTTCAAATCAAAGTGAGCAAAGACAAACCAAAGTCCGTTTTCGTGCAACCAAACAAGCTGACCTTATATTATGTATTCTGCCAGTTTACCTCTGCCTCGATTCTTCTTGTTTTACTTCATCCCAAAAATGGTCAAGTTCTGATAAAGAACAATCTGTAAGTACTTTGCCTGACTGCTGGACCTTGCCTTCAACTTGTTTAAAACGTCGCGCAAACTTTACGTTTGCTTTTCCTAGTGCGACTTCTGGGTTTTTATCAAGGTGGCGAGCCAAATTGACAGTCGCAAATAGCAAATCACCGAGCTCCAACTCAACTTTCTCTTCATCGGGCTGAACTTGCAGTGCCTCTTCCATGACTTCGTCAATTTCTTCTCGTACTTTATCGACAACCGGGCCAAGTGAATCCCAATCAAACCCAAATTTTGCACATTTTTTCTGAATTTTTGTAGCACGAGAAAGTGCCGGCAAAGAGTTTGGTATTGAGTCTAGGATACTTTCTTCCGCTTTGCCTACTAGGGCTTTTTCTTTTGCTTTTTCCGCTTCCCAGTTCGCGTTAATTTCCTCGTCAGATTCAAACTCAACATCTGAAAAAACATGCGGGTGGCGACGAGTCAGTTTTTCGTTCACGGTTTCGACGACATCCGAAAAGTCGAACAGCTCTTGCTCTTTCGCTAGCTGACTGTAAAAAATCACCTGAAACAACAAATCCCCTAGCTCTTCTTTTAGATTGGGCCAATCTCGATTTTGAATCGCGTCCACCACTTCGTAGGTTTCTTCTATAGTATGCGGAACGATGGTGTCAAAGGTTTGTTTTAAGTCCCAAGGGCAACCGTTTTCTGGGTCACGCAACTTCGCCATGATTTGTTCTAACTGTTCAATTGGATGACTCATTTTTTGTTCCTTTAAACCTTTCTATTAAAGAAAAAGGTGAGCAGCCAAAACCACTCACCTTCCACATTGTATTTTCTCAGCAGCTTTCACTAAGTAATTGTTACTTTGACAAGGCAACAAATTTTCGCGACTCCTGAGCATGGTTCACCATGTGATGAGCCTGGGCCGGCACTCCGGAGTGAGCGCAGGCAACAACGCTATCAGCTTCAAGTATAACGAGAATTTTAGCCGAGGCGTTTCACCGTCATGACATCCTTGATCTGTTCCACACGCTTCGAAACCCGCGAAAGCACCTCAATATTGGTGACTTCTAGGTCAAAGTCCATGATGGCAAGTTGACGTCTGTAGTCGACCCGGTTCTTCATACTGGTCACTTTGATCTTTTCGTTGGCGAACAGTGTCGTAATGTCTTTGAGTAGACCACCTCGCTCCATCGCTTCAACACGCACGGTGAGGATGTATGACCCCACAAAGCCGCTGCCCCAGACCGTATCGATGATGCGCTCTGGCGCATGATGGCGCAGTTCTTCTAGCTGTTCACAGTCACTACGGTGTACTGAAATCCCACGACCTTGCGTTATGTAACCAGAAATATCGTCACCTGGAATTGGCTGACAGCAACGTGCTAGATGTGTCATTAGGTTATCGACGCCTTCTACTACAACTGCGTCTTTTTTCGGTCGGCTTTGCGCGGGTGATTTATGCTCAGCTTCTTGCAGTTTTTCCAGTGCTTGCTGGTCTTCTTCCTCTGCCGTTGGCTTGTTAACTAACGCGTTGATATGGTTAATGATTTGATTGATGCGCAAATCACCGCTACCTACCCCAACATACAATTCATCTGGTGTTTTGACGTTAAACCGCTTGAGGGCGTAATGCTCTGCATCTTTTAACGTTGCGCCAATTTTGGCTAACTCATGCTCAAGGATTTCACGACCTGCTTCGAGGTTCTTCTCACGGCTTTGTTTTCGGAACCAGGCGTTAATTTTGGCACGCGCACGACCAGAATGAACGAAGCCTAATGATGGGTTTAACCAGTCACGTGATGGGTTAGGTTCTTTCTGAGTGATAATCTCGACTTGGTCACCCATATGTAATTTATGCGTGAACGGCACAATACGACCTCCGACTTTGGCACCGATACAACGGTGTCCCACTTCGGAGTGAATGTGATAGGCAAAATCTAGCGGCGTTGCCCCCATTGGCAAATCGACAACATCACCACGTGGTGTAAAGGCATAAACACGGTCATCAAAGACTTGGCTACGCAGCTCATCGAGCATTTCGCCAGAGTCAGACATTTCTTCTTGCCAATCCAGTAGCTTACGCAGCCACGTGATCTTCTCATCATAACCGCTTCGGCTGCTTGCCCCTTCTTTATATTTCCAGTGCGCGGCAACACCCAGCTCCGACTCTTCATGCATTTGCTTGGTACGAATCTGGATCTCGATGGTTTTGCCTTCTGGCCCTAGAATTACGGTGTGGATCGATTGATAACCGTTTGGTTTAGGGTTAGCAACGTAGTCATCAAACTCGCTCGGTAGGTGCTTGTATTTGGTGTGAACTACACCCAAAGCCGCGTAACAGTCTTGCAGTTTGTCTGCGATGATACGTACTGCTCGAACATCAAACAGCTCATCAAAGGCCAAACTCTTCTTCTGCATTTTTCGCCAAATGCTGTAGATGTGCTTAGGTCGACCACTCACTTCGGCATTGATGCCCGACACTTCCATTTCGTGCGTGAGGTCTTCAACAAAGTCTTTGATGTACTGTTCACGAACGATGCGTCGCTCAGAAAGCTGCTTGGCAATTTGTTTGTAAGTTTCCGGCTGTTGGTAGCGGAAAGCGTAATCTTCAATTTCCCATTTCAGCTGACCGATGCCTAATCGGTTTGCTAGCGGCGCATAGATGTTGGCACACTCTTTTGCCGCCGCACGTCGAACTTCATCAGGCGCTTTTTTAACTTCAATAAGGTTACAAATTCGCTCCGCAAGCTTGATAACCACGCAGCGGAAGTCATCCACCATGGCAAGCAGCATGCGGCGTACGTTATCTACCTGAGATGACGCTGCACTGCCTTCCATGTTGACGTTGAGTTGGCCAATAGCAGCCATTTCTTCAACGCCGTCGATTAATTTTATGATTTCTTTGCTGTATTTCTCTTCCAGAATTTCTCTGTTAAAAGCACCACTTGAAACCAAAGGAAACAGTTGAGCAGCCACTAAAGTGGCTTGATCCATAGACAAGGTGATCAAAATTTCGATCATTTCTCGTCCACGCCACAACAACAGCTCCGCTTGCTCGTTATCAGCCAATACCGTCTGGCAATCTCGATATACTTCGATTAAGCGTGAGGCTGTGTTTTTCTCTTGTCCTAGGCTAGCCACCCAGTTTTCGAGTTCAAACTGTTCATCTTGGTTTAAATGCGCGCTTCTTACCGCAACCATCTCATCATCCTAATTATTATATTCGTGTGGTTTGACTAACACCGTCCAGGTTAGTTCTTTTTACCGCGCGTACACGCTGGCTTTATGACCACCCACCACAAATAAGGGGTCAAAGTCCTAAAGTTAGGACTTTTCAAACAATGCCATCGATTCTAGATGACTGGTATGAGGGAACATATCCAGCATACCTAATTTCGTTAATTTATAGCCTTGCTCTATCAAGCTTTGACTATCCCTAGCAAGGGTAGCAGGATTACAAGAAACATAAACTACACGCTGTGCGCCAAGCTCAGAAACTTGATCGATGATCCCACTCGCTCCCGCGCGTGCCGGGTCTAATAATACTTTATCAAACCGCTCTGCGGCCCAGGCTTGGCCTTCAAAATCTTGCTCAAGGTTAGCGTGATAAAATTGCGCGTTATTGATTTGGTTCAAAGATGCATTGTTTGTGGCTTTTTCTACCATCTCTGCAACACCCTCTACTCCAACCACGTACTTAGCTAATTTCGCAACTGGTAAACTAAAGTTGCCTAAACCACAGAACAAATCTAACACTCGGTCACTCTTTTGTGGGTCTAACCACTCAACCGCTTGTTTGACCATTTGTTGGTTTACACCTTGGTTTACTTGAATAAAGTTATTTGGTGCAAAAGGGATTTTCACTCCAACTTCTTGATAAAAAGGCATATCGCCTTCGATAAGGTCTAATTGTTCTGTCGATGGCATTAAGTACAACGATGCGCCATGACGTTTTGCCAACTCCGTTAGAGATTGAGTTTCACTCGTTGTCAGAGCGCTCAAGTGGCGCAGCGTAATACACGGACCATTATCACCAAGTACCAGCTCTACATGACCCAATTGTTCCGGCTTTTTGAACGCTTTTAGGGCTGAGTAAATCTCTGGCAGCAAAACATTCAGTTCCGGTGCCAGCACTGGGCAATCGGTCACTTGCGCAATTTGCTTACTCTGCTTTTTACGGAAACCAAAATGTAGCTGACGTGTTCTTTTATCAACAAACAAGCTCACTCTCGCACGGCGACGGTAGGCCTGCGAATATCCCAATAACGGGGCATCTAGTTCAATGTCACTGCCTGAAAATTTTCGCATTAGCTGACGCAACGTTTGCTGTTTGTACGTCAATTGTTGGTCATAATCTAGATGCTGCAAATCACAGCCACCGCACTCATTATAATGTGGGCAAAATGGCTCCACACGAGCTTCACTCGGCTTAAGGATTTTAATCAACTTACCGCGAGCGTATTTGCTCTTTTCTTCCACCAATTGAGTGACCACCTCCTCACCTGGCAGTGCTCCATCAATAAACAATGGCTTCTTTTTGAGGTAAGCAATGCCTGCGCCGTGGTGATCTAAACGCTCTACTTGCACTGCTTGGTGCCGAGTATTGAGTTGGGTTTTCTTTTTCGGTTGAAAGATGCGTGCCATGCTCTATGCCTGATTTATGTGTAATTGCTCTTCGGCTTCACTATTCTTGATTGCAGCCGTTGTGTGATTCGAGTGACTTGATTATGCTTACCGTTTATTCGGTGACGTCACTTCTTTGCTCAAGGCTTTATCGTGCGCTTGAGAAATAATGCGTTATTTTCCCATATCCAGACTCCGATGTAATTAGATAACATGACCAGATATGGCTTACGAGCACGTGTAATTACACTAACTCTCGCTCCCACTCTCATTATTGGTTTATTACTGAGCGGCTTTTTCTCATTTAACCGCTACCAAGACCTTGAGAAACAAGTTATCACCACTGGTAACAGCATTATTGAGCCGCTGGCGATTGCCAGTGAAACTCATCTACTATCAGAAAGCCGAGAGGCGGTACGTCGCTTGATAAGCTACGCGCACCGTAAAAACTCCAAACTGGTTCGTAGTATCGCGGTATTTGATGAACATCATGAGCTCTTTGTAACCTCTAACTTTCATCCTAATTTTGAAGCCTTGATGTTTCCCAAAGATAAACCGATCCCGCAACTGGGTAATTCGGAAATCTACGAAAACTCACTGATATTGCGTGTCCCCATTTTGTCAGAAGGTCACTACTTAGCGGAGTTGTCGAACGAAAGCCAAGGCACAAAAGCGATTGGTTACATCGCCGTCGAGTTAGATCTCTCCTCCTTGAGGCTGCAACAGTATCAAGAAGTCTTCTCTGCGTTTTTAGTTCTGGTTCTCGGTCTTGGCTTAGCAAGTGTGTTTGCTTCACGTCTAATGCACGATGTGACCCAACCTATCACCCACATGAAGAATGTCGTTGACCGCATTCGCCGCGGTCATCTGGATGTGCGTATCGAAGGCAAAATGCACGGGGAGTTAGACCAGCTAAAAAATGGCATCAACGCCATGGCGGTATCGTTATCAGAATATCACGTGGAGATGCAGCACAGTATAGACCAAGCCACGTCCGACTTACGTGAAACGCTTGAGCAGCTAGAAATTCAGAACGTTGAGTTGGATATCGCGAAGAAACGCGCGCAAGAAGCGGCCAGGGTTAAGTCAGAGTTCTTGGCAAACATGTCGCACGAGCTGCGTACTCCGCTCAATGGGGTGATTGGCTTTACTCGTCAAATGCTTAAAACGCAGCTTTCTAACAGCCAAACGGATTACCTACAGACGATTGAGAAATCGGCGAACAACCTGCTGAATATCATCAATGACATTCTCGACTTCTCGAAACTTGAAGCGGGTAAGCTGGCGCTGGAAAACATTCCTTTTGATTTCCGAGAAAGTTTAGAAGAGGTAATTAACCTACAAGCCACAAGTGCACATGAGAAAGGGTTAGAAATCACCCTAAAAGTGGACCCTAAAATTCCACCGGGTTTAGTTGGGGATCCACTACGTATTCAGCAAATTTTGACGAACTTAGTCGGTAACTCAATCAAGTTTACCGAGCGAGGCAACATTGATGTTAGCGTAGAAATGCGCTCTCAATCAGGAGACTCCGTCGAACTGCAATTCATGGTGCGTGATACCGGTATTGGTATCTCTGAGCGTCAGCAAGCGCAGTTGTTCCAAGCCTTTAGCCAAGCAGATGCAAGTATTTCACGTCGTTACGGCGGTACTGGTCTTGGTCTGGTTATCACTCAGAAACTGGTGAGCCAGATGGGCGGCGAAATCAGTTTAACCAGCCGTCTACACCAAGGTTCAACCTTCTGGTTTACGGTGCGCTTGCACTCAACCGAGATGCCAATGAGCGAACTGATTGAAGTGGAACTTCTGACTGGGAAGCAGTTACTGCTGATTGAACCAAACATGCAAGCCGCATCCGTAACCCAACAGATTCTAAGTCAGGAGGGTATTTTAGTAACCTACCGCTCTTCGCTACCAAACAACGAAGAACAATATGATTATGTACTGTTGAATTTAGCGGCCAACCAGACTCACGATGCGGAAGTTATTACACCTTGGATAGAACAAGCGAAACGCATGGCTCCGAGTGTTCTCCTAGGGACACCGAGTACCGAATTGGCGCTTGCGGACCAAATAATGACAGAGCATCACGTCCAGTGCCTGACGAAACCATTGTCTCGCCGTAAGTTGCTACAAAGCCTGATTAGCGAACATGTAGAATCGCCACCGGTATTAAGCGCTCCAATTACGCCAAGCGAAGGGGACCGTTTACCTCTCACTGTACTAGCAGTGGATGACAACCCTGCAAACTTGAAGCTGATCTCTGCACTACTCCGCGAACGAGTAGAAACCGTCACCGCCTGTAGCAATGGCCAGCAAGCGGTGAACCTGGCGACAGAGAAAAAGTACGATTTAATCTTCATGGATATTCAAATGCCACAAATGGATGGTGTGACCGCTTGTAAGCACATTAAAGAGTTGGAGCTAAATAAAGACACGCCAGTGATTGCGGTAACGGCGCATGCCATGGCAGGGGAACGAGACCGCTTGCTCTCGGCAGGAATGGATGACTACTTGACCAAACCTATTGAAGAGCATGTGCTACAACAGGTTTTGGTTCACTGGAACCCAAATGCTTGTACAGAGAGCATTGGCAAAGTCGCCCCTTCATACGTTGATGAACCTGAAGGAAGCGCACCACAATCCGTTTCTTCGCCTCAGCAGGATGTGATTATTGATTGGCAAGCAGCCTTGAAACAGAGCGCGAATAAAGAGGATCTCGCTAAAGACATGCTACGCATGTTGATTGAGTTCATCCCTGAAGTAGAAGCAGTCGTTGACCAAGCTCTGGAGCAAGAAGATATCTCTCGTGATGACCTAATTCATGTCATCCATAAGCTGCACGGCAGTAGTTCATATTGTGGCGTTCCAAGACTGAAGTCACTCTGTGCGACGCTTGAGCAAGCACTGCGCTCAGGGATCAGTCTTGAGGAGGTTGAGCCTGAAATGTTCGAGCTGCAAGATGAAATGATTAAAGTAACAACAACCGCAAAGTTATACCTTGAACAGTGATCTATTGAAGAGAAACAAAAGCCAGAGCAAATGCTCTGGCTTTTTAGTATTTTGTTTAAGACTTACAAGCTAGGATTCAAAAATGACCGTCGCCACAGCGTAATGACGCTCATCGGAAATGGACAGGTGAATGTGGTTAACACCCATCGCATCCGCTATTTGCTTGGCTGTGCCCGTCAATGCGAGTACTGGTTTTCCAAGCTCATCGTTCGAGATGGAAAAGTCGTGAAACGTGACCCCTTTTGCGATCCCTGTCCCCAATGCTTTTGAGGCAGCTTCTTTAACAGCAAAGCGCTTAGCAAGATAACGACCTTGCAGCTTAAGCTGTGAGAATTTGGCCATTTCTTCTTCTGAAAGAATCCGCTGAGCAAAAGGTTCACCACTACGAGCTAACGCTTTTTCAATACGCTCAATTTCTGCAATGTCGGTCCCTAACCCTATAATCGCCATCTAGATAGCCCTATGACTGGCGAGCCTCAATCATCAATGCTTTCATGTCAGCAACCGCTTTATTTAAACCATCAAATACCGCGCGACCAATGATTGAGTGACCAATGTTGAGTTCGTAAATTTCTGGTAATGCAGCAATTGGTGCGACATTGTGATAAGTCAGGCCATGCCCGGCATTAACAATAATACCTAGATCATGTGCATAACTAGCACCAGCGGCAATCTTCTTCAGTTCAGCTTGTTGCTCGTCTTCTGTCGTCGCATCTGCATAATGGCCAGTATGTAGCTCAATAAACGGAGCGCCACACTTTTTCGCAGCTTCAATCTGTTGACGGTCAGCATCAATAAAGAGCGAAACTTTGATGCCTGCATCTGTCAGCTTTTTCGTCGCAGCTTTAATTTTTTCAAGCTGCCCTACTACATCTAAGCCACCTTCCGTCGTCAGTTCTTCACGCTTTTCAGGCACTAAACACACAAACTCTGGTTTAGTTTGCAGCGCAATCTCAACCATTTCGTCCGTCACTGCCATCTCTAGATTCATACGCGTTTGAATGGTTTCACGCAGAATACGTACATCACGATCCAAAATATGGCGACGGTCTTCACGTAAGTGGATAGTGATACCGTCCGCGCCTGCACGCTCAGCAATTTCAGCAGCGTGAACAGGATCTGGGTATTTTGTACCACGTGCATTACGTAGAGTGGCAATATGGTCGATATTGACGCCTAAATAAATTGAGCTCATTTTCCGTTACTCCGTGCTCTGGGGGTCTGAATGAAAAATTCACGACTTTTTAAAGGTTTGCCGCCAAGATACGGCTTTAAGGCTATACGTGTAAAGCGTTTTGCCGCTTTTAGCTGCTCTTTAGTGACGAACCGCCGCTCACTGATAGCAATCAGTTCATTCCCTAAAAACGTGAGGTTATCGCGCCTAACCGAAGCAATAAACCCTTTCTGTTCCCGGTAACGATAGGTCATTTCTGGATCGACGGGCTCGCCGGTACCTGCACAATGCAAAAAATCCACGCCATACCCCATCGCAGACAGCAAGGCTAACTCAAAACGACGCAGTGCAGGCTCAGGGTTCTCGTTGTGCGCCAACTCGGTTAACGCATGCAAATAATCATGAAATAGTGCTGGCATCGGCACTTCAGCCATCAAAATACGGCCAATCAGTTCATTGACGTACATGGCTGAGTAGAGATTAATGCCCGTTAACGGCAAACCTAGACTTATCGGCTCGGCTTGACGCAAAGTTTTCATCGAGCCTTTCCCCGACCATTTAAGTAATAGCGGGGTAAAAGGTTGCAATGCGCCTTTTAAGTTCGAACGCTTACTGCGCGCGCCTTTGGCCATTAAAGTCATTCGGCCATATTCCTCACTAAATACATCAAGGATTAAGCTCGATTCACTGTAAGGGCGTCGGTGCAATACAAAACAGCGCTGTAAACCTTCGGAAGACAGATTACTCATCTAAGTCATTGTGCCTAAAAAGTGTGAAATAAAAAATAAGGAGCCGAGCGGCTCCTTATTTTAATCGATACTGATTTTTCATCGATGTTGGAGCGAAGCACCTTCGCAGCCAAGATTATAAATCGTCTATATAACCCAACGAACGCAACGCTCGTTCGTCGTCTGCCCAGCCAGATTTCACTTTTACCCAGGTTTCTAGGTAAACTTTACGACCGAACAATTCTTCCATATCCAAACGCGCTTCGCGACCAATGGTTTTAATCTTCTCGCCGCCTTTGCCAATCACCATTTTCTTCTGACCATTACGCTCAACAAGAATCAAGGCATTGATGTGGAAACCGTCGGTTTCGGGGTTGTAATCAAAACGTTCAATTTCAACCGTTACTGAGTATGGCAGCTCTTCACCAGTAAAGCGCATCAGCTTTTCACGCACAATCTCAGACGCCATAAAACGCTGAGAACGGTCAGTCACGTATTCTTCTGGGAAGTGATGCGTTGCTTTAGGTAAGTGATTACGCACGTGCTTACGCAGTACGTCAATGTTCTTACCTTGCTTGGCAGAGATTGGCACAACATCCACGAAGTCCATCTTCTTCGACATCTCCGCCATGTGTAGCATCACGTCGTTACGATCTTGTACGTTGTCGACCTTGTTTACACAAAGCACAACTGGGAAGTTCGATTTTTGAAGTTTGGTCAGCACCATCTCATCGTCTTTAGTCCAATGCGTACCATCGACTAAGAAGAACACAAGGTTTACATCACTCAATGACGAGTTAGCTGCACGGTTCATCAAACGGTTGATCGCACGCTTTTCTTCAATGTGAAGTCCAGGCGTGTCGACGTAAATCGCTTGGTAATCGCCGTCCGTATCCACACCCATAATACGGTGGCGTGTCGTTTGCGGCTTACGAGAGGTGATCGAAATCTTCTGACCCAAAATCTTGTTCAAAAGTGTCGACTTACCTACGTTTGGACGACCAACAATAGCAATAAAGCCACAGTGTTGGTTTTCTGGCGAGCTTGGCTCACCTTGTGATGCGAAAAACGCATCGATATCGAATTCGTTATCAGCCATTTGTCAATTGCTCAAGTGCTGTTTCAGCAGCCGCTTGTTCTGCCTTGCGGCGGCTGGTGCCTTTACCGATTACAGGCTTATCCACACCTGCTACTTCGCACTCAACCGTGAACTCTTGGTTGTGCGCTTCACCTTTAATATTAGTCACTGTGTAGACAGGCAGCGGTTTTCTTCTGCCTTGTAGGAACTCTTGTAGGCGAGTTTTCGGATCTTTCTGTGAAACGCCTGGTTTGATGGCTTCAAGGCGTGACTGATACCAACTCAGTACAATGCCTCGCACAACTTCAAGATCACTGTCTAGGTAAATTGCGCCAATAATGGCTTCAACCGCATCGGCTAAAATAGAGTCTCGGCGAAAACCGCCACTCTTCAATTCACCTGGACCTAATTTTAAATAATCTCCTAGATCGAATTCACGACCCAGTTCCGCCAATGTATGTCCGCGAACCAAAGTAGCACGCATGCGGCTCATGTCACCTTCGTTCACTTTTGGGAAACGATGGTACAGATCATCAGCGATGACAAAACTTAAAATTGAATCGCCCAGAAACTCAAGACGTTCATTGTGCTTACTGTTGGCGCTGCGGTGCGTCAGCGCCAAATTGATAAGCCCGGCATCTTGAAACTGGTAGCCGAGCTTTCTCTCTAGTTTATCAATTGGAGAATTCATACTCTCTCGATATTTGAATGGTTAGTGAATGCCACCGATGCGGTTAAAACGCACACCAGTTGGAATCCATGAAGGTAGAACACTATCTGCGCCACGATCAAACTCGAAGCTGATCCAGATCGCGACAGCTTTACCGACTAAGTTTGCTTCTGGAACAAAGCCCCAGTAACGGCTGTCAGCACTGTTGTCACGGTTATCACCCATCACAAAATACTGACCTTTGGGTACAACCCACTCTGTCGTTCCGCTGCGTGGGAAATATTGCTCCACGCGGTTACGCACAAGAGGGTTAACCAAAATATTGTGCTCAACGTTACCCAATTTTTCATCCAGTTGGATCATTGGAATACCGTTCGAGCTAAACTGACTTTCTTCAACATTGCTCAGTTTAACTGGCTTACATGCCGATTCGCCTTGGCTTTGCACGCAAAGCTGCTTATCACTTGAATAACGCACGATATCACCAGGTAAACCAACTACACGCTTAATGTAGTCCACACTTGGTTGTGGTGGGTATTTGAAGACCACGATATCACCACGCTCAGGCTTACCAGTTTCCACTAGCTGAGTACGCCATACTGGGTCTTTTAGACCGTACGCGTACTTCTCAACTAAAATGAAATCGCCAACCAGCAAGGTAGGCATCATTGAGCCTGATGGGATTTGAAATGGTTCGTAGATAAAAGAACGTAATACTAAAACGAACGCGATCACAGGAAAAATAGAGACGCTATTTTCAACCCACCAAGGCTGACGCTCTACTTTTTGCAAGGTCACTGCATCCAAACCATTAGACGTCTGAGCTTGAATCTCAGCCAGTTTTTCCTGACGCTTTTTCGCGAAAACCAGCTTTTCCAATAGCCAAACCACGCCAGTTACCAAAGTCGCAATAACCAACATCAGTGAGAATGTATTCGCCATTAAATTCCCTTATCTAAAAATACGAAAGTGAAAGAGCCGAAACCCTTTCACTTATTTTAATATCTAACGTCTTAAGACCGACAAGTGTGAGACAAAGTTCAACTTTAGTCTTTACCTACGTGAAGGATGGCTAGGAACGCTTCTTGAGGCAGCTCAACGTTACCGATCTGCTTCATGCGTTTCTTACCTTCTTTCTGTTTCTTCAGAAGTTTCTTCTTACGACTTACGTCACCGCCGTAACATTTCGCAATAACGTTCTTACGCAACTGTTTTACCGTTGAACGAGCGATAATGTGGTTACCAATTGCCGCTTGGATTGCGATATCAAACATTTGGCGAGGGATGAATTCTTTCATCTTCTCTACCAACTGACGACCGCGAGTCTGAGACTGATCTTTGTGTGTGATCATCGCCAATGCATCAACAGTGTCACCGTTAAGAAGAACGTCTACACGTACCATGTTCGAAGCTTCAAAACGCTGGAAGTTGTAATCCAAAGATGCGTAACCGCGTGATGTTGATTTCAGACGATCGAAGAAATCCAGTACCACTTCAGCCATTGGAATATCGTAAGTCACAGCGACTTGGTTACCGTGGTAAACCATATCAACTTGACTGCCTCGCTTTTCAACACACAGTGTGATTACGTTACCTAGGTACTCTGAAGGCACAAGGATGTTACAACGCGCAATCGGTTCACGAATTTCTTCAATATCATTGATCGCTGGTAGTTTTGCTGGGCTATCAACATACAGCAGATCGCCATCCGTCTTCTCAACTTCGTAAACTACCGTTGGTGCTGTGGTAATAAGATCCAAGTCGTATTCACGCTCTAGACGCTCTTGGATGATTTCCATGTGCAACATGCCAAGGAAACCACAACGGAAACCAAAGCCAAGTGCCGCAGAGTTTTCTGGCTCGTAGAATAGCGATGCGTCGTTAAGGCTTAGTTTGCCTAGTGCGTCACGGAAGTTTTCGTAATCGTCGGAAGATACAGGGAACAGACCTGCGTAAACCTGAGGTTTAACTTTCTTAAAGCCTGGTAGCGGTTTATCACAACCATTCTTCGCTAGAGTCAGCGTATCACCAACAGGGGCACCAAGAATGTCTTTGATGCCACAAACAACCCAACCTACTTCACCAGTACGAAGGGTATCGGTATCTACTTGTTTTGGCGTAAAGATACCAAGGCGGTCTACACCCCAAACTTGGCCCGTACTCATCACTTTGATCTTATCGTTCTTCTTCAGTTCGCCGTTTTTAATACGCACTAGAGAAACAACGCCAAGGTAGTTATCAAACCATGAGTCAATGATCAGCGCTTGTAGTGGCGCATCTGGATCACCTTCCGGTGCTGGAATCGCTGACACAATGTTCTCTAGAACGTCATCAACACCAATGCCTGTCTTCGCAGAACAGCGGGTTGCTTCCATTGCATCGATACCAACGATTTCTTCAATTTCTTCCGCTACACGCTCAGGATCGGCTGCTGGTAGGTCAATCTTGTTCAAGATTGGCACAACCTCTAGATCCATTTCGATCGCGGTGTAACAGTTAGCTAGTGTTTGAGCTTCAACACCTTGACCCGCATCCACAACCAATAGCGCACCTTCACAAGCCGCTAGAGAACGTGATACTTCATATGCAAAGTCAACGTGCCCCGGAGTATCGATGAAGTTCAGCTGATACGTCTCACCGTCTTTAGCGGTGTAGTTTAGCGTCACACTCTGAGATTTGATGGTGATGCCACGCTCACGTTCAAGATCCATAGAATCCAGAACCTGTGCGGCCATTTCACGATCGGTTAACCCGCCACAAACTTGGATTAGACGGTCTGATAGGGTCGACTTACCATGGTCGATGTGGGCGATAATCGAAAAGTTACGAATGTGCTTCATAGATTTAGGGTGACTAACTCTTTACAAATAGGGACAGTAAGAAACGCCATCTACTGACGGCATTTCAATCAAGTTGGCAGATTCTACCGAATTTCGTTAACGGGCGCACGTAATTTAAAGTACATACCCAAATAACCTTTAGTGGAGGGGGACAGCACTTACTGGATTGGCTCTCCAAGTACCCGAACGAGGGTAACTTGGCGCTTGGATTCATCTTCTAACGGACGAGAAACACGTTTTGCGATCCACATTCCACCAGCGGCAAACAATACCGATGCCAATATGATGATGCCTTCCCCGCCGGCTGTCAGCGGCGCTAATAGGAAGTGACCAAACATCGCACCGATAATCAAACCAAACAATGGCAGTAAATAAACCGCCATTGCTGATTTTATTAGGCTCGACTCAGGAAAACCAATCTCGACGACTTGACCTATTTTCACCGATTTATCCGTGCGCAGGTGCCAAGATAAACTCTTGTTACCAATGGCTTTAGTAACAACGCCCGTTCCACAGCTTTTCTGTGAAGAGCAACTACTGCAACTGGTCTGCTGTTCGCAACTTAAATCAATTTCGTATTGCTTGCCGCGACGATGCACGTCTGTCACGGTAGCCAACGCGGTCATCATTGTTATTTACTCTTTGTTACATTAAATGTGACTGATTGGGCGATACGCTGTGCTGTGGTCGGTGGAATGTCTCCTACAACAGAGATTTCATGTTGACCGCTCACAAAACTGTGTAGCGTTCTTCTGCCTTGGCGAACCAACTGCCCTTTTAACGAATGCTCATCCTTGTTTGCTACGTAAACAGAGAAGCTAAACAGACCATCAGAATACAGCTGGCTCTCCACCATTTGGTTAGTAACGGCCATACGATAGCGGTTGAGCTCGTTCGGCTCGAAACCCTCAGGGATCCAACCAACCTGCCAATTACTGGTCCCAATATCGCCTTTTGGCATGGTGAGAACAGCAGGTAATTGAACATCTTGCAGGCCACTCATTAACTCTGCGATTTTTGGGTTTACCGTGTAAGAAATAGTGCGATATTGTTCAAGCATTTCACCATCGCGGTCCACAAGGTCGGCACGCAACGGCAATTTACTCTTTTCATCGATCCATAGTACGTATGAATAGCGCAGACCGTCTTTAGGAACAATACGCAGCACTTGTGTTGCCACACCAGCTTCACGAGCTCTACCCACTTTTACATAGTCGTAATACAAGTTTAGCTCATCGATATTGGTGTTGAGCATAGGCATAGTCGGAGCGACCATTTTACCTGACTCGATGGTGAACGGTTCTAAACCCGTTTCGATATAACTTACTTCAGTTCCGCGACGAATCACTTCACGCACAGGGCCACTTAAGTAGACAAGATGAGCATATTGATCGTCACCATGCGTGGCATGACGATACAGCAACGGCTCAATGCTGTTCTTTTTGATAAGGATATAAGAGAGTTCGTAACTTAAATTCTTACTCGCCTCGCTCATTTGATGCAATAAAGCCTCCGCTGGCTTGTCACCAGCAAAGGCTTGAGAAGACATCATACTGAACAGAGCGCAAGCGCTGATCAGAAATTTTTTCATTCAATATCCGGATTCAGATTTGCATCTTGTTGAGATGCATCACTGTTAATTCGTAACTGCAATTCGTAGTCTCGCAGCATAGCATGAACACGCTTGCGCTGCTCTTGCATATTTGCCTCGCCTACAGAACGTTCTACAGACTCACGAGTCAAACTCACTGGTTCTGCGCTGCCAGCAAACGGAACCGTCTGCAATACAGGTAATTGATCTGTTTGCGGCGACATTGAATCGCTACCACCGTACTGCTGTACACCTAAAATAACAACAAGCGATACACATGCAGCAACAGCAACTTGACCAAACTGCGTCAACCAACCTGGCAACTGACGTTTTGCTTTTTGCGGTTCTGGTTGCGACTCTTTTGGCGTATCCGCAATTGAGATAACATTTGCACTGTGCGAATCAAACGCACGGTGTGCAGGTTCATCTTCTAACGCTAACGCCACGCTTTCAGCAATATTCCACTCAGGTTTTGCTGGCGCTTCGCCTCGCATCACATCACCAATCAGGTGATAGTTCTGCCAAGCATCACGGCTCTCTTGGTCTTGCTCTAACTCTTGAATTAAAGCCTTATCGACCAATTCTCCATCCATGAGAGCTGAAAGTTTTTCTTTGTCAGCCATTATTTTCACCATAGTTATTACTTGTACTAGCGTTGCAAAAGAGGTCTGATTTTCTTTTCCACCGCCTCACGAGCACGGAAGATACGCGATCGTACCGTTCCTACCGGGCAATCCATCACTTCTGCAATTTCTTCATAACTCAAGCCATCGAGCTCTCGTAATGTCATTGCGGTTTTTAAATCTTCAGGTAAAGCTTCGATTGCACTGAACACCACCCGTTGCAATTCTTTGGACAACGTTAAGTTCTCAGGGTTCGATATTTCTTTAAGTGCACTACCTGTTTCGTAAAATTCAGCATCTTCAGCATCGACATCTGTCGCTGGAGGTCTACGCCCTTGAGCAACAATGTGATTTTTCGCAGTATTCACTGCAATGCGATACAGCCACGTATAAAACGCACTTTCCCCACGAAAGCTAGGGATAGCTCGGTAAGCTTTAATAAACGCTTCTTGTGCTACATCTGGTACATCGCCAGGATTACTAACGTATCTGGAAATAAGATTACATACCTTATTCTGGTACTTTGTTACCAACAGGTTGAATGCTTGCTTATCGCCATTCTGAACTCGCTCAATCAATACTTGATCGGTCAGCTGCTCGTTCATTCGAGCGGATACTCCTATTTGTTATGCCCCTACTCTTCTCAGATATGGGTACTAATTATGCAAAACGTAGTATTGACACCACTGCTTACTTGAGCACTATTGTGACCCTAACGTGAATGAGAAAGTTCCATGGTTTCTCAAGTTTTTTGTCATTGTTTTTTCACAGTGTGATGTCTGTACCCAAATGACCACCGCTGCCTGACTTTAGTCTAAGTTTGACAAGCGAGCATCTTGGAGGGAAATGGGTATAATGAATGATCTCTGTCCCAGATTGTGCTGGGTCGAGCATGGAAAAGCAATGGCATTGACAAACTATTACTTTTCATTTGCATGGCTAATGGCTATCTGAACACCGCGTTACAAATTATAACTTAGGAAGCATGCTCATGCTCTGCATGAAAAAGAAGAGTGGCTCAGTCACCGCCGTAACACGGACGTCGATAGGTCTCCCAACTTAGCCCTTAGCGACAGATGTCGCGATAATGGAATGCACATGGTGTGCAAATAATACACAAGGTAACTTTGTTACCTTAGCTTGGGATTATAAAAGTTATATGAACACAAATCGTGAACATGAGTGTGATGTATTAGTGGTAGGGAGTGGCGCGGCAGGTTTGTCGTTGGCTTTGCGCGTTGCTAACCACTGTAAGGTGATGGTGCTGAGTAAAGGACCACGCAGCGAAGGGGCGACATACTATGCTCAAGGCGGTATCGCTGCCGTATTTGATGAGTCAGACACCATTGATTCACACGTTGAAGACACGCAAATCGCCGGGGATGGTATTTGCGATGAGGAGACCGTAAGGTTCATTGCTGAGCATTCAAAAGAGTGCGTACAGTGGTTGATTGACGGTGGTGTCCCATTTGATCGTGAAGAAGATGACTCTGACGATGAACCTCGCTACCACTTAACTCGTGAAGGTGGTCATAGCCGTCGTCGTATTCTTCACGCGGCAGATGCGACAGGTATGGCGATGCAAACCTCCCTGCAAGATAACGCTCATAACCATCCAAACATTCATGTTCTCGAACGTCACAATGCTCTGGACTTAATCACCGAAGACAAAATTGGCGGTGATAAAAACAAAGTTATCGGTGCTTATATTTGGAACCGCAACGAAGAGCATGTCGAAACCGTGCGAGCCAAATTTGTGGTTCTCGCTACAGGTGGTGCTTCAAAGGTTTATCAATACACCTCTAACCCAGATGTGTCGTCTGGTGATGGTATTGCGATTGCTTGGCGTGCAGGGTGTCGTGTGGCGAATATGGAATTTAACCAGTTCCATCCGACGTGTTTATATCACCCAGAAGCACGTAACTTCTTGCTGACTGAAGCGTTGCGTGGCGAAGGTGCTTACCTGCGTCGTCCAGATGGCTCTCGCTTTATGCCAGATTTCGATGAACGTAAAGAGCTTGCTCCGCGTGACGTGGTGGCTCGTGCTATCGACTTCGAAATGAAGCGTTTAGGCGCCGACTGTATGTATCTCGACATCAGTCATAAGCCTGCTGACTTTATTACGAAACACTTCCCAACCATTTATTCACGTTTGATGGATTTGGGCATCGACATGACTAAAGAGCCAATCCCAATCGTACCTGCTGCACACTACACTTGTGGCGGTGTCATGGTGGATAGAAATGGCTGCACCGATCTGAAAAATTTGTATGCGATTGGTGAAGTTAGCTACACCGGGCTGCATGGTGCTAACCGCATGGCATCAAACTCACTTCTCGAATGTGTGGTTTATGCTTGGTCTGCGGCAAAAGATATTCTAAAACATCACACTAACGTTGAGCTACCCTCACAGGTGCCATGTTGGGATGAAAGCAAAGTAACCAATAGTGATGAAGAAGTGATCATTCAGCACAACTGGCACGAGCTTCGTCTGTTTATGTGGGACTACATGGGCATTGTACGAACTGACAAGCGTTTAGAGCGCGCCTTACGCCGTATCCAACTGTTGCAACAAGAAACACACGAGTACTACAGCAATTTCCGTGTGTCGAACAACTTATTAGAACTGCGTAACCTTTTACAAGTCGCAGAGTTGATGGTTCGTTGTGCGATGCAGCGTAAAGAGAGTCGAGGTTTGCACTACACGCTTGACTATCCGAACCAACTGGAAAACAGCGGCCCAACGATTTTGGTTCCAGCTAAACAGCTTTAACTTTACCAAGTAAACTATTACATCAGCAGGGAGCATTAGCTCCCTGTTTCATTTCCCATTGGCGTAATACCAAAGATAGTTGACGATACTGCTCATCGTCACAGCTATCACGCCAAATCGTAACACTACGGCCAGATTGCAATTGGAATGTTATCTTGAATGGTGATGCCGATGTATCGACTCGCTGTAAATGACCCTTTTCGGACTCAATATCTTCCGAGCATTCGCCACACTCAAGGGCATCAAACCTAACCGAGCCATCGCAGTGCACATACCAATGCCCATGACTTGTAGGTTGAACAAGGCCTTGGCTTGAGAGAGCCTTAACAATCAGTAATAACAAATAAGTCGATAATACGAGCGGAACACTAGAGAAGATAACAGCCCAAGTCATCAATAAGAAAAGTACAACATTGAAGACTCGGGCAGTCAGAGAGGGAGAAGCAGTAAAATTAACGAACTTTGCTGAGGTTATGGGCGACAATTTTATCAACCATTGCTGCATGACCTAAATTTTCGCTACGGCCATGCCCCATTACCCAAGTAAACAGATCAGGATCATCGCATTCAAGTAAAGAAACAAAGTCACGCTGCTCTTGTTCACTCAGAGTATCAAAGCACTCTTCAAAAAACGGCATAATTACTACGTCAAGCTCAAGCATGCCTCGACGACAAGCCCATTTAATACGCGCTTTTTCTTCCGGAGTGTACATTCACTATTCCTTCATAGATGTCTTGTTGTTAGTGCGGAGTGTAACAAGGGATGTGCTACGTCACTAGTGTGCGGGTCACAATACGATAGTGAAAGCAGACAAATGTTGATTCGTAAATCGCTCCCCTAGTATCTCAAGGTTATTTGGGTATAACATAGCGGAAAAATATCTTCAAAAGGCATTGTAATTATGGAATGGCAAACTCGTTTTTCAGCATTACCTCTCTCAACTCAAGACGCGCTTCCAGAGTTATCTATCTCACTGCTGGATAACTTCGGCATGATCACCATGATCGGTGATGATAAAAAATCATACTTACAAGGTCAGGTTACCTGCGATGTTGTTTCTTTAGAACAAGACCAATCAACACTGGGCGCACATTGTGATGCAAAAGGCAAAGTGTGGAGCGTGTTCCGCCTTTTCCATCATCATGATGGCTACGGCATGATCCAACCAAAATCGGCGATTGACGTAGAACTTAATGAAATAAAGAAATACGCCATTTTCTCTAAAGTAACGATTGAAGCTTCTGATGACGTTATCTTAGGTGTTGCTGGCGTCAAAGCCGACGAATTCATTTCAACAATGAGCAAGACAACTGGCAGCGTTCGCCCAGTTGACGGTGGCACAGCAGTGCAAGTTGCACAAGATCGCTGGTTACTGATATTAAGTACGCCAGAAGCACAGCAAATCGTTGAAACTACCGACGCTGTCTTTACGACAAATGAGCTTTGGAATCGTTTCGATATTGAGGCAGGTTTACCATTTGTCTCTGCATCCGCACAGAATGCTCACATTCCACAAGCACTCAACGTGCAAGCTTTAGGAGGCATTAGCTTCACAAAGGGCTGCTACACGGGACAAGAAACGGTAGCACGAGCGAAGTATCGCGGTACCAATAAACGTGCGATGTATATCGTAAAAGGTGCAACTTCTGCTCCATTCAGTGACGAACCAATTGAGCTCGAACGCAGCGTAGGTGAAAACTGGCGTTCAGTAGGTGCTTTATTAAATCACTACCAGTTCAGTGACAATCACGCGATTGGCCTGATCGTACTGCCTAATAATCTCGATGAGGACACTCGTCTTCGTTTGGTTGCGCAACCAGAATGTGAATGGACAATCGAATCACTGCCTTACAGTCTTGATGATGAGTAATACAATCAATACTCCTTTGATGCAATTTCTCACAGACCAACACATTCCGTTTCGTCTGTTACCGCATCAAAGACCAGCAACCACCATTGAGGATGCCGCGCACCAACGCGGCATTCGCCCCTCTCAAATGGTGAAAGCAATCTTGCTACGAGACATGGGTAATCAATATGCACTCGCCTGTGCGCCAGGTGATCGTAGCGTTGATCCCAAAAAAGTGCGCTCGTTACTGAAATGTCGCCGGATGACTTGTGTTGATCAAGCCGATGTTGAGTCCATCACTGGTTACAAAATTGGTACTGTCACTCCTCTGCTACTCAAACGTCATATGCCAATCGTGTTCGACCCTAGCTTACTAGAAGAACAGGAAGTCACGATCAGCAGTGGCGATCGAATGGCTGGGCTGGCGCTTTCTATTCAAGATCTTATCCAATTGTGCCAGCCGACCGTAGCTGAGATCTGTCGTTAATCGTCTAAAAACAATGTAATGACACGTAGTGTTTCTATCACTGTGTGATCTCGCTCATATCTACAAAAATAGACATGAGAATTTTTAATCACATATAAAACATAAATAGTCACAAAGATAAAACTCGTATATGCTGAATTTGTTGGTTAAGTTTCAAACAAGCACTTAACCAATATAAAGTGAGTCAGCTAGCTGAGTGACAGCATTCATGCAGTTAGTTATCCACTTTTGTGTAATGCATCTGTGACTATTCGCCCGCTGAAGCGGGCTTTTTTTTACGTGGAACTTTTTCTCTTTCATTTCCTCTAATCGTTAGAACGTAAAGTGTGTTACGCCAAGCACGACCTTAATAGAAACAACTAGCAAACAACCGTTTTCGTTCTATTCTTAATTCTGTAACAAAACTATTGCTTAATGCGTCACGTAAAAAGGAGTGTATTGGCGTAAGGGTTCCTTTAGAGAGGTTATTTTTGGGGTAATCCTCACGCTATTTAAGAGATGACACTGTCAAATTGTCTAAGACAACACAATTCTCTGACGCAACACCCTACATCTGTATTTAATACTATTGCTGTCACAATAATTTTCGCGTCCAGAACGTAGAATACCTAGGCTAGGTTAGATAAAAGGAAAGTAAATATGAGACTGTTTAAGCGCTATACACCAAGTATGATTGCTAAACATATAAGTCGTCTTTTTAAAGGAAGAATTTATATTTACGGGGTCGGTAGATTCGAGTTTGATAACGGTAAGTTAATACTGCCGGAGAAAGCAGAGCAACGCCATTTCCGAGCGGTCAAAGAGATCAATCAAGAAATAATGAAACTCCGATGCGCATATGCTTAGCAAAATGTTGATAAAACAAAGGCTGGATTAACCAGCCTTTTGTGTATTTGAAGTTCGCTTTGCACTTACTGACGCGCCAGATCCGGCAAGTGTCCCTTTAAACCAAGCGCGCGCTTCATGATCTCATCTTTCGCTCCCGGCAGTTGCCCCGCTAAACTCAAGCCAATGCCACGAACAAGCTTCTTAGCAGGGTTCTCGCCAGAGAACAAATCTCGAAACCCTTGCATAGTAGCGATCATCTTTGCCGCTTCCGCTTTTCGCCAACGCTCGTAGCTTCTTAGGTTGCGTTTACTGCCGATATCTTGACCCTGCTTCCAAAGTGCTAATACTTCTTGAGCAAGACTGGCCGCATCTAATAAACCTAAATTCACACCCTGCCCCGCTAATGGGTGAATGGTATGGGCCGCATCACCAACCAGCGCGACTCGCTCGACAACAAAATCTCGCGCATAGCGCATTTTCAAAGGAAACGCAGCACGCTCTCCCACTACTTCACATAGACCAAGTCGAGCATCAAACTCACTCGTCAACGCTTTATTGAAATCATGTTCACTCATTGCCACTAACTGCTCTGCTCGATTTGGCTCCGTGGACCAAACGATAGAGCACATATCTGGTTGCGACATTGGCAAAAATGCCAACGGTCCGTGAGGAGTAAATATCTGGCGCGCAATGCTGTTGTGTGGCATAACAGTTTTGACATTCGCGACCAAAGCATGATGACCATAGTCCCAATGCGTTAATGGAATATCCATTTGATGGCGAAGCCACGAATTCGCCCCATCGGCTCCGACCACTAATTTAGCGGTCATGGCTTGGCCATTATCGAGCGTCAGCCAGCTTTCTTGCTCACCGACCGCGAGAGTCGCGCAACGTGCAGGCATAAACATCGTGACGTTATCGAGCTTTTGGACTTGTTCAAGCAGTGCAAGTTGAATCACACGATTCTCAACAATATGCCCTAAATCAGGTTGTGCCATACTTTGTGCATTAAATTCAATGCTGGCAAAGCTATCTTGTTCCCATACTTCCATGCCATGGTAAGGTGAAGCTCGGCGCTGTTCTATGCCCTGCCAAGCACCAAGTTTACGCAAAATCGTCTCACTAGAGCGGCTCAGCGCAGACACACGAACATCGGGTAATTCTTTCAACGAATCATCTGGCACTTTACCTTCAATAACGGCGACACGCAGATCACTGTCTTTGAACGCGGCAGCAAGTGCCAACCCAACCATCCCTCCGCCGATGATGGCGATATCTACACTTTGCATCATTGCTTTTTATTACCTAATTCAGTGCGGCCGTTCATCGTTTTACCAAGCCAAGTGTATGGCGTAGTAGCGGCTGCTTAAAAATAGAAAGGTTATCCATCGCTGCTAAGGCAGTATTTCGGCCAATTCGCATCGCGGGTAAATCATTTGAAAAAACATGCACTAAGGCACTGGTTAGCCAAATAGTTTCGCTTCGATCTGCTTCTCTACGTTGACTAAAGCGCATCAGGCCTTGATAAAGACCCACATCCTCACTTTGCTGCACAATTTCTTCTGCTAGTGAGACTACATCGCGAATACCGAGATTAAAGCCTTGTCCAGCTATCGGGTGCAGCGTTTGCGCCGCATTTCCAACAATCGCAAAGCGATGTGAAATATTTTGCTTTCGATGGCGAAGAAGCAATGGGTAACTTGCACGGCGCCCCACTTTTTTCATCGCGCCTAAACGCCAACCAAAATCGTTCTGTAAACGCTGGAGAAATGCTTGATCAGATAACTCAAGAACGGCTTGGGCTTCTTCAGGGTGCAAACACCAAACTAAGGACATTCGATTGTCACTCATTGGCAATAAAGCAACTGGGCCATTCTCAGTAAAACGTTCAAAGGCTCTACCTTGATGAGGTTCTTGAGTCACAATATTGGCAATGACAGCCACTTGTTCAAAATCTTGCTCAGAAAGTTCTAGACCAATTTTCTGACAACAGGTCGAAACAGCACCATCTGCAGCCACCAGCAGTTTTGCTTCAAGTTGCTCACCACTTTTCAACGTCACATGGGTACAGTTTTGCTCGCGCTCGATATCGGTAACGGAGTCAGGACAAAACAGCGTAATTGACTCGCTACTGTCTAATAATTCTTGATATACACGCCCAACATCGGCTAATTCTACAACATACCCTAGAGCTTCAACCCCAACCTCTTGCTTGGTAATCTCCGTCATCCCAGCATGAGAACGGTCAGAAACGTGGATATGTTCAATGGGTGTGACAAACGGTTCTACTGACGTCCAGAGCTGTAGTTGACGCAACAGATTGACAGTACCGTAAGACAATGCGATTGAGCGAGAGTCAAAACCAGGGTGCATATCTGATTGTGCTTTAAAAGGCTCAACGACGGCAATGCGGAGCTTTCCCTGAGACAAATGGTCAATCGCCAATGCTAACGTTGCACCAGCCATGGCACCACCAGCAATGACTACATCATATTGCTTCATACTAACCTCTGGACGGTCTACGATTAGTGAATAGTAGGTTTTTTGTCGCTGCTTTCAGGACGAACACCAAATTCAGCATGAATCGTTAGTACGCAAGCTTTGATGTGCTCAATCACTTGCTCTAGCAATTGCGCTTGTTCACCAAGATCGTCATCTTCATCAATGCCTAATTTGGCAATCTCTTCTAGATCAGCCAGTGCTTCTTTAGCGTCATCAGATGCTTTGTTAAGCGCAACGCCTGCTAGACCTAGCCCAGAAATAAAGTGGTTTACAAAGTCGGACACACTGTCGGCTAATGCGAATAAGCCTTCTTCGCCCGGCTCATCTGGCAATAGTAAAGACAGCTCCATTGATGTGCCAGTAAGCTCATTAACAGTAACGTTGAATATGCTCTGAGCAAAAGTGAGTGCTGTCGAGGGCCACCCCATCCCATCATTGGTGTAGTCAAAAAGAATCGGCTGCCAAGTTTGATCATTGATCGCCAATCCACCACTTAACATGCCAACAAATAAGCCATGTAACTCCGCCGGTGTCACAGCCAGGCTTGCCGATTGCAGTTCAGCAGCAATAGATTGGTATTCAGGAAGGGTGATTTCACTCATAACTTGGCTCATTCTTGCGTAATAATGTATTGGTATATCCTACCATCAAGGTTAGTGGTCTGAAACGGCTATCAAATTCAATTTTGGACAGCATTTGTTCAATTTGCCCAATTCCTGTGTGATCTCGTCATCATTTCTCTTTCTGTGATGGGAAATGCTTGAATCTTAATAGCGGTTTTCCTATAGTTTGCTCCTCGGTAGTTGTATGAAGCAACACCTTAGATAGCGCGAATATAGAGTTTATTCATCATGAGCAATCAAGCGATCGACGTTGAAATATTAGGCAAACTTACACGTGTGAATTGTCCGACAGGACAAGAAGAGTCTCTTGTTGCAGCGGCAAAAGATCTTGATCGCCGATTGAAAGAAATGAGCGAACGTACTAAGGTAACCAATGAAATCCAACTGCTGACCTTTGCTGCATTGAATATTTGCTATGAGTTGCACACCAAGTCATACGAATCCAATGGTCAACAGCAAGAAATTACTGAGCGAATGGAAAAGCTCACCGCGTCTTTAGAGAACGCACTAAGCAAAGTTACGCAAGGACAGCAGTAAATACAAAATTTACCCTGGGGTGTGCGTCAGCAGGATTTAAGTCCCTGAGCCGATAAGCAATACCTAAGGGTTAGTATTTGGTAACTATTGAGCAAGCTCGGCATGCACCGAGAAGCCTACGGTTGTCATTGCTGATCCGCCTTGAACCAGCTGGTTCAAGGGCCACAATCCTCAACGGCACCCTGGGGTATTCTCTCTATGTCAGACCTCTCTCGACAAGACTTCCGCAAACTGATTCGTGAAAAGCGCAACGCTCTGTGCAGTGATACACAATACCAAGCGGGAATCGACCTTATTACTCAATTTTCCCAACTTCCTGAAATCGAGCAGGCGCAACATATTGCCATCTACCTTTCTGCAGACGGTGAGCTTGATACTAAACCGCTCATTGAATGGTTATGGCAACAGGGAAAATCGGTTTATCTGCCCGTCATCCATCCCTTTTCTAAAGGTCAGTTACTGTTTCTTCAGTATATAAGTGATGAACAGCTCGTCTACAACAAGTACGGCATCTTAGAGCCCAAGCTCGATATCAGACACCTCAAACCCGTTCGCCAGCTTGATTTAATCTGCACACCTTTAGTTGGGTTCGACAGCATCGGACACCGCTTAGGCATGGGCGGGGGGTACTACGATCGTACTCTGTCACGTTGGTTTATAACTGGAGAGGGAGCTAAACCTGTTGGTATCGCTCATGACTGCCAACATGTAGAACGCTTACCAATTGAAAGCTGGGACATTCCATTACCTAAGATCGTGACCCCAAGCCAAATATGGCAATGGGAAAGTGACAAGTAAGCCGCTATAATCACGCCCGCAAACGTTAACGAACATCTATTCAGGAGATTGGCATGACTCAAGATGAAATGAAAAAAGCGGCTGGTTGGGCAGCACTAAAATATGTTGAGAAAGGCAGCATTGTCGGTGTTGGTACTGGCTCTACCGTGAATCACTTCATCGATGCACTAGGCACTATCAAAGATGATATTAAAGGTGCAGTGTCTAGCTCTGTCGCTTCAACTGAGCGCCTTAAAGAGCTTGGTATTGAAGTATACGAGTGTAACGATGTAATGAAGCTGGATGTGTATGTTGATGGCGCTGATGAGATCAACCCAGCACGTGAAATGATCAAAGGCGGCGGCGCGGCTCTGACTCGTGAGAAAATTGTCGCAGCAATCTCTGATAAGTTCGTATGTATCGTTGACGGCACTAAAGCAGTTGACGTACTTGGCCAGTTCCCATTGCCTATTGAAGTAATCCCAATGGCACGCTCTTACGTGGCTCGTGAATTGGTAAAACTAGGTGGTGATCCAGCTTACCGTGAAGGCGTTGTGACTGACAACGGCAACGTGATTCTGGATGTGCACAATATGCAAATTACCAACCCGAAAGAAATGGAAGACAAAATAAACGGCATCGCTGGTGTGGTGACTGTGGGTCTTTTCGCTCATCGTGGTGCAGACGTAGTGATCACTGGCACACCAGAAGGTGCAAAAATTGAAGAATAAATAACAGCCCAAAATGAACCTATCTGGTTCACTTTTCTGTTATTTCATTACATACGGTGCTGCAAGGCACCGTTTTTTATTCCTTTCTATAAGAAAATTATCTCTTATTCCGTAATTTTCTTACCCAAAGCAATTTTTTTTTGTTACTTTATTGAACAGAAGACGCACAGGGAAACGTTTGTCTTCCTACAAAACTGTTAATTATCCCCTTTTTAATAGTTTTGTCCAATGTGCGCCACATTAGCCCACCTTTCCATTTTAAGGACGAGAAAAAATGGCCAAAGTTTCACTGGAAAAAGAAAAGATTAAGATCCTCTTGTTAGAGGGACTCCACCCTTCTTCAGTTGAAGTTCTTCAAGCAGCTGGTTATACCAACATTGAATACCATAAAGGTTCCCTTCCGGAAGAAGAACTAATTGAAGCGGTAAAAGACGTACACTTCATTGGTATCCGCTCCCGTACGAACCTATCCGAAGAGGTAATCAATGCGGCGAACAAGCTGGTTGCAATTGGCTGTTTTTGTATTGGTACTAACCAAGTAAACCTAGACGCAGCAGCAAAACGCGGTATTCCTGTCTTTAATGCACCATTCTCTAACACTCGAAGCGTGGCAGAGCTTGTACTTGGGCAAATCCTTTTACTAGTGCGTGGTATTCCTGAAAAGAATGCACTTGCACATCGCGGTATTTGGAAGAAAAGTGCAGACAACTCTTACGAAGCTCGTGGTAAGTGCCTTGGCATTATCGGATACGGTCACATTGGTACGCAGCTTGGTATTATTGCCGAAAACTTAGGTATGCGCGTTTACTACTACGATATTGAGAACAAACTGTCCCTTGGTAATGCGACGCAAGTACATACCATGAGTGAACTATTGAACAAATGTGATGTAATTTCTTTGCACGTTCCCGAAACACCGGAAACGAAAAACATGATGGGTGAAGCTGAATTTGCTCGAATGAAACCAGGTTCCATCTTTATCAACGCGGCACGTGGCACCGTTGTGGATATTCCTGCACTTTGCCATAGCTTAGAAGCTGGTCACCTTGCTGGCGCTGCAATTGATGTATTCCCAACTGAACCAAAAACGAATGCTGACCCGTTCGAGTCTCCTTTACAAAAATTCGATAACGTCATCCTCACTCCACACGTTGGTGGTTCAACACAAGAAGCACAAGAAAATATCGGCTTAGAAGTGGCGGGTAAACTGGCTAAGTACTCTGATAACGGATCGACACTTTCAAGCGTAAACTTCCCTGAAGTGTCATTACCAGAACACAGTGGTGAGTGCTCTCGTCTGCTTCATATCCACAAGAACCGTCCTGGTATTCTAACTCAGATCAACACCATCTTTGCTGAAGAAGGCATTAACATTGCCGCGCAGTACCTACAAACAGCCGCTGAAATAGGCTACGTAGTGATCGACGTTGAAACTGAACGAGCAGAAGAAGCTCTAACAAAGCTCAAAAACATTGAAGGCACAATCCGTGCTCGTATCCTTCACTAAACAGTGAAACAGAAACGACAAAGGCAGGGGTTGTAACTCCCTGCCTTTTGCTTTTTACTGTTTGCTAAGCCTTACTTTAGCTTATAAATGACATCGACTTGATCGCGAATGATCATGGTTGAATCTTGGTAGCTATTCGCTCCTTCTTTACTATCCATCGCCATTGAACGCATTAACACAGGCTGAACGTGCATCTGTCTGTAATTGATCTGCCATACATCGCCCAACTTTTTCTCAAAACCCGTCGCTAATGACCCTGCTTTTTCTCTTGCGTCCTTAATCGCAGCCATTCGTGCCTTTTGCTGATACTCGGCTTGGTTGCTTACCTTAAGTTGAATATTATCAACCTGATTAATTCCCGCTTCTAACGCCATATCTAGGTATTGGTTAAGGTTTTTCAGATCCGTCACCGTGACATCAATACTGCGAGATGCTCGATACCCAACAAGTTCTGCTTTTCCTGATTTAGGGTAATGGTACTGAGGAGCAAGGTATAAATTCGAGCTAGTAATATTGTCTTTTGACAAGCCGGCATCCGATAAGCTTTTTAGAAACTCTTCAACGGTTTTATCCACGGACAATTTCGCTTGTTCGGCCGTCATTGTCGTATCGACTACTTTTACAGAAAACGTAGCCATATCAGGTGTGGCCGTCACTTCGCCATACCCCGTTGTCGTAACATGAGCAAACTCTGGCGTATTCGCCAAAACTGAAGCACTGGTAAGGCTGAGTGCTGAAGCCAGCAAAAATGAATACAATTTCATTCAATAAATCCATCCATACAAAATTAAGTACTTAATCTCAGATTCCAACATCACTATCATGGCTGAGAAAGCGTGTGGTTTCATAATAGAAACTTCCGCCGATTATCCAAGCACCCATAGTGACTTCTAACACAACTTTGACTATGTAACATTGGCGTAATTTTTAAACAAAACACACTAAGTTAACGATATGCAGCTCTGACAAACTTATTGAGGTAGATGCTGCTGCGCATACCCCACTATTGCGTGTGAGATTTCTTGTAATACCCCAGTTTCTAACTGCCAGTGGTGCCAATAAATCCGATGGGACATTAAAAAACCTGGAGTCACATCAACCAACACACCTCTGTCTAATTCGTCGGTAATTTGCAAGCGGGGGATCAAGCAATAAGCAACACCAGCTAACGCCACTTTTAGAAACGCTTCAGAACTACTGATGTTGTGATGAATAACGCTGTCAGGATTGACGTTAAAATGCTCGGTAAGAAATGTTTTATGTAGATCATCATATTGGTCATATGAAACGGCCGGTGCTTTTGCCAATGTCTGATTATTTACGCCTTTAGAAAAATAACGCTGATAGAACTCTGGGCTCGCGACACAAACATAATCGATGCGACCTAAATAGTCTGCTCTGCATCCGGGGATTGGCTGGGACTCCAAGCTGATCGCTCCTGTCACTTCGCCACTTTTGAGTTTTTCAATAGAGCGGTATTCACCATAGATAGTCAGTTTTAGTTCAACTTGACGCTGCTTCATAACATTTTGCAGCGCTGGCAGTAGCCATGTTGCAAGGCTATCTGCATTAGTCGCTAAAGAGAGTTGCACAGGTCGCGTACTGGTATCATTCTTTAGTTCGGGGAGAATTTCATGCTCTAGCAAGCGTACTCGCCGATAAAGACCCAACAATTTTTTACCAATTGGCGTTGGCTTAGGTGGCTGGCTTCGAATTAAAACAGGCTGCGCGAGAAACTTCTCTAACTGCTTGATACGTTGAGAAATGGCGGATTGAGAAACAAATAAATGCTCAGCAGCACGCTCAAAGCTACCCTGATAAACTATAGCGTCTAATGCCTCAATCCATTTGTAATCTAACCCTCGCATACCTTTCCTCTCACTCTTGATCAAACGCCTCCCGTTAAATTAGTCTATCTAATGTAAGATTAAAATCATTAATTACACTTATTTAGATAAACACTTTATCTTTCCCCTTTCTGTAAATGTATTTGTTATTTTGAAGTGAGGTGAAGTGTGAGCTTGTGGGTTCTATTGCAAGGTTTTGGTTTAGGAGCATCAATGATCATTCCGATCGGGGCGCAAAATGCGTATGTTTTGAATCAAGGCATAAAGCGTAACCACCACCTAACAACCGCCACTATTTGTAGCGTGCTAGATATGATTTTCATCTCTCTAGGTATCTTTGGTGGTGGTGCAATTCTGTCTCAAAATGAAATCTTACTGACGTCGGTGACACTTGGTGGTATTGCTTTCTTGAGCTTCTATGGACTGCTCTCGCTAAAAAGTGCTTTTAAGCCAGAGAGTGAATCGGAATCAAAAGGGGAGATCGTAGCTCGAGGTCGTCGAACGGTTATTCTAGGTGCGTTAGCTGTCACTGTGCTTAATCCGCACTTATATTTAGATACAGTCGTTATTCTAGGTTCGATCGGTGGACAATTTGAAGGCCATGATCGCATTGCTTTTGCACTAGGTACGATTATGGCTTCCTTTGTTTGGTTCTACACTTTATCGATAGGAGCAGCCAAACTAGGTCCAACACTCTCTCAACCAAAAGTGAAAAAAACCATCGACATTGCAATCGCAATGATGATGTTCACAATAGCGTATATCTTAGCGAGTGAGCTTATTGATAAGTATTGGTAATCACCAGGTAGTAAGGCAGCAAAGACATGGAGTCACTAAAACATATTTATAACAACAATAGAGAGCGATTCAACGCGCTCTCTATTCCTTTTCGGGAATGGCAGCACGAAGCCATCTTAGACTTTGAGACAGATATACGCATTGCGAGAGAGCTTGGTTGGACGGGTACGCATACCAAAAGCCTCTTTTTAACACTCAAAGGACAAGGTTACGCGGTTTATCTGACAGATAAGGACTCGCGCCTCGATGCCAAGCAGATTAAAGCGATTACAGGTAAACGTCCCTCTATTTGTAATGATGATGAAATGGTCGAAGTGTTAGGTTGCGTACCCGGCGCGGTTTGCCCAATAGGCTTACCGGAATACATCACTATCATTGTTGATACCAATCTCTATCAACATCAAGAGTTGCTCTATACGCCTGGCTTACCTGAGTTCACATTTGGATTTGCAGGTAAACATCTAAAACGCCTCTTACTTGCTGGTCATCACACCCTTTACGAAATATAAAAAAGCGAGGCCTATTGGCCTCGCTTTTGAATATCGACTGCTTTTGATTAAGCGTCGACTTTGTTCAGGTGAACATCCATTTGTGGGAATGGAATCTCGATACCATTTTCATCCAATGCTTCTTTAATACCTTGCATTGCATCAAAGTATACGCCCCAGTAATCTGCAGTTTTCACCCATGGACGAACCACAAAGTTAACTGAAGAGTCTGCTAACGTAAGTACACCAATTGTGATATCTGGGTCTTTCAAGATACGTGGATCTTTCTCTAGCGTCTCACGAATCACTTTCTTCGTTAGTTTAAGGTCTGCTTTGTATGAAACACCAATCACTAGGTCGACACGTCGTGTCGCATGGCGAGAGTAGTTAGTAATGGCACCGCCGATAACTGAAGAGTTAGGCACAACAACCATTTTGTTGTCTGGTGTTTTTAGAACGGTTTGGAAGATTTGAATTGCTTCAACACTACCCGCTACACCACCGATTTCTACGTAGTCGCCTGATTTGAATGGACGGAACGCAACAATAAGTACGCCTGCTGCAAAGTTTGATAGTGAACCTTGTAGTGCAAGACCAACAGCAAGACCTGCCGCACCAATCACAGCAACAACAGAAGCGGTTTGAACTCCTAATCGACCAAGAGCCGCGATTAGCACGATTACAAATAGCAAGTAACGAACAAGACCGTGAATAAATTCAACGACGGCCTTATCCATGTTTTTCTTTTCTAGTACTTTAGAAACACTACCAGCGACTGCCTTAACGATAAGATTACCGATAAACAGAATAAGCACCGCAGAGATAATGTTCACACCGTACTGAACCAGTAGATCTGAATTGTTTGTCAGCCAAGTTTCAGCCTGAGTTAGACCATCCGTTAAAGTGGTATCGATACCCACCGATTCACCTGCCATAATTCTTATCCTCAAAAATAAAGAGATATAAATCCAATTGCCGTTAATTTATGAACCTTGTTTTTTAAAGGCTCTTTTCTAAAACAACATCCCTATTGCTCCACTGAACAGTGTCAGATTTTTGGCACAATATCCCAACTCTGACTTTTTTCAAAGTCAGAGTTTCGCAAAGATATGCAAAACAAGACTTTATCAGAGCTTTCTGACACTGACTTGTTACAGGTTACGCAATGCACTCTGATTTCGCCACTCTTAAGACTGATATTCCCATGTTTTCTTTAAAAAAAACGTTAAAGGTGAGATATCTCACTAGCAAATACAACCTAACGCATAAAAATATCGGGAGAAAGCAGAGGGGAAGAAAATGATAGATATAAAAAAAACCCGCTCAAAGAGCGGGTTTTTAAGTAACTTAATCAGTAACGATTATAGTACGTCAACTGCGTTAAGGTCAGCAAATGCTTGCTCTAGACGAGTAACCATTGAAGCTTGGCCTGCACGTAGCCATACGCGTGGATCGTAGTACTTCTTGTTTGGTGCATCTTCACCAGTTGGGTTACCGATCTGACCTTGTAGGTAATCGTGATTTTCAGCTTCGAACTTACGGATACCATCCCAAGTAGCCCACTGTGTATCAGTATCGATGTTCATTTTGATTACACCGTAGCCGATAGATTCACGGATTTCTTCTAGAGAAGAACCTGAACCACCGTGGAATACGAAGTTTAGAGAGTTCGCTGGAAGACCGAATTTCTCAGAAACGTGCGCTTGAGAATCACGTAGGATAGTTGGAGTTAGTACAACGTTACCTGGCTTGTATACGCCGTGTACGTTACCGAAAGATGCTGCGATAGTGAAACGGTGGCTGATTGCGCTTAGTTTCTCGTATGCGTATGCAACGTCTTCTGGAGAAGTGTATAGCTCAGACGCATCCATATCAGAGTTGTCAACGCCGTCTTCTTCACCACCAGTACAACCTAGTTCGATTTCTAGAGTCATGTTCATTTTAGCCATGCGCTCTAGGTACTTAGCAGAAATTTCGATGTTCTCTTCTAGAGACTCTTCAGAAAGGTCGATCATGTGAGAAGAGAATAGTGGCTTACCAGTTTGCGCGAAGTACTCTTCACCAGCGTCTAGTAGACCGTCGATCCAAGGAAGTAGTTTCTTAGCTGCGTGGTCAGTGTGTAGGATTACTGGAACACCGTAAGCTTCAGCTACAGCGTGAACGTATTTCGCACCAGCAACAGCACCTAGGATTTGAGCTTCTTGACCTTCAAGTTTTAGACCTTTACCAGCAAAGAAAGCAGCGCCACCGTTAGAGAACTGAACGATAACTGGAGCTTTAACTTTTGCAGCTGCTTCAAGTACTGCGTTTACAGAGTCAGTACCCACACAGTTTACTGCTGGAAGTGCAAAGCTGTTTTCTTTTGCAACTTCAAATACTTTCTGAACGTCATCGCCAGAGATAACACCTGGTTTTACGAAGTCGAAGATCTTAGACATGGATGTAATCCTATTTATCTGTCGTTTTTAAACAAAACTTGTTAAGTTGAAAATCTTGCAAACGTTTGCTCACAACTGAGGCTATTCTAGCAGAGTTCCTCACACGTTGCAGCAAACAAGAAAGCGGGAGAATCACTCCCCCGCTTTGCTTTAATTACTTAGCGCGTGCTTCTAGCATTTCTACTGCTGGAAGAACTTTACCTTCTACGAACTCAAGGAAAGCGCCGCCGCCAGTAGAGATGTAAGATACATCCGCTTTGATACCGAACTTGTCGATAGCCGCTAGCGTGTCACCACCGCCTGCAACAGAGAAGCCTTCAGAAGCTGCGATAGCTTCAGAGATACCTTTAGTACCTGCTTCGAAGTTCTTGAATTCGAATACGCCTACTGGACCGTTCCATAGGATAGTCTTAGCGTTTTTAAGGATTTCAGCTAGTTCAGCAGTTGAATCTGGACCAAGGTCGAAGATCATGTCGTCGTCTTGTACTTCAGAAACGTGCTTGATTTCAGCTTCTGCGTTCTCGTCAAATGCTTTCGCACATGCAACGTCAGTTGCTACTGGAATTGCACACTCGTCCATTAGCTTCTTAGCTGTTTCAACTAGGTCTGCTTCGTATAGAGACTTACCAACGTTGTGGCCAGCAGCTGCGATGAATGTGTTAGCAATACCACCACCAACAACGAGTTGGTCAGCGATTTTAGATAGAGACTCAAGAACAGTTAGCTTAGTAGAAACTTTTGAACCACCTACGATAGCAACCATTGGACGAGCTGGCTTGTCCATTGCTTTGCCTAGCGCTTCTAGTTCGTTTGCTAGTAGAGGACCAGCACATGCTACGTCTGCGTGCATGCCAACGCCGTGAGTAGATGCTTGAGCACGGTGAGCCGTACCGAATGCGTCCATTACGAATACGTCACATAGTGCTGCATATTTCTTAGATAGCTCTTCGTCGTTTTTCTTTTCGCCTTTGTTGAAGCGAACGTTTTCAAGAACAACAAGTTCACCCGCATTTAGCTCTAGGCCATCTAGGTAGTCTTTTGCTAGCTTCACTTCGCAATCTAGTGCGTCGTTTAGGTAGTTAACAACTGGTTGTAGAGAGAACTCTTCAGCGTATTCACCTTCAGTTGGGCGACCTAGGTGAGACGTAACCATTACTTTAGCGCCTGCTTCTAGGCAGTGCTTAATAGTTGGAAGAGATGCGATGATACGTGCATCCGAAGTTACTTTACCGTCTTTTACTGGCACGTTTAGGTCAGCACGGATAAATACACGTTTACCTGCAAGATCCAGGTCAGTCATCTTGATTACAGACATGATGTGTCCTCTCAAATATTTAATAATTAAAGTTTTTGAAAACTCGGCAACCCTGCCAAGCCTGTTAATTCTTCAAACTGGTTATAGATATGGAGATATTATGGATTTATTTCAAGGCTTGAAATAAAAATTCTCCATCACTTCTTCGTCATTACTGTTCCACTTGCGAAGAAGCTTGCATTGCTAAGGCAGTATCCAGCATCCGGTTAGCAAAGCCCCATTCGTTGTCGCACCAAACGAGCATTTTTACGAGTTGCCCGTTACTCACTCTAGTCTGGCTTCCATCCACAATCGCACTATGGGGGTCGTGGTTAAAGTCGATGGAAACGAGTGGCGATTCAGTATAGTCAACAATGTTACGTAATGTACACTGAGATGCGTTAACAATGGTTTGATTTACGTCATTAACTTTCACATTTGTACTAATTGTGACACTTAAATCCATTGCAGTGACGTTAACCGTTGGAACACGAACAGAAATTGCTTCGAATTTGTTGGAAAATTTCGGGAAGATTCTTTCAATCCCCTTATGCAACTTAGTGTCCACCGGAATAATAGATTGGCTTGCAGCGCGGGTACGGCGTAAGTCGTTATGATACGCATCAATTACTTGTTGATCGTTCATGGACGAATGAATTGTGGTAATGGTGCCAGACTCTATGCCGAAGGCTTCGTCTAATACTTTAATGATGGGAACGATACAGTTGGTGGTGCAAGAACCATTGGAGACAACACGGTGCTCGTCTTTCAGAGTTTCGTGGTTCACGCCATAGATAATCGTATTATCTAGGTCGTTTGCGCCCGGGTGCGAAAACAGTACTTTCTTCGCGCCTGCTTCTATATGCGCTTGCCCATCCGCTTGCGAACCAAATACGCCAGTGCAATCCAAGACGATATCAACTTCTAAATCACGCCAAGGAAGTAATTCGATTTCGGAGAGGTGGAGAATGCGAATGGAATCATATTCACCGCTGTCATGATGAACATGCAAATGTTCTTGGTCATGGGAAATTTTTTTACCAAAGCGACCATGACTGGTGTCATATTGCAGTAGGTGTGCCATCGCCTCTGGCTGTGCTAGTTCGTTTACCGCCACAACCTTGATCTGCTGGTGTTTTCCGCTTTCATACACCGCTCGCAGAACATTACGACCTATACGTCCAAATCCATTGATCGCAACCTTTAGCATTTATCCTTCGCCCTACCAAAAATTTCGTGTCACAGATACTACCTGATCAGGCAGACAAACGCACCTGTTGAATCAAAGTAAAGCAGGATTAAAAAAGGTCGAGACTATGCTCGACCTTATTACAACGATAGATAATTAAAATGCGACGTCTAAACCTAACCAGTAGCGACGACCATCTTCAATATATCCGTATTCTTCGTAACTGATTTCCTCGTCCAGCAAGTTATAGATAGCGCCTTTAATACGAGTATTGTCGGTTAACTGGTATGTCACACCGGCGTCCACAAAGGTATAAGCTGGTTCTACAATACTGTTTCTTGATGGGCCAGTAACCGGATCCATTTCTTTACCTCGGTACGTGACTTTCGCCCAGCTCTCTAGATCTGTTGTCGTTTGCCAAGTCACATCCACATTAAACAGATGCTTTGGTAACTGCTGCAGCGGCATGCCTTTGTATTCACCTGTTTTTTGCTCTGAGTCGGTAAATGTGTAGCTCGAGCTAAGGTAAATGGTTTCCGTTAACGGCGATGCTAAGGTCGCTTCAATACCTTGTGTGACGGCTTCATCCACGTTAATACGGTACGTTGGATCTGCGCCCCATTGGTTTGGACCATCAGTACAGATAGTGTCTGGACAAACAACACGTGTGATCTTGTCTTTGAATTCGTTATGGAACGCTGTCAAAGAGACATCTAAGCCAGAATCACCTTGATACAAGACGCTGATTTCTTTGTTTAGCGACGTTTCAGGGTCAAGATCTGGGTTACCGTAGATATTACCGCCACCACTGACTTGCGCCCAGCCAGGAGTAATTTCACGTAATTGTGGAGAACGGAAACCTGTTGCCACACCGCCTTTCACCGTCCAAGACGGATCAACTCGCCATACACCGTAAACACGTGGACTAAAGTGCGCGCCATAGTTTTCGTCATGATCTAGACGACCACCAAGCGTAACGCTAAACGGATCAGCGATTCTCCATTCATCTTCAATGAAAACAGCCCACTGCGTATTCGATGTTTCAGTCTTCGACGACGCTTTGTTGGAGGTGAAATCCTCAAGCTCTGCATGAGTAGCGTCCACACCCGTCGTCAACGTATGGTTTCCAATACCAGTCACCAAGCTCGATTTGAACGTGGTGTTGGTGATCGTCATCTCACGAGATTTGTTCTCGCTCTCTTCTCGCTGTAAGTAAGTATCTGAAATGCCAATCGAATCCCAATCACCGTTGTGGCTTACCGTTACGTAATTACGACGATATTCATTCAGTGAATCTTCACACCCTCCACGACACCCAGTGGTCGGCACTGAAAGGCCCACATTGCCACGACGACTTTGTGCCGACGTGCCACCTTCTAATTGTACCGAGTGGCGCTCATTAATCTGGTAAGTCAGTTTTGAAGAGATACTCTGCATATCTTTATCTTCATAACCGTATTCGATGTCATCTTCTTCTCTGGTTGTGTACTGACCATATACTTGGAGAGATAAATTTTCAGCCAACGGACCATTAACGAAAAAGTTCGCGCTCTGCTCTCCACCTGAGCGGCTATTCTCTTGTAGTACCGTGCCCAGTTGAACATTACCCGTCCACTCTAACGCATCTTTTCGTGTGATGACGTTAATCACACCACCAATCGCATCAGAACCGTAAAGCGTCGACATTGGGCCGCGAATAACTTCGATTCGCTCAATCGCTTGAAGAGGAGGTAACCAACCTTGTTCGATACCTGGGCCGTCACTATTTGGACGAGTTTCACGCGTGCTTTGACGTTTACCATCGACCAGTATCAAAGTGTATTTAGAACCCATACCACGGATACTAATGTCGGTAGTATCACCACCACCTGTCACGACAACACCTGGCACACTTTTTAGTGCATCAGTCACATCGCGGTAATAACGGGAGTCCAACTCCTCACGTGAAATCACACTAATACTTGCAGGCGCGTCCGCTTGAGATTGCTCGTAGCTTGATGCAGTTACAACCACTGTTTCCATTTTAGAAACTGCATCATTGGCAAAAACATGAGGGACACTGACGAAGGCTAAAATACCAGTTGCGGTAATAACTGGCAGTCTAAGAGTAGACATCTACATCTCCATAATTGATAATGATTATTATTTTCGAAAGTGAATTATTCACAAATAGAATGAGATGCATAGTGAGAGTTATGGAACGGTTCTTTCCATTTATGGAACTCGTACATAACGCAGTAAGGAGTAAAAGAAATATGCACGACTTAGCATCAATTAGAGCCTTTGATGCGCTCAATCAGCATAAAAGTTTGACAGCCGCTGCTAAAGCCCTTAATCAGCCAAAATCAACGCTAAGTCGTCGCTTGGCACAATTAGAAGAAGACTTCGGTCAGGCTCTAACCGCCAGACAAGGTAATCGATTAGTTCTGACAAGAGCTGGAGAAATCTTTGCCCACTACAGCCGCCAGATTCTTGAGTTAAGTGAAGAGAGTTATGATGCACTCCAAGGTTTAACGAACCAAGTTTCAGGGCCACTGCATATTGTTTGTCACACCGCCTTAGTTAGAAGCTGGCTCGGCGGCGTACTCAATCGTTTTCTTGCTGATAATCCCGATGTTAGAGTTCAGCTTACCAGTGACTTTTCTGAAGCGCACCATGACCCAGATTTGTTCATCTGGCTCGGTGAACGTAAAGAGCTAGACTGGCGAAAAGAAGTGCTGGGGGTATTTCGCTATACGCCTTTTGCCTCTCCAAATTATCTAAAACAACATGGGCCTATACCGCACCCCAAAGAACTTGAAGCTCATCCATGGATCGATTTTGGTTCAGTGCAAGAAAATGGATTGATGCTAGCACACCCTCAACACGGTGAATTCTTTTTAGAACCCTTTGTTAGTCGCTTATACAGCGACAACATAGCAATGCAAATAGACAGTATCGCGAATGGTCATGGTATTGGACTGCTGCCGACTTGGACAGCATGCGGCTATGAGAAACATCACCCAGGGCGAATCACACCTTGCTTAGAAGGTTGGCTTTCTGAGCCTATTTCCATTAACTGCTATACACCAGCAGGACGACCACCACTGCGCTTATCCGTACTTTTAGACTGCATTCACCAAAGCATTCCACAAGGTTGGAAAACCTGACAAAAATAAAAAGGCCATCATAATGATGGCCTTTCTAACTTTAGCGTTTAACAATCGTCGTTTACGTTCGACTGTTTAGACGGTCCTACAATTACGCTAGCAATTCTTTTGCTGTGTTCACTACGTTTTCAGTCGTGAAGCCAAACATCTCGAATAGCTGACCAGCAGGTGCAGATTCACCGAATGTTGTCATACCGATGATGCGACCGTCGAAGCCAACGTACTTGTACCAGAAATCAGCAATGCCCGCTTCAATAGCGATACGTGCCGTTACGTCTGATGGCAGTACAGATTCACGGTAAGCGGCGTCTTGTTTGTCGAATGCATCTGTTGATGGCATTGAAACAACGCGTACTTTCTTGCCTTCTGAAGTTAGTTGCTCAGCGGCTTTCACTGCAAGCTCAACCTCAGAACCTGTTGCGATAAGGATTAGCTCAGGCTTACCTTCGCTATCTTTCAGGATGTAAGCACCTTTCGCGATGTCTGCGACTTGTTCAGCAGTACGCTCTTGTTGCGCTAGGTTTTGACGAGAGAAGATAAGTGCAGTTGGTGCATCTTTACGTTCAATCGCTAGTTTCCATGCAACTGCAGACTCAACTTGGTCACATGGGCGCCATGTGCTCATGTTTGGAGTTACACGTAGAGACGCCATTTGCTCAACAGGTTGGTGAGTTGGGCCATCTTCGCCAAGACCGATCGAATCATGCGTGTAAACTTGGATGTTCTGAATTTTCATCAGCGCAGCCATACGCATTGCGTTACGAGCGTATTCCATGAACATTAGGAATGTTGCGCCGTAAGGAACGAAACCACCGTGCAATGCGATACCGTTGATGATAGCAGTCATACCGAATTCGCGTACACCGTAGTGGATGTAGTTGCCAGAGAAGTCCTCCGTTTCTAGAGACTTAGAACCAGACCACATGGTCAGGTTAGAAGGCGCTAGGTCAGCAGAACCACCCATAAACTCAGGAAGCATTTGACCAAACGCTTCTAGTGCATTTTGCGATGCTTTACGTGATGCAATGTTCGCTGGGTTTGCTTGAAGATCAGCAATGATTTGGTTCGCTTTTTCTTCCCACTGTGCAGGAAGTTCGCCGTTTAGACGACGTTTAAGCTCTGCCGCTTCAGCAGGGTAAGCTGCAGCGTATGCTTCGAATTTTTCATTCCAAGCTGCTTCTTTCGCGGCGCCCGCTTCTTTTGCATCCCACTCAGCGTAAACATCTGCCGGGATCTCAAATGGGCCGTACTCCCAACCTAGGTATTCGCGAGCCGCTTGGATTTCATCGTGACCTAGTGGTGCACCGTGACAGTCGTGTGAGCCAGACTTGTTAGGAGAACCGAAACCGATAATTGTTTTGGTACAGATAAGCGTAGGACGTGGGTCCGCTTTTGCTGCTTCAATTGCTGCGTTGATCGCGTCTGAGTCGTGACCATCGACTGCTGGGATTACATGCCAGCCGTACGCTTCAAAACGCTTAGGTGTATCGTCAGAGAACCAGCCTTCAACATGACCGTCGATAGAAATGCCGTTGTCATCCCAGAACGCGATCAGTTTGCCTAGACCTAACGTCCCAGCAAGAGAGCATGCTTCATGCGAGATGCCTTCCATTAGACAGCCGTCACCCATGAACACATACGTAAAGTGGTCAACGATATCGTGACCTTCTTTGTTGAACTGTGCCGCTAGTGCTTTCTCTGCGATCGCCATACCAACAGCGTTAGTGATGCCTTGACCTAGAGGACCCGTTGTTGTCTCGATACCAGGCGCGTAGCCGTACTCTGGGTGACCTGGGGTTTTTGAGTGCAATTGACGGAAGTTTTTCAGATCGTCAATAGATAGCTCGTAACCGCTTAAGTGCAGTAGAGAGTAAATAAGCATTGACCCATGACCGTTTGACAGCACAAAGCGATCGCGGTCGGCCCACTCTGGGTTTGAAGGGTTATGGTTTAGGTGAGAGCGCCAAAGAACTTCAGCGATATCAGCCATACCCATTGGTGCGCCTGGGTGGCCTGAGTTAGCTTGTTGAACACCATCCATGCTTAGAGCACGAATTGCATTGGCAAGATGTTTACGAGACGACATGTCTGCTCCTGAGTACATTAAGCGAAACGAAAAGTAGGTCATAATTCTCTCAAAGCCCTGTTGGGTGTGCAAACGTTTTCCAGTCCAAAACCTCACAAATATTGCACCTTTCGCGCCAAATCGTTCGAAGTTCTTAAAATTATCAATAAATCAGGCAAACGTTTGGTTATAACAAAAACCAAAAAAGAGCTTGTAATTCGAGCAATCAAATTTAGAATAGACGTCTAGATGTAGATACACCTACAAAAATTAGTATTAATTTGCGCTGGAGAGTTTATCATTCCCCAGTTTTAAACCAGATATAGTGGAGCTAACATGGCTAAGCACCTGTTTACTTCTGAGTCAGTATCAGAAGGTCATCCAGATAAAATTGCAGACCAGATTTCTGATGCGGTTCTTGACGCGATTCTAGAGCAAGATCCAAAGGCTCGTGTTGCATGTGAGACTTACGTTAAAACCGGTATGGTAATGGTGGGTGGTGAAATCACGACTTCAGCATGGGTAGACATCGAAGAGTTAACTCGTGAAACCGTTCGTGAAATCGGCTACGTACATTCAGATATGGGCTTTGACGCAGATTCTTGTGCGGTACTAAACACAATCGGTAAACAGTCGCCAGATATCAACCAAGGTGTTGATAAAGCTGACCCTAAAGAACAAGGTGCAGGCGACCAAGGCATCATGTTTGGTTACGCTTGTAACGAAACTGAAGTACTAATGCCAGCGCCAATTACTTACTCTCACCGTCTTGTTCAAAAGCAAGCAGAAGTTCGTAAAAACGGCACACTACCTTGGTTGCGTCCTGATGCAAAATCTCAGGTAACATTCCAATACGATCAAGGTAACATCGTTGGTATCGACGCGGTTGTTCTTTCAACTCAACACTGTGACTCAATCTCAACTTCAGACCTGCGTGAAGCGGTAATGGAAGAGATCATTAAGCCAGTGCTACCTTCTGAGTGGATCAACAAAGAAACAAACTTCTTCATTAACCCAACCGGTCGCTTCGTAATCGGTGGTCCTATGGGTGACTGTGGCCTAACTGGTCGTAAGATCATCGTAGATACCTACGGCGGCGCAGCTCGTCACGGTGGCGGTGCGTTTTCTGGTAAAGATCCATCAAAAGTTGACCGTAGTGCAGCATACGCAGCACGCTACGTAGCGAAAAACATCGTAGCGGCAGGCATGGCTGACCGTTGTGAGATCCAACTTTCTTACGCAATCGGTGTTGCTGATCCAACGTCTATCATGGTGGAAACGTTCGGTACTGAGAAAGTATCTCACGACATCATCATTGAAGCGGTTCGTCAATTCTTCGACCTACGTCCATACGGTCTACAAGAAATGCTTAACCTTCTTCAACCTATCTACAAGAAGACAGCGGCTTACGGTCACTTCGGTCGTGAAGAATTCCCGTGGGAAGCGACAGACAAAGCTGCACTTCTACGCGATTTCGCTGGCATCAAATAATCAAGCCAAGCAAGAATCAATCAAGCCCTCGCCTATGGCGGGGGCTTTTTATTTTCAGCAACTTTTATCCAGCCATTTCGGCTCATACCGCCCTGCCCCACAAAGCAGTCCTGTTTCTCCCTCATTTTTATACCGAATAAATTTTAAGCAATTATTTGTAAATTATCCCATCTCCGCCAATAGTTAAAATATTGTTAACTCCAATTTAAATAGAGACGTCGGATGCTGGCGACTGTGGAAGCAACACTTAAGTAAAGACATGAGTCAGGCATCTTTATGGCCGATACCAAACTAAGCCAATGCTCAGATGTAAACTTGAAAAAGTCGCTTCAAGTTTGACTGAACAAAAACCGCTGTCAGTTGGTATAAGCGGATAATGTGGGAATAAATCAAGGAGGAGTTATGCCTCGAACTGTTAATCCATCGGACTTCCACAACAAACGAAAGGAAGTGCCAGACAACGAATACGCCAGAACCATACCGTGCAATACGGTCAATCTTTCTGCACCTTTTCATTGGCTCGCATTAGGTCTGCATGATTTCGTGCGAATGCCGCTTATTAGTGCTTTCTATGGCATCTGTTTTATGGCTGCTGCGATAGGCATTGTTTTGCTCGTACAGTGGCAAGGCACACACTTAGTCGTCATGCCCAGTTTGATTGTTTACATGTTAATCGGTCCGTTTCTCGCGCTGGGCTTGTATGATGCCAGTTGGGAGAGAGAGCGCGGACACAAAGCAAGCTTGTTCCATTCAATGAAAGCGATCGGTCGTAACTCAACATCTCAATGGGCGTTCGCCGTGTTACTCGCAGTGTGTATGATATTTTGGATGCGCATTGCCGCTCTACTTCATGCACTCTACCCTTCTGTTCAAGGGGCACCTTTAAGTGAGTTCCTACCCTTCCTTGTCATCGGCTCTTTAGTTGGCTTTGTTTTGGCTTGTGTGGTGTTTAGCATTTCAGCCTTTTCTATTCCTCTCATGATGGAGCGTCGTGTAGACATGATGACCGCTGTATTTACCAGCTTTAATGCAGTGAAATCCAACATTCCAGCAATGATTGTTTGGGCAGCGATCATCTGTGGCGGTATTCTTATCGGCTTTGCGACCTACGGGATCGGAATGTTGTTTACCATGCCAATTCTAGGCTACGGTACATGGCACGCTTACCATGCCACCATCAAGAAAAAACACACACCATAATTAACTGATGCTATGATCTGGCCCTCGCAAATGCGGGGGCTTTTTTATTTAATTTATCGAGGTGAATTGTGGATATAGAACTCAGCTATAAAGCCAAGCAAGTGATGGCGGGCTGTATCGCGATGGCGGAACAAGCTTTCAAACGTTCTTTCCCGATTCCAACAATCACCTTCGACGTCCGTGGGAAAGCGGCAGGAAAAGCCTACCTTCAATTAAATCAAGTACGCCTAAACCCTGTTTTATTTCGCGAAAACACCCAAGCATTCTTAGATGAAGTCATTCCTCATGAAGTAGCACACCTGATTACTTATCAGGTTTACGGGCGAGTAAGGCCTCACGGTAAAGAATGGAAAGGCGTCATGGAAGCCGTATTTAACGTACCAGCCAAAACCACTCACAGCTTTGAAGTAAAATCCGTTCAAGGTAAAACCTTTGAGTATCGTTGTGGTTGTATGACCTACCCTCTATCGATTCGCCGTCATAATAAAGTGCTGCGCAAAGAGGCGACGTACTCTTGTCAAAAATGTCGCCAACCACTTAACTTCACCGGCATTCAATTATCGTAGCCCTTACCTCATAGTGTTACTTGCGTTCCCAAAATAAAAATCGAGTTGATCAAAACCTTCCCTTCGCCACTTATTGTTAACTTACTCATCACTAAAGCTATTTTATGAGTGTTATCATGAATAAAGTCATACTTTATAAAGACTTTTATCATGAAATACTTACTCTCTCTGTTGCTTATCGCGCTTTCTAGCACTGCGATTGCCGCGCCACCGAGCTCATTCTCTGCTGCCAAACGTGAGGCGGTCAAAATTTATCAAGACCATCCAACAAGCTTCTACTGTGGCTGTAACATTCAATGGCAAGGCAAGAAAGGCTTACCCGATTTAGCCTCTTGCGGCTACCAAGTCCGTAAACAAGAAAAACGGGCTGCACGAATCGAATGGGAGCACGTTGTTCCTGCGTGGCAATTTGGCCACCAGCGTCAATGCTGGCAAGATGGCGGACGTAAAAACTGTAAGAAAAAAGACGAAACTTTTCGTTTGATGGAAGCAGACTTGCACAACCTAACTCCTGCTATTGGTGAAGTAAACGGTGACCGTTCGAACTACAACTTCAGCCAATGGAACGGTATGGATGGCGTAAGTTATGGTCGCTGTGAGATGCAAGTGAACTTTAAGCAGCGTAAAGTCATGCCACCAGACCGTGCGCGTGGCTCAATTGCTCGCACCTATCTATACATGAGCAAAGAGTACGGTTTCAAACTGTCGAAGCAGCAAACGCAATTAATGAGTGCTTGGAACAAAACCTATCCTGTCGATAAATGGGAATGTGAGCGTGACGAGCGCATTGCAAAAGTACAGGGCAATCACAACCCATTTGTTCAAGAAGCCTGCCGCGCACTGTAACCTCCGACCTCGAAGCGTTTCAATTACTGATATTGAAACGCTTCTTGCCCCTTGTTTTTTCGGTGCAAAGCATCCATGTTAGGGTTTAAGTTTATTCTCTTGCTGGAAATCTCATGCGTACCCCTCGAATTTATCATCCAGAAACCATTCATCAACTTGGCTCACTTGCTTTAAGTGACGACGCAGCAGGCCATATCGGTCGTGTTTTGCGCATGAAAGAAGGCCAAGACGTTCTCCTTTTTGACGGCAGTGGCGCAGAGTTCCCAGCGGTTATCAGTGACGTCAGCAAGAAATCAGTTTTGGTTAACATCACCGAGCGCTTAGAAAACAATATTGAATCCCCTCTAGATCTGCACCTTGGTCAAGTCATTTCACGTGGCGATAAGATGGAGTTCACCATCCAAAAGTCTGTTGAACTTGGCGTCAATACCATCACTCCTCTGATTTCTGAACGTTGTGGCGTCAAGCTTGACCAAAAGCGTTTTGAGAAAAAACTCGCGCAATGGCAGAAAATCGCCATCAGTGCCTGTGAGCAATGTGGGCGTAATGTCGTGCCCGAAATTCGTCCAATTATGAGCTTGGAAGAGTGGTGTAAAGAAGAGTACGATGGTTTAAAGCTTAACCTTCACCCTCGTGCTAAATACTCAATCAACACTTTGCCAACCCCGGTTGAAAAAGTGCGCCTACTGATCGGTCCTGAAGGCGGTTTATCGTCTGAAGAAATCGAGATGACTCGAGAATACCAATTTGAAGAAACGCTACTCGGCCCTCGCGTTCTGCGTACCGAAACAGCGGCTCTGACAGCAATTACAGCCTTACAAGTTCGTTTCGGCGATCTTGGTTAAACGGAGAAAAATAATGATCAAACTCGGTATCGTAATGGACCCAATCTCGTCCATTAACATCAAAAAAGACTCTAGCTTTGCCATGATGCTTGAAGCGCAACGACGCGGCTATGAAATCCACTACATGGAAATGAATGATCTGCATCTCGATCAAGGCGTTGCCATTGCAGATACTAAAGTGGTAGAACTAAAAGAAGATCCAAACGGTTGGTACGAGTTCAAATCAGAGCAAACTATCAAACTGTCTGAGCTAGACGCGGTGCTAATGCGTAAAGATCCTCCGTTTGATACTGAATACATCTACGCGACTTACATCCTTGAGCGTGCAGAAGAACAAGGTGCACTGATCGTTAACAAGCCTCAAAGCTTACGTGATTGTAACGAAAAGCTGTTTACAGCATGGTTCCCAGAGCTGACACCTACAACGATCGTGACGCGAAAAGCAGAGAAAATTAAAGAATTTCGTGAAAAACATGGTGATGTCATCCTGAAACCGCTTGATGGTATGGGTGGCGCGTCCATCTTCCGTGTAAAAGAAAACGATCCAAACGTCTCTGTAATCATCGAGACATTGACTAACCACGGTCAAAACTACGCAATGGCACAAACCTTCGTGCCAGACATCAGCAACGGTGACAAACGTATCCTAGTGGTAGATGGCGAACCTATGCCTTACTGTCTAGCACGCATTCCTGCTAAAGGCGAAACGCGCGGCAACCTAGCCGCTGGTGGTACTGGTGAAGCTCGTCCGCTAAGCGAAACCGACCTCAAAATTGCGCAAACCGTTGCCCCGACACTGAAAGAAAAAGGCCTTATCTTTGTTGGCCTTGACGTAATTGGCGACAAGCTAACAGAAATCAACGTCACCAGCCCAACCTGTATTCGCGAAATTGAAGCAGCTTTTGATATCTCAATCACAGGCAAGCTGATGGATGCGATTGAGCGTCGAGTAAAAGGCGAATAACTCAAACTGTATTACAGTTAATAGAGAGCGTAGTACATTAACTTAAGCAAACTCATGCACATACCTAGATGATAAACTGTATGATGTTTGCTTAAGGGCATTTACGAGAGTTAAGGGTCAGTATGAGTATGAATCTCACAAATCACTTTTTGGTTGCCATGCCTGGGATGAAAGATCCGTACTTTCAAAACAGCGTGATCTACGTTTGTGAGCACAACGAAGACGGCGCTATGGGGCTGATGATCAATGCTCCTGTTGATATCACCGTCGGCAACATGCTCAAGCAGGTGGAAGTTCAGCCAGTACACCCGCGCCTATTTGAAGCCAGTCTAGATAGACCAGTTTACAATGGCGGCCCAATCTCGGAAGATCGTGGCTTTATTTTGCATAAACCCAAAGATTACTACGAGTCCAGCGTCCAAATGACCGATGACCTCGCGGTAACCACTTCGCGTGATATTCTGTCGGTGTTAGGAACAGAAGCAGAACCAAGTGATTACTTAGTGGCACTTGGCTACTCCGGTTGGAGTGCAGGCCAATTAGAAAGTGAGCTGGTCGAAAACTCTTGGCTCACCATTGAAGCGACGCCTGAAATTATCTTTAATACACCAATCAACGAGCGTTGGAAGAAAGCGGTCGAAAAGCTGGGCATCGACCCAAGTCACCTTTCAGCAGACTCTGGACATGCTTAGTCCAAATATACAGTTACATTAGATAGAGACACCTTATGTCACGCACAATTATGGCTTTTGACTTTGGAACCAAAAGCATTGGTAGCGCTATTGGCCAAGAAATTACTGGTACAGCTTCCCCATTAAAAGCCTTTAAAGCCAATGACGGTATTCCAAACTGGGACGATATCGAAAAGCAAATCAAAGAGTGGCAACCAGATTTGCTAGTGGTCGGTTTACCGACCGATCTGCATGGTAAAGACCTTGAGACCATAACCCCTCGTGCACGAAAATTTGCTAAGCGTCTGCAAGGCCGATACGGATTGCCAGTTGAACTGCATGATGAGCGTTTATCTACAGCAGAAGCTCGTGCGGAGTTGTTCAGCATGGGCGGCTACAAAGCCCTATCGAAAGGTAATGTTGACTGCCAGTCAGCAGTGGTGATTCTAGAAAGCTGGTTTGAAGCCCTTTGGGGTGAGTAAACACTTCAAGCACAATGAAAAAAGGTTGGCTCCTGCCAACCTTTTTTGTTTCTGGATTGGATTAATCCATATCGATCTTAACGTTCGCCAAACTGCCCGTAGAGAATGCTTCACCACGCTGCGTTTTCAACATCAAGCGCAGATCATTCGCCGAGTCGGCACTATGTAGTGCATCCTCTTCGCTGATCTTACCTTGCATCACTAACTTATAAAGAGATTGATCGAACGTCAGCATACCAAACTCATTTGAGCGAGCCATGGTTGACTTCAACTCATGTAAATCTCCGCGACGAATCAAATCCGACACACGTGGGCTATTTAGCAAGATCTCAAATACACCATGACGTCCCTGCCCATTTTTATCTCGGATCAGCTGCTGACCAACCACGCCTTTTAGGTTCATCGACAAATCGAACAAGAATTGTTCTTTTTGATCTTTCGGTACCAAGTGAAGAATGCGCTCTAAAGCTTGGTTTGCATTGTTGGCGTGCAACGTTGCCATACACAGGTGACCCGTTTCGGCGAAGGTCATCGCGTATTCCATTGTTTCACGGCTACGGATCTCACCAATCAAAATCATATCTGGTGCTTGGCGCAGCGAGTTTTTAAGCGCAACTTCATAGCTTTCCGTATCTAACCCAACTTCGCGTTGAGTCACGATACAGCGCTTGTGTTCATGCACGAATTCGATCGGATCTTCGACCGTCAAAATGTGCCCGGTTTTATTGCTGTTTCGATAGCCTGTCATCGCCGCCATGGTGGTCGATTTACCCGATCCAGTAGCACCGACCACCAGCACCAAACCACGCTTAGCTATCGCCAAATCTTGCAACACTAACGGTAACTTTAACTGCTCAAAAGTAGGAATATTGGTTTCAATACGACGAATCACTGCGCCTGGTAACTCGCGTTGAAAAAAGGCACTCACACGGAAGCGACCACAATCTCTCACAATGGCAAAATTCGACTCGCGACTTTTACGAAATTCCTGACGCCGATCTGGTTCCATAGCGCTGTCGAGTAATGCAGCCACATCGCTCTCGGTAAGTTTTTCCCCTTGCGGACGCAATTCGCCATCCACACGAAATAGAATTGGCGCTCCAACCGTGATGTAAAGATCCGACGCTTTCAGCGCCAGCATGCCTTCGAGAAATTTATCTAGATCCATCTTCCGTATTCACCATTATCTGTATGAACGTTACGAGAATTGCTGCACTTCTAATCCGATCTTACTATCGACCTCTTCACGAGCAACCATGCCTTGCGCCATTAACTGACGAGCATTTTGCTCCATGGTTTGCATGCCGTGAGCCGCACCTGTTTGAATGATCGAATACATCTGCGCGACTTTGTCTTCGCGGATCAAGTTGCGAATCGCAGGCGTTGCCATCATAATTTCATGGCATGCAATACGGCCACCACCATTACGCTTCAGAAGCTTTTGCGCGATAACCGAACGAAGGGACTCAGATAGCATCGAGCGAACCATATCTTTATCACTACCAGGAAACACATCGATAATACGGTCAATGGTTTTTGCCGCCGAGCTGGTGTGCAACGTCCCGAAAACTAAGTGACCCGTTTCTGCCGCCGTTAAGGCAAGGCTGATGGTTTCTTTGTCACGCATCTCACCAACCAGAATAACGTCTGGGTCTTCGCGCAATGCGCTGCGCAGTGCGTTTTGGAAACTATGGGTGTCACGGTGAACTTCACGCTGGTTAATCAAACATTTATTGTTGTTGTGAACAAATTCAATCGGATCTTCAATTGTGAGTACGTGCTTGTTGTGATTACGGTTAATGTAGTCAACAATGGCTGCTAAGGTCGTCGATTTACCTGAACCTGTTGGGCCAGTGACCAGAACTAAGCCTTTTTCAGCGTTCGCAATTTTTTTGAAGATCTCTGGCGCTTCTAGCTCTTCCAGAGTTGGAATGCTACTTGGAATGGTACGGAATACTGCCGCACAACCGCGAGATTGGTTGAAAGCGTTGACACGGAAACGGCCAACGTTATGCAACTCAAAAGAGAAATCGACTTCGAGTTTTTCTTCGAACTCACTGCGCTGGGCATCGTTCATGATTTCGAAAACCAAACGATGCACTTCTTGGTGTGTAAACGCTGGAATGCCTAGTTTTCTTACATCCCCATCAATACGAACCATTGGTGGGACACCTGCAGAAAGATGTAGATCCGAGGCATTATGTTTTACACTAAAATCCAGTAACTCAGTGATATCCATTTAAAATCCTTAAGTCTAAAGTACAGCTATGAGTAGTATTCAACAAAATATTGAACATATCACCTCTCAAATTCGATATGACGAGCAAAAATGTGGTCGAACTCCAGAGTCAGTGCAACTTCTAGCGGTAAGCAAAACTAAACCTGTCGAGGCAATTCTCGAAGCCTACCAAGCGGGACAAACCGCCTTTGGTGAAAACTACGTTCAAGAGGGCGTCAGTAAAGTTCAGCACTTTGCCGAGCATTATCCAGATAATCGAATCGAATGGCACTTCATTGGCCCGATTCAATCGAATAAATCGCGACTTGTTGCTGAACATTTCGATTGGGTTCACACCATCGATCGAACCAAGATTGCTCAACGCCTGAATGATCAGCGGCCAAGCGAACTTAAACCGCTACAAGTTCTGATTCAGGTTAACACCAGTGGTGAGGTATCTAAATCTGGCGTCACTGAAGCGGAAGTATTCGAGCTGGCGGAGTTGATTTCTCGCCTACCCAACCTCACTTTAAGAGGGTTGATGTCGATTCCTGCCAACGTGTCTGACTACGAATCACAACTCCGTGAATTTCAGAAGTTGGCTACGTTGAAGCAAACACTCGAAGCACAGTTCCCAGAAATCGATACATTATCAATGGGAATGAGTGGTGATATGACCGCTGCAATCGAAGCTGGTAGTACAATGGTTCGTATTGGAACCGCTATTTTCGGCGCACGAGACTACAGCTAAATCAACAAAACGCTCACTCGCGACATAAGTTATGTCGTCAATCGTTAGAGCGTAAATGCGCAATCATCTTACTCGCCAATAGGAGCAGTAAGTAACAGCGGCGCCATTATACACCTGGGCGCACAACAAATTCTAAATATCATGATGGAAATCAGACAAATGGAACATAAAAAAATCGCCTTCATTGGTGCTGGCAACATGGTGAGAGCCATTGTTTCAGGCTTGGTTGCTAACGGATACCCAGCGCAAAACATTACCGCGACAGCTCCTTCAGAGGCTCGCCGCCTTCTGCTAGAACAAGATTTTGGCATCCGTACCACCAGCGATAACATCCAAGCTGCGACCGAGGCGGATGTGGTGGTATTGTCTGTAAAACCGCAAATGATGGCTGATGTCTGTAAACCACTGCAATCGATCGATTTCACTAATAAACTGGTGATTTCTATTGCCGCAGGCATCAACTGTTCACGATTGGATGATATGCTAGCCACCAAATTGAACTTGGTTCGTGTTATGCCAAATACGCCATCACAACTTGGGTTGGGTATGAGTGGGTTGTTCGCACCAACTCATGTAACCGAGCACGACAAAGCTTTTGCCGCAGAGTTAATGGAAGCGGTCGGTAAAGTATGTTGGGTTGAGCAAGAGTCTGGCATCAATAATGTGATTGCCGCAGCGGGCAGTGCTCCAGCATACTTCTTCCTGTTTATGGAAGCGATGCAAGCAGAAGCGATTGCGCAAGGCTTTGATAAAGAGATCGCTCGACTATTGGTTCAGCAAGCGGCACTGGGCGCGGCCAGTATGGTGGTTAGCAACCCAGAAACTGAGCTATCGACCCTGCGTGAGAACGTAACTTCGAAAGGTGGGACAACGGCAGAAGCACTGCGTACATTCAACGAACATCAACTTTCAGATATTGTCGCTAAAGCCATGCAAGCTGCTGTGGCTCGCGCGGAAGAAATGGAAAAACTGTTTTAATTATTTGGATGAACTCCGTTTAGTATCATCCATCACTTGTTAAGGGTACCTTATGAATTCAATGAGTTTTCTCATCTCAACCCTATTTGACCTGTACATCATGGTCGTAATTTTGCGAATTTGGTTGCAAGCTGCGCGCGCAGACTTCTACAACCCATTCTCGCAATTTATAGTAAAAGCGACTCAGCCGGTCATTGGTCCATTGCGCCGCGTTATCCCTTCCGTGGGGAATATTGACCTAGCAACCGTGTTGTTTGCCTACGTGTTGTGTGTGCTTAAATTTGTCGTGCTTATCCTAATAGCTTCGAACGGTTCCGTCTCTTTCAGCGCTGACTTCTTATTCTTGGGCTTATTATCATTAATCAAAGCCGCAGGTGGCCTATTGTTCTGGGTACTATTGATCCGTGCAATTTTGAGCTGGGTAAGCCAAGGCCGCAGCCCTATCGAGTACGTATTCCATCAACTGACCGAGCCAATGTGCGCTCCAATCCGTCGTATTCTTCCGGCTATTGGTGGTCTTGATTTAAGCGTACTGGTGTTATTTATCGGCTTGCAGTTCGCGAACTTCTTAATGGGCGATATCATTGGTCCAATTTGGTTCCAGCTATAATGTCAGCTGCAGTTTGGCAAGATGGTGAGGACATCATCCTGAAGCTCTATATTCAACCTAAAGCTAGCCGCGATAAAATCGTTGGCTTGCATGGTGAAGAGCTAAAAATCGCCATTACTGCTCCACCTGTCGATGGCAAAGCTAATGCACACCTAACTAAGTTCTTAGCCAAGCAGTTTAAAATCGCTAAGGGCTTGGTTCACATAGAAAAAGGTGAATTAGGACGGCACAAACAAATTCGGATAGAATCGCCTACCCAGATACCGACAGAAATTAAAGCCATCATATGATGGCTTTTTATTTACGATTTTGTACCACACTTACTAATACCAACGACTGAGTACGCATTTTTTACCCCCTGACCAAGGTAAAATTGCAGCTATGGTTGTTTTATAACAAGTGCTTTGAGGAAGTAACAATGAGCAAATGGATTACCGCATTACTGATTAGCCTGTTGTCGTTACCAAGCTTCGCCGATCAGTTTAAAAATATGAAAGATATCGAAGTCCACTATGTCGCGTTTAACTCAACATTCCTAACACCCAAAGTCGCACGTAGCTACGATATCAAACGTAATGGATACCTCGCTGTGGTTAATATTAGCGTGTTAGATAGAGCTTCATTGGGTAAGCCAGCATTAGAAGCAAAAATTGCTGGACGCGCGAAGAACCTTATCGGCCAAACTCAGACCTTGACCTTTCGTGAAGTCAAAGAAGGCAATGCGATATACTATTTAGCCGAACTGCCAATTACCCACGAAGAAACTTTTACTTTCGATATTGACGTAAAAGCTGGAAACAAAGGCTCAGGTAAGCTTAAATTCACCCAGAAGTTTTATGTTGAAGAGTAATTGGGTTGTGATGTTCCAAAAGCTTTTGGATCTAAGCAGGCTAAAAACCACTTATTAGTTAAAGAATATCTAGAGGAGAACGATTTGTTCTCCTCTATCACTATTAAAAGAGATTCCCATGAAAAAAATTGTGCTAGCAACTGGTAACCAAGGCAAAGTTCGTGAAATGGCAGATTTGTTGTCTGACTTCGGCTTTGAAGTATTAGCGCAAAGTGAATTCAATGTATCGGAAGTAGCTGAAACGGGTACAACTTTCATTGAAAACGCAATCATTAAAGCTCGCCATGCCGCACAAGAAACAGGGCTTCCTGCCATTGCAGACGACTCTGGATTAGAAGTCGATTTCTTAAAAGGCGCTCCGGGCATTTACTCTGCACGTTACGCGGGTGAAAAAGCCTCTGACCAAGAGAACCTAGAGAAGCTACTTAAAGCAATGGAAGGCGTACCAGAAGCAGATCGCACCGCTCGCTTCCACTGCGTATTGGTTTTGATGCGTCACGAGAACGATCCAACCCCTATCGTTTGTCACGGTAAATGGGAAGGTCGCATTCTAACTGAAGCACACGGTGAAAATGGCTTTGGCTACGACCCAGTCTTCTTCGTTCCTGAAGACAACTGCGCGTCTGCCGAACTTGAGCCAGCACGTAAGAAGCAACTGTCTCACCGCGGTAAAGCACTCAAGTCGTTGTTTGCTCAACTGTCTGAGCAAGTGTCTCAGTAATCGCGAGCGAATTAGACCATGTTAACGCCCCCAGCACTGAGCTTGTATGTACACATCCCGTGGTGTGTACAAAAGTGCCCTTATTGCGACTTTAACTCTCACGCTCTTAAAGCCGAGATCCCAGAAGAAGAGTACATCAATGCCCTTCTTGAAGACTTGGATACCGACATTGAGAAATACCGCCTTAACGAAGCGCCACGTTCACTGCATTCAATCTTCATTGGTGGTGGTACGCCGAGTTTGATTTCGGCAGAAGGTATCGAGCGTCTACTTAAGGGCATTGAAGCGCGTATTCCGTTCAAGCCTGAAATCGAAATTACCATGGAAGCGAACCCAGGCACCATCGAAGCAGAGCGTTTTGTTGGCTACCGTAAAGCCGGGGTAACGCGTATCTCTATCGGCGTGCAAAGCTTTGAGCAGCAGAAGCTTGAGCGTTTGGGGCGCATTCACGGCCAAGACGAAGCCGTCAATGCTGCTAAGCTGGCGCACCAAATCGGTTTGAACAGCTTTAACCTCGATCTCATGCACGGCTTACCTGATCAAAGCATCGAACAAGCCTTGGCAGATTTGGACAAAGCGATTGAGTTGGCACCGCCGCACTTGTCTTGGTATCAGCTGACCATCGAACCAAACACCATGTTTTACTACAAGCCACCAACGCTACCTGACGATGATGACTTGTGGGATATTTTCGAGCTCGGACACCAAAAACTTGCAGCTGCGGGTTATGTGCAGTATGAAATCTCCGGTTACAGTAAGCCGGGCTATCAGTGTCAGCACAACCTCAACTACTGGCGCTTTGGTGATTACCTTGGTATCGGTTGTGGCTCTCATGGCAAACTCAGTTTTACCGACGGACGTATTATTCGAACGACAAAGGTAAAACACCCGCGAGGCTATTTAGCGGCTTATCAAAATATGGTCAAACCTTATCTGCATACAGAACATGTCGTCGTGGATGAAGATCGTCCATTCGAGTTCTTTATGAACCGATTCCGCTTAATCGAAGCCTGTCCGAAGCAAGATTATGTAGACACCACGGGCTTACCGCTCAGTACGATTCAAGAAACCATCAACTGGGCGATAGAAATGGGCTACCTGAGTGAAACGCCTACCCACTGGCAAATTACTGAAAAAGGGAAGCTCTTCCTTAATGATTTGCTCGAAGCCTTTATGGCCGAAGAAAGCGAAGAGTAACGCAACCCCAAAACAAAAAAAGCCTCTCAATTGAGAGGCTTTTTATTTAGAAACTGTGTGCCGTCCTAAATAAGGTTGACACATTTCCAACATTAGAAAATTGAACGGCCAATTCGCTCTGAGAGCAGCTCAAGCGCCTTAGTACCAGCAAGCGAGTTACCTGAAGGATCAAGCTCTGGAGACCATACTGAAATGGTCATTTCACCAGGTACTACCGCAATAATGCCACCACCAACACCAGACTTACCAGGCATACCAACGCGATAAGCAAACTCGCCCGCGCCATCATACAAGCCACACGTTGCTAACAGTGCATTAAGTTGTTTGGTTTGCACAGGAGAAACTACAGGCTTACCCGTTTGTACCGATGTGCCCTTGTTTGCTAAATAGCTAAACGTTTTAGCCAAATCAACGCAACTCATCTTCAGCGCACAAGCGTGGAAGTAGTTTTGTAGTACTGGAATCACTTCATTTTCGAAGTTGCCAAACGAACGCATGAGATATGCAATCGCCGCATTACGATCACCATGCATCATTTCGGATGCCGCAACGACTTTGTCATACACAATATGGGTATCACCAGAAAGCTGACGCACAAATTCCAACAGGCGCTGACGAGGTGCAGATAAGCGAGTTTGTAACAAATCTGCCACTACTATCGCTCCAGCATTTATAAATGGATTACGAGGAATACCTTGCTCCATTTCTAGCTGAATTAGCGAATTAAATGCCTGCCCCGAAGGCTCTTTTCCCACTCGAGACCAAATTTCTTCTTGCTTGTACAAGCACATCGCTAACGTCAAGCTCAATGCTTTTGAAATAGATTGGATAGAGAAAGGTTCATCGGCATCACCCGCCTTAATAACCTCACCTTCGTTGGTGTATACCGCAATACCTAACTTGTTGCTGGGTACTTTTGCCAGAGCAGGAATGTAATCAGCCACTTTACCTTGGCCGATTAAAGGGCGTACTTCCGCCAAAATATCTGTCAAAATTTCCACTGTCGGTTTCATTCTCTACCTTCTATTTACAAGAGAACTCGTTGAGCTCAGAGGTAAAAAAAGCCAACGTGTCGTTGGCTTTTCCATAGGGTTCGTTCGACTCAAGTCGATTATGGTTTTACTGCCACAATAATATTGCGGTTGATAGATTGATCAACACGGTGAAGATAACCGATGTAAGGCTCTTCTGAAAGTACCTTCCAACCTTGCTCTTCAAATAATGCCGCGACATCTTTCCATTTCAATGTGAATTCATTGAAAGACAACACCACTGAACCTTGTTTTTTCAATACCACTTTCCATGCAGGCAGAGCCTCTTTTAAAAGCTCTAGTGGACTGCGGTTCAGTTTGCTGTCCTTGGCATTTTTGCTGCCGTGCTGCACGCCATAAGGCAAGTCAGACACCATCACATCAACTGAGTTCTTTTTCACGACTTGATCAGCGATACGAGTATCAGCCGAATACAGCTTCATAAACTGAAGATTGCCTTGGTTGTAATCTTCTTTATTTGCTGCAGCTTCAACCACGAAACCATCCGCCACTTTCTTGCCACCCGCAGTGCGCTTTTCTTTGCTCACTTTGTGCTTAAAGCGGCCATTCTTCATGAACTTAACAATAAAGGTTTGGATCTCTTGCACCCACTTGGCGTTGATCTCAACCCCTACCACGTTCAAACCGTGGATCAAGCCTTCAAATAAGGTTGTACCTTTACCACACATTGGATCCATTAAGGTCAGTTGTTCACTTCCCGTATTGGACGCACTAATGCCGATATTCACCATCAAACGGGTAAACTGCTCATTTGTTTTCCCGGTGTAGCGCAAAATCTGGCTCATGCTTTCCGGGAAAGTGTTAAATACGGGCGCTTGAACTGGTCGAAGTAAACCATCTTCGCGCACTTCAAATAGCGCATAGTAAATCGAAGAGGCTGCGATTCTTCGCGCCTGCTCATCGGTTAGCGCTTCCTGACAAGAAAACACCAACGCAGCAGGTAAGCCAACGTCTTTACTACCAATTTCTGTCACATCCACGCCTTGTGAAGCTAAAATTGCTTTTAGCTCAGAACAGGCAATGGTCATTGCGCTATCAAAGTAAATTCGGTTATGACCCGGATTCGCTAATATCGCGTAATGGTACATCCCATGAACTCCTCTGGTTACGCAATACGCTTATATTTGATATCCCAAACACCGTGACCAAGACGGTGACCACGAGCTTCAAACTTCGTTAGCGGGCGATCGTCTGGACGAGGAACGAAATCACCATCTTTAGCAATGTTTTCGAAACCTGGCGCTTGGTTCATCACTTCAATCATGTGCTCTGCGTAGTTTTCCCAGTCGGTCGCCATGTGGAAAATACCTTCATTAGGGATAAGCTTCTCACGCACCATTTCCGCAAAACCTAATTGAACAATACGACGCTTGTGGTGACGCTTCTTATGCCAAGGGTCTGGGAAGAACAATTGCAGTGTCGATAAGCTGCCATTTGGGATCATGTGTTCGAATACTTCTACCGCATCGTGACACATTACACGCAGGTTAGTAATTCCCGCTTCGCGAGCATCGGCAAGACAAGCACCAACGCCTGGGCTATGAACTTCGATACCGATGAAGTTTTTCTCTGGCGCGTTCTTTGCCATTTCAACCAATGAAGCACCCATACCAAAACCGATCTCAAGCACTACTGGGTTATCGTTGCCAAACACTTCTTTCCAATCGAGAAGTTCAGCTTTGAAGTCAATACCCATCGTAGGCCAGCATTCATTCATCGCGCTCTCTTGACCTTTAGTCAAACGCCCTTCACGGCGTACAAAGCTGCGGATTTTGCGGATCAGCTTTCCGTCTTCGTTGTATTCGTTAGTGGTTACTTCACTCATTGATTTTGCCTGCACATTGATTAATCAAAGCGGGGATTATCCAAAGAATTTACTTAGGTGCAAGTATTTGTTGAGCTCTTGGTCTATGGCAACCCAAAAGCAACGACACACCTCTTTATATCCCTACTGTTTATCCGTTGTACTTCTTGCCCATTATGTGGTGCAATTTTGCACCTAACCAATAATAGAATACAGAGCAAGTCGTGACACCTTTCGCCAGTGCCATCCTAGAATGGTATGACGCATATGGAAGAAAAGATCTTCCGTGGCAACAAAATAAGACCGCATACAGTGTCTGGTTGTCTGAAATTATGCTTCAGCAAACTCAGGTCACTACGGTTATTCCGTATTACCAACGTTTCTTGGAGCGCTTTCCAACCGTGATCGATCTTGCCAATGCTGAGCAAGATGAAGTCCTACACCTTTGGACTGGCTTAGGGTACTACGCCCGAGCCCGTAACCTTCACAAAGCAGCACAAGAGGTCGCCTCTACATACAATGGTGAGTTTCCTCTTGATATAGAGAAAATGAACGCCCTACCGGGGATTGGTCGCTCTACCGCTGCCGCCATTTTATCGTCTGTGTATAAACAACCACACGCGATTCTTGATGGTAACGTGAAGCGCACCCTATCCCGCTGTTTCGCAGTTGCAGGATGGCCAGGACAAAAAAAGGTTGAAAACCAGCTGTGGGAAATTGCCGAAACGCACACCCCACAAACGGATGTAGATAAGTATAACCAGGCAATGATGGACATGGGCGCAATGGTCTGCACACGCAGCAAACCCAAATGTAGCCTCTGCCCTGTTGCTGACCTGTGTGTGGCAAAGCAACAAGGTAATGTGCTCGACTACCCGGGCAAAAAACCGAAGAAAGATAAGCCAATCAAGCAAACTCGTTTCGTGATGCTTCACCACAACACCGAAAATTGTCATGAGGTGTGGTTGGAGCAAAGACCACAAACAGGCATTTGGGGTGGCTTATTCTGCTTCCCACAAACCGAACATGTGGATGCAGAAAGCGACATTGAATTGCTACTGGATCAACGCGGCATTCAAGCCAGCAATATCAAACAGAAGCAAACACTGATTACCTTTCGTCATACATTCAGCCATTACCACCTAGATATCACGCCAATTTTGATTGATTTATCAAAGCAACCGGACGTGATAATGGAAGGCAACAAAGGTCTTTGGTATAACTTATCTAAACCTGAAGAAGTCGGTTTAGCCGCGCCAGTAAAACTATTGCTGGAAACGCTACCCCACGAACTTCGTTAATTGAATACAAGGAGTCATTATGAGCCGCACTGTATTTTGTGCTCGACTAAAGAAAGAAGGCGAAGGTCTAGACTTTCAACTTTACCCTGGTGAACTAGGTAAACGCATTTTCGACAACATCTCGAAAGAAGCGTGGGCTCAGTGGCAACACAAACAAACCATGTTGATCAACGAGAAGAAACTCAACATGATGGATCCAGAACACCGCAAACTGATCGAAACAGAAATGGTAAATTTCCTCTTTGAAGGAAAAGACGTTCATATCGAAGGTTACACACCGCCGAGCGAATAAAGTCGCTTGAGTTAAACAATGACATCACAACCATTTGTGGTGTCATTTTTCTATTACCTTCAATAACTCTGATACTTATGAAAAAAATTGTCTTTATTGCTGCCGCACTTTTAATGGCAGGCTGTAGCCGTGAATTCGTCGAAAAGATTTATGACGTCAACTACGAGCCAACAAACCGTTTTGCCAATAACTTAGCTGAGCTACCAGGACAATTTGAAAAAGATACTGCGGCGCTAGATGCCTTAATCAATAGCTTTTCAGGCAATATTCAAAAGCGCTGGGGTAAAAAAGAAATCAAGTACGCAGGCAAGAGTAATTACGTTAAGTACATCGATAACTACCTTAGCCGCGCCGAGGTCGACTTTCGCAAAGGCGTGATCACGATAGAGACCGTATCACCGACAGAGCCCCAAAAACACCTAAAAGACGCGATTGTCACCACCTTATTAACACCAGACGATCCCGCTCACGTCGACTTATTCTCCTCTAAAGGTATCACGTTAGAGGGGCAACCATTCCTGTATAAACAAGTTGTCGACCAAGACAATAAGCCAATTCAATGGTCTTGGCGGGCAAACCGATTTGCGGAATACCTCATCGCAAATAAAATAAAAACCAAAAATGTAGATTTCAAGAAAGCGTATTACGTCGAAATTCCCATGGTTGAAGACCACTTTTCAACTCGCAGCTACCAATACGCCGATATCGTGCGTCGAGCTTCCAAGAAATACGACATTCCAGAAGACTTGATATACGCCATTATTAAAACCGAGAGCAGTTTCAACCCATACGCGGTAAGTTGGGCAAATGCATATGGCCTAATGCAAGTTGTACCTAAAACAGCGGGACGAGATGTGTTCAAACTCGTGAAAAAGCGCTCGGGCCAACCAAGCCCTGAATATTTGTTTAATCCAGAAAACAACATAGATACTGGTACTGCGTATTTCTATATCTTAAAAAATCGTTATTTAAGAGAAGTCCGCCACCCTACCTCTCTCGAGTACAGCATGATTTCAGCTTACAATGGCGGTACTGGAGGAGTTTTAAACACATTTCATCGCAGTGATCGCAAACGCGCAATGCAAGATCTTAATTCATTGCAACCCAACCAAGTTTATTGGGCGTTAACCAAGAAACACCCGAACGCAGAAGCGCGTCGCTACCTAGAAAAAGTTACAAATTTCAAAAAGGAATTTAACTCGAAGCAAACTTTGTAGTGACAGTTGAATAAAAAGCGTTCGAACAACCACTTTTTTGAAATTATTTAAAAAAAGTGGTTGACGCAACGCGGGAAAATCCGTTTAATAGCGCTCCGTTGCCCGGATAGCTCAGTCGGTAGAGCAGAGGATTGAAAATCCTCGTGTCGGTGGTTCGATTCCGCCTCCGGGCACCACAATTTGATTTGTTGGTGTCTTAACGAAATGTTATAACACGGACAAAAGCACAAAGAATAAAGTGTGCCGACTTAGCTCAGTAGGTAGAGCAACTGACTTGTAATCAGTAGGTCACCAGTTCGATTCCGGTAGTCGGCACCA
>NZ_JAWOTH010000020.1:0-66522 GCF_033338745.1 Vibrio sp. Vb1026
GGAGCGACACACGAGGTTCGAACTCGTGACCTCAACCTTGGCAAGGTTGCGCTCTACCAACTGAGCTAGTGTCGCATCAACAACGTTTCCGCTGTTTAGGGCTGCGAATTATAAGAGCATTTTTTTGTGATGCAAGTCCTTCCTTCAAAAAAACTTTATTTTTTTACTGAACGACGAAAAAGCAATCAAAAGCGATATAAATTACAACAATTTGGATCGCAACCTTAACAGTTAAATCTTGAAAATAGTACCTCGATAGTACTTAAGTTCCGCGATGGACTCACGAATGTCGTCCAAGGCCAAATGTGTTCCCTGTTTAGTGAACCCATTTAGCACCTCAGGTTGCCAGCGACGTGCTAGTTCTTTAAGAGTACTAACGTCAACATATCGGTAATGGAAGAACTCTTCCAACTCAGGCATATGCTTGTATAAAAAGCGACGATCCTGCCCAATGCTGTTACCACATATTGGCGACGCCCCTTTTGGCACCCATTTTTCTAAAAATTCAATGGTTTGTGCGACTGCGTCTTGTTCTGAGATTTGACTGTTTCGAACGCGCTCAACCAAACCGCTTGCCGTATGCGTATTAGTACACCAGTCGTCCATTTTCGCTAGTTCTTCTTCCGGCTGATGAATCGCTAACACTGGACCTTCAGCCAAAATATTTAGTTCGCTATCCGTGACAATAGAAGCAATTTCGATGATTTTGTGCGTTTCAGGATCAAGCCCTGTCATCTCTAAATCAACCCAAATTAGGTTTTGATCGCTAAAGGACATGGTTACGCCGCCTATTTGTTTATCGATAAAAGAGGTACTATACCTCAAAATACGAGAAACACGATACTCATACACGGAGCCAAGAGTACGGCTCAACCATTTGAGTAAATTCACATAAAGTACAGAATTGTGGCAAAGAAGAAAAAGTTAACCAAAGGTCAGGTGCGACGCGTACGTAGCAACCAACAAAAGCGTTTGAAGAAGCAAGAAGATTCCATCCAGTGGGATGAAAACATGCTAGGCGCCAGCAAGCAAGGTCTCGTGATCACTCGTTTTGGTCAGCACGCGGACATTGAAGACCTTGATACAGGCGAAATTCAACGCTGTAACCTCCGCCGTGGTATTGAGTCTCTAGTATCTGGCGATCGTGTTTTATGGCGCGAAGGATTGGAGTCTATGGCGGGCATCTCTGGTGTTGTTGAAGCGGTAGAACCTCGCTCTTCAGTGCTCACTCGTCCAGATTATTACGATGGCCTAAAACCCGTTGCAGCCAATATTGATCAAATGGTCATTGTCTCTTCGGTATTACCAGAGCTATCGCTAAATATTATTGACCGCTATCTCGTTGCATCAGAAACACTGAATATTGCGCCATTGTTGGTCTTAAATAAAGTCGACCTTCTAGAAGCCGATGATCGTGCAATGTATGAAGAATGGCTCAAAGAATATGAACGCATTGGCTATAAAGTGCTTCTGGTCAGCAAGAAGTCTGGAGAAGGCATTGCTGAACTAGAAACCCTGCTGCGTGACCGAATTAATATCTTTGTTGGTCAATCAGGCGTAGGGAAATCCAGCTTAGTCAACGCGTTAATGCCGGAACTAGAGAGCGAAGTGGAAGAAGGCGAAGTCTCTGAGAACTCTGGCTTGGGCCAACACACCACGACGGCTGCACGTTTATACCACATTCCAACGGGTGGCGATTTGATCGACTCACCTGGAGTACGTGAATTTGGTCTTTGGCATTTGGAAGCAGAAGAAGTAACAAAAGCATTCGTTGAATTTCGACCATATTTAGGCGGTTGCAAGTTCCGAGATTGTAAACACAATGATGACCCAGGCTGCCTTCTACGCGAAGCTGTCGAGAACGGGGAAATTAACGAAACTCGCTTTGAAAACTATCATCGCATTTTGGAAAGCATGGTTGAAAACAAAGCAAATCGTCAGTATTCACGTAATAAAAAAGCCGATCTGTAATTGAGTTAAGGCTGTAACTGTGTAAAAAGTCTTCACCTAATACTGACAAGCAAATTAAATTTCAGTAACATCACGCGCCCTAAAGCGCGAATCTAACAGAAGTATCGGAATTAAAGATGGACAAGTTTAAAGTTGGACTGCAGTACTGGATCCCACAACACGGCCTCACTCGCCTAATGGGTAAACTGGCTTCAGCAAAAGCTGGCGGTCTAACAACAGCAGTTATTCGTTGGTTTATCAAACAATACAATGTGAATATGGATGAGGCAAAGCACTCAGATCCTAAGCATTTTAAAACGTTCAACGAGTTTTTCGTTCGTGAGCTAAAAGAAGGCGCACGCCCAATTTCTGAAGGCGAAAACGTCATCACTCATCCAGCCGACGCTTGTGTTAGCCAGTTTGGCCCTATTGAAGATGGTCAACTTATCCAAGCAAAAGGTCATCACTTCTCAGCACAAGAATTGCTGGGCGGTGACGCGAATTTAGCTGACGAATTTAAAGATGGTTCTTTTGCGACATTGTACCTATCTCCGCGCGATTACCACCGTGTACACATGCCATGTGACGGCACTCTGCGCCAAATGATTTACGTACCAGGTGACCTGTTCTCAGTAAACCCTCTGACAGCAGAAAACGTACCAAACCTATTTGCACGTAACGAGCGTGTGGTGTGTATCTTCGATACTGAGTTTGGTCCAATGGCACAGGTGCTTGTTGGTGCGACAATTGTTGGTAGCATTGAGCAAGTATGGGCTGGCACGATCACTCCGCCTCGTGGAAACACTGTCTACAAATGGGATTACCCAGCAGAGGGTGACAAGGCCGTGATCTTGAAAAAAGGCGAAGAGATGGGCCGCTTCAAACTGGGTTCTACTGTTATTAACCTGTTTGCCAAAGACGCGATTGAGTTTGACGCAAGCATGGAAAACGGTAAGCCAACCGTTATGGGCACACCTTACGCCTTAAAAAATTGAGTAAAACACCGTTAAGAGCCCTTTATTCAGGGCTCTTTTTATTGATAAAAAGCAAAACTCCGTTCGAAATTTAGCCTCTATTTCTCAAACTCATACCTGCCTCTAAGACCCTCATTCCACAATCAATTATCCTGCGCTTAGAATGAATATTTAGAGGGGCAGCCAATGCCAAAGATGAGTGTAAACACGTTGGCGAAATTGCTGGTGTGCTTTTTAATTCCGCTCGGTGTTTTGATGATGCCGATCGATGCTATTCCTATTGACGATCTCACTTTAATTCAGCATCGCCTGTTAGCTATTTTTCTTCTTGCTGCCCTACTTTGGGTTCTCGAGCCGGTTCCCGTTTTTGCTACGTCCATTCTTATTATCGCTCTTGAACTGATCATGATATCGGATAAAGGTTTGCATCTATTTCGCAATCCACCAGCGGGGCATGATTTAGGAGAGTTAATTGCTTACACCGATATTTTCTCGGCCTTCTCTTCACCGATCATTATTCTTTTTATGGGTGGTTTTGCTCTTGCGATTGCGGCTTCCAAATACGAGCTCGACAACAACCTCGCCCGAGTTCTATTAAAACCATTCGGCACCCAACCTAAGTTCATCATGCTGGGCTTGATGTTAATTACCGCCGTTTTTTCAATGTTTATGTCCAATACTGCCACGACCGTGATGATGCTAGCCCTGCTTGGCCCCATCGTCGCTTCAGCACCTAAAGGGGATTTAGGCATTAAAGCACTGGTGTTGTGTATTCCAATTGCAGCGAATACAGGCGGCATTGCGACTCCGATAGGCACGCCACCTAATGCGATAGCGCTTCAATATCTCACTGGAGAAAACGCGATAGACTTCCTATCGTGGATGACAATGGGTCTACCCTTTGTGTTGGTACAACTCACTGTAGCTTGGTTCTTGTTGCAAAAGCTGTTTCCGTCTAGCGAACCAGAAATGAAACTAAAGCTAGATGGTACATTCAAAAAGAGCTGGCGTGCGATCGTCGTCTACATCACTTTTGCACTAACCATTTTGCTTTGGATGACAACGAAAGTGCATGGCATGAATACATATGTTGTCGCGATTATCCCACTAGCAGTGTTCACGTTAACGGGCATTATGGGAAAAGAAGAGCTCAAGCTAATTAACTGGGATGTTTTATGGCTGGTTGCCGGTGGTATAGCAATTGGTATTGCCTTAGACAAAACAGGCTTAGCCGAAGCATTAGCGCACGCTATTGATTACAGCCTGCTATCACCATTTGCCGTTGTTTTAGCCCTATCGGTAGTGTGCTGGTTAATGGCGAACTTTATGTCTAATACCGCAACGGCAAACTTATTGATGCCTATTGCTGCCGCTATTGGTACATCCATGCCAAGCCTTATTGCGGTTGGCGGCCTACAAGGTTTACTGGTTGTCGTAGCCTTCTCCGCATCACTTGGCATGATCTTACCGGTTTCCACACCACCAAACTCTTTGGCTTATTCAACAGGCCTCATCGAGAGCAAAGACATGGCGAAAGTAGGCCTGATTCTCGGTTTGATTGGTCTACTTATCGTGTATGGCGCAGTTTTGGTACTGTTTTAATCGAAGAGCTCCATGAAAAAGCGTGTTGTCATGGAGCTGCTCTCCAGCTACTGCCCTTACAGAGCGGCTTTTACATCCCATAAATTTCGTGCATATTAAGACTCCTCTACTCTACAAGGACGTCGACACATCATGGGTTACGAATGGCTTGCTTTATGCGCCGCTTTTCTGTGGGCAGTTTCTAGCCTAATTTCGGTCATTCCTGCACAACACCTAGGCGCATTTTCTTACAGCCGCTGGCGTATGGGCTGCACAGCCGTGATCTTATCAACTATGGCCTGGATAACTGGCGGCTGGTTAACGGTTTCTTGGGAACATGTAACGCCAATGATGGCCTCAGGACTGATTGGTATTTTTATTGGCGATACCGCTCTATTCGCGTGTTTGAATCGTATGGGGCCAAGACAAGCCGGGTTACTCTTCTCTTGCCACGCCGTGTTCTCTGCCATCTTGGGCTACTTCTTATTTAGCGAAGTCATGACCACAATAGAACTACTGGGCGCATCATTGGTATTTAGCGGCGTGGTGATGGCGATATTCTTTGGCCGAAGAGGTCAAGTGAATAACGTCTTGGAAGACATTAAAGGTAACATCTGGGTGGGCATTGGACTTGGCTTAACCGCAGCAATGTGCCAAGCATTGGGCGGCATCATCGCCAAGCCAGTAATGCAAACCAGTATTGACCCAGTTGCGGCTTCTGCTATTCGAATGATCAGTGCCTTTTTCGCCCACAGCATGTTGTTAATTCTAGGAGTCAAAGTCGCTCGCTCGACGCAACACATTACTTGGCGCATATTTGGTATTACTGCGCTTAATGGTTTCTTGGCGATGGCCGTCGGCATGACGCTAATCTTATACGCACTGCAAGAAGGAAATGTAGGTATGGTTGCCCTTCTATCTTCAACCACGCCAATTATGTTGCTACCACTGCTCTGGATTTACACCAAACGCCGACCAAACCGATTTGCATGGTTGGGCGCAGCCCTAGCTGTGATTGGTGCGGGCATATTGGTTCAGTAACCTTGCAGACCAGTCCTTACTGCCAGATACAAAAAAGCCCGAGTTTAAACTCGGGCTTTTGTCATGCTGAGCCGTTAGTTAACTATTTAACTAATACTTCACCCGTCATTTCTGCTGGGATTTCCAGACCAGCTAGAGAAAGCATGGTTGGTGCAAGGTCAGACAGTTTACCGCCTTCTTTGAATTCAACCACTTTGTCACCTACATAGATTAGAGGCACTGGTAGGTTAGTGTGAGCAGTGTGGATGCCGCCAGTTTCAGGGTCGATCATCATTTCTGCGTTACCGTGGTCCGCAGTGATCAATAGTTGACCGCCAACTTCTTTGATTGCTTCAACCACTTTACCCACACTTTCATCTAGAGCTTCGATTGCTTTCTCAGCCGCTTCATAAACGCCAGTGTGACCAACCATATCTGCGTTCGGGTAGTTACAGATGATGGTATCGAACTTACCAGACTTGATAGCCGCAACCATCTTATCTGTTAGTTCTGGAGAGCTCATTTCAGGCTGCATGTCGTACGTTGCAACTTTTGGTGAAGCAACCAATTGACGCTCTTCGCCTTCAAATTCGTTCTCAACACCACCGTTGAAGAAGAAAGTCACGTGTGCGTATTTCTCTGTTTCAGAGATACGTAGCTGAGTTTGACCTTGTTTAGATAGCCACTCACCGTAAGTGTTTTCTAGAGACGCAGGTGGGAATGCGATAGCTAGAGGGATATCAGCCGCGTATTGAGTCAGCATCACAAAGTTGATTGCTGGGAATACTGCACGCTCAAAGCCGTCAAACGCAGGAACGAATGCACGAGTGATTTGACGTGCACGGTCAGCACGGTAGTTCATGAAGATAACCGCATCACCATCTTGCATGATTGCGTCTTCTTGACCTTCCGCTTTGATAGCTGTTGCTTTAACGAATTCGTCGTTTTCTTCACGAGCGTAAGCCGCTTCTAGACCTGCAACTGCCGTTTCTGCTGTGAACTCAGCTTTAGCTTGAGTTAGAAGATCGTAAGCAACTTGGACGCGATCCCAGTTGTTGTCACGGTCCATTGCGTAGTAACGACCTACTAGAGAAGCAACGCGGCCTTTACCTAGTTTCGCAAATAGGTCTTGGAAACGTTGTAGTGAGTTTTCAGCACTACGTGGTGGTGTGTCACGGCCGTCTAGGAAGCAGTGTAGGTAGATTTTCTCTGCGCCACGCGCCGCTGCCATTTCAACTGCAGCGTAAATGTGGTCTTCGTGAGAGTGAACACCGCCTGGAGACATCAGGCCCATGATGTGTACTGCTTTTTCAGCTTTCACAGCAGAGTCGATTGCTTCAACTAGCGCAGGCGTTTGTTCGAACTCACCATCAGCAATTGATTTAGTGATACGAGTCAGGTCTTGGTATACAACGCGGCCTGCACCAATGTTAGTGTGACCAACTTCAGAGTTACCCATTTGACCATCAGGAAGGCCAACATCCATGCCTGAAGCAGAGATTAATGTGTGTGGGTTATTCGCAATCAGAGCATCCATTACTGGTGTTTTCGCATTCGCAATTGCGTTACTTGCTGTGTCTTCACGGTAACCGTAACCGTCAAGGATAACTAGAGCCAGTGGCTTCTTAGCTGACATAGTGATGACCTCATCAAATTTAAGTAACTTTTGGCGTAGGGCCTCGCTGCCCTATCTAACCTTGAAACAAAACTAGCGTAATTTTACTACACTTTTTAACCAAAACTGTAGGTTAAGATCAAATAATGTTTGCGATTTATTGTTGCTATCTTACAAGTTAAGCGAACAACGAGTCAGTGCCGACAATCGTGTTCCACAAGCATAGTCATTTCTAATACGCTTTGTACACCCCAGTCTAAGTTCGGTTTTCTTACGCTTCTCATTCTTATTTTTGCACTTGAAACAGCGCTAATTTAAAGCAACATCAAACAAGATGGGTTAATACCTATTGTTCTCTTTTCTCAGTAAAACAGAAGTCACTTAAACCGATAAGTCCAATAGGCAAAAGCAATCAAGCTACCAGAGCGAAATGTACGGATAGTAAGGGCATAAAGGGTTTATAGAGATCTCAATTATTCGTTAGAAAATTTTAACCCTCTCGCCTAAGAGCCGTAACCTCGCTATACTCCTGCTTTATTTTTCCGCCAACAGCGTAAGAGCTCAAGACATGCAAGAGTACATTGAATTTTTCCAACAGAACATGATTCTATCTTTGGTTTGGGTAGGTCTTCTTGTCGCCTTTATCATGAACATCGTGAAGTCAGCGACAGCCGCATACAAAGAAATCAACGTAAACCAACTGACTCATCTTATGAACCGTGAAAACGGCGTTGTAGTGGATATCCGTACCAAGGACGAGTTCAAAAAAGGTCATATCACCGACTCACTTCACATTTTACCGTCAGACATCAAAGCGGGTAACTTGGGTAACCTTGAAAACCACAAATCAGACCCAATCATTGTGGTATGCAAGACAGGACAGACCGCTCAAGAAAGCGCAAACCTATTAGTAAAAGCTGGCTTCGAAAAAGTGAGCCTACTAAAAAATGGTTTGATTGCGTGGAACGAAGCGAACCTGCCGTTAGTTCGCGGTAAAAAGTAGGAACGTGGCAAGAACGAAAGTTCGCGTTTAAACGCGCTTTTACCAAGCCTCGCGGACAAAAAACTGAGCAAATTGAAAGCAGTTGGAGCACTAAGTTGTGACGCTTTGCACGTAATACACGCTTCATCTAGTCAAGGTAGATTGGCTCAGTTAGTCTCAGGACATACCAGTTTTCTGAGCTTAGACGTTTCTAGGCTCAACAAATATTGATTTAAGGATTAAAAAATGGCTGAAGCAGCACCTCAAGACGCACAACAAAACTTCGCAATTCAACGCATCTTCCTAAAAGACGTTTCTTTTGAAGCGCCGAACTCTCCAGTAATTTTCCAGAAAGAGTGGAACCCAGACGTTAAACTAGACCTAGACACTCAAAGCCGTGAGCTTGGTGAAGGCGTTTACGAAGTTGTTCTACGCCTAACCGTTACTGTGAAGAACGAAGAAGAGACTGCGTTCCTATGTGAAGTTCAACAAGGTGGTATCTTCACTGCTGAACAAATGGAAGCTGGTCAACTTGCACATTGCCTAGGCGCATTCTGCCCGAACATCCTATTCCCATACGCTCGTGAAACTATCTCAAGCCTAGTCGTTAAAGGTACGTTCCCTCAACTGAACCTAGCGCCAGTAAACTTTGACGCGCTATTCATGAACTACCTACAACAGCAAGCTCAACAAGGCGAAGCTGAAGCGTAATTCACGTTTTATAAGTGACGAATAGCCACAGTGCTGACGTCACCGAATCAAATAAAATGCACAGAGCGTCTACCATCCGATGCAATGTGCATTTTTTATTTCTGACAAAAGTTCCTAGTTCCTAATCGCCAGAAGGCGTAAAATTTGACGATTAGGAACTAGATTCTACTAGTAGCAAGACAATTAGGCGGTAGCATGACACAAGCAAATACAAACAATGCTTACGGTAAAGACATCGCAATGACTGTGATTGGCGCAGGCTCATACGGCACCTCTTTGGCAATCTCACTCGCTCGTAACGGCGCGAACGTTGTCCTTTGGGGACACGAGCCAGAGCACATGGCTCGCCTAGAAGCAGACCGAGCTAACCATGCCTTCTTACCAGGTGTTGATTTCCCTGAAAGCTTGATCATTGAATCGGATTTAGAAAAAGCCGTTCAAGCAAGCCGAGATTTGTTGGTTGTGGTTCCAAGCCATGTCTTTGGCATCGTGCTAAACAGCTGTAAACCATTCTTGCGCGAAGACTCTCGCATCTGTTGGGCAACCAAAGGGCTTGAACCTGAAACGGGGCGCCTACTGAAAGACGTCGCTTATGACATTATCGGTGAAAACTACTCACTAGCAGTATTGTCTGGCCCAACGTTTGCGAAAGAGCTCGCAATGGGTATGCCGACAGCAATTTCAGTTGCGTCTCCAGATTCTGAATTTGTTGCGGATCTACAAGAAAAAATCCACTGTAGCAAAACCTTCCGCGTATACGCTAATAGTGACTTTATTGGTATGCAACTGGGCGGCGCTGTGAAAAACGTTATTGCGATTGGTGCAGGTATGTCTGATGGTATCGGTTTTGGCGCCAACGCCCGTACTGCATTAATTACTCGTGGCTTAGCTGAAATGAGTCGCCTTGGTGCTGCGCTGGGTGCACAGCCAGAAACCTTTATGGGCATGGCGGGTTTAGGCGATCTTGTCCTGACATGTACCGATAACCAATCACGTAACCGACGCTTTGGCTTGGCATTAGGCCAAGGTAAAGACGTTGATACGGCTCAAGAAGAAATTGGTCAAGTGGTTGAAGGTTACCGCAATACAAAAGAAGTATGGCTACTTTCTCAACGTATGGGTGTTGAGATGCCGATAGTTGATCAAATTTATCAAGTATTGTATCAAGGAAAAGATGCGCGCTTAGCAGCGCAAGATTTACTTGCTCGTGACAAAAAAGCCGAAGGAAAGTAGCAATCTACCGCCCTTTGCAGCTCATCTGAGAAAAATTGAAGTTGTCGGGTCACGGAAGAACCACTCTGGATATTGAGAATGAAACACTGCGAAAAACAAAAAGTCTGGAACAAAATTGTCTCAGAAGCCCGTGAAATGTCAGAACAAGAGCCTATGCTGGCGAGCTTCTATCATGCCACCATTATCAAGCATGAAAGTTTGTGTGCCGCTCTGAGTTATATTCTGGCTAATAAATTGAACACCGCTTCCATGCCAGCGATGGCTGTACGTGAAGTGGTTGAAGAAGCCTTTGCAGCTGATCCAACCATCACTGACGGCGCGGCTTGTGATATTTGTGCCACGGTCAATCGCGACCCTGCTGTTTCAATGTACTCAATGCCATTGCTGTACCTAAAAGGCTATCACGCACTGCAAGGCTACCGAGTAGCAAACTGGCTATGGAAGCAAGGTCGTCACGCTCTTGCGACTTACCTACAAAATCAGATTTCGGTAGCATGTCAGGTCGATATCCACCCTGCAGCGCGCATTGGTAGTGGCATCATGCTCGACCATGCAACAGGCATCGTGATTGGTGAAACTGCCGTGGTCGAAAACGACGTGTCTATACTGCAAGATGTCACCCTTGGTGGTACTGGTAAAGAATGCGGTGATCGTCACCCGAAAATTCGCGAGGGTGTGATGATCGGAGCTGGTGCAAAGATTCTTGGCAATATCGAAGTCGGTGAAGGCGCGAAAATCGGATCTTGCTCTGTGGTATTGCAAGCCGTGCCTCCTCACACAACGGTGGCTGGCGTGCCTGCAAAAATCGTCGGACGTCCAAAAACGGATAAACCCTCTCTCGATATGGATCAAGGCTTTAACGGCAAGTCGCAAAGCTTTATCCATGGAGATGGTATTTAATCGTCAACAAACCTTTTTGACAACAACGTGGTAGGTAACTCTCAAGTGCGAAAACAAAATCACCCTGTTCTACGCTCGGCTATTTTATTAACTTGTGCTTTATCTGCCACTTATCCCATTACCTCCTCTGCTGTGAGTCAGCAAGAGCTCAAAGGCGTATCCAGTGAGATAAGCCGTCAGCGCAAATCGCTCTCTTCCCAAGAAAAGCAGCTCAATGAGTTACAGAAATCACTAAAAGATCAAGAGCTTGGTATTTCTAAGCTTGAGCGTGAAATACGACAAACCAAGTCTAACCTCGCACAAGCAGACAAAAACATAGAAAACCTGGAAGAGAAAATTGCCTTGCAAGAAGCACAGCGTCAAGAGCAAGAAGAAGAACTCAAACAGCTGCTGCAAACGTATTACGTAACCGAGCGAGCGAAGGCCAATGGTCACTTGTTAAATCAAGGTGTGGAAGAAGACCGCATGAGCCAATACTTCCAGCATTTAGCTAAAGCACGTGCTGAAGTGATTGATGCGATCACCAAAATAACCCAAGAATTAGCGCACAACAAAAACCAGCTCGAGCTAGAAAAAGAGCAAATCGAGACTCTGCTCAAGCAGCAATCCGAAAAACGTACAGCGCTAGCGAGTACACAATCCAAGCGTAAGCAAACCCTGAATAAAATTCAGAGCAGTATCAAGAATGACAAACGCTACTTAGCCGAGCTGCAACGCAACGAAACCCGTTTAAAAGCAGAGATCGCCAAAGCAGCGAAGCGTAATGCGGTGCCAATGGACGGACTCGGCAAACAGCGCGGTAAGTTGCCTTGGCCACTCAAAGGCAGTGTGTTACACAACTTTGGTACGCGACAAACTGGGCAGGTAAATTGGAAGGGTATGGTGTTGTCTGCCAACTATGGTCAACAAGTGAAAGCCGTTTATCCTGGTACTGTCGTATTTGCTGAGTATCTGCGCGGATACGGTTTAGTGGTACTGCTCGACCACGGCAAAGGTGACATGACCCTCTATGGTTACAACCAAGCCTTAACTAAAAAAGAAGGCGACCGAGTCACCGCCGGCGAAGTGATTGCTCTCGCGGGTGATACAGGTGGTCAAGACAGACCATCGCTGTACTTTGAAATTCGTCGTAATAGTGAAGCGCAGAATCCGAAATCTTGGTTAAAACGCTGATTATCTGACTCATAGACTTATAATAAAAAAGGAGCCACTCGGCTCCTTTTTTGTATTCATATTTTGGAAAATGCTATGCGTAGTAGGTTTCTACCGCATCAATAAAAGCATTCACATCATCTTTGCTTAACGCGTTGATTCCTGCCGCCGCCTCTCGCCCCCCACCTGTCGGGAACTGACCACACACGGCAACGGCACCTTGTTTATTGTTTAATGGGGCGCGGAGTGAAACCGTATAAGTACCATCTGCATTTTCAGTAAGTACCGCATGCGCAGAGTCAGGGGTTTGGTTTGCTAGCCAGTTGCCATAAACACCACTGATTCGGCGTGATGCCGCCGTGTTTGGTAACTCAAACAACTTCAGCTTACCACTCTCATGCATGGCAGGCACTGCGAGAGCCGCCTCCATGTCTTGTTGGTAAGCCGATTGCAATTGGTAGTATGGCGAGGCCGTATCTTCAATAGCTTCAAATGGTGACGTGTACTTCAGCAAAGCTCGGTACAGCTCCGCAGGGTGAAAGTGTAAATCTTCGACCTTCGATCCGTAGCCGTTGTAGTTAATTAAAGTACCCAGCTCTTTTAGCTGCTCTTTCTGTTGCTGCAACAAGCCCGCGTTATTCGCTAACTCATCGGCTTTAGCAATCATGTTATCGCCATAAGCCGCCGTAATCGCCCAGTCATGAAAACGCCCATCAAGCAACTTATCGACAATCAACGCCGTGCACATGTTGGCATCGAGATCGATGTGCGCATCCAAATTACCATGCTGAGGAATGTCGCCCGCTTTGTGATGATCGGCGTAAAAGACGTGCGCGCCTTGAGCCAAAGCTTGCTCTAGACCTGCCATGTTCTTTTCCATCGAAATGTCTAACACAGTCAGCTCATCACCCGCTTGCACGTCTACTTTTTCCACCAGCTTGATGTCGCGCTTTACACCGGTTATTAACTGGGCATCGACAGGATCAGCCAAACGCAATTGTAGAAGAGCAATGATGCCATCAGCATCACCATTAAAAATGTCGTAATTCATGGGGCGATAGTTCCTTTATCGAGAATCTTATCCCTGCAAGGGTTTTTAGCGTATGGGACTATTGTGCGTGGCATATTTGACAAGTCAACTCGAGCCACGACTCGAAAATGAGAGTGACTCTCGAAATATTAAGCAGTTTGACGTTTAACTGTGTAGATTGCTAACCGCATCTTCTAATAACAGTAGCTGCTCTAAGCCCTGCTCAGTTGCTAATGGCTTAACGACATTAAGCATCTGCAACATCCCTTGCTTCACCATTTGCTCGGTAATGTTGGTTTTTGAAGCCATCGCGGATTGATACGCCAACCAACTACACGCAATCAAGTGCAATGTACATACCAATGACTTCAACTGTTGTTGATCGACATTCAACAGCTTCATCGTTACGAACTCTTGCATAATAGCAATGAGGTTCGCTTGCAGCTTCTCTTGCACATCGATGTACTGTTCGTGTAGCTGTTCATCTCGTGACAAGATTTCTGGTAAGTTTGCGTAGAAAAAGCGGTATTTCCACATCAAGGTAAAAATAGAGTCTAGGTAGCTCTTCAGCATAGTCAGGCTCTCTTGCGAACCTTGAATAGGGGTAAATCTTTCTAAAAGTTCTGCTGAATAAAGCGCAAAGATCTCACGAACGATTTCTTGCTTATTGCGGAAGTGGTAATACAGATTACCAGGGCTAATTTCGATGTGATCGGCAATGTGATTGGTGGTGATGTTGCGCTCACCATGTTGGTTGAACAACTCCAGTGCCGCGTAGACGATTTTGTCGCGCGTTTTCATTGTTATCGTGTTCCCTCTTCATTAACGAATCGAGTATAGCGACTTCACCAACCTAGGTCGATAGAGGCTCCAAATACGGTAACATAACAGACCAGTTAAGATGCCAGTTGAGTTGGCGACAAGGTCTAACCAAGAAGTTTGTCGCCCTACATACCCTTGCAACCACTCAATAACGGCGCTGAATAGCAAAATACTAATCGCCACCGCCCAACGTTGACGCCAACGCCACACACAAAAACAACCTAAAAACGCAAAGCCGCTATACGCCATAGCGTGCTGCATTTTGTCGAGATACGCGATATTGCCCCAGTCTTGCAGTTCACCTGAACTCAGAGATAAAAAAGCGATCAATATGGCGTAGCTAAAGATGACGAAACGTGCAGCCGTCAGGTTCATTGGACGTCCTTATGCAATTGGAAATGGAAAGGCCGTCACTTGATCAATGTGGTCACAGCCTAGCGCCAGCATGATCAAACGATCGATACCCAACGCGACCCCTGCACAATCTGGCAACCCTGCTTCCAGTGCAGAGATCAGATGATAATCGATCGGCTGTGGTTTTAAACCCATTTCGATACGCTTTGCGTTATCTTGTTCAAAGCGCGCTAATTGCTCTTTCGGGTTATCCAGTTCATGAAATCCGTTCGCCAGCTCTATCCCCTTAAAGTACACTTCAAAACGATCCGCGACGCGATGATCTTGAGGATTGATTTTCGCAAGCGCCGCCTGTGATGCAGGGAAGTCGTACACAAAAGCCGGCACGTCCTGACCAATTTTGTTTTCTACTCCCACGCTAAATAGTAGTTGCAGCAGCGTATCGCGATCTTCTTCTGGCTCAGCAATGTCACTCAAACCCAGCTTGCTTGCCGCCGCTTTCAGCTCAGTCATTGAGCCTTCCAGTGGACACGCACCCAACACATCAATGAAGGCTTGCTGATACGTCATGCGCTGCGCTGCGCCACACTTCAATACCAGCTGCAACAGGTCATCCATTTCATCCATCAATTTATGATGGTCAAAGCCAACGCGATACCACTCCAACATCGTGAATTCAGGGTTGTGGTAGCGACCATTCTCTTCATTACGAAATGCTTTGTTGATTTGATAAATACAACCGCTGCCCGCAGCCAAAAGGCGCTTCATATGGAATTCTGGGCTGGTCATAAAAAACAGCTTACTGCCATCGGCATAGCCTGGGCCAACAAACTCGGTTTGGAAAGTATGCAAATGGATGTCAGTCACGGTTGCGTGACTCATGGCTGGCGTATCGACTTCCATCACCTGTCGGTCAGCGAAGAATTGTCGAATCGACGCGATTAACGTCGCACGTTGACGAAGTTGGTCAATGGAAGCAGTAGGTTGCCAGTTGGTTTGCATAACAAGTCTCTCAAACTTTAATTCAGCGAGGAAAGCCTCATTCTACATTCTTTTTACTCTTCAAGAAGAGAGGAATATCCCTTCTTCTTTTTACTAATGTGCTCGCCAATTTGAGGCAAGCATTACTCGTGCCGCAGAACAAAAAACACTCAGTTAAAATCCTATTATCCATGCGGTTAATGTCGCGCAACACAGGTTTAACATCCCTAATGTTAATGCTTGAGGGCCAAAACCTCGATGCCGTGATAGCAGTCACATAACCTATAAATTCTATGCCCTTAAGTGCATTACCGAAGCAAAAACCCAATTACATCAATTTTTCTGCCATGTGGCTCATCTACACTAACCCTACTACTTTTGGGGAGTTCTTTTTAAAGAGCGCCTCGTAATGACAATAACAAGCGGATTTCCGCAATCACACACTGGAGGATAACTGTGCAAATTATCACCACAGATATCGCAGTCATCGGCGCAGGCGGCGCTGGTCTTCGTACTGCTATTGCAGCGGCTGAAGCAAACCCAGACTTAGAAGTCGCTCTGATTTCTAAAGTTTATCCAATGCGCTCCCACACGGTCGCTGCAGAGGGTGGCTCAGCAGCAGTTATCAAGGATGAAGATAGCTTAGACAACCACTTCAACGACACTGTTGGCGGTGGTGACTGGCTATGTGAACAGGATGTTGTTGAATACTTTGTAGAGAACGCGACTCGCGAAATGATCCAAATGGAGCAATGGGGTTGCCCATGGAGTCGTAAAGAGAACGGTGAAGTCAACGTACGCCGCTTTGGTGGTATGAAGGTTGAACGTACTTGGTTCGCTGCAGACAAAACTGGCTTCCACATGCTTCATACGCTATTCCAGACATCAATGAAGTACAGCAACATCAAACGTTTTGATGAGTACTTTGTGGTGGATCTGCTTGTTGATGAAGGCGAAGTTCAAGGTCTGATTGCTATTCACATGTCTGAAGGCGAGCTTGTTACTATCAAAGCAAAATCTGTTGTTCTAGCAACAGGTGGCGCGGGCCGTGTTTACCACTGTAACACCAACGGCGGTATCGTAACGGGCGATGGTATGGCAATGGCTTACCGTCACGGCGTTCCTCTACGTGATATGGAATTCGTTCAATACCACCCAACAGGTCTTCCTGGTACAGGTATCCTGATGACGGAAGGTTGTCGTGGTGAAGGCGGTATCATCGTTAACAAGAATGGCTACCGTTACCTACAAGATTACGGTATGGGCCCTGAAACTCCAGTTGGCCAACCGAAGAACAAATACATGGAACTGGGTCCTCGTGACAAAGTTTCTCAAGCTTTCTGGCACGAACAACAGAAAGGCAACACCATCAAACACCCACTGGGTGACGTGGTGCACCTAGACCTTCGCCATCTTGGTGAGGAGTACCTACAAGAGCGTCTACCGTTCATCTGTGAACTAGCAAAAGCTTACGTAAACGTGGACCCTGCAAAAGAGCCAATTCCAATTCGTCCAACCGTTCACTACACCATGGGTGGTATTGAAACGGACGGCGGTTGTGAAACTCGCATTAAAGGCCTATTCGCGGTGGGTGAATGTGCGTCTGTTGGTCTTCACGGTGCAAACCGTCTAGGTTCAAACTCACTGGCTGAATTCGTAGTATTTGGGCGCGTAGCGGGTGAAAACGCAGTGAAACGCGCGGCAGAATTCAAAGGTTGGAACGACGCGGCAATTGACGCGCAAGTCAAAGCCGTTGAAGAGCGCATCGCGAAACTGATGAACCAAGAAGGCGACGAAAACTGGGCAGAAATACGCACAGAAATGGGCCACACCATGGAAGCGGGCTGTGGTATCTACCGCCAAGAAGATTTGATGCAAGCGACTATCGACAAAATCACTGAGTTGAAAGAACGCTACAAACGCATCAGCATCAAAGACAAAGGTAAAGTGTTCAACACAGACCTTCTATACGCAATCGAAGTGGGTTACGGCCTAGAAGTCGCAGAAGCGATGGTTCACTCTGCGATTCTACGTAAAGAATCTCGCGGTGCGCACCAACGTCTAGACGACGGTTGTACAGAACGTGATGACGTGAACTTCCTAAAACACTCACTTGCTTTCTACAAGCCAGAGTCAGCACCAAGTATCGATTACAGCAATGTGACCATCACTAAGTCACAACCAAAAGCTCGTCTATACGGTGAAGCAGCAGAAAAAGCAGCGGCTGAAGAGAAGAACGCAGAGGAGCAAGCATAATGTCAGCAAATCGCATTCAAAAAGTAGACATCCTGCGTTACGACCCAGAAAAAGATGCAGAACCATACAAGCAAACATTCGAAGTCCCATTCGATGAAACCATGTCTGTACTTGACGCACTTGGTTACATCAAAGACCACCTAGACAAAGATCTGTCTTACCGTTGGTCTTGTCGTATGGCGATCTGTGGTTCTTGCGGCATCATGGTGAACAACGTACCGAAACTTGCTTGTAAGAGCTTCCTACGTGACTACCCAGACGGCGTGACTATCGAGCCTCTAGCGAACTTCCCAATCGAGAAAGACTTGATTGTTGATATGACGCCATTCATCGAGCGCCTAGAAGCAATCAAACCATACATCATTGGTAACGATCGTAAACCAGAAGACGGTACGAACTTGCAAACGCCAGAACAGATGGCGAAATACAAGCAATTCGCTGGCTGTATCAACTGTGGTCTATGCTATGCAGCATGTCCTCAGTTTGGTCTTAACCCAGAGTTCATCGGTCCTGCTGCACTAACGCTAGCCCACCGCTACAACCTAGACAGCCGTGACAACGGTAAAGATGAGCGCATGAAGCTTATCAACGGTGAAAACGGTGCTTGGGGTTGTACGTTTGTTGGTTACTGTTCTGAAGTTTGTCCGAAGAACGTTGACCCAGCAGCGGCTGTAAACCAAGGCAAAGTGGAGTCTTCTATGGACTTCGTGATTGCTATGTTGAAACCTGATGGTTCACCAAAGAAAGTGGAGGCATAAGGATGAGCAATCGTAAACCTTACGTTCGTGAAGTAAAACGCACTTGGTGGAAGAACCATCCTTTCTACCGCTTCTACATGCTACGTGAAGCGACGGTGCTTCCGTTAATTCTATTCACTCTGTTCCTAACTTTCGGTTTAGGTTGCTTGGTGAAAGGTCCTGAAGCATGGCAAGGTTGGTTAGCGTTCATGGCGAACCCAATCGTCGTCGCAATCAACATCGTTGCACTACTCGGTAGCCTATTCCACGCTCAAACTTTCTTCAGCATGATGCCACAAGTAATGCCAATTCGTTTGAAAGGCAAACCAGTGGACAAGAAGATCATCGTATTGACTCAGTGGGCCGCGGTTGCGTTCATCTCACTGATCGTTCTCATCGTGGTGTAAGGAGCTGAGCAATGAAACCGAATTATAGTGTAAACACATCACCAAAACGTTCTGATGAGCCAATCTGGTGGGGTCTGTTTGGCGCAGGCGGTACTTGGTTCGCGATGATCACGCCAATCACTGTTCTTGTGCTAGGTATCTTGGTACCACTAGGCGTGATTGACGCAGAAGCGATGAGCTACGAGCGTGTCTCTGCATTCGCAACCAGCATCATCGGTGCGCTATTCATCATTGGCACGCTAGCATTGCCAATGTGGCACGCAATGCACCGTGTACACCACGGCATGCACGACCTTAAATTCCACACTGGTGTGATTGGTAAAATTGCATGCTATGCATTTGCAGGCCTCATCACTGCACTAGCAGTTATCTTTATCTTCATGATTTAAGAGACTGACCAAAAAAGAAAAAGCTGGCTAAATGCCAGCTTTTTTATTGCTTTGGGTTACCTATGATCTTTTTGCTTTTTAAGCTTTTGACCACCCATGATCTTATTGCTGTGCGACCTTCTTTGTCTGGTCCATAAGACCCAGAGCACCAAAGCCAGTAATCACATCTAGGTTTGTTTTCAAGCCCGTTTCGTCACTTCCACCAATGTAATTTTGTGGCATCTGAACTTGGAAGTTTTGCAAATTGTTGTACAGCGAGTTCGCTACGTCTCGATTCAATTCTGCCAAGTAAACTTCACGGTTTGCTCCTAACGCCGCATACTTACCTTTTAGGACTTCAGATTCTGCGCGACCTTTCGCTAATATCGCTTTCGCTTCAAACTCAGCAGAAAGTGCGTTCGCTTTTTGAATCGCTAAGTTAGCCTCTGCGATAGCTAGCTCTTTCTCCTTCTCGACTTCAGCAAGTCGTTTGGTCTTTTCCACTTCAACGATTTCACGCTCTGCAATCTGACGTGCAACTTCCACTTCTTTTTGCTGAGCAATAATTGCGAGTTCTTTACCACGCTGGGCGTCTTGCACCTCACGTGTTCGTTGAATCTCTTTGCGTAACTGCTCGGTCTCTGCCTGTGCTTTCGACGTTTCTTGTTCCTGAATCGCGCGAATACGATCCGCCACTAAACGCTTTTTATCTGCCAATAGCTGATCTAATTGCTTTTCTGGCTGTGGGTCACCAATGGTCACCTGCGTCACTTGAATGCCGTATTGTTGTAACGGATTGTCTTGACGAATTGGTTGCCCGGTTTTGTCTACGACAGGCACGGTTTTCCATACCAGTTGATTGGTGCGCTGTAATTGGTTCGGATTGGCTTGATTCGCCCCAACAGGCGCAAGATCCAACTCTTCCACTTCAACCTGACGTCGCTCTGTTAGATAAATCCCCTCTCGTAACTGATCGCCAAGTTTCGATTTGAACTGGTTCAAGCCACCTTGGAAAAACTCTTCACCCGTGTATTGGGTTGCGGTAATCACCGTTACGTTACGTGCGTTCTTTACAAGCAGCGCATCGATCAAGTTACTGTTGTTGCGGAACTCTTTGTGCATCTTCTTCACCGCTTCAGGGTCATTACTGAGCTTAAAGCGGAATGTTACGGGGATCTGACCAATATAGGTGTCGGCAAATCGAACCTGAATCGCATCAAGGCGTTGATAAAAATCTTCGCCCTTGCTGTTACCGAATGACACGGTGATCACTTGGTCATACTTGGTGATTTTGGACAGAAATGGCATGCGAAAATGAATGCCAGGTTCAGTAAACACATCCAACTCACCAGTAATATTATTCTGATGCACGTAGCTGTAACCCGCATCGGTCATCAGCACCGAGCTATTAATCGTTAAGCCTATTGCCAACAGCGGTACGCCAAATACGGCTGCTTTTAATCCTTTATGTAGTAACTGACGTCTTTCTTCCACCTTTAAACCCCTTCCTAAACCTCTGCTTTCCATTTTGTTCTCCTTTTTGGATTGTTACTGAGTTAAATCGATAAAAATCAGATTGCTATGCAACTCAGCGACAAGTACTAATGTATCAAAATGTTACATTAAGGAATAATCGACAGATTCATGGAATAAATAAGATTTTTACGAATAATACAAAATCATCAAAAATTTGCGGAGAATATCGATGTTTTACGCTGAGGGATTAAAAGAGAAGAATCACAGGCAATAAAAAAGGCCGCCGAAGCGACCTTTCTAACAATCATATAAAGTGCTTACTTCACACGACCTACGTATTCAGCAGTACGAGTATCTACGCGAATCACTTCACCAATTGAGATGAACAGAGGAACACGAACAACAGCGCCAGTTGATAGCGTCGCTGGTTTACCGCCAGTACCTTGAGTATCACCTTTCAGGCCTGGGTCTGTGTCTACAACTTCTAGCTCAACGAAGTTTGGTGGAGTAACAGTAATTGGGTTACCGTTCCAAAGAGTGATCATACAAGTGTTGTTTTCTACCAACCACTTAGCGTTTTCACCTACCGCTTTTGCATCCGCTGCGATCTGTTCAAACGTTTCACTGTTCATAAAGTGGTAGAATTCGCCGTCTGAATATAGATAATCTAGGTCGATATCCATTACGTCTGCCACTTCACAAGTGTCACCAGACTTGAATGTTTTCTCTAGCACTTTACCAGAAAGAAGTTTACGAATTTTAACACGGTTGAACGCTTGGCCTTTACCTGGTTTAACGTATTCGTTTTCCAGAATTACACAAGGCTCGTTATCAAGCATTAACTTAAGACCGCCTTTAAATTCATTGGTGCTAACTGTAGCCATTTTTTCCTCTTACATTCTTAGAGCTAAATTCAATGCCGCACATAATAACCCGAAAAGTCGAATCTGTTGAGCAAAACTGGCTCAAACAGTTGGCGAATGGGATCTCTGATCCTGCAAAATTGCTCGAAATACTGGAAATTGATCCTTCACCGTGGCAAGACGGGTTTGCCGCGCGCAAGCTGTTTGCACAGCGTGTACCGCAAAGTTTTGTCGATAGGATGGAGAAAGGCAACCCTAAAGACCCTCTTTTACGTCAGGTTTTACCACTGAGCGACGAATTTGAGGTGCATCCGGGTTACTCCAATGATCCATTGGAAGAGCAGGACAATGAAGTCCCTGGCCTGCTACACAAGTATCGCAACCGCGCCCTGATGATTGTCAAAGGTGGCTGCGCGGTAAATTGCCGTTACTGCTTTCGTCGTCACTTCCCTTATCAAGAGAACAAAAGCGGGAAACAAGCCTGGACCAAGTGCTTAGAGTACATGGCACAACAACCAGAGTTGAACGAAGTCATCTTCTCAGGTGGTGATCCATTAATGGCAAAAGACGATGAGATTCATTGGCTTTTAGAGCACATTGCTCACATTCCTCACATCAAACGTCTGCGTATTCATAGCCGTTTACCTGTGGTGATTCCAGCTCGAGTCACTGATGAACTATGCCAACTTCTGCAAGCATCAAGGTTACAAATCATCCTCGTCACTCACATCAACCATGCCAACGAAATCAATGACGAATTTGCTGAACAGATGTTCAAGCTCAAAAGAGCGGGCGTTACGCTTCTAAACCAAGGCGTTCTGCTGAAAGGCGTGAATGATTCGGTAGAAGCTCAAGTGGCGTTAAGTGAGGCCTTATTTGACGCGGGTATCTTGCCTTATTACCTCCACGTTCTTGATAAGGTGCAAGGCGCAGCGCACTACTTTATTTCGGACGAAGAAGCGAAAGCTATTATGCGCGGACTCATCACGCGTGTATCGGGTTATCTGGTACCAAAACTCACACGAGAAGTTGGTGGCAGGCCAAGTAAAACGCCGTTGGATTTGCATTTAGAATAAGCTCTGACACTCAATTAAATTTGTCGTCTAGATTGATTATTTTTGTTCGCTTTGCACGGTAAGTCTATGCATACTCCGCACTTTTGGAGGTCAAGATGCATACAGCATTCGAACAAATTTTCGATCTTGGCCCATTCAGTTGGCCTGCCCTACTATGCTGCGCCATTAATGGGCTCATGATCGGTATAGAGCGCCAAACTCGTGGTAAACCGGTTGGCATTCGCACAGCAATATTAATTATTTCAGGCACCTACCTGTTTATGTCGATGGCAGTGTCGTTATCGCCAAATACTCTTGATCAAGCACGAGTGCTTGGTCAGATCATTACTGGCGTCGGCTTCTTAGGCGCTGGCGTTATGATGACACTTGATGGAAAAATCCATGGCGTAACATCCGCGGCTGTAATATGGGTGCTAGCAGGTTTAGGTTTGATGATAGGTTTGGGTTATTTAACGCAGTCGGTGGTTATTACTCTCCTGACACTAACCGTGTTGTTAGGTGTGGATAAAGCAGAAAACCACATCAAAGCATTACGCCGCGGTGTTCATCAAAGAATTCAACAACGCAAAACTTCATCACGATTAATTAAATAGTTAACGCTCCGAGAAACTCGCTTCATCTCATCAGTAATTAAAGAGCCCTCGACGAACATCGAGGGCTTTCTGTATATAAAGATTCTGACTTTCTCAGGGATTACTTAGCAAAGTTGATGAGTGGGAAACACTTGAAGAAACCGTTATCCGCACAGTTCAAAAGACCAATTTGCACGCCATCGATTTGTTCGGTCATGTTGAAGAAACCAAACTGGAAATTAGACTTCTTAGAGATACTCGCTAAGCCCACATCCGCCATGGTGTAGCCTTCAGAATAGTTCACCGCGCTCCAGTTCAAGCCTTTTACGTTGTTCGTAATGTTAACAGCACCCAAGTTAACACCCGTCGTCTGACCTTGGTTCCAGTTAACTAAGCCTAAAGACGCGCCTTTCATTTCTTGATTTACTTTTGCTGCACCAAAAAACAGACCGAAGTTCACACCTGTCGTACGATCCGTTTCTGACATACCAAGCAGTGAAAAGTCGACACCTTTAACCTCATTTACCTGTCCATGCAACACAGCTAAACGAACGCCACCAACTGAAGAATTAGAAGGTGCGTTTGTGTTATCGATAGTAGAGAACATCACAGGTGTACTGTCGGCAAAAGCAACAGGTGATGCGATAGCGGCTGCAACCGCCAATGACGTCATAAGCTTTTTCATTTTCATCTCCATGATGGGAAGCAACAATTTACAACATAGTGTAATGTTCAGATTTTGCTCTGTCCCCGTTCAAAAAGTGTTAGCAATAGGTCAGATTTAACCATCTGACTCAAAAGAAAAAATATTTCTCTTCGATTTTTTGCTTCTGAAATGGCGCTTTTTACGCTCAAAAATTTCATGATAAGCCACACCAGGACGTCATGTTTCTCAGGTGGCACGCATAAAAAAGTCGAGGCATCTGCCTCGACTTTTAAAGGTTTGGTCGGTTATCTTTCCGCTATAAGGGCTTCCTTAGAGCGATGAGATAAGCTGGCTTACATCATGCCGCCCATACCGCCCATGCCACCCATGCCGCCCATGTCAGGCATCGCTGGCGCGTCTTTTTGCGGTAGGTCAGTAACCATCGCTTCAGTTGTGATCATCAGACCTGCAACCGATGCTGCGAATTGTAGTGCAGAACGAGTAACTTTAGTTGGATCTAGGATACCCATTTCTAGCATGTCGCCGTATTCGCCTGTTGCCGCGTTGTAGCCGTAGCTACCTTCACCCGCTTTCACGTTGTTCGCAACAACTGAGTCTTCCTCACCTGCGTTCTTCGTGATTTGACGGATTGGCGCTTCCATTGCACGTAGTGCAACGCGGATACCAACGTTTTGTTCTTCGTTGTCACCCGTTAGGTGAGCAATCTTAGATGCCGCGCGGATAAGTGCAACACCACCACCAGCAACAACACCTTCTTCAACCGCTGCGCGAGTTGCGGCTAGCGCATCTTCTACACGGTCTTTCTTCTCTTTCATTTCAACTTCAGTCGCAGCACCAACTTTGATTACTGCAACACCGCCAGCCAGTTTAGCTACGCGCTCTTGTAGTTTCTCTTTGTCGTAGTCTGAAGTTGCGTCTTCGATTTGTTGACGAATCTGAGCAACACGGCCAGAGATCATCTCTTCTTCACCGATACCATCGATGATAGTCGTGTTTTCTTTCGTGATAGAAACACGCTTCGCTTGACCTAGATCTTCTAGTGCAACTTTTTCTAGCTCTAGACCGATCTCTTCAGAAATCACAGTACCGCCAGTTAGGATAGCGATGTCTTGTAGCATTGCTTTACGACGGTCACCGAAGCCAGGTGCCTTCACAGCTGCAACTTTTACGATGCCACGCATGTTGTTCACAACCAATGTTGCTAGCGCTTCGCCTTCTACATCTTCTGCAATGATAAGCAGTGGACGAGATGCTTTCGCGACAGCTTCTAGCGTTGGAAGAAGCTCACGAATGTTTGAGATCTTCTTGTCTACTAGAAGAATGAATGGGTTTTCTAGATCAACACTGCCTGATTCTTGGTTGTTGATGAAGTAAGGAGACAGGTAACCGCGGTCGAACTGCATACCTTCTACTACGTCTAACTCGTCTTGTAGCGCCTGACCTTCTTCAACCGTGATAACGCCATCACGACCCACACGCTCCATTGCTTCTGCAATGATATTACCTACGCTTGCGTCTGAGTTTGCAGAGATAGTACCAACCTGCGCGATCGCTTTTGTGTCGTTACATTCAACAGAAAGCTCTTTTAGTTGCTCAACTGCCGCTGCAACAGCTTTGTCGATACCGCGCTTAAGATCCATTGGGTTCATGCCCGCTGCGACTGCTTTTAGACCTTCGTTAACGATAGATTGCGCTAGTACCGTTGCTGTTGTTGTACCGTCACCCGCTGCGTCGTTTGCTTTAGACGCAACTTCTTTAACCATTTGTGCGCCCATGTTCTGGAATTTATCTTCCAGCTCGATTTCACGCGCTACTGATACACCATCTTTAGTGATAGTCGGTGCACCAAAAGATTTGTCTAGAACGACATTACGTCCTTTAGGACCCAGTGTTACTTTTACTGCGTCAGCCAGAACGTTTACACCTTCCAGCATTTTAACTCGTGCGTCATTACCAAATTTAACGTCTTTAGCAGCCATCTTTGATTTCCTTTCTAAAATTCTTTGTGTGTAATTTCGTAATTGAATCTGAGCAAAAAATTACTCAATGATTGCTATTATTCAACGATCGCCATGATGTCGTTTTCAGACATGACAAGCACTTCTTTACCGTCGATTTTTTCAGTTTTTGTACCGTAACCTTCAGCGAAGATAACGGTATCACCGACTTTAACGTCTAGTGGCAGTACGGTGCCGTTTTCTAGGATGCGGCCTTTACCCACAGCTAGAACAACACCGCGAGTCGATTTTTCTGCAGCAGAACCAGTCAGAACGATGCCACCAGCAGACTTAGATTCAACTTCTTTACGTTCAACGATAACTCGGTCATGTAATGGACGAATGTTCATCGGTCGTCTCTCCTGAAAATTTCCATGTTTATTTGATAATTGTCCTTAGGGACTGTAGCCCCAGACACGTGATCCCTATATAAGGGGTCGAAGCAGCGATCCCAAGGGGGTGGCACAAAATTTTTGTGACTTAGTTAAAATAACGAACAACTAGGCAACGGTTTGCGTTAGAAATGCTCACTCGCTCGGCATCTCGCTTTCTTGTATCCTTGCATTTTGCTCACCAGATAGTTGTCACACATGCAGGAAAATAACAAGCTGGAACCCCAAGCGACCGATAAGCATGGTTTGTTGACCGCACCCATTCCTGAAACGCTGCGGAAAATGACCGTACCCATGACCATGGGCATGATCGCAATTTTGATGTTTAACTTGGTGGACACGTTTTTTATCTCGTTGCTTGGCACTCAAGCGCTAGCAGCTATCAGCTATACCTTCCCTGTCACCTTTGCGGTTAACTGCATTACGATGGGGATTGGGATGGGACTATCGACCAATATTGGTCGCTTGCTTGGGCAAGGTCATGCACCACAAGCTGCTCGGTTCACCACCCACGGTTTGTTGTTAGCCGTGTTACTTGTGGCTATCACGTCTTCTATTGGCTTTACCACCATTGCGCCATTGTTTCGTTTTCTTGGTGCGTCTGATGATCTCATCCCTCTTATTGAGCAATATATGCAGGTCTGGTATCTCACCATTCCTCTGCTAGTGATCCCAATGGCGGGCAACAGTGCTATCCGAGCTACTGGCGACACAAAAACACCAGCAAAAGTCATGATGTTGGCTGGTTTGATTAATGGCATGCTCGATCCATTGTTGATTTTCGGTTATGGCCCTTTTCCGGAACTTGGCATTCAAGGCGCAGCCATAGCAAGTGCCTTTAGCTGGTTAGGTGCTTTGTGTGGCTCATTCTATGTGCTAATTAAACGGGAAAAATTGCTTGCTCACCCCCAATGGGCTTTGCTGAAACAAGACTGGCAACAGACACTAAAAATTGGTACCCCTGCTGCGCTATCAAACGCGATGAATCCGTTGTCCGGTGCCATTCTGATGATGCTGTTATCCAACCACGGTACAGCGGCGGTTGCTGCTTACGGCGCAGCGCAGCGTATTGAGTCCATATTGATTTTAGTATTGATGTCGCTGACCTCTGCCCTCACACCGTTTATGGCACAAAATTTAGGAGCCAAACAACCGCAACGAGCCTTTTCCGGTTTATTTATTAGCATGCGTTTTGCAGTGGTATTCCAAGGGTTTATCTTCTTGATGATGGTGCCGCTGAGCATTCCTCTGGCTGCGCTGTTTTCTCAGGAAGATGCGGTGAAAAACCTGCTTTGGCATTATTTACTGGTGGTGCCATTTAGTTATGGCTTCCAAGGCATCGTGATGATGTTAGTCAGTGGTTTGAATGCGATGCACAAGCCATTGCGTGCATTCCAGTGGAGCTTTATGCGGCTGTTCATTTTTACCTTGCCATCGGCGTGGATCGGGAGCCAAATCTACAGTATTGAAGGCTTGTTTATCGGTATCGCGGTTGGGAATACGTTAGGTGGGCTACTGGGCTACTTGTTTGCGCTGCGCGAGCGCAAATTAACGCTCATAGAACAGAGCAGCGTGTCTTAACACTCGTCTATCACTAGTTTCTTTTTGTTGATTCTCAAATACAAAAAAACCGCGGAAAGCCGCGGTTTTGTTTATCTATTTCAAGCTTGCTTAGAACAACTCTTCAGCAACTTTGTATAGATCGTTGCGTACTGGACGCTTCATGTTTTCGATTGCGTCGATGATATCGTGGTGAACAAGTTGCTCTTTCACGATACCTACACAACGACCACCATGACCTTCGATCAATAGGTGAACAGCGTAGTTACCCATACGAGATGCTAGTACGCGGTCAAATGCAGTTGGACGACCACCACGTTGGATGTGACCAAGTACTGTTGCACGAGTTTCACGACCTGTCGCGGCTTCGATGTCACGTGCTAGTTCATTAGCATCCATCATTAGCTCAGTAAGCGCGATGATCGCGTGTTTCTTACCTTTAGCGATACCATCTTGGATGTTGCTGATCAGCTTGTCTTTGTCTAGACCAGTTTCCGGAGTGATGATGTATTCACAACCGCCCGCAATTGCAGACATCAGAGTCAAATCACCACAGTGACGGCCCATGATTTCTACAATTGAAATGCGTTGGTGAGATGAAGAAGTATCACGTAGACGGTCGATTGCATCGATAACGGTGTTTAGTGCACTTAGGTAGCCCACAGTGTAATCAGTACCTGCGATATCGTTGTCGATTGTGCCCGGAAGACCGATACATGGGTAACCCATTTCAGTCAGTTTCTTCGCACCCATGTACGAACCATCACCACCGATTACCACTAGCGCATCGATACCATGCTTTTTCAGGTTCTCAATCGCTTTTTCACGAACTTCCACTTGTTTAAACTCAGGGAAACGTGCAGAACCTAGGAACGTACCACCTTTGTTGATCACATCTGAAACGCTAGAACGATCTAGCTTCTCGATGCGGCCTTCGTATAGGCCTAGGTAGCCGTCGTACACACCGAATACTTCCAATCCTTCGGATAGTGCTGTACGTACTACGCCGCGTATCGCAGCATTCATACCAGGTGCGTCACCGCCACTTGTTAAAACACCGATCTTCTTAATCATGCTCACCCTCGATCTTTGGCAATCAATTATTTAATTTTCTTTTAGGCCCCTTGTTACCAAGCAACCTGCATAATCCAGAACTGTGCGTTATGTTACATTTCCTCTACAGGATTACCAATGAAAACGCACTTTTTTATGTAACTTTTCTACTTATGTAAGAGTATTACAGTTTCTCTATGAAACTTTGTTGATTCATATCAGGATCACGAATCTTAATAAGTATTGATGGAAAGATAGTCAATAAGTACCTTTTTGTCGTCGGGCACTGATGGATTTTTCAAGCCTACCAATCTTGCGCTTTCTGCTCTTTCTCAGGTCCGAAAACGACAGACAATGGATCTTGATGGATCAATACGTCCGCATCAGGAAACAGAGCCAATAAATTATCTTCCACTTTATCAGCGATGTAATGCGCCTCAATTAATCGTAAGTTATCGTCTAGCTCTAAATGCAACTGTATAAAGCGCGTCGGTCCGGACATTCGCGTGCGTAACTGATGCACGCCCAATACCCCTTTTACGCTCAAACAAGCTTGGTTAATTTGCTCAAGTTCTTCATCGGGCAACTTTCTATCAAGTAAGGTTTGAATCGCTTCGCTGACCATTTTGAAAGCGCTATAAAGAATGAAGACACCAATACCAATCGCAAACACAGCATCCGCTTGAGTCACTCCAAAATAACTGAGCCCCAGAGCAACCATGATCGCAGCATTCATATACAAGTCAGTCTGATAATGCAGAGAATCCGCCGCTATTGCTTGGCTCCCCGTCACGCGAACCACATGTTTTTGGAACATCACCAAGCCAAGTGTGACCACAATCGCAAACAGCGATACATACACACCTAACTCCGGTGCGTGTAAAGCATGCGGGCGGAAAAATCGGTCAATCCCGTTAAGAATCAAAAATACTGCCGAGCCCGAAATAAACATTGCTTGGGCTAGGGCCGCTAAGGACTCAGCTTTACCATGTCCAAACGCATGTTCGCGGTCTGCCGGTTGTAAGGCGTAACGAACCACCACAAGATTCACAACCGAAGCCGCGATATCTAACATGGAGTCAATCAATGACGCCAATAAGCTCACTGAGCCGGTTACCCACCACGTGATGACTTTTACTATCAGAAGAAGCGTCGCCACAATGGTTGCAGTCCAAGCGGCGGTCGTAACTAAACGTGCGTATTGCTGTTTCATAATCAAAGAGTTAACTAAAACCATACGTTGAGTATATTGAATGACCATGAAATAACCAGATCAAAAAGAGGCAACCAATGGCTGCCTCTTTATATAACATCAATTCATGACTTAATTATTGCGCGACTTTTCCATGCGCTTGTGCATTCTGTCGCCACACTCTTGCATACGTTCATTTTGTAGCTCAACAAATTTCGCTTTCTGCTCAGGTGTTAATACGCTAAGCATTTGGTGCTTTCTTTCTAGCATTTGCACGCGACGTTCCGTTTGGCGCTCAACCATCTCTTTTGCTAATTCGCTAGCTTGAGCTTCATCAAAGTTATCCGCCAGCAAAAGCGATTGTACTTTTGCGTGATGCGCTTGACGCTCAGCCATACGTGCTTCTTTGCCATCAGCGAATTTTGCTTTCATTTCTGCTTTGTTTGCTTCACGCATTTCATTTAGCTGATCTTTTTGTGCATCAGTCAGGTCTAGTTGACGCATGACACCTCGGTCCATACCCATGCCGCATTCGTCACGAGGGCCTTTATGATGGTTTTTACCACCGTAAGCGAATGCGCTTGCGGCGCCAAGAGTAAGAGGTAGAACAACAGCAGCTAACACAAGTTTTTTTGCAGACTTCATAATACGATTCCTTACACAGGTGAGTGGTTCTTCTGAGCTGTTCTCACAGCGCTTGAGTATAGAATACGACCCGCTAGGTAAAGCGACGTATAGGGAGCGTAAAGAATCGTAAAGAGTGATTTTTCTCCTCTTCGTTGCGCATCATTCCAATGTAATATTAGGCTATCGGTAACTTACTATAGGTGCCCCCATGGCAAACATTCTTTTAATCGATGACGATATCGAGCTAACCAGCTTATTAAAAGAAGTACTCAGTTTCGAAGGGTTTGACGTCAGCGAAGCAAATGACGGTGAAGCCGGCTTAGCCGCGATCAATGATAAGATTGATTTGATTTTGTTGGATGTCATGATGCCAAAACTCAATGGCATGGAAACGCTGAAACGCTTACGTGAAAATTGGGAAACTCCCGTCTTGATGCTGACCGCTAAAGGGGAAGAAATTGATCGCGTGATCGGCTTGGAACTGGGCGCGGATGATTATTTACCAAAACCTTTTAGTGACCGAGAGCTGTTGGCGCGTATCCGTGCGATTTTACGCCGCACTAGCAGCACACAAAAAAATACCAAAAACAGCGATTGCATTGAGTATCAAGAAATCCGCCTCTATCCCGGTAAGCAAGAAGCGTATTGTGAGCAACAGCTACTCGACCTCACGGCAACCGAGTTTGCGCTACTCACCCACTTCGTACAAAACCCAGGACAAGTGCTGACCAAAGAGACACTGAGCTTAGATGTGCTTGGTAAACGACTCGCTGCTTTTGATCGCGCTATCGATATGCATGTCTCGAACTTACGTAAAAAATTACCAGATCAAAGCAATGGCAAGCCGCGAATTAAAACCCTGCGTGGTCGTGGCTACATGCTGCTTGAGGAGGATTAATGCACCTATCACGCATCAAACTGCCAAACATCAATAGCCTGTATGGACGCATCTTTGCCATTTTTTGGTTCACCATGTTATTAGTATTGATAGCCGTGCTATCACTGCCACATTTGGACCCACGCAAAGCTCGCGATATTCCAGAAGAACACTACAAACGTATGGTAGAAACGCGTGACTCAATCCAACAAAAATACAGCCAGCAAACTGATTTAGGCCGCATACTTTTTCGTATCGAGGGCAACCGCCACGGCAAGCACGACCCTCGCCCACGAGTCTTTTTTTCTGACTACAGCGGTAATGTTCTTACGACAGAAAAACGCAGCAATTTTCAATTGCGTGCCATGCAAAACTTTGTCACCAGTATCGAAGATTACAATAATCCAAAGCAGAAGCTGTATGGTCGATACATGATTGCGGGCCCAATTCCTATCACTTTGGCAGGTTCCGATATCTTGATGTACGTGGGCTTCAAGTGGAATGAGCCACCACCTCTACTCCTGCGTCTGTTTGATCACCCATTCCAGCTCTTGCTTGCGGTCATGCTGGTTAGTACACCATTGCTGTTATGGCTTGCTTGGGCTTTGAGTCAACCAGCACGTCGTCTTGAAGCCGCTGCTCAACGTGTGGCGAAAGGTGAATTTGTCACAGACCCAAATTTAGAAAAAGGCACGGCGGAGTTTCGTCAAGCAGGTAGCAGCTTCAACCAGATGGTCGAAGCGGTTAATCAGATGATTTCAGGACAACAACGTTTGCTATCCGATATCTCTCACGAGCTGCGCTCACCTTTAACTCGTCTGCGCATGGCAAGCGCATTAGCGACGCGTAAACAAGGCGAAAGCCCAGAACTGACTCGTATCGATACCGAAGCGCAGCGCTTGGAACAGATGATCAGCGAACTATTAGAGCTTTCTCGCATGCAGGCGAACAGTCATATGACTCGCGAAACACAGCCACTAGAAAGTTTATGGGAAGAAATCATTAAAGATGCGCAGTTTGAAGCAGAGCAAATGGGCAAACAGCTACACTATTCAGAATTACCTAAGCGCAATATTTCCGGTAACCCTAAACTGCTGATGAGTGCGGTGGAAAATATCGTTCGTAACGCCATTTACTACGGAAAAGATGAGGTACAAATCGACATCAAAGCCGATGACGATACGCTTCGTATCACGGTTGACGATAATGGAGAAGGTGTACCAGAAGAGGAACTGGCCGCGATTTTTCGCCCGTTCTATCGCGTTTCCACGGCACGCGATCGCCACTCTGGCGGCACAGGTCTCGGCCTAACCATTACCGAAAGTGCCATTCGCCAGCACAGTGGCACGATCGCAGCCAGCCGAAGTCCTTTAGGCGGATTGCGTATGAGTATCACCTTACCGATCAATTGTTAGTCTCAATTTGATGAACTAACAATAATTCGCACCATATTTCTAGAGTGAGTGATTAACAGCCCCACCCTCACTTTAGAAATTGGTGAGGCTTCTTAGAATACCCTTACAAAGATCAAAGTTGATAATAATTATCGTTAGCATTAAAGTAAATTTTCCAATTAAGGAGGATTTACTATGTCACATACATTTCCCGCTCTGCCTTACCCGTACGATTCACTAGAGCCGTACATCGACGCGAAAACCATGGAAGTGCATTACAGCAAACACCACAAGACGTACTTTGATAAGTTTGTAAATGCCGTTGAAGGGAGCGAGCTCGAAACTCAGTCATTAGACGAGATCTTTGACAATATCTCTAAGCTCAGTCCAGCAGTACGTAATAATGGTGGCGGCTATTACAACCACATCATTTATTGGAATTGCATGTCACCAAACGGTGGCGGAGAGCCTCAAGGCGCGCTTGCTCAAGCAATTAACGATAAATTTGGTAGCTTTGCGCAATTTAAAGAGGCGTTTGCCCAAGCTGCCATCAATACCTTTGGGTCTGGCTTTGCATGGCTGATCGTAAAAGATGGTGAGATTCACATTACGTCCACCAGTAATCAAGACAACCCTCTGATGGACGTAGTGGATGTGCGCGGTGAACCAATCCTCGCATTAGACGTGTGGGAGCACGCGTATTACATCAGCTACCAAAACCGTCGCCCAGAATATATTGATGCGTGGTGGAACGTCGTCAACTGGCGAGCAGTTGAAGAAAACTATGCTCACGCTCTCTTATAAAGAGCATCGCTACTTACGGTATTAACATCCGCGCTAATGCCTGCTTTCATACCCAGGTCAATTTTGCTGAATCTCGCATCTCTCGGTGACTTGGGTATATACTGCCCTTCTCTTTGACCAACTCTATTTCAATACCATGTTTGATATCGCTTTATACGAACCAGAAATCGCGCCGAACACCGGCAACATCATTCGACTATGCGCCAACTGCGGTGCAAACCTTCACTTAATTGAACCTCTGGGTTTCGATCTTGAAGAGAAAAAAGTCCGCCGTGCTGGTTTGGATTACCATGATTTAGCTCGCGTAACACGCCATAAAAACTATCAAGCGTTCTTAGAGTATTTAGAGAAAGAGAAGCAAGGTAACTATCGATTGTTTGCCTGCACCACCAAAACCACAGGTCACCACGTTGATGCACAATACCAAGCGGGTGATGTTTTGATGTTTGGTCCAGAAACTCGTGGCTTGCCTGCTGAAATCATCGATAGCTTGCCAATGGAGCAGCGTATTCGCATTCCAATGATGCCAGATGCGCGCAGCCTAAACCTTTCGAATGCCGTTGCGATCATTGCTTTTGAAGCATGGCGTCAAATGGGCTTTGAAGGCGCATTGTAAGCAGCACGAATTCCAAATACAGAAAAGGGCGCTTGATGCGCCCTTTTGTTTTCTTTACTGTCTAACTCAATCAGTTGAGCTTGTTGCGATCATCATCGTCTTTACGCTCGTATTCCCCTTCGAAGGTCTTGCCATTATCTGACTGGGAATCAAATGGGTCACGACGGAACGGGTCTTGCTCAAATGGCCCCTGGTTAGAGAAACCACCTTGGAAGCCACCGCCATGCATGGTTTTCACCACCATTTTGCTCATCAAGTATTTAGCTATCGCGGCGCGTGGCGCAGGAAGCAACACCAACATACCAAGGGCATCGGTCATAAAGCCCGGGGTTAACAGTAGCACGCCAGCCACCGCTAGCATTACGCCTTCAAAAATTTGCTGGGCTGGAATTTCACCTTGTTCAAGACGCCCCTGTACTGAAATCAGTGTTTGTATACCTTGGCTACGAACCAACGATGCACCAACAAATGCCGTGATTAAAACTAGTGCAATGGTCGGCCATAAACCTAAAAAGCCGCCCACCTGAATAAATAAGCCGATTTCAATGATCGGAACAAAAATAAACGCTAATAATAAGATAGGAAACACACGCCCTCCTTTGTTTAATTCAGTGTAATGGTAAAAGCAGACTAAGCTCAAACGAATCGTTGTAAAAAAGCGTGTTCATACTGGTCTCCTTCTCTTTTAGGCAAAGTAGCAGGAGCACGTTTCATTCAATTGCATACCGATTTTTTCGTGCTTTTAAAGTGCTAATTTCGAACTCTAAAAACTCATGTTTGTCGAGGAAAATCGAGTACCTATAAAGGGTTATTAATAACCCGTTCATACTTTGCAAATTATTGACTCATGAAAAACGAAAAAGGTGATCTAGTTACTATTTTTATGCGCTAGGTGCAGTATCATGTGCCACATAAGTCAGGACGGATTTTCCAGCCAAAAATTCTGATGAATGGATTCTAGATTGCAGAAATGGCTAATAAATAACTTTATTATCAGAATTATCATCTAAGGATCCTGCTATGGCTACCCTATCTGATGCTCCAAAAACAGCAAACCCAGCCACTCGTATTGAAGAAGATCTATTAGGTCAACGTCATGTCCCTGCAGATGCGTACTACGGTATTCATACGCTACGTGCGATCGAGAACTTCAACATCTCTAATATGACCATCTCTGACGTACCAGAATTTGTACGCGGCATGGTAATGACCAAAAAAGCAGCAGCGTTAGCAAACAAAGAACTTGGCGCTATTCCAAAAGACGTTGCAAACTACATCATCGAAGCGTGTGATTTGATCCTAGAAACTGGCAAGTGTATGGATCAGTTCCCATCAGACGTATTCCAAGGCGGTGCAGGCACTTCAGTTAACATGAACACGAACGAAGTGATCGCAAACGTTGCGCTTGAGTTGATGGGTAAAGAGAAAGGCCAATACGAATTTGTTAACCCAAATGACCATGTAAACAAGAGCCAATCAACCAACTGTGCGTACCCAACAGGTTTCCGTATTGCGGTATACAACAGCGTACACAAGCTAATGGAAGCAATTGAGTACCTAAAAGGCGCATTCGAACTTAAAGCCGTTGAGTTTAAAGATGTACTGAAAATGGGCCGTACTCAGCTTCAAGACGCAGTACCAATGACAGTCGGTCAAGAGTTCCATGCGTGGGCGGTAACACTAAACGAAGAGATTCGTGCTCTAGATTACACATCTAAACTCCTCCTAGAAATCAACCTAGGCGCAACCGCAATCGGTACTGGTCTAAATACACCAACTGGCTACCAAGCGCTTGCAGTAAAACACCTAGCGGAAGTAACAGGCCTTGACGTTGTTGCAGCAGAAGACCTTATCGAAGCAACGTCTGACTGTGGTGCATACGTAATGACTCACGGCGCGCTAAAACGCCTAGCAGTGAAACTATCGAAGATCTGTAACGACCTTCGTCTACTTTCTTCTGGTCCTCGTGCGGGTCTAAATGAATTGAACCTACCTGAAATGCAAGCAGGCTCTTCAATCATGCCAGCTAAAGTAAACCCAGTTATCCCAGAAGTAGTAAACCAAGTTTGCTTCAAAGTTCTCGGTAACGACAACACGGTTTCTTTCGCAGCAGAAGGCGGTCAGCTACAGCTAAACGTAATGGAACCAGTTATCGCACAAAGCGTGTTTGAGTCTATCTCTCTACTACACAATGCGTGTGTGAACCTACGCGATAAATGTATCGACGGCATCACTGTGAACAAAGAAGTTTGCGAAAACTACGTTTACAACTCTATCGGTATCGTCACTTACCTAAACCCATACATCGGCCACCACGAAGGTGACATCGTAGGTAAGATTTGTGCAGAAACTGGTAAGAGTGTTCGTGAAGTCGTGCTAGAGCGCGGTCTGCTTACAGCAGAGGAGCTTGATGAAATCTTGTCAGTAGAAAACTTCATGCATCCTACTTACAAAGCAAAACGTTACGAGTAATAACGAATCCGAAGGGGGCCACTCAGGCCCCTTTTTTAGGCTCTCATACGGTTAACCACATTTTTTATATGCTTTTATTGCCGCTAAACCACTAGGTTCTCATTCTCTGAGCATTTACTCCTGTTCCTGAGTGTTCAAAAAATCAGAATCAAATAAAAAACTAAAGAGGTATCAATATGGTCATGGTCGAACTCTTCGTGGTTCTGCTCTTCATCTATTTGGGGGCAAGAATCGGTGGTATCGGCATTGGTTTTGCCGGTGGTGCTGGGGTCATTGCGTTGTCTTTGATCTTGGGCGTACCAACAAGCCAAGCTTACATTCCCGTTGACGTAATTTTGATCATCATGTCTGTAATCACCGCTATCGCAGCAATGCAGGTAGCGGGTGGTTTAGACTGGATGGTGCAAGTTGCTGAAAACTTTTTGCGCAAGCATCCTGAGCGCATCACCTTTTATGCGCCTATCGTAACTTACCTAATGACATTAATGGCGGGTACTGGCCACACGGCATTCTCTACTTTGCCAGTGATTGCAGAAGTAGCGAAAGGCCAAGGCGTGCGCCCTTCTCGTCCACTGTCTATCGCGGTCGTAGCATCGCAAATCGCTATCACCGCATCACCAATCTCAGCGGCTGTTGTAGCGTTCGCGGCAATGCTGCACCCATTTGGCGTTGACTACCTAACACTACTAGCAATCTGTATCCCAACGACGTTCATCGCGTGCATGATCGGTGCGTTCGTGGCGAACTTCATGGGCTGTGAGCTAAAAGACGATGCTGAATACCAAGAGCGTCTAGAAAAAGGCTTAATCAAGCTAAATACAGAAGCAAAACGCGAAATCCTACCAACAGCGAAGAAAGCAACATTCATCTTCCTAGGCGCAATCGCATTTGTCGTGTGTTACGCAGCAGCAATTTCTGGCTCTGTTGGCCTTATCGAGAACCCTGCTCTAGGTCGTAACGAAGCTATCATGACGGTAATGCTAGCAGCTGCGGCAGCTATCGTAATGAGCTGTAAAATCGATGCTGGCAAAATCCCAGCAGCAGCAACATTCCGCTCTGGTATGACAGCATGTGTGTGTGTTCTTGGTGTGGCATGGCTAGGTTCTACGTTCGTTAACGCGCACGTTGACGGCATCAAAGAAGTTGCGGGTGCGCTACTAGCAGACTACCCATGGATGCTAGCACTCGTTCTATTCTTCGCTTCAATGCTGCTTTACTCACAAGGTGCAACCACTGTTGCGCTGATGCCAGCAGCACTTGCTATCGGTGTGGCACCACTTACCGCAGTTGCATCTTTCGCAGCAGTAAGTGCGCTATTCGTGCTGCCAACTTACCCAACGCTTCTAGCAGCGGTTGAGATGGACGACACGGGTTCAACTCGTATCGGTAAGTACGTATTCAACCACCCATTCTTTGTACCTGGTGTGGTAACCATCGCTTCTGCGGTAGCACTTGGCTTCGCATTCGGTGGTCTACTGATCTAGTAGAAACAGAGTCTTACTCGGGGAGCTTCGGCTCCCTTTTTTATTGCCTGTTGTCTTGATTTATGCTCAATAAATCTTCATTTTCATGAAACTTATTGACTCGCCTCCGGGTCTGATTGAGTTACACTAACGGCAATTATCTAAGATGAATTGACTCTTTTATGCGCGCATTACTTTCCGTTTTACTCTTAGGGCTCATTACCTTTTCCACTCCGTCTTTAGCTTTATTTGGCAAAGACCAGTTTAACAGTAGCCAGAACAACAGTTTTGGTAGCAGCAGCGACAGCTTTGTTCCGGTTGATCAGGCGTTTCCATTTAACTTCTACCAGCAAGATGACAAATTGATGCTCGATTGGCAGGTACGTGACGGGTACTACCTATATCAAGAGCGCTTGTCTGTAGCTGGTGAGAAAGTATCGCTAGGCGAACTGCAAATGGAAGACGGCACACCGCATAAAGATGAATTCTTTGGTGACGTGCATATCTATACGCAACCTCTCTTCGTTAACGTACCAATGTATGATTGGCAAGACGGTGCGCGCGTGGTGGTGCAATACCAAGGTTGTGCGAAAGCAGGCTTCTGTTACCCGCCAGAAACTCGCGTGATTCCTATCAGCGCGTTTACTTCGTCGAACTCAGATTCAACAACGGCGACAACTGCATCAAAAGCAGAACAGGCACCAACAGCAACGCCACCAGCGGTGCAATCATCTACGTCTGGTGACACATCATCAGTGCCAGTAACACAGCAAGATAGCCTTGCTGCCAACCTTGCTGATAACTGGTGGACACCACTTCTGTTCTTGGCGCTTGGTGTGGGCTTGGCGTTTACACCTTGTGTGCTGCCGATGTACCCAATTCTGACCAGCATAGTGCTTGGCAGTGGCAAGCTAAGCCAACGCCGCGCGCTAGGCTTGTCATTCGTCTACGTGCAAGGCATGGCACTGACTTACACCCTACTCGGCCTTGTGGTGGCATCTGCAGGTATGCAGTTCCAAGCGGCAATGCAACACCCTTATGTGCTGATTGGCTTGAGCGTACTGTTCATCGCACTCGCTTTGTCTATGTTTGGTCTGTACTCATTACAGCTACCAAGCAACGTTCAAACGTGGTTAAACAACCTCAGCAACAAACAGCAAGGCGGCAGCAGTGCAGGCGTATTCGCCATGGGGGCGATTTCTGGACTGGTGTGCTCACCATGTACCACGGCACCTCTGTCTGGTGCGCTACTTTACGTGGCACAAAGCGGCGATTTGCTTACCGGTGGTATCGCGTTATACGCGCTGGCGATGGGCATGGGTATTCCGCTGATTCTTGTTGCGGTCTTCGGCAACAAACTGCTACCAAAAGCAGGTGGTTGGATGGACCGAGTGAAAACACTCTTCGGCTTTATTCTGCTTGCCGCACCTATCTTCTTACTAGAACGCATCATGCCAGAAATGTGGTCAACGATTCTGTGGTCAGCACTGGGTATTGCTGCTTTTGGTTGGCTATACCACATCAAAAACAGTCTAGAGTTTGGTGGCTGGAAACAAAGTGCCGTGGGCATAATCGCCGTCTTAGGTTTGCTAGCCTCAGCACAACCTATCTTAAATTACTGGTTTGGCAACAGCACAACACAAACTCAGCAAGCCACTGTTAGCTTTACTCGCATTGCTAACGTGGCGGATCTTGAAGAACAACTGGCACTTGCGAAAGCGGCAGGTAAACCCGTCATGCTCGATTTCTACGCCGATTGGTGTGTAGCATGTAAAGAGTTTGAAAAGTACACCTTCCATGACCCAAGCGTCGAAGCCAAACTGCAAGACTTCGTTCTTCTGCAAGCGGACGTGACCAAAAACCAAGTGCAAGACATCGAACTACTGAAGCACATGAGTGTGCTTGGTTTACCAACAATTGAGTTTTGGGATGCCAGTGGTGAACACGTTTCAAACGCTCGTTTGACGGGCTTTATGCAAGCCGAGCCTTTCTTAGAGCATATCAAGCAGTTCTGATAACCAGATATTCAAACGCCAGTGATGTCCACTGGCTTTTTTTGTTGCTCAGATTTGAATAAGAACATTGCGTTTATATGCAATTTTCCTAATAAAAGTCGATTTGGTTCAGACTTTTAGCGAATAAATATTGTCCACTCTCTCAAAGCTGGACAATAATAAATTTAACGAAATAGTCAAAAGTGTTTAACGTCATGGATTCGACCTACACCATCATTATTGCAGATGATCACCCACTCTTCCGGAATGCCTTGTTTCAATCTATCCACATGGCTATTAGTGGCGCAAATTTGCTGGAAGCGGACTCACTCGACGCACTTCTGGCTTTGTTGGAGCGCGAGGAAGAGCCAGATTTAGTGCTATTGGATCTCAAAATGCCAGGAGCAAATGGTATGTCTGGCTTGATTCATTTGCGAGCAGAGCATCCAGATTTACCTATCGTCGTCGTTTCAGCGAGTGAAGAGCCGGCGATCGTGACGCAGGTGAAAAGCCATGGTGCATTTGGTTTTATTCCCAAGTCCAGCGACATGCGCGAATTAGTGAACGCGCTCAATCAAGTGCTGAATGGCGACCCATACTTCCCTGAAGGGTTGATCACCAATAACGCGGCATGTAATGACTTAGCGGAAAAGATTGCTGCGCTAACACCGCAGCAATATAAAGTGTTGGGAATGTTGTCCGATGGCTTGCTGAACAAGCAAATCGCTTACGAATTGAATGTTTCAGAAGCCACCATAAAAGCGCACATGACAGCGATTTTCCGTAAGCTCGGTGTAAAGAACCGCACGCAAGCCGTGATTATGCTGACGGAAATGAGCGACTAGATTGACATCTTATCGTCAGACTTACTTTTTTCGTTTGGCAATCGGATACCGACTTTAGTGACCTGCTGATCAACAACATCAGCGACGATCCAATGCAAACCTTGCCACTCGAAATGGTCTCCCAATACTGGCGTGCTACCTAATTGCTCTTCGACAAGGTTTCTCAAACTTTTATCCAGCGGTTCATCCCCCAGATTCAAACCATACATCACGGCAATATCGGCAAGCTTCACTTCAATATCGAGGAAGAAGTCACCGAAGAATCGCGCTAGCGACGCTTTCTCTGGGGCTTCACTAAACAGTAAGCTCAGTGCATCTAAATCCTTTTCTTGTGCTAATACACACAAGGTATCATCTTCCTCAAGACGCGTACTGCCGGATGGGTGCAATAGCTCTTTACTGCGAAATACAGCGGCGATACGCGTTCCTTCCGGCATCGAAAGACTACGTAATGGCTCACCAATGCACCATTTATCTGCTTTAAGTCTATAGATAAACAGCTCCCACTCACTGGTCGGGTAAATCTCTACACCCGTACGCGAAATTGGCTCAGGCTTAGAAGGTAGCTCGACCTTTGCAAGAGACATCGCCTTAGTCAACGTGCCCCCTTGTACTATCAAAGACACCATTACTACAAAGAATGCCAAATTGAAGTACAGTTGAGCATCTGGCAACCCTGCCATCATCGGAAATACCGCGAGGATGATAGGTACAGCACCACGCAGTCCTACCCAAGAGACAAACCACTTTTCACGTGGCGTGAAACTCTTGAATGGCAGTAAACCAATCCAAACTGAGATTGGTCGGGCAAACAAAATCATCCCGAAAGCAAGCGCAAGACCTGGCAACGCAATAGAGAGTAAATTGGATGGCGTAACCAACAAACCAAGCACCAAGAACATACCAATTTGAGCTAGCCACGTCATACCATCTAAAACATGAAGAATAGAGTGGCGGCTGCGTGTTGGACGGTTACCTAATAAAAGACCAACAAGGTAAATCGACAAAATACCACTGCCACCCAAAGTGTTAGATAAAGCGAAAATAAGCAAGCCACCACTGACCGTTAAAATAGAATACAGCCCATCTGGTAATTGATTGCGATTGATAACTTTCCATAAGATCCAGCCACCAGCGAAGCCAAGTAACGCGCCAATACCAAACTGCTTAAGAAAACTGAACGCCAAAAAGCCCGCACTTAAATCTGCGCCAGGGTTCGCTAAAATAGCAATCAGAGTTACGGTCAGAAACACCGCCATTGGGTCATTGGTGCCGGATTCAATTTCCAGCGTTGAACCAACACGTTCGTTCAGGCTACGACCTTTGAGTAGAGAGAAGACCGCGGCAGCATCGGTGGAACCAACAATCGCACCAACCAATATGCCTTGCAATAAATCTAAGTCGAATAACCACGTTGCCATCAGCCCGGTTAAAATGGTGGTGATCGCAACGCCAAATGTCGCCAAAGAGACCGAGGGCCATAACGCAACCCTAAAGCTGGCGACCCGCGTTCTCATCCCACCATCAAGCAAAATGATGGCTAATGCGAGGTTACTAACCAAATAAGCGATCGAAAAGTTATCGAATAAAATGCCGCCTAAGCCGTCTTCCCCCGCTAGCATTCCAACGGCTAAAAATACCAAAAGAATTGGGATTCCCAACTTAGAAGACACTGGGCTTAAAAGAACGCTAAGTGCGATTAACAACGCACCTATTAGAAAAAAACTGTTAATGGTGTCTGCGTCCATTCTCACCCTCCCTTAATGAAAAACGATAATAATTGTGATGAGCAAGGCTACTTCGTTAATGAGGTAATGCCCTAATCTGCCTCCCCTTTACACCGTCTCAAAATGCGAGGTTGTACGAGAATGACTCAGTTATATTACTTTATTGTGCGTTAAAACGGTGATTTGATGCGAAAACTTTATGTAAATAAATTACTTGTGAGCTTTCTTATCTACGCCTTCTCTCTTTAAGAGCCACAAGATCACCACCAATACTTACACAGCATCTCCAAGTTCAATGAAGAAAAGATTAATGGCCCGTCTTAATCATGCCTGTTTATCCAATCAACCTTTAGACCTTTGGCTAACTTAACAGTTTATTAACATAACGTTTTGCCCCTTTGTTCGCTGCAAAAGCCCATAATATGGGGGTTCTTCATTTTTAACACCCCGACTAAAGTTGAAAAGAGTTATTGCCAACACCTTGCTAATGTACATATTGAAACATTTCATTAACAACAATACCAATCGTAAGGAGACGGCAATGGCATTTGAAAGCGAAGAAAGAGCCAAAGCCTATTGGGACAAAAACGTGAAGCTCATGATCGGCCTAATGGTCATCTGGTTCGTCGTGTCTTTCGGCTGCGGCATTTTATTTGTCGACGTACTAAATCAATTTCAACTAGGCGGTTACAAACTCGGTTTCTGGTTTGCTCAACAAGGCTCCATCTATGCGTTCCTAGGAATTATTTTCTATTACGCATGGAAGATGCGCCAAATTGACCGTGAATTCGGCGTGGACGAATAAGGAGTCACTCAGATGGATTTGAAAACTATTACCTACCTGGTCGTTGGCGCCACGTTCATCCTGTACATCGGGATTGCTATTTGGGCTCGCGCCGGATCAACCAAAGAGTTTTATGTTGCTGGTGGCGGTGTAAACCCGATTGCAAACGGTATGGCAACCGCAGCCGATTGGATGTCCGCAGCGTCGTTTATCTCAATGGCAGGCTTAATTGCCTTCATGGGCTATGGCGGCTCAGTATTTCTAATGGGTTGGACTGGTGGCTACGTTCTGCTTGCGCTGTTGCTAGCGCCTTACCTACGCAAATTTGGTAAGTTTACGGTGCCAGAGTTTGTTGGTGAACGCTTTTACTCCAACACAGCACGTATCGTAGCGGTTGTTTGTCTTATCATCGCATCAGTGACTTATGTTATCGGTCAGATGAAAGGCGTGGGCGTTGCGTTTGGTCGCTTCTTAGAAGTGGATTACTCCACCGGCCTATTAATTGGTATGTGTATCGTTTTCATGTACGCGGTTCTTGGCGGCATGAAAGGCATCACTTACACGCAGATTGCTCAATATTGCGTACTCATTCTTGCTTACACTATCCCTGCAATCTTTATCTCTCTGCAACTCACTGGTAACCCAATCCCACAAATTGGTCTGGGGAGTACCATGGCTGGTACCGATGTCTATCTACTCGATCGGCTTGACCAAGTTGTGACCGAACTCGGATTCAGTGAATACACGACCCAAGTACGTGGCGACACACTTAATATGTTTGTCTACACCATGTCACTGATGATTGGTACTGCCGGTCTACCACACGTAATTATCCGTTTCTTTACCGTGCCGAAGGTTCGCGACGCACGTACATCAGCAGGCTGGGCTCTGATCTTCATCGCAATCCTTTACACTACAGCACCAGCGGTATCAGCGATGGCTCGTCTCAACCTAATGAATACGGTAAATCCAGCTCCGGGTCAGCACCTAGCGTATGACGAGCGTCCTGCGTGGTTCAAAAACTGGGAAACAACTGGACTACTCGGTTTTGACGATAAAAATGGCGATGGCAATATCCAATACACTTCAGATGCGTCCACCAACGAACTGCGCGTTGATAACGACATCATGGTATTGGCTAACCCAGAGATCGCTAAACTACCAAACTGGGTGATCGCACTTGTGGCAGCAGGTGGTCTTGCAGCTGCACTATCTACCGCAGCAGGTTTACTACTCGCCATTTCTTCAGCTATTTCCCATGACTTAATCAAAGGGGTTATCAATCCGAACATATCCGAGAAAAAAGAGCTACTTGCTAGTCGAATATCAATGGCAGTAGCGATAGCAGCCGCAGGCTATCTCGGTTTAAATCCGCCTGGATTTGCCGCAGGTACGGTAGCACTCGCCTTTGGTCTTGCCGCTTCATCCATCTTCCCTGCATTGATGATGGGCATCTTCAGCAAGAGCATCAACAAAGAAGGCGCAATCGCCGGTATGATTGCAGGTATCAGTATTACGCTGTTCTACGTATTCCAACACAAAGGCATCCTTTTCGTTGCTGATTGGAAATATCTAGAAAGCTGGGGAACAAACTGGTTCCTGGGTATTGAGCCAAACGCGTTTGGTGCTATTGGCGCACTATTTAACTTCATCGTCGCATTCGCTGTCTCCAAAGTAACAGCAGAAACGCCACAAGAAGTAAAAGACCTAGTCGAACACGTTCGCGTGCCAGTAGGTGCTGGTAGTGCAGTGGATCACTAAAAACTAATCAAAACCACAAAAGCCCCGTTTGGAACCAGCCGTCCGGGGCTTTTTTATTCTCACTTTTCAGTTACCATATTCGCAGTATGTCGTTGCAAGGAAGCCAAGATGTTCAAAAACAAGCACTTTATTCTCGCTCTACTGATTGCGCCAGTTCTCTCTTTGATCGCTTACTTCGGTACCGATATGGCCCTCAGCGAGAAACCCCACGCGGCGCAAGAAGGGGAAACTTACAAACTCGCGAGTAAGTCTAATTGTCGTTACACCAGTGGTCTGTGTGATATGGAAAATGGCGATTTTAAAGTGAAATTTCGCTCTGAAAAACTCACTAAAAATAACTTAGAATTGTCACTCAACGCCGCTTACCCACTCGAAGGGGTTAAAGTTTCTATTGTGAGTGACAAAGAGAAAAACGCTCAACCGATTGATATGAAGCCCGCCGATCAAGCAGGCCAAAGCTGGTACATCACCTTACCAAAGCCTGCATCTGCAGAAAGCTGGTTAAGAGTCGTCATTCAATCAGGCGGCACACTGTATTATGGTGAAACACAAACCGCATTTGTGAAGTACGAAACCTTATTTACTGAATAACGGCGACAAGCTAATTCACCGGTATTCAAACGACAGTGACTTAGTTTCACTCAGCATAAATGAATTCCTACTCAGCCGACGCCTTTGCGTCGGCTTTTGTTTCCGTAAGTCTTTCTTCAACAACCTCTTACTCTAAAAAGGGTTGCCAACCCACAATTTAATTGATAATAATTATCATTACATTTAATGAGAGGTGGTTATGGACAACAAACGGGACATCTTTAACGCATTTTTTAAAGCCCAAGATAGATTCCTTCTCGCCGCACCACATGGCTTTGAGCCAGACGTGATTCATGACTATATTCATTGGGGAATGGTGTTGTCTTCTTGTTATGAACACGATGCCGATGAAGAAAATCTATTGTTGTGTGAGCTGTTTTTACGTCAGGTTTATTTCCATTTACTAGACGCAATTCAAGACTCAACTCGCAGCCGTATCTTCCGTCGTGTCTGTCTCGATTCTATCCATACGCCATTATTCTGCCTCAAACGCTATTACTACCAGTTTGAACAAGGCGACGTGAAATTTCTCGCACTACAACAACAATTACGCCTGATTCAAATCTCACTCGATTAACCAAAAGGATCCCTACCATGAGCACCGAATTCCGCATAGAAACTGACAGTATGGGCGAAGTAACGGTCCCTGCAGATGCTCTCTACCAAGCCCAAACTCAACGCGCCGTCGATAACTTCTCATTCAGTCAACATAAAATGCCATCTGGTTTTATCAAAGCGTTAGCACACATCAAGCAGACTGCGGCACTCACCAACGCACAGCTAGGGCTGCTTGAAGGAGATATTGCCAACGCGATTGCTGACGCAGCTCAAGCAATTATCGAAGGCAATCATATTGAGCAATTCCCAATTGACGTGTTCCAAACAGGATCAGGCACTAGCTCAAATATGAATGCGAATGAAGTAATTGCAACACTGGCCTCCCAGCATCTAGGCGGCACTGTTAGCCCTAATGATCACGTCAACATGGGGCAAAGCAGCAACGATGTGGTACCGACGGCCATTCAAGTTAGCGCAGCATTAGCCATCGAAAAACAGCTCTTCCCGGCCCTGTCACACCTCAGCCAAACACTAGAGTCTAAACAGCAAGCATTGAAAGATGTTGTAAAAACCGGTCGCACCCACTTAATGGACGCGATGCCAATTACCTTTGCTCAAGAACTTGGCGGTTGGCAGTTCCAAATCGAGCATGCAAAACAAGCGATTGAACAAACACTTCCTGCTGTAAAAGCCTTAGCCCAAGGTGGTACGGCGGTTGGAACGGGGATCAATGCCGATCCACGCTTTGCAGACTTATTCGCTAGCAACCTAACCCAATCAACTCGCATTCAGTTCACGGCCAGTGATAACTTCTTTTTCAATTTAAGCAGTCAAGATGCGATCGTCGCTCTGTCGGGACAGCTCAAAACAGCAGCAGTTGCGATCATGAAGATCGCAAATGATCTTCGTTGGATGAATTCAGGCCCATTGGCTGGTTTAGGTGAAATTGAATTACAAGGCTTGCAGCCGGGTTCTTCCATCATGCCTGGCAAAGTAAATCCTGTGATCCCAGAAGCAGCAGCTATGGCATCAGCGCAAGTCATTGGTAATGACACCACCATAACCGTCGCAGGCCAAGCGGGCAACTTCCAGCTTAACGTCATGCTGCCAGTTATTGCTCATAACGTATTGGAGAGCATCGAGTTACTCTCTAACAGCGCAACCGCTTTAGCTGACAAAGCCATTGCGACGTTTGAAGTTCGCCAAGATAACTTGGATGTAGCACTCGCCAAAAACCCAATTTTGGTCACGGCTCTCAACCCGGTCATTGGTTACCTAAAAGCGGCAGAAGTCGCGAAAAAAGCCTACAAACAGGGACGCGCGATTATTGATGTCGCGGAAGAAGAAACGGATTTGGATAGAGCCACACTAGAGCGATTGCTTAATCCAGCCAAACTGACTCAAGGCGGCGTCGCAGAATAAGCGGCAAACTCAGCCTATCAACTAAGATTACAAACATCGAGACCTCCATTCGGAGGTCTCTTTTTATAGCGATTTTTCAAACACTCCAATCCTAAGCGACTCGATTGAGCACCGAACGCAGCTTAAGCGGCTTAACTGGCTTAGCAATAAAGCTGAACCCATTTGCTTTGATGCCATCAAGCATATCATCGGTACGATCTGCACTGATGATGACGCCTTCAAAGCTGTGGCCTAATCTCAGGCGGCATTGCTGTAGCACTTCTAAACCAGTACGACCATCATCAAGTCGGTAATCGGAGAAAATTACATCCGGAATCCAACCATCCTCAAGCGCTTGTAGACTTTCAACTAAATCAATCGCAACTCGTGTATCGCAACCCCATCGGGAAAGTAAGTTTTCCATGCCGACTAGAATGTCAGGCTCATTATCGACACAAAGGATTCTCAGATGACCAAGTTCAGATTGCTTATTCATCGCCACGTGAACTGGATGAGGCTGAACATGATCAGCTTTATCTAGGGTGATGGAAAAAACACTGCCTTTTCCAACCCAAGAGCGCATCGAAATTTCATGCCCAAGTACCTGAGCAATTCCTTTCGAAATCGCCAAACCAAGTCCGAGACCTTGGTCGGAACGAACTTGAGTTCCGCGATTAAACTCTTCAAAAATCTCTTGCTGCTTCTCTTCTTCAATCCCCACTCCATTATCCCATACATCAATACGCACTCGCCCTTTCACGCGGCGAACACCGAGTGCGACTTTGCCATTCGGGTTATAACGAAACGCATTGGTCAGGAAGTTTTGCACCACACGGCGCAGCAGTTTGGGATCCGACTTAACCATGAGTGAGGACGGAATCATGGTGAACTCTATACCTTGCTGTTTGGCTAACGCACTAAACTCAGCATTCAAATTCGATAACACATCATTTAACGCAAAGCCATGCACGTTGACTTCCAACTTGCCCGATTCCAAACGCGAGATATCCAGCAAATCTCCAATTAAGTCTTCGGCAGCCTCTAAAGCACTTTCAATGTGTGCTGACAGCTTTTTGGCTTCGCTGTCTTTGGCGACTTCCGATAGTGAAGATGCGAATAGACGCGCCGCGTTGAGCGGTTGCATCAAGTCATGGCTTACTGCCGCCAAGAACCGTGATTTGGACTTCGATTCCAAATCCGAGCGCTGCGTCGCTTCCACCAGCTGCTTGTTAAGTTGTTCTAATTCTCGAGTCCGCAGACGTACCCTTTCTTCCAATGTCTCGTTGGCGTCTTTCAGTGCTTGCTCTGCATCACGGAATACGGTGATGTCGGTAAAGCTCATCACAAAGCCACCACCTGGCATTGGGTTACCTTGCACCTCTATCACGCGACCATCGGGACGAACCCGAGAAGAGGTGTGCCGAGTCCCTTGCTCGAGGTGATAAACACGGCGACGGACGTGGTCATCAGGGTCACCAGGGCCACACAACCCCTGCTCTGCATTGTGCCGAATCACATCCGCAATCGGTCGACCTACTTGAATCAGGCCTGGCGGAAATTCAAAGAGTTCTAAATAGCGTTGGTTCCACGCAACCAAGCGTAGTTGCTTATCGACGACCGCAATACCTTGTCCAATATGCTCAATCGCGCCTTGGAGTAAACCCCGACTAAAATCGTACAGTTCAGAGGCTTCATCGACGATAGTCGCCACCTCTTCAAGCTGCATGTTTCTTCCTTGCAGAGCGGAAGTAAGCACTAACTTAGCAGAAGATGCACCAAATACCCCTGCTAGCACACGCTCCGTATGCCGAATCAGAGAAGATGGCGCTTGTTGATTCGGCATCAACTCTTCTCGTTGCTGGCTCCAGTAGGCTTGAAACGCCGCTTTAACTCGCGTTCGTCCTACAAATCTGGACGCTAGCATTTCCAGTTCTGCAACCGTAACGCGGCTCTGGTACAGACTCATATTTTCGCTTTCAGGCAACGGTGTACCAACGAATGATGCCGATTGTAAGCGCTCACTTAGGCTTGGTCGGGTAGCCATAGAAACCACAACAAAACACACTGCATTAGCGACCACGCTGAGGATCATCCCCCAATCTGAAATCGCGATATCAAAACTAGCCAATACCTCTGGTGGCGTAATCAACCAGATCAGGAAGTTATTACTGGCGTCTCCGGCAAGCATGTCTGTTTGGCTCATTAACGTAATCAACCAGGTAGCAAAACCCACCGCGAGGCCAACATACACACCTTTCTTATTCCCTTGACGCCAATACATACCGCCAACCAGCGCAGGAGCGAATTGCGTGATAGCCGCGAACGAGAGAAAGCCGATAGCAGAAAGTGAATGAATGGTGTCCAACGCTTGATAGAAACACCACGCGCCAATCAACAAAACTAAAATCAAACCACGGCGGATCCGCAGTAATAATTCAGAAAAATGGTGATGGTTACGCTGCGTCAGTCGCATGCGACGCAATAGCAATGGCATAACCAAGTCATTCGAGACCATGATCGCTAAGGCAATCGTCGATACGATAACCATGCCACTTGCCGCTGAAGTACCGCCTAGAAACGCAAGTAAGGCGATTTCACTCGCCCCTACCGACATCGGCACACTGATGACATAAGTATCAGGCGAAGCGCCACTCAAGAGACCTTGCCCTACCCACGCAATAGGTAAAACAAAAATCCCCATTAAGATCAGATAAATGGGGAACAACCAACGAGCCACGTGCAAATCTTGAGCACGTTCATTTTCCACCACCATCGTATGGAATTGTCGCGGAAGGCAAACGATCGCCAGCATGGTCAGTACAGTATGAATCAATATAGTCGGGATATTTGGTGACTGATACGTCTGTGCGGCAACATCAAGTAAGCTCAAATTCTCGGTGTTCATCGCCAACCAAACAATGAAGACACCAACCACTAAAAAAGCCAGCAGTTTGATAATGGATTCGAAGGCAATTGCCATCATCATCCCACGATGGTGTTCCGTGTTATCAATGTGGCGGGTACCGAATAGCATCGTAAAAATCGCCAATGCGACCACAACAAACCACGACACGCTATCGTTTTGATAACCAAAATCAGTAGCCAGCTCCGGAGCAATGATTTCAAGCCCCATAGTGATACCACGCAGCTGTAAAGCGATGTACGGCAAAATTCCCGCAACCGCTATGAGCGTAACAACCACGGCCAAACCTTGGGATTTACCGTAGCGTGCTCCGATAAAGTCAGCAATCGACGTGATGTGTTCCCGTTTAGCAATCAAAATAAGCCGAGCTAAAACGCGCCATCCGATGGTAAACACTAAAATGGGAGCAATATAAATGGGCAAGAAAGACCAAGGATTACTGCTGGCCTGCCCGACCGTGCCGTAGAAGGTCCACGATGTACAGTACACCGCAATGGAAAGGCTATAAATCCAAGGCCGCCAGCGTGCTAGCCACCTTTTCTGAATGTCGCCGTACCACGCGATGATAAATAAAGCTCCCAAATACGCTAAAGAAACGGGAACCACCAGCCATCCTTGCATCCGATATCCTTTCTTGCCTTTCTTGCTACTTTTAAAGCAAGAGAATAAAAAACCTCTCCATGAGGGAGAGGTTTCATTTAACACTGCTTTGATAACGGAGACAAAGCTTAGTTTTTAACCTTTGTTACATAAGTCTAATTCTGTGTTTCAAGTGGCTTGTCTGATACATCAACCACCTGATGTGGGTCTTGCGAATCAAGCTTGATGAACAGAGCCAATAACCCCATCGCGGCCATGCCCCAGAACACAAGCGGTCCCCAGTGCTCATAACCCCAGCCACTCAATACGGTCATTAACGCGATAAATGCGCCCAACGGAATCGCGTTATACAACGCTTGCAACGCTACGATCTTATTTTCTTCGGAGTTTTGGATATATTGGATCGCGGCAATGTGTGCGGTAGCGAAAGTCACACCATGCAATAGTTGAACAATCACCAAAGCAATAATTGATGTTGTCGACGCCGTAATACCCCAACGCATCATTACACCAACGGCAGCAGCAATAAACAGCGCGCGTATTGACCAACCTACGAATAAACGCTTACTCAGTGCAAACACTGCCACTTCTGCGGCCACCCCCAAGCTCCATAAGTAGCCAATGACATCTTCCGAGTGACCAGCGGCCTTCCAGTGAATCGCACTAAAGCCGTAGTAAGCCGCATGACTGCCCTGAATTAGTGACACCAACACTAAGAATTTTAGTATCGGCTTGTCGGTCAAAAGAGCGGTCAGCTTTGGACGTTCTGCGCTTTGCCCACCGTGCGTTACAGGCATTGGGTTAGTCGGTCGCATAGCAAACAGCAACGAGATAAACACGCCGAACATCGCAGTGTACAAGATCATATCGGAGCCAAATTCAGCCACCAGGTAGCCCACTGCCGTCGAGCCTGCGATAAAGGCGATCGAACCCCATAGCCGCGTGCGGCCATAATCGAGCATTTTCAGGCGAGCGTAGTAATTTGCCATCGCGTCCGACAACGGAATAATCGGTCCACAACAAAGATTGAACAACACTGTCGCTAGTGCCATTAACCAAAAGCTACCACCCGTAAAAAAGTGAAATCCAACAAAAAGGAGGGCAGCGAAACTCAACCAACGTAAAGCAGGCATAAGATGTTCGACTTTGTGTACTCGTGGGGTGATCACGATATTGGCAACACAACGTGTCGCAAGGCCTAACCCGACCAGCAAACCGATATCTGTCGAAGATACGCCCTGATCCTTAAACCAAAGTGACCAAAATGGCAGATACACGCCATACGCAAAGAAGAATCCGAGAAAGTACTGGGAAATCCAGCCATACGGAGAAGGTTTCAACATTACAAATATCCTAAAACGGGAACACCAACGTTCGAGCCGGGAATTATGGATCGCCATGCGTATTATAAAAAGGGAAGAATAAGAAACTTATCGTTTCCTCGATGGAATACTAACTTTGCGACATTTGGCATCTTCAAGCGAAAACATCGTAATTTAGACCAAAGTCGTCTGGCTTCCGGTAAGAAATTTGTCAGACTTAGAGAGTGTTCCTTCCATCATTATTGGGTGTTCTCATGCCTGACAAATTTAACATGCAATCTCCACCGTTCGATCGCTTAACTGAAGCACAACAAACGCGACTGCGATCGTCTCTGGACGTCGCCTACTATCGAGCTCGAGATGTTATTTTATCCTGCGGACAGAAGAACCCCCACTTACATATTCTGATCAAAGGCGCGGTAGAAGAGCGCTCCAACGATCAACAGGAAGTGTTCGCACATTATGCCAACGACGATATGTTCGATGTACGCTCGTTACTTGAAGACAAGGTACGTCATCACTACATCGCGCTTGAGGACACGCTCTCTTACCTACTGCCGAAAGAAATTTTCCTTGCCCTTTACAACGAAAATGGCCAGTTTGCAGCCTATTTCGATAACAATTTATCGAAACGGCAAGAGCTCATCGAAGCGGCCCATCAACAGCAAAACTTAGCGGAGTTTATTCTCACTAAAGTTGACCGCAGCATTTATCACCCACCGATGATCCTTGAACCAAATACACCAATTAACGAGGTAACACGTTCCTTAAAAGAAAATGGGATTGACGCTGCATTGGTTCAACTCCATGGCGATGATCCACGATTGGAAAAATGGCCATCAGCCCACCCGTACGCAATAGTGACTCGTACTAATATGCTGCATTCTGTGATGATAGATGGTTGCGCGCTCGACACACCAGTGGGTGAGATCGCGAGCTTTCCTGTTTATCACGTTGATGATGGAGACTTTCTATTCAACGCCATGATCACAATGACCAGAAATAGAATGAAACGCCTCATGGTATGTGAAGGCAACAGAGCTGTCGGCATGCTGGATATGACCCAAATTCTCAGCGCATTCTCAACCCACTCTCACGTGTTAACGCTCAGTATTGCTCGAGCAAGCAGCGTGGAAGAGCTCGCTTTGGCCTCAAACCGCCAACGTCAATTGGTCGAGAGCTTATTGAAAAACGGCATCCGCACTCGCTTCATCATGGAGCTTATCTCAGCCGTAAACGAACAAATTATCGAGAAAGCGTTCGAGTTAGTGATACCACCAGCCTTGCACGACCATTGTTGCTTGATCGTACTCGGCTCTGAAGGCCGAGGAGAGCAAATTCTCAAAACTGATCAAGACAATGCCCTGATTATTCAAGATGGTCTGGAATGGCCTCATTGCGAACAAGTGATGCAATCCTTCACACACACCCTACAACAGCTCGGTTATCCACTTTGCCTTGGCAAAGTGATGGTTAACAACCCGAAGTGGGTCAAAACACAGCAAGAATGGATAAGCACCCTAAACCACTGGATAGCTAAAGCCGAACCAGAACAAATCATGGACTTAGCCATTTTCAGTGACGCCCATGCTGTTGCTGGGAATTGCGAGCTGCTGGCTCCAATTGCGGCGCATCTTCGTGACACAATGAAAGATCGCATGTTGATATTGTCTGATTTTACTCGCCCTGCCTTGCAGTTTTCTGTGCCCCTAACTCTATTTGGCAACGTAAAAAGTGCTAAAGACGGATTGGACATTAAACGCGGCGGTATTTTCCCAATTGTACACGGCATTCGCACCTTGTCTTTGGAATATGCCATTGAGGAGAAGAACACGTTTGAGCGCATTGAAGCTCTGAGAAATAAGCGCATCTTAGAATCCGAAACGGCAGATAATCTCAACGAAGCACTGAAATTGTTCTTTAAACTTCGCCTCAATCAGCAACTCAAAAAGCAAGAAGCGTTGAATAACATTGATATTAAACAACTGGATAGAACTGAGCGTGATTTGCTTCGCCACAGCTTACATGTGGTGAAGAAATTTAAGCAATTTTTAGGCTTCCATTATCAAATTCGTGATTAACCCTGATTTTCATAAATCACAGAGGCGTAGGCAATGAACTGGTTACAACGCAAATACTGGCACTACAAACTGAAAGGTTCGCCTTATCAGTCGCTGTTTTGCACGCCAGATAAAACAGAATACGTCTCTCTTGACTGCGAAACCACCAGCCTTGACCCAAATCGCGCCGAGCTGGTGACTATTGCAGCCACCAAGATCATCGACAACCGCATCATCACCAGTCAACCATTTGAAGTCCGCTTACGCGCGCCGCAATCGCTCGACTCAGGCTCGGTCAAGATCCATCGAATTCGCCACCAAGACTTAGTCGATGGCATCAGTGAAAAAGAGGCGCTGCTCGAGCTGCTCGACTTTATCGGCAACCGACCACTTGTGGGCTATCACATTCGTTACGATAAAAAGATCTTAGACCTTGCTTGTCTGCGGCAACTTGGCTTCCCACTTCCTAACCCACTTATCGAGGTCAGTCAGATTTATCACGATAAGTTGGAACGACATTTGCCGAATGCCTATTTCGACTTAAGTCTGGATGCCATTTGTAAACACCTCGAACTTCCTATCCAAGACAAACACGACGCCTTGCAAGACGCGATTTCTGCCGCTTTGGTCTTTGTCCGCTTAACGAAAGGCGATTTACCCAACCTAACCGCGCCGTATACATAAAAATCAGTTGACCTAGCTCCCATAAATACTTTTGTTTCAGCGATTTCCCGGCGCTTCCATCACTCTCATCCTAAAGTCTAATTGTGGAAATACGCGCGGTGACTGACAGTTATAAGCACAACGTCGTCATTACCACGACCAAGTTATTTAGAACCAAAAAACAGCCCTACAAAAATATATTCAAAATCTTATCTAGATTGGTGTAAGGCCGAGAAATAAGGCACAAGGAGAGAAGCCATGAGCGAAGCCCACGTTTATCCGGTAAAAGAAAATATTAAAACTCATACACACGCGGATAATGATACTTACTTAGCCATGTATCAGCAGTCGGTAACCGATCCAGAGGGCTTCTGGAGCGAGCACGGCAAAATCGTTGATTGGATCAAACCTTTCACCAAAGTAAAAAGCACTTCTTTCGACACTGGCCATGTTGATATTCGCTGGTTTGAAGATGGCACACTGAACGTCTCGGCTAACTGTATTGACCGTCATCTTGCAGAACACGGGGACGACGTCGCCATCATTTGGGAAGGCGATGATCCAGCCGACGACAAAACACTCACTTTCAACGAACTGCACAAAGAAGTGTGTAAATTCTCCAACGCATTGAAAGAGCAAGGCGTACGCAAGGGCGACGTGGTGTGTCTATACATGCCAATGGTGCCAGAAGCCGCAGTGGCGATGCTCGCTTGTACCCGTATTGGTGCGGTTCACACCGTAGTATTTGGCGGTTTCTCACCAGAAGCACTATCCGGCCGTATCATCGACTCTGACGCTAAAGTCGTGATCACCGCTGACGAAGGCGTACGTGGCGGACGCGCTGTTCCACTGAAAAAGAACGTGGATGAAGCACTAACCAACCCAGACGTAAAAACCATCAATAAAGTCGTCGTGCTTAAACGTACAGGTGGTGATGTTGAATGGCATGAACACCGTGATGTTTGGTGGCACGAAGCAACAGCCAACGTTTCTGACGTTTGCCCACCAGAAGAGATGAAAGCCGAAGACCCGCTGTTCATCCTCTACACATCTGGCTCGACAGGTAAACCTAAAGGCGTACTACATACTACAGGCGGTTACCTCGTCTACGCGGCAATGACCTTTAAATATGTCTTCGATTATCAACCAGGTGAAACCTTCTGGTGTACCGCGGATGTGGGCTGGATTACAGGCCATACTTACCTAATTTATGGTCCACTAGCGAACGGGGCCAAAACCATTCTGTTTGAAGGTGTTCCAAACTACCCAAGCACGGCTCGTATGAGTGAAGTGGTTGATAAGCACCAAGTGAACATTCTCTACACTGCGCCAACCGCTATTCGTGCACTAATGGCAAAAGGTAACGAAGCGGTAGCAGGGACATCTCGTTCAAGCTTACGTGTGATGGGTTCAGTAGGTGAGCCTATCAACCCTGAAGCGTGGGAGTGGTACTACAAAACGATTGGTAACGAGAGCTCGCCTATCGTTGATACTTGGTGGCAAACAGAGACCGGCGGTATCTTAATTGCACCACTACCAGGCGCAACAGACTTAAAACCAGGCTCAGCAACTCGACCATTCTTCGGAGTCCAACCTGCACTGGTTGATAACATGGGCAACATCATTGAAGAAACCGCAGCAGAAGGTAACTTGGTGATCCTTGATTCATGGCCAGGTCAGATGCGTACTGTTTATGGCGACCACGAGCGCTTTGAACAGACCTACTTCTCAACCTTCAAGGGAATGTACTTTACTAGTGATGGGGCTCGTCGTGACGAAGACGGTTACTACTGGATCACGGGCCGTGTTGATGACGTACTAAACGTGTCGGGTCACCGCATGGGTACCGCTGAAATAGAATCGGCTCTTGTCGCACATCATAAAATTGCTGAGGCCGCTATTGTGGGCATTCCGCATGATATCAAAGGCCAAGCTATCTACGCTTACATTACCTTGAACGATGGTGAATTCCCGTCAGCAGAGCTACACAAAGAAGTGAAAGATTGGGTGCGTAAAGAAATTGGTCCAATTGCAACACCAGATGTACTGCACTGGACGGATTCCTTACCGAAGACTCGTTCTGGTAAGATCATGCGTCGAATCCTGCGTAAAATTGCAACGGGTGATACTAGCAACCTCGGAGACACATCAACGCTTGCCGATCCGAGCGTTGTAGATAAACTTATCGCAGAGAAAGCAGAATTGGCATAAATTCAACCAACTGTTTTAAAAGCACTTTAAAAACCGCCATCACTCATGGCGGTTTTTTGCTTTAGTGCACAAATTGGCCACACAAAAAATATGGCAATTATGTTGTTTTTGTTAACTTGGTTACAGAAACGAGAGTGGCTATTAGGAGATTAGACCAGTAAATTGCTGCTAATTGCTATGAATTAGCTATAATCTTGGTCGATTTTTTAAAATTTGCTCGGTTTTAACAAAAAAATCGTGCTGAACTATCGTATATTTGGGAATATAAACGTTCCACTCACGATAAGGGAAGATAGCAACACAATGTCTGCAAAGTCACGGATTCTTGTTCTAAACGGACCAAATCTTAATCTATTGGGTCTGCGCGAACCGACACACTATGGTCACAGTACCTTAGCTCAAGTTGTGGATACTCTTACAGAGCAAGCCCATAACGCTGGGGTAGAACTGGAACACCTACAATCAAATCGTGAGTACGAACTGATTGAAGCCATTCACGCTGCCTATGGCAAGATTGACTTCATCATCATCAATCCAGCGGCTTTCACTCATACTAGTGTGGCGCTGCGAGATGCATTACTTGGCGTCGCCATCCCATTTATTGAGGTGCACTTATCAAATGTGCACGCACGTGAACCATTCCGTCATCACTCTTACCTGTCAGATAAAGCAGAGGGTGTGATTTGCGGTTTAGGCGCACAAGGTTATGAATTTGCTCTGTCTGCAGCGATCAATAAGCTACAGGCAAAGTAACCCTAACACTCTGCAACCCTACGAGGGTTGTCTTAATCACAAGATAAAAGAGAAAGAAAAGATGGATATTCGTAAAATCAAGAAGCTAATTGAGTTAGTTGAAGAGTCTGGCATTGCTGAGCTAGAGATCTCTGAAGGTGAAGAGTCAGTGCGCATCAGCCGTCATGGCACTGCAGCCCCTCAAGCACCAATTCACTACGCAGCAGCTCCAGCGGCGGCACCTGCTCCAGTAGCAGCGGCACCAGTAGCGGAAGCGCCAGCAGCAGAAGCTCCAGCAGCAACACCTGCAGGTCACCAAGTTCTTTCTCCAATGGTTGGTACTTTCTACCGCTCTCCAAGCCCAGACTCTAAAGCATTCGTAGAAGTGGGTCAGAAAGTAAATGCTGGCGATACTCTATGTATTGTTGAAGCAATGAAAATGATGAACCAAATCGAAGCGGACAAATCTGGCGTTGTTACAGCAATCCTAGCTGAAGACGGCCAACCAGTTGAATTCGACCAACCTCTTGTTGTAATCGAATAAGCGGGGCTTGCCTTATGCTAGACAAAGTAGTCATCGCGAACCGAGGTGAAATTGCACTTCGTATTCTTCGCGCTTGTAAAGAATTAGGTATTAAGACCGTCGCTGTTCACTCAACAGCGGACCGCGATCTTAAGCACGTACTACTCGCAGACGAAACCGTATGTATCGGCCCTGCTCGTGGTATCGACAGCTACCTAAACATTCCACGCATCATTTCTGCAGCAGAAGTGACTGGTGCTGTGGCTATCCACCCAGGTTACGGCTTCCTGTCTGAGAACGCAGACTTCGCAGAGCAAGTTGAGCGCAGTGGTTTCATCTTCGTTGGTCCAAAGGCAGACACTATCCGCCTAATGGGCGATAAAGTATCTGCTATCAATGCAATGAAGAAAGCTGGCGTTCCTTGTGTACCGGGTTCTGACGGCCCTCTAGACAATGACGAAGAGAAAAACAAAGCATTTGCTAAGCGCATTGGTTACCCAGTAATCATCAAAGCATCTGGCGGCGGCGGCGGTCGTGGTATGCGTGTTGTTCGCGCAGAGAAAGACCTTATCCAAGCCATTGCAATGACACGTGCTGAAGCAAAAGCGGCGTTCAACAATGACATGGTTTACATGGAGAAATTCCTAGAAAACCCTCGTCACGTTGAAGTTCAGGTTATTGCTGACGGTCAAGGCGGCGCAATCCACCTTGGTGAGCGTGACTGTTCAATGCAACGTCGTCACCAAAAAGTAGTGGAAGAAGCTCCAGCACCTGGTATCACTGAAGAAATGCGTAAGTACATCGGTGAACGCTGTACTCGTGCATGTATCGAGATCGGTTACCGCGGCGCAGGTACGTTTGAATTCCTATACGAGAACGGTGAGTTCTACTTCATCGAAATGAACACTCGTATTCAGGTAGAGCACCCAGTAACAGAGATGGTTACTGGCATCGACCTAATCAAAGAACAGCTTCGTGTTGCAGCGGGTCAGCCTCTGTCATTCACTCAAGATGATATTAAGATCCGTGGCCATGCGATTGAGTGTCGTATCAACGCAGAAGACCCTGAGCGCTTCCTACCATCTCCGGGTAAGATCGAGCGTTTCCACGCTCCTGGCGGTATGGGTGTACGTTGGGAATCTCATATCTACACAGGCTACACAGTTCCACCTCATTACGATTCAATGATTGGTAAACTGATCACTTACGGTGAGAACCGTGATGTAGCGATTGCACGTATGAAGAACGCACTGGGTGAGATGATCATCGAAGGCATCAAAACTAACGTGCCACTGCAATTCTCCATTATGAATGACGAAAACTTCCAACACGGTGGTGCAAACATCCACTACCTAGAGAAGAAGCTTGGCTTACAATAAACCTAAGCAAACGTCTTAAAAAATGCCCACTCCCGTGGGCATTTTTGTTTTATATGTACGCGAACGGCTCAACATATAAATCGGCTTATTTGGGTATATACTCAAACAAATCGTAGAGTTCTGGTAAACTCTGCGCCACTTCATTCACTTTAAGAGCAAAAACCAATGCCTTGGATTCAAATCAAACTCAACGCGACCAATGAAAACGCTGAGCAAATCGGCGATATGCTAATGGAAGAGACTGGCGCGCTGTCTGTTACATTCTTAGACGCGCAGGATACACCTGTATTCGAACCTCTACCTGGCGAAACTCGCTTATGGGGCGATACTGATATTCTGGCACTGTATGATGCAGAAGCAGACACTAACTTCATCATCGACCAAATTAAAGCGAGCAATATGCTGGCTGACAATTTTGCTTACAAAGTAGAACAGCTTGAAGATAAAGACTGGGAACGCGAATGGATGGAAAACTTCCACCCAATGAAATTTGGTGAACGCTTATGGATTTGTCCAAGCTGGCGCGACATTCCAGATCCTGACGCTGTTAATGTTATGTTGGATCCAGGCCTTGCATTCGGTACGGGTACTCACCCTACAACAGCACTTTGTCTTGAGTGGCTAGAAAGCATGGACTTAAGCGGTAAGACCGTTATCGACTTCGGTTGTGGCTCAGGTATTCTTGCGATCGCAGCGATCAAACTGGGCGCTGAAAAAGTGATAGGGATCGACATTGATCCTCAAGCCCTGCTTGCTTCAAAAGACAATGCTGAGCGTAATGGCGTTGCAGACAAACTAGAAGTTTACTTACCGCAAAATCAACCTGAAGGTCTCGTCGCTGACGTCGTTGTGGCCAACATCCTTGCGGGACCTTTACGTGAACTTGCACCTATCATCAAAGGGCTAGTTAAGCCAAATGGCGACCTCGCTATGTCCGGCGTATTAGACACTCAAGCTGAAGATGTTGCGAACTATTACCGTGACGAGCTTCACATTGACCCAATTGTTGAGCAAAGTGAATGGTGTCGCATCTCTGGTCGTAAGCAAGGCTAGACAAGGTTTTCAGAGCTAATTGTTTGAAATTCATACAATTTACAAAAACAATTTGTAAATGCTCAAATATTAGTCTTTTCACGCAGTGAAAAAATGCGTAAAATGCGCGCCCTTGCTGGTACAGAACTGTGATGACGTTTTGAAAATCGGAAACTATCAACTTAAGAACAATCTAATCGTAGCCCCTATGGCTGGTGTAACGGATAGACCGTTTCGCGAGTTGTGTCTTCGCTATGGTGCGGGAATGGCCGTCAGTGAAATGATGTCTGCTAACCCAAAACTATGGGGAACGTCAAAGTCGAAACAGCGCATGGTACACGAGGGCGAATCGGGCATTCGCTCTGTACAGATTGCGGGTTCCGATCCACAGCTTATGGCGGACGCAGCTCAATTCAGTGTTGAGAACGGTGCACAAATCATCGACATCAACATGGGCTGCCCGGCAAAAAAAGTGAATAAGAAGCTAGCGGGCTCTGCTCTGCTTCAATACCCAAACATTATCGAAGAGATTTTGAAAGCGGTCGTGAATGCAGTGGACGTTCCTATAACGTTAAAGACTCGAACTGGCTGGGATACAGACAACAAGAACTGTGTCCAGATCGCTAAATTAGCCGAAAACTGCGGCATACAAGCTCTTGCTCTGCATGGCAGAACGAAAGCATGTATGTACAAAGGTGAGGCCGAATATGACAGCATTAAAGCGGTAAAAGAGGCGATTTCAATTCCGGTTATCGCGAACGGTGATATCGATAGCCCGGAGAAAGCCAAATTTGTACTGGAGTACACCGGTGCGGACGCTTTAATGATTGGACGCCCTGCCCAGGGTCGTCCTTGGATTTTCCAGGAAATCCATCACTATTTGGAAAACGGCACCACAATGGAGGAACTTCCAACTGAGGAAGTGAAAACCATTATGCTTGGTCATGTAAATGCTCTGCATGAGTTTTATGGGGAGTTCTTAGGTCCACGTATCGCGCGCAAGCACGTTGGGTGGTACCTGAAAGAGCATGAACAGGCAAGTGAGTTTCGCCGTACCTTCAACGCTATCGACGCAGCTCCGCTGCAAATTGAGGCGTTAGAAGGTTATTTTGATAACGTTGCATCATAATTAAGAGAAGAGCTAGACCGAATATGTTCGAACAAAATCTGACTTCAGAAGCATTAACAGTAACTACAGTAACGTCACAAGACCAGATTACTCAGAAGCCTTTACGTGACTCTGTTAAAGCGTCTCTTAAAAACTACCTTGCTCAACTAAACGGCCAGGAAGTAACAGAACTATACGAATTAGTTCTAGCTGAAGTTGAACAGCCACTACTAGATACTATCATGCAGTACACTCGCGGTAACCAAACTCGCGCAGCAACTATGATGGGTATCAACCGCGGTACTCTTCGCAAGAAACTTAAGAAATACGGCATGAACTAAGACCGTTTTTCAAAAAGTATTTGGAACAAGCCGTTACCTTTTTAGGTAACGGCTTTTCTTTATCTACTAAAACACTACGAATAACGCTCACTTTGTGCAGTATTACCAACTGGCTTTAAGATAACCACTGCTGAGCCAAACAATAGCAAAGCCACGAAAGCGACACATTCATTGCCTACAGAATACGCGAAGCCCGCCAAGGCAGACCAAATCGCGACACCAAAGTGCATCATACTCATTCCAAAAGACATTAACACACCTCGATATTCATCAGATAAGCTTGCGATATGTGCTTGTAATGCCGGAGAACCAACCCCTCCAGCAAGAGACCAGAGCACTAGAGCTGGAAGATAAGCGGTAACCGTACTCATCTCACTTGAGAACACCCATGCACTGCAAGGTATGCACACCATTAAAGCCACTCGCATAACAGCTCGAGAGCTACCAAGCCAACGGCAAGCTCTCCCCACGCACATATTTCCAACCACACTCACGATCCCTAGAGCAGCATAAATAGCGCCCACCCAACCGAGCGCCAACTCGCTGGTATCTCGAATATGAAGGCCTATCAGGTTAAATACACCAATACCTCCCCCTAGGCCTAAACACATCGCTAGAATCGCCCTCAACGCGCCTGGAAGATGAATGACGTCTGTGATAGGTGGCAGAGTATCTGACTTCTTGGACTCATTATGCTTGTTGTTCATGGACACTACGCTCATGGCACCGACAAAAAGAGCCGCCACGCCCAAAATAATAAAAGCGGCACGCCATGATAAAAGCTGGGTCAACAATGCTCCGATCGCCGGGCTAGTTATCATACCTAGCGTTAATCCCGCCTGAACCATCACAATTTGACGCATCGCTCTATTACCCTTCGCGTCTCCCGCTAACGCGAATGCAATTGGTAACATGCCTGCACTTGCAATACCAGTGATCACTCGAGTTGCAATAGCAAGTTCAAAATCATGAACTATGCCCGTCGTAATAGACGCAACCCCAAATACAAAGCAAGCAGGCACCATGATACGAATACGCCCAACTCGGTCTGATAAACGGCCCAAGTAAGGAGCGCAAATTGCTATGGCTAAACTATATGCCGTAATAAATAAGGTAACCTGACTCGGTTGAACACTTAAATCATTTCCGATGGGTTCAAGAATAGATCCAAGCATCAACTCATCAGCACCAACAAGAAAAGCAACGAGAAATAGGATCATGGACTGCATCATAGCTCCACCTCCTGTTCTGTTTTCGATTCAGCACAAGTGAGCAACGAAATATCTAAAACTCTATCAGGCCAAGATTGCAAAAATGCCTTCTCATGAGATACCACAATCACGCTACCGGAAAAGCGCTGGAGAGCCTCTTTAAGCGCATTTTTGCTGCTGCTATCCAAATGTGTTGTTGGTTCGTCCAACAGCAAAACATTGCATTTCTGAACCGATAAACAACACAGTTTCACCCGAGTTTGCTCACCACCGCTCAATGTATCTAAGTGGCGCTGCGTCTTATCCCCCGTGATCCCAAAGCGAGCTAATAGCTTGCGTGACTCTTTGCTTGAGATTGTTGGCGCACAAGAGCACAGCTCCTGTTCAGGCGTGTTCTGAGGATGGCGCCAAGACAAATCTTGAGAAAAATAACCAATCATTGCACCTTTTGCCAATACCACCTCACCAGAGAGTGGCTCGATCTTCCCCATCAGGGTTTTAAGTAAGGTCGACTTACCCACGCCGTTAAAGCCAGCAACAACCAACTTTTCCCCGCGCGCTAACGTGATATCAAATACTGGAAGCAGAGGCTGCTGATAACCGATCATCAACGCTTTTGCCTCAACCACATTCGGTTGCTCAATGGGCTGGTAAGCAAAGTCAAACGTCGATACTTTCTCTACATGATTCAGTTGAATACGTTCGATTTTATCCAGTCTCTTCTTACGCCCTTTAGCAAGACTGGCGTTAACTCCTGCACCATTTTGGGCAATAAATTTCTCTAACTTTCGAATTTCACTTTGCTGAGCCTTATATTGCTTTTCTAATAAAGCACCGTCGTGCTGCTTTTGCTGCATTGCTTTGACATAAGTACCGCTGTATTTTCGAACCGTTTGATAATCAATATCACAAACACTGGTCGCTACTTGATTAAGGAAATCAATATCATGAGAAACCAGTAAAACGGTGCCAATGTAATCATTGAGAAACGCGACTAGCCATTCAATGTGCGGAGCATCAAGATAGTTTGTCGGCTCATCAAGAATTAACACATCGGGGTTGCGAAGTAACAACTTGCCTAAAAGGACTTTGTGTCTTTGACCACCACTTAGCGAGACAAGCGGTGTATCTAAGCCAAATTGATAAATACCAAGACCTACAGCAACTCGTTCAATTTTGGTATTAATTGCATAGAAGTCTTCATCTTCTAAATATGCCTGTAGCCGAGCGACTTGGCTTAAAAGAGATGTAGAGTGAGACTCGGTCATCGCCTGATACAAAGTCCAAAGCTTCTGCTCGGCAGCGTATAAGTTCTCAAAAGCACTCTTTAAGCATTCATAAACCGTCAGCGCATTATCCATCTTAAAATGTTGCTCTAAATACCCCACCTCAAGGTTTGGTAACCAGTCAATGCAGCCCTTATCTGCAGATAATTCACCAATAAGCAATTTTAATAAGGTGCTTTTTCCAACGCCATTCGCTCCAGTGATACCTATTTTCTCTCCCACGTTAATGCGAAAGGTCACGTTGTTGTATAATGTCTTATCGGCTATCTGATAAGACAAATTTTTAACTTGTAAAATACTCATGTTTTCAACCAAATAAAAAAAAAAGGGCCGGTGATCAATACCGGCCCTTATTTCAATACTGGGTAATGCTTTGTAGCTGCTTAACAGATACAAAAAGGCCGATGATGAAATATCACCGGCCATCTCTTCTCTTTTATCAGGTGTAGAGACGCCTGCGTATAACTTCAGCGAAGCTACCCACACATAAAACACCTGATGAAGATTAATTTAAGACTCCGAGCAACACTTCATCGCGTTTTTTGCACGGAGTTCAGCCTTCTTACAAAGCTTTTAAACAAGAGATATAACATGATTTACTGTCGAAAAAACACTCGATGTGAAGCGTACACCTTTAGAATAAAAAGTACCAGATAATTATTAAAACTATCGTGACTTACACGAAGGTCCACTGAAAGAAGACTTTTCCTCAGTCAATGTGCTAGGTGAACGACTTACTCAGCAAACACAGCTATGAGAGCACCTATACCGCTCACGTTATACGAATGTAGTGGTGGCTTTGTAGGTTGGAGAGGGTTAGAGGGAAGAAGTAGCGAATACACTTTAAGACACTAGCTTAAATAGATCGACAAAACAAAATCCATGTTTGGAAAGTTTTAAATGCGCTGAGTTTATATTAATAAGCGCCTATGGCTAAATCAAAACATCTAAAGCAGAGAAATCTCCCCCGAAAATAACGTAACCTAGTGAATAAATTTTCCAGGTAATAATAAAGGAAGCTTTGGTAAGTAAGCATAAGGGCTGAGAACTAGCGCTCGATACTAGGACCCGGTTCAGTAGAAACCACACAAAACTGAGTTCCACTTCACTCATAACAGGGCTTAGAAAGCATCGCCAGAGGGAAGCCTGCCTCTAGATGCAAGGTTTCAATATGAAAGTGGGTTTAAGGTAAGTCAGGTAACCAAAACGAAAAAAGCCCCAGTCTTTCGACTGAGGCTTAATATAAGTGGCGGAGTGGACGGGACTCGAACCCGCGACCCCCGGCGTGACAGGCCG
>NZ_JAWOTH010000021.1:0-54140 GCF_033338745.1 Vibrio sp. Vb1026
GGTTGAAAGCACCGGTCTTGAAAACCGGCATACGTTAATAGCGTATCTAGGGTTCAAATCCCTATCTCTCCGCCACTATTAAGAAGCCTCGCTAGAAATAGCGAGGCTTTTTTCATTTCCGCACATCTTTATTACTCTATCTGTGCTTGCCAAAAATCAATTCCATATGCGATCTACTTTTGGACTAAGTAATATCGGTATCGGTATCGGTATCGGTATTGGTATCGGTATTGGTATTGGTTGTGACGTTTTGATTTTTGCTAAGAAGTGCAGTTGCTTCTAAAGCTGTTCATCCTCATCACTGCATGCTGTCCCGATAAGGTTGTTGGAGATGCTTTGTTAAGGTGTTGAACCATCTATTGCCTTATCGTTCTCTTAAAGCACTACCATTGCTTCTCTAGCCCATTTTACCGGATAGACCGAACAAATAAGCATACTCAAATAGCCACTGTTTCACTGATGTATCTTTTTGTTTTACTCAGTCTAGCGACGCGTGTGCTCTATTGCCTAAATCTAGCTACGTCTTAAAACCATACATCAACAGGCTAAAGTTACGTATTCCTGCATCTTTTAAAATTGTTTTGGATTCTGCTGGAATGACAGGATCAGAGTAGTCAAAAGAGAAGAGGAAAGTGAAACGATAGTGAGTTGCTAGGAAGTTGAGAACTACTTGGGAGCCAATGAATTGGATAAACATATTGATGACTAAGGACTGAAGGGTTAATAGCAGGCAATAAAAAAGCCGACAGGTAAGCTGTCGGCTTGGTTAGGTCATCTTAAGTTAGTCATTCTGTACGAGCGTGAGAGCTTTACGAGAGACTTCGTGAGCAGCTTTGGTTAGATTTTGCTTCTCTAGTGTGTCTGCTAGGAATGCATAGTCAGAGACGTCAGAGCGAAGCTTTAAGGCGATCTCAAAGTGATCCTGGGCTTCTTGCCACTTCTCTTGACGGAAATAGAAGTGCGCTAATGCGCTATGGGCAGCGGCGTTATCCGGTTCTTTCTTCACTACTCCCTCTAAGAAGACCACGACAGGGTGGGTATCTGGCAGATTTAGATCTGGCAGTAGTTGATAAAGCTCTGGGGCTGGTTGTTTTTTTAATGCTTCTTTTAGCACGGTAAAGGCTTCTGCATCAGCTTTTCGTGTGATGAGTTCTCGAGCAAAACAGGCAACGAGGTGTGTGTCTTGTTTCACTTTACGTGAGAGGCTATTCCAATGGGAGATTAGCCCTTCGCTACCCTGTTGCTGCGCTACTTCATGGAGTAAGCCGCACTGCGCCTTTTGAATCAGCTCTGCATGTTCTTCGTCCGAGATGAGTTTTGCTTTGGTTAGTTGTGGCAAGAGGTCAATAAGAGGTTGCCACAACTTTAGCTGCATGTACGTTGTTTTCAGCAAGTTCAATACAATAGAGTTACTCGCATACTGACTTTTTAACGATTGCAAGGTATCGAAAGCGGACTCGAACTCGTTGTCGCGGATAAATTGTTTCGCTCGAGTCAGCTCTACTGCGAGATGGGCGTTCTCTTGTTGGCTCGCTAGCTCTAGATAGTGATCTCGTTTTGCTTTATCACCTTGACCTTGTGCGGCTTCAGAGGCAACTAAGTAGCAAAGCAGCGGCATATCGTGATGATTTGCCCAGCGAGTTACTTTTTTCTCAGCACCTTTCCAGTCACCTTCTAGAAGTTTAATAATGCCTTCATTGGTGTATCGGCGGGAATGGCGCATTTTGCGAACACTGAAGTAGTTCCATGTTGTAGAACTAGCATAAACTAACTTCTTAATCAGGTACTCAAGCAGAAAAAGACCTGCGAGTGCTGCGATAACGAAAACCACTAATGTCGTTACGCTCATCTCGATCGTTTTCTCGGCAATGGAGATGAGTACATAGCCTTGCTGACCAGAAAACTGGGTGCCAACAAATAGTCCTGCGCCTAGTACAACAAATAGGAAAATAAGACGAAACATTACTTATCCTCCATGCCTGTCATCGTTGTGACTTCACGACGTAGGCGTTCACGGATGACATCTGATAGTTGAGACTGACTTTGCAGTTTTGTTGGGTATTCCACTTGAATATTTTGCTGACTTAGCAGGTTAACCGTTTTGTTGAACTCTTTAACGGAATTATCGTCTTGGTTGAAGAAAGCTAATGCCCATTTGTCGGCTGTTTTTAGAGATGTGGTGTAAATTTCACCTTGTTCTTGGTACACCGCTTTTATTGCCGTTTCCAATTTGGCTTTGATGTTTTCTTTCAGGTAAAAGTGTTGCTCAGGAGAAAGCAGTGGAATGACGTTACCATCGCGCGTGCGGAAGGTAATGAAGTTTTCTGAAAAGTCCTTCAAAGAGGTCATTAAGTTATCTTGCCAGTTTGCGATATCTTCAGACACTTCAGTGTTTTCTACGGCTTCAGCTTCAGGTAGCAGTGCATTGGCGAGAGGGAGCTTGTCTACTTGCTGTTGCAGGGCAGTTAAGCGTAGTACCAATCCATCACGGTCAATTAGCGGGATAGTGCGAAGTTTGGTGATATCGTTTGCCATTGCTTTACGTAGTTTGACGAGACTAGGGTCATTCAGCGCTGCAATGCGTTGGTCTGCACTTTCCATCAGTTGAGTCGCGCTTTCTACATCGTGCTCTAAGAACAATTTACGGCCGGCTAATTTGACGAGGTAATCGGCTTCCGCCAATAGCCAGTCGTTTGGTCGACGACCTTTCACATCGGCAACGGCGAGCTGTAAGCTTTCAATGCTCTTCTGTTGCTGTCCAAGTACCACTTCCGCTTTGTGTGTCACGGTTGTTGCTTTCTCGATGGTTTCTTCTTGTACCCGGCTGAGCTCTTGCTTCATGGAAGCTTGAGTGCTTTCTAGCTGACTTTTTAGTTGGGCGATCTGCGCTTGGTAATCGGCTTGCTGTTGATGCAGCTTGTACGCGAGGCCACCGCCAAAAATAATCGATAAGATGATAGCGACCGTGCCTAGTTTGACACCGCGTTTACCTTGTTTTTCTTCAAACTCGACTTTGGTTGGCTCTGCTGTTTTTGGGGGCTCGGCCGCTTGTGGTTGCTCTTTTTTAAGGTCCGCATCCTGCTGCGATGTGGTTTTTTCGACTAGCGGTGCCGATGAGGTTTCTTCGGAAAGGTTTTTATCGTTATTTTTTTGGTCGTTATTTTTACTTGTCATGCCTATATCCTGTGTAGCTAGGGCTGGAGAGCCGCCAGTAATTCTTGGTTGGATGCGCTTCCCGTGCATCTCACGCGAGTGAACCCCCTTTGAATTGCGATGTCAGCGATACGCTGACTGGGGATATACAACTCTTGTTGATTAAGCCAAGTCAATTGCTCCGACGTCAATTGGCTGCACAAATAATCCAGTTGTTCACCACTGGTGACAATAATCTGGTTAATTTGTAGGTTTTTCCATAGTGAGATACAGCTTACTGGATCGAATGGGATGAATTCTCTCTTGTAAGTCTCACTATAGTGAACTTTTGCGCCACGCCTCACCAATGCATCTTTGATCAGCTCTCTTCCGCCGTTACCACGAAGGATAAGAACTTGTTGTTGTGCCACATTGTTGAGCTCTGGCAGTCGCAATAAGTGTTCACTATCACTGACTTGGGGATAGTGTACTTTCTGTTGGGTACATTTGCTTAAATAGTGTGCTGTTTTTTGACCAACGGCAAGGTAAATAGCTTGTTTCGGCCATGACATCCCGTTGCTGGCTAAGATTTGCTGTGCACATTGCACTGCATGTCGACTAACAGCGATAACAATTTGAGCTTGATGTAGATGTTTAGAGAGGTGCGTGTCCGTGAGATCGGCGACAATGTCGATCAGAGGATGGTGATATGCGGAAATGCCGTGCCTTTCGAGCAGAGAGCAAAGCGCGTTGCCTTGCTCTCCCGGCCGAGTGACCAACACTGCCATGGTTATTCGTGATCTGCGTACAGCTTAGTTAGGATTTCACGAGCGCCGTTATCTAGCAGCTCATTGGCTAGCTGCACTCCTAATGCTTCGCCATCTTTACGATGGCCACGAATTTCACCACGCACAATTTCGCTGCCATCTGGTTCGCCAACTAATGCGCGTAGCCAAATGTTGTCGCCGTCTAGCAGGGCATAGCTGCCGATAGGTACCTGACAGCCGCCTTCTAGCGTAAGGTTCATTGCGCGCTCACACAAAACGCGGTCTACGGTGTCTTGGTGGTTAAGTGGCTCAAGCAGCTTAAGCAGTCTTTCATCGTCAAGGCGGCACTCAATACCGACAGCACCTTGGCCTACCGCTGGTAGTGATTGCTCTGGTTCGATAAAGCTACGAATGCGTTCTTCAAGCTTCAATCGTTTGAGGCCAGCCGCAGCAAGAATGATTGCATCATACTCACCCGCATCTAACTTACCAAGGCGAGTGCCCACATTACCGCGAAGCTCTTTGATGATGATGTCCGGACGATATTCTTTCAGTTGGCATTGACGGCGCAAACTGCAAGTACCAACCACGGCACCTTGAGGGAGCTCATCAATGTGGCTATAGGTATTAGAGACGAAGGCATCACGAGGATCTTCACGCTCACAAATGGTCACGAGGCCAAGGCCTTCTGGGAAATCGACGGGTACGTCTTTCATTGAGTGAACGGCGAGGTCTGCACGTCCTTCTAGCATCGCGATTTCAAGCTCTTTTACGAACAAGCCTTTGCCGCCAACTTTTGCTAGTGGTGTATCTAAAATCACGTCACCTTTGGTCACCATGGTTACTAACTCGACTTCCAAGCCAGGGTGAGCGGCTTGAAGGGCGTCTTTAACAAAGTAAGCTTGCCATAAAGCAAGAGGGCTTTTTCGAGTTGCAATGCGAATCGGTGTGGATTGTGTCATGATCTTCTCAATGCTGTTTGGATTTGGGTTTATCCTACCATTCTCATCAAGAAATGCTTACTGTTAGTTCGTTATCTCTGAAGGCTATGAATGGAATTACATGACGTTATGAAAATAGTGTGACTGGATTCTCAATTAGACTAAGGACTATTATTAGTAATAGGTAATAAGAGCGACACTACCGCGCGATTAATTTTGTGACTAAAGTATGGTTTTGTATCCAGAGTGATACGCGGGCGTGAAGCTTTACCCGCACCAATAAAAGTGTTAAATTGATCACGTTTTTAAGCCATTTTGGTTTAAAACGTCAGCAGATTTTCGTGATTGTTCAACCAAGGAATTCCCCTTGCAGGCTTACACCCAAAAAATCATCCAGCGACTAGATAATTTGAATCAGCAGCGAGTTGATCGCGCGTTGGCGCTTATGGATTCGCAAAGCCAGCAAGTCTTCCACTTGATTCCTGCCTTGTTGAACTACAACCATCCTGTAATTCCTGGCTATTATGATGCCGATGTCCCGTTTGGTGTGCATGGGCTTGAACTAAATAGCATTCAGCAACAATTCATAGATGATATTCAACTTGCCATTGGTCAGCCGCTCAAGACGGTAGAAAAGCCCGCTATATTGGGTTTATACACCATGGGCAGTACCTCCTCGATTGGTCAAAGTACTTCCAGTGATTTGGATATTTGGGTGTGTATCTCGCCCGATATGGATTGTGACGAACGCGAGTTATTGACCAATAAATGCTTACTCATCACGGATTGGGCACAAAGCAAAGGCGTGGAAGCGAACTTTTTCTTAATGGATAAAGAGCGCTTTAGAAGCAATCATTCTGAGGAGATGACAGGTGATAACTGTGGTTCATCTCAGCACTTACTTTTGCTAGATGAATTCTATCGTAGTGCGGTGCGTATTGCCGGACAGCGTTTGTTATGGCAAATCGTGCCGCCAGAAATGGAAGAGTGTTACGACGAGTACGTTTCTCAACTGTGCAGTGATGGTTACATCGACTGTAGTGAATGGATCGACTTTGGTAAATTGAACTGCATTCCTGCTGAAGAATACTTCGGCTCGAACTTGTGGCAGTTATACAAAAGCATCGACTCTCCCTACAAATCGGTATTAAAAGCCATCTTGCTAGAAGCTTACTCGTGGGAATACCCGCATACTCAATTGTTAAGCATCGACACTAAACGTCGTTTCTTTGCCCATGAGCCTGATCTCTATGGCATGGATGCGTACTACTTAATGTTGGAAAAAGTAACCCGTTACTTAGAGCGAATTCAAGACGATACACGTTTGGATTTAGTGCGTCGCTGTTTCTATCTCAAAACCCATGAAAAATTATCTCGTGAGCCGAATGTTGGCTCAGTAGCTTGGCGTCGTGAAGCGCTGAGCGATATGATTGCAAAATGGAATTGGGATGCCAGTGTCGTTGCAGAGCTCGATGACCGCCGTAATTGGAAGGTTGAACAAGTGAAGGTGGTACATCATGCATTGCTGGATGCGTTGATGCAAAGCTACCGTAACTTGATTCAATTTGCGCGTCGTAACGACATCACTTCTGCTATCAGTCCGCAAGACATCAGTATTTTGGCCCGTAAACTTTACGCGGCTTTTGAAGTATTGCCGGGCAAAGTAACGTTACTAAACCCACAGATTTCACCTGATCTGCACGAGCCTGACTTGAGCTTTATCGAAGTGAAAAAAGGGGGAGTGAACAAGTCTGGTTGGTACCTCTATAAACAACCACTTATTGCGCACCGCATTTTGGGGCAACCATATCTAGAGCATCATGAATACTTGAGTAAATTGGTTGCTTGGGCATTCTTCAATGGCTTGATCACTGAATCGACTCGTTTACATGCCGTGGTACGTGAAGCGCAGCTAGATATTGATAAGTTTTACCAAATGGTGAGTGACTTACGAAATACTTTTGCGTTGCGTAAGCGTCGTCCATCTATGCAGGCGCTAGCGAGTCCTTGTGAAATAAGCCAGCTTGCGATGTTCATCAACTTTGAAAATGATCCGACGTCTGAACTTTCTGGTCGTTCGTTGAAAGTGGATGTTAAGAACACTGATATTTTTAGCTTTGGTCCAGAACATAAAAATTTAGTCGGCAGTGTTGACCTTGTTTACCGTAACTCTTGGCATGAAGTGCGTACGCTGCATTTCAAAGGGGAAACGGCGATGCTGGATGCACTGAAAACCATTTTGGGCAAAATGCACCAAGATGCGTTGCCACCAGAATCAGTGGATGTGTTCTGCTATGCGAAGAACATGCGTGGTGTGATGCGTAATATGGTTTACCAGCTTTTAGCTGAATGTATCGACTTACGCTTGAAACCAGTAGAGCAAGAGAAACGCCGCCGCTTTAAAGCGATGCGTCTTGGTAACCAGACTTATGGGTTGTTCTTTGAACGTCGTGGTGTGTCGGTGCAAAAGCTAGAAAATTCCATCGATTTCTACCGCAGCATTTCTACTAACAAACTCAAAGGCTCGCCGCTGTTAATGCTCGATCGTGAGCAAGAATATCAAATGCCGGAAGCGGTGGATGGGTTTGCCAGTGAAGGTCTGGTGCAGTTCTTCTTTGAAGATAACGAAGATGGCTTCAATATTTATGTGTTGGATGAGTCAAATCAAGTAGAAGTGTATCACCAATTCAGTGGCTCCAAAGATGAAATGATTTCGTCTGTAAACAGTTTCTACACGTCGGTAAAAGACGATAGTCGCGTCGCGTCGAAGTTTATTAATTTTAACCTGCCTCAGTACTATCAAATTATTCACCCTGAAGAGGGGAATGCGTATATCATTCCTTACCGTAATGACGGTTGTTCACCGAGTCGCCCGACCAAAACTGTGAACGCGTAATTAAACCCTTATCAATAAACAAAAAGAGCACTTCGGTGCTCTTTTTGTTTTGGTGACGATTGACCAGTATTATACCCAATCAATGGCTTCGCCCGCGTGCTTTTCACACTCTTGCTTCACCATTTCAAATAGCTCCATACCCGTTTTTGAGCAGGTCCATTTATCTTCAATAAGTTTGAAGTGGAAACCACCAGATTTGGACGCTAGCCAGATCTCATGCATCGGCTCTTGGCGATTAATGATGATTTGGCTGCGGTCTTCAAATTCCAATGTCATTACGTTGCCAGTGACTTCGTAATCAATGTCTGCGCCTGAATCATCGATGGATTCTTCGATGATTTGCATCTGCGCATCCACCAGTTGATGAAATTCAGTATCGTTCATCCGTCTATCCTATTGCTTTTCCTGAGTGTGGTGCGATTATAGGGGGCATTGATTCAATAATCACGATATGCGAAATGAAAAAATTAGTTACTGTGTTGTTTGTGATGGTTGCCGCGACCTTAGCGGGGTGTGGTCAGTCTGGCTCACTATACATTCCAGATGACACTCAACAGAATGAGCAATCACAATAAATAACCGCACCTTAGGGTGAAATTAGGGTTCAGCAGTCGAATAAAATAAGGGAAGCGAATTTTGGATTACTTCAACTATCAGGATGATGGCCAGCTTTGGGCCGAAGACGTCCCACTTCAAGCTCTTGCAGAGCAATATGGCACTCCTCTTTATGTATATTCTCGAGCCACGCTAGAGCGCCATTGGAAGGCGTTTGATAGTGCTGTGGGTCAGCATCCTCACCTGGTTTGCTACGCGGTGAAAGCCAACTCAAACTTAGGCGTATTGAACACGCTAGCGCGTTTGGGATCGGGTTTTGACATCGTGTCGGGTGGTGAACTTGAGCGTGTGATTGCCGCAGGCGGTGATCCGAAAAAAGTCGTTTTCTCTGGTGTTGGTAAAACACCGGCAGAGATGAAGCGCGCTCTTGAGCTAGGTATCAAATGTTTCAACGTTGAATCTGAGCCAGAGCTAGAACGTTTGAACAAGGTTGCGGGTGAGCTTGGTGTGATTGCGCCAATTTCTCTGCGTATCAATCCAGATGTCGACGCGAAAACACACCCTTACATTTCGACTGGTCTTCGCGACAATAAATTCGGCATTGCGTTTGATCGTGCGCCAGATGTTTATAAATTCGCGCAAAGCCTGCCGAACTTGAATGTGCAAGGCATCGACTGCCACATTGGTTCTCAGCTGACCAATATAGACCCATTTATCGACGCGACAGACCGTTTATTAGCCCTGATTGATGATTTAAAAGCGCAAGGCATTAACATTCGTCACCTTGATGTCGGCGGTGGTTTGGGTGTGGTCTATCGTGATGAATTACCACCTCAGCCTTCTGATTACGCCAAAGCGTTACTAGGACGTCTTGAAAATCACCAAGACTTGGAGCTGATCTTTGAGCCAGGCCGTGCAATTGCTGCGAACGCAGGTATCTTGCTAACGCGTGTTGAGTTTTTAAAACATACTGAGCATAAAAACTTTGCGATTATCGACGCTGCAATGAACGACTTGATGCGTCCTGCGCTATACCAAGCATGGCAAGATATTGTGCCAGTTTCACCGCGAAAGGGTGAAGCTCAGACTTACGACTTGGTTGGTCCTATTTGTGAAACCGGCGACTTCTTGGGTAAAGATCGCGCACTCGTTTTGCAAGAAGGTGATCTACTCGCGGTTCGTTCAGCAGGTGCCTATGGTTTTGTGATGTCTTCGAACTACAATACTCGTACCCGAGCGGCAGAAGTGATGGTGGACGGTAAACAAAGCCACTTAGTTCGCCAGCGTGAGGAGCTGACCAGTTTGTGGCAGCTGGAACAGATTCTACCGGAGTAACACACAACAAATGCATTTCCACTTTTCCAAAATGCACGGTTTGGGCAACGACTTCATGGTCGTCGACTGTATTACCCAGAACGTGTTTTTCTCGCAAGACCTGATCCGCCGCTTGGCGGATCGTCATACTGGCGTTGGTTTTGACCAATTGCTTGTGGTAGAGGCCCCTTACGACCCTGAAACCGACTTCCATTATCGGATTTTTAATGCCGATGGTAGTGAAGTTGAACAGTGTGGTAACGGTGCACGCTGTTTTGCCCGCTTTGTTCGCTTGAAGGGGCTGACCAATAAATACAGCATCAGCGTGAGCACCAAGAAAGGAAAGATGATTCTCAACATCGAAGATGATGGGGAAGTGACGGTCAACATGGGCGTGCCAGAGTTTGAACCGAACAAAATTCCTTTCAAAGCGAAGCAAAAAGAGAAAACTTACATCATGCGAGCAGGCGACAATACCTTGTTTTGTGGTGCTGTGAGCATGGGTAACCCGCACGTAGTGACCGTGGTCGACGATGTGGATACGGCAGAAGTGGAAACTCTCGGTCCGCTGCTCGAGTCGCATGAGCGTTTCCCAGAGCGCGTCAACGCTGGCTTTATGCAGGTGATGAGTCGTGACCATATTCGTCTTCGAGTTTACGAGCGAGGCGCAGGAGAGACACAAGCTTGTGGTAGTGGTGCATGCGCGGCAGTCGCGGTTGGGATTCTGCAGGGCTTGTTGGATGAAAACGTTAAGGTTTCTCTACCTGGTGGTGAATTGCGAATTGCATGGCAAGGTCCTGGCAAGCCGTTGTTTATGACCGGACCTACAACGCATGTATTTGATGGTCAATTGTCTTGCTAGTTGAAGAAAAAGGAAACGGTTTGTCTCAAGTAGAAGCAGATGCCTTAACGGCTGAAGTAGTGGCCGAGTACCTCAAAGATCATCCAGACTTTTTTGTGCAACGTCCGGAGCTTGTGGATCGTTTATCTTTCCCACACTCAGACTTAGGCGCGGTATCTTTGGTGCACATCCAAATGAATCGTCAACGTCAGCGCATTGAAGAGTTAGAGGAAGAGATCACTACACTAATGTCGCTTGCGGCGAACAATGATCGCACCTTTTACGAATTTATGGATTTGCAGGGGCAGATTCTAAAGTGTGGTGACTTTAAACAAGTCATTCATTCTATCGAAGATAAAGCCAAAGCATTGGGCTTACGTGCGTTTGTTCGATTGTTTAGTCAATGCGACGCATCGATTCAATTGAGTAAGGAAAGTTATCAACGCTTTGCGACCACTCACTTAAATGGCAAAGATGCGTACTTAGGACGTCTTCGCAAAGTGGATCGTGAAGCTTTGTTTGGCAACATGGAAGTGCCGGAAATGGGTTCCTATGTGGTACTGCCGCTCGTGAAACAGCAAACACTGGGCGTGCTTGCTTTTTCTAGTGAAGATGGCGGCCATTTTCAGCCAGATATGGATACCTTGTTTTTGCGTCACCTATCATTAGTAGTGGCACATCTCGCTCAAACACTGGTATGGCAAAGTTACGATGACGACAACTCCCAACACTCCTCTGCCAAATAGTCTGCAAAAGCCTCTTGAGCGCTTCTATGAATTCTTACGAAGCGAAAAGGGGCTTAGCCTACATACTCAGCGCAATTACAAACAGCAGCTAGAAACTATGGCGCAGCACCTAGCTGAAATGGGGCTCAAAGATTGGTCTCAAGTGGATGCTGGTTGGGTGCGCCAATTAGCAGGTAAGGGCATGCGAGAAGGCATGAAAGCCAGCAGTTTGGCAACGCGCCTCTCATCGCTGCGTAGCTTTTTCGATTTCCTTATTCTGCGTGGCGAGATGTCGGCTAACCCAGCCAAAGGGGTTTCAGCACCTCGCAAAAAACGCCCGTTGCCCAAAAACCTCGATGTTGACGAAGTGAGCCAATTACTTGAAGTCAACGAGGACGACCCGCTGGCTGTGCGCGATCGCGCCATGATGGAGCTGATGTACGGCGCCGGTTTACGTTTGGCTGAGTTGGTGGGTGTGGATGTACGTGACGTACAACTGCGTAGTGGTGAGCTTCGTGTTATTGGTAAAGGCGATAAAGAACGTAAAGTGCCGTTCTCTGGGATGGCAACCGAGTGGGTTGGGAAGTGGCTACGCGTTCGTGGTGATTTAGCCGCTCCAGGTGAGCCCGCCTTGTTTGTATCTAAGCTCGGAACGCGTATTTCGCATCGTAGCGTGCAAAAGCGCATGGCTGAATGGGGGCAGAAACAGTCTGTCGCAAGCCATATTAGTCCGCATAAACTGCGTCACTCATTTGCGACACATATGCTCGAATCAAGCAATAACTTACGTGCGGTGCAGGAGCTTTTAGGGCACGAGAACATTTCGACGACCCAAATCTACACGCACTTGGATTTCCAACATTTGGCGCAAGCCTACGACCAAGCCCACCCACGCGCACGTAAAAAGAACGGGGAGTGAGCCGAAGTATGAAATTTTATCGCCGTATCGAGCCTATTAAGGCAATGACCTTTGACCTAGATGATACCCTCTACGACAACTATCCTGTGATAGTTCGCATGGAGCGTGAGTTGCTATCTTGGCTCAAGCACCATCATCCAGCGGTTGCTCATATGAACAAAGCGGATTGGTTTGCTCTCAAGCAGCGTGTTGTGCAGCAACAACCCGAGCTGAAGAGCGATGTCACTTTATGGCGTTTAGTGCAACTTCAGCAAGCCTTCTCCCAAGTAGGCTACGACGAAGACGCAGCACATGCCGCCGCGAAAGCCGCAGTAGACGTTGCGTTGGACTGGCGTAACCGTTTTGAAGTGCCGCAGCAAAGCCTCGATGTATTGGAGGAACTCGCGCAGCACATCCCGTTGGTGGCAATCACCAACGGTAATGTGGATTTAGACCGCATCGGTCTTACGCCTTATTTCCAACAGGTACTTAAAGCAGGACCAGATGGATTGGCGAAACCCGCAACCGATATGTTTACTAAAGCGAAGCGATTCTTGGATATTCCTGCGGAGAATATTCTGCATGTCGGTGATCATCTAACCACGGATGTGCATGGTGCAAAGTTGGCTGGTTTTGCAGCCTGTTGGTTTAATGATATGAATAAAAATGTCATTAACCATTCAAAAACACGTACTTTACCTGATATTGAAATCAATAGTTTGCAGCCGTTACTCACACTTTTTTAATTGCTTTCGCATTAATCCATTCTAATCTCATTTTGTGTCTAGAAAAGCAGCGCAAAGCCACGTAAATTATTCTCTATTAAATAAAAATAGTAACGCCACACGTCGTGGTGAAGATAGTGTTACGGCAGTGGTAGGTCCATGCGAGCTTTTTCAAAACTGGTTCACGATGTCAGTCAACTGAATGACTTTTTAGTCACTTTTCCGACTTCCTCAGATAAACAATATTTAGTACAAATATTGTCGACGCAATCGCGCGAAATTACGACCACACTTGCAGACGCCGTTTTGTCGTCGCTGCCGAATGCTCATGTTATGGGGCATAGTACGCGTAATGTGATTCTGGAAGGGGAGATATTTACCTCTGGTTGCCTAGTGAGTGTGATTGAATTTGAGCAAACCACGCTGACTTCTGCGGTACAAACATACTCTTACTCCCCTGACATTGATGGCGGGGAGCTCAAGCGCTCTCTTCTAATGCAGCATAATTCACAGGTGATCCTCAGCTTTGCTGTGCAAATTGAACGACGTGACTATCCCTTGTTTCAAACCTTCGCCAGTGAAGAAGTAGTGATTTCTGGAGGGTTGGCGCAGAGTATTGACGATGGCTGCTGGGTGCTATATCAAAACCGAGTTTACGATAACGCTGTGGTTGCCGTAGCTTTGCACAGTGATACTTTGAAGCTATGGACTGATGCGTATTCGGAATGGAACCCGATTGGCATGCCACACAAAGTCACTCATGCAAAAGGAACGCGCTTGTATTGTTTAGGTGAGAAGAAAGCGCTGGACGTATACAAGCGTTACTTGGCGGATGGCCATGACGTGACGCTGAGTCAACTGCTCAGCTTTCCTTTGTATCGAGAAAGCTTAGGGCGAAAGGAAGTTTGTACGGTAACGGAGCTACACGCTGATGGCAGTATGAGCTTCGACAGGCCCTGGTGTCTTGGTGACGAAGTGCAATTTTGCTATAACCATCCCTCGTTAACGCTCGAGCAAGTGCGGCATGGTGTGGTTGAGTTAGCCATGCACCAACCTGAAGTCGTGATGATTTTTAACTGCGCGTCACGGTTAGACTTTATTGACAGCAGCGACGAAGTCCAAGCCTTCAAAGATATTGCGACGACGTTTGGTAGTTACTGTATGGGGGAACTGCATGGTGGTATTGGTCAGCCCGAAATTCTTCATCACAGCCTGACGTATTTAGCGATGCGAGAGGGAGACGAAGTGCAAACATTGAACTTGCCTAAGTCGCCCGTTAGCTCCTCTATTTCACCGCTGTTTAGCTTGATTCGAAATGCGATCGGCGATCTCAACCATATGAACGCGCATATGGGATATCAACTCGATCGCCAAACGCGCAAGTTACAAGAAAGCTATCGACGCGACAGTCGCACGGGGTTACAAAACCGGGTCGCATTGCAAGAGCGGCTGAGTAACATCGATTTGGATGAGCATTTGTTGACTCTAAAGCTACTTAACTTTAGTCATATTAACGAAAAATACGGCTACCGAGTGGGAGATCAATTACTCAAAGATCTCTCAATGCACTTTACGAATCGACTACGAAAGCGTTTTGGCATGCCAACGGCTTTGCAGCTTTATAGTATTGGGGTTGGTGAGTGGGCATTCATATTTAAAGCTGACCAAAGCAGCGAAACCATCAAACAGCACTTTACGCGTTTTGCTGACGCGGTAGAACAAACTAATTTTGAGCCAATTGGCCTACGTGAAATAGATTATCTTTCTATCTCGCTATGCGGCGGCTTAGTGAGTCGTCGAGACTTTCCATCCGCTTCAGTGGATGAGCTCTTACTCAAAGGCATCGAAGCGAGGCGCTCTGGTGTACGCAGTAATACCCATATCTGTAATGCGAAAGATATTGAAGTCAGTGAGGATGTGCGTAAAGAGCAACTTGGATGGCTAAGTTGCGTCAGTAGAGCCATTCTCAAACAGAATATCATCACTTATAGCCAACCTATTGTGCATGCGGGTAGCCACAAATTAGCAAGCCAAGAATGTTTGGTTCGTATTCTGGAAGCCGATGGAACGGTGATTGCGCCAGGGCGTTTTCTGCCAATTATCTCTGATACGCATCTTTACACTCGATTAAGTCGGCACATGATTCATTCTACGTTGCATTACATGCGAGATAAGCAAGGTGACTTTTCTATAAACTTATCGCCGCAAGATTTGCTCAGTGATAAAACTTTAATGCTTTTAGAGCATGAAATTAGCCAGCTAAATGACCCAAGGCGAATTGGTTTAGAAGTGCTGGAATCTGAGCAGATCAAAGACTACGGCCGAATGATAGAAGTGTGCAGTCATTTTAGAAGCTTAGGGGCGCGTATCATTGTTGATGACTTTGGGTCCGGCTATTCGAATATCGATGAAATCCTAAAGTTGGAGCCAGAAGTCATAAAGCTCGATGGCAGCTTGATTCGTGATATTGATAAAGACTTAAAACAGCGCAAGATCGCTTCCCAGTTGGTGCGTTTGTGCCAGGTGTTTAACGCGGAGACGGTGGCGGAGTTCGTCCACAATCAGGAGGTGTGCACCATTGCACAAGACATGGGGGTGGATTATTTGCAGGGTTACTATCTTGGCGAGCCGACTCGACTGTTTTAATGATGTTTCACGTGAAACTTCTTGTCGTAAAAAACGCAGCGTAGGCTGCGTTTTTTGTTTGGTTCTTCTACTGAGCTTAATGGTTAACGCTTAAGAGCGTGTCCACTCTTTTCAGCTTGGAACAGAGCGAGGTAATGGGCAAAAAAGCGCTGCATTTGTTGTTGGTTGTTTTGTTCTCCAAGTTGCCCGAGCAAATGTGCAGCGACTTCAAACGTACACAAATTACCTTGTTGTTGGTTGCGTCGCAGCTGATATTGTGAGTCCGCCGACGCAGACAATCCCATAGTAGGGATACCTTCTAACCAACGGCTCTTATTGATCATCTTGCGCGCCTCTTGCCAGGTGGCATCCAAAATAATAAACAGCGGAGTTTTGGTTTGTTGCTGGCTTTGGAGTACCACATGTTCGAGTGTGATACTTTCTTCACAGGGGAAGAGCAACACCGGATACCGCCACGGATCAGCTAATAGAGTGAGTAATTCTGCTGGTGGCTGTTTGCGATCCCAGATTACTCGCTCAATGTTGAGTTGGCACTGCTCTAGTAGCTGGCCGGTATTAGTATCACGCTTCAGTTCATTCGGATGCATTAACAGCAGGATGTTGTGCTCACTGTTAAGTTTCGGCATTAGCGAGCACATACAATTGAATTGAAAACCGCAGGTTGGACACGGTTGTGACATTACAGACGAACTCCTTCTCGCACCGGGCTTATCCCATCAGAGAACAGACGCACGCCACTGACTTGGTTCGGCGTTGCCGTTGGCGCCATGCTTGGGTTGAGTGGGTAGCTAACCCCAGTGTATTGCATCACGTGTTGAGCCGCTTTAGCTCCGCCACCGCTGACATTAAAAATCAGATCTCGCCAACCATGAGAGGTTTGTTGGCCGAGCATAATCGGGCTTTGCACTAGTGTAATGCGGCTATTAAATCGCCATTCCTTTTCGTGATGTTCAAATATCAGCAATGTACAGCCTCCGGAACCACACCAATCCAACTGTACCAATAGCTCTTCGTTACCATCGCTGTTGAGGTCGTAAGTTAGCCAACGGTATTGGTTATTGTTGGGGTTGGTTTGATGGATAAAGAAGTAGTTGCGCACCGCGGCATCTACTTTTGAATCAAACTCTGCACTAGAAGGGACGTCAGCACTACCGATGGGGTTGTTGGTGCGTTTTTCGGCTGGTTGTATGATGCCTTCATCACGAACGGTGGCAGGATAAAGGACTAAACCACCATCGGCGATTGGGTATACCAAGTTACCGACTTTTTCTTTGGTCGCTTTGAGCTGATTGCCTTCTCGAGTAAACAGTCGCTCTGACATTAGCCTTTGCTGTTGATGATGCGTCATGACAACTTGAACCTGATACGGACTTAACTGTTGCCAGTAACCACGCTCGATTAATGGTGCTTGTCCATTGGCGTAACGGTATTTTGTTGTGGCGCTATGGTCTGGGTTTAAGGTCATTTGTACTTCAAAACCTTGTGATTGAGTTGAGGTCGCGACATAGGTATTAGCCCAGCCAAGCGTTGCATCGACGTTTGCAGCCATACCACAACCTTGATACGTCTCGCCATCATGTTTTAGTGTTGCTTTCCAGCCATACAAAGAATCGCTCATTGTGTCTGAGCAGAGGTTTTCTGTTAAGCGAAGATCACCATCTTGTAGTTGATAAGTGCGCTGGCGAGGTTGAAGCTGACTGCTTTTAATCGCTAATTTTGTGGTTTGTTTGCCGATTTGCTGGAATGTTAGTCCATCAGCCTCAAAGCTTGCCGACCAAGAAGGCTCATTACCAAACACGCGAGTTGGTTTGTTTGGTTGCTGACAACGGTTTGGATTTTCCGTTGTGAGGAAGTTCACTTGTTCCACGACAAAGTTAGCATCGAAATCAGCAGAAAACCCATCGATGCCCGGTGGGTTGAGGTGGCCGATAACCTCGCCATACATAGTCTGGTAAGGCTCGTTATTTAACTGAATTGCTCGTTGCATTTGCTGTGGTGATAGTTGCAACCAATATTGCTTGTCGCTGCCACAAGGCATGATGTATTGGCTCTCGTGACCGACGATCACTTTTCCGCGTAGCATAAAAGTTTGAGGTTGAATGGTTTCAGGCTTATCTAAGGTTGCTGGTGGAGAGGTTGGGTCAGCAGCACCAGATTGTGGCGGCTGTGAACTACATGCTTGCAGAACCAGCAGGGTGGCAAGCGCCACTGGGTTTTTCAAAGCCTTCATGTTATATCTTCCTCATTATTGTTACTCAATCGGCATCGGATGGCATTATGGCATATTGGTTATTTAAAACTGAACCAGATACCTTTTCTATTGACACGCTTCGAACCCAAAAGGTTTCATGTTGGGAGGGAGTTCGTAATTATCAGGCGCGCAATATGATGCGTGACCAAGTGAAGGTGGGCGATTTAGTCCTGATTTACCACTCTTCTTGTAAACATGTTGGCGTGGCAGGTATTGCTAAAGTTGTGAGAGAAGCCTATCCCGATCATTTCCAATTCGATCCCGAAAGCGATTATTACGATCCAAAGTCAGACCCAGACAACCCGCGTTGGATTATGGTGGATGTAGAGTTTGTACGTAAAACGGCGCGAGTGATTCCGTTGTCGGTGATGAAAGCGATGCCAGAACTTGAGAACATGCCGTTGGTGAAACGTGGAAATCGCTTGTCGATTATGCCCGTGACAGAAGAAGAATGGGACGCGATTCTTGGCAAAGAGAAGCTGCCAAGTCAGCGATAAAAGAGAAGGGCTGCGAATGTGCAGCCCTTCATTATTTGGAGTATTGAAGCTTACAGCAAGTGTTCTTGTAGGTAGTGTGCAACCGCATCTTCTGCATTGCTGCCAATTACTTCATTATTTGGTAGAGCTTTCATCACTTTTTCGTGTGATGTACCCATAACTAGCCCTTTACCTGCCATCGACAGCATTTCTACGTCATTCATGCCATCACCAAATGCTACGCAGTTTTCTAACGTGAGGTCGAGTTTTTTCGCTACCGCTTCAAGAGCATGACCTTTAGACACGCCAGCGCTCATTACTTCCAAACACCAAGGCGTTGAAAATGCGATGTTCAGCTTATCACCAAACTGCTCACGTAGTTTGTTTTCAAATACGACCAAACGTTCGTGGTCTTCTCCTGGATGCGTGAAGAAAACTTTCGCAATACCGTCAGTTGGGGCGTGGTCTTCATCAAATAAGACGTAAGTGAATTCATCGTGGAAGTCACGTAACGTTTCATCATCCTTGTTCATCAACCAGCTATCATTTTGATACATGTGAATAAGTATTTCTTGATCATGTTTGATCGTGTCGATCACGCCTTGTACCAGTTCCGCAGGGACATTCTCGCTGTACATTAGCTGATCTTCCTGGTCATGCACTCGGGCACCATTCGACGTGATCATATAAGCTGGAATGCCAACTTGGCGACGGATGCTCGCAACGTCTACGTGGTGACGGCCGGTTGCAAAGACAAAGGTATAACCCTTTTCATGCAGCGCTTTTAGCGTCTCTTTTGAGTAAGCACTGAGCTGATGGTTTGGTGCGAGTAACGTGCCATCCAGATCAGAGGCAACGATTTTGGTGATCTCTTTGCAAGGTAGCGATGTGCTCATGAAGTCCTCGTAAACGGTTTGGATAGTGTGGAACAGGTGAATTGCAAACGGAGTACAGCAGACTGACTAGATCGTACTGCTCCGAATGCGGGGGAACTTGGGCCCGTAGCACTATGCGGTTAAACACTGTGTCAAAGTAGCCAAGTTCAAGCAGTGTACGCCAAAATGAGGATGAAAAAGAGGGTAAATCGATGTGTAGACATTTCCTCTTTAATTTTAGTCGTGAAATGGTCGCCTAGAGTTCTTATTGTGCTTGTTCGTTTGATGGCGATTTAGGGTCATTCATAAAGCGGAAAATCGCATCGAGCGCTTGATTACGATACTTGTCGGTCTCGAACAAGATTTCATGCTGTGCGCCTTCGATGGAAAGCAGCTCCGCGTGCGGGTTGGTTTTCCGCAATTTATCAATAAAACGCTTTTGCGCGAGGTTGCTAACAATCCGATCGTTTCCTGCTTGGATTAGGATTACTGGTATTTTGACTTGGCGAGTTAATAAAAAGCACTGCTTAGCGGCCATGAGCCCTTGCCAAACCCAGCGAGTGCTTGGCCCACCGACTTGCAGTTCCGGTTTTTCCGTATATAGGTTTCGGAACCATTGGTAGCGGCCGTAACTTTGGCTAAGTGGGTTATCTTCAAAGGGCTTAGGGAAGTAGGCCTGATGTCCTGGTGCATAGCGTGGCAAAGTCGATACCGCTGACATAATTTGTGTGACCGGAATCGCTATTGGTGATAGGTACCATGGCAGGTTAATGCCAAACATGGGCGCACTTAGAATCAAACCAGTAAAAGGGTGTTCTGGGTGAGTTTGCAGGTAACGTGTGGCGATCGCGCCGCCCATAGAGTGCGCGATGATGAAGCATTGTTGATATTCGCTAAGGTCGTGTTTTTTTACGACGATGTCCATATCATCAATATAATCAGTAAAGTCATAGACGTGACCCATATCTGAGTCAGATAATAAACGATCTGATAAACCTTGTCCGCGGTGGTCAAAGGAATAGACATCGAAACCTTGGCGGTAGAGATCGTAAAACAGCTCTTGGTATTTCCAGGAAGACTCAATGCGTCCATTTACGATGAGCACGGCTTTTTTATGCTCTGGGTTGGTTAGCTTGCACCAGTAAATGTTCTTTTTCTCAGTCCCTTTAACAAAGCCCTCTTGGCGAGTTTGCCAAAGTGCTGCGATCGGACCACCAATTGCTTGCTCAAATAATGTCTCTTGAGTATAAGTCAAAGGTGAATGGTTAGTCGCCATTAGTTGATTACCTGAAGATACGTTGTTTACGCGATGTATCATCGAAGAATTAGTGAGGAAATGCAATGGATACCCATGTCTGGTTAGCTTATGTAGTAACAGCAATCGTTTTTAGTTTGGCTCCGGGCTCTGGCACGGTGAACTCAATCAGTAATGGTTTGAGTTACGGTACCCGTAAATCACTGGGTGCCATTATTGGCTTACAAATTGGTTTAGTTATCCACATCGCGCTGGTGGGGGCGGGTATTGGTGCGCTTGTCGCGCAGTCAGCAACCGCATTTTCTGTCATTAAATGGGTTGGTGCCGCTTATCTGGTTTGGCTGGGGGTTCAGAAATGGCGCGATACATCAAGCTTAGTCGCAGCTGAAAACCACAATGAGATGTCAGGCACGGCGCTGTTGTACAAGGCAGTGTTAATTAACCTCACCAACCCTAAATCGATTGTTTTTCTGGTGGCGTTGTTCCCGCAGTTTATTGACCCGGCAAAAGACCAAATCACGCAACTGTTGGTGCTTGGCGTCACTACGGTCGTGATTGATGCGTGTGTAATGTTGGGTTACACGAGCTTGGCAGCACAAATGGGACGCTTTATTCGCTCCGATAAAATCATGGGAAAAATAAACAAAGTATTCGGTTCAATGTTCATGGGTTGTGGTGCATTATTAGCAGCTGCAAAGTCATAAGCCATTTATAGGTCCTTCTTTAGCATGAATACAACGTATGTCGCTCGCCAGCCGATCTTTAACCGAAAAAGACAGACGCTGGGTTATGAATTGTTGTTTCGAGACGGGGAGAGTAACGCATACCCTTCACATATTGATTCAAATCGAGCGACATACCGACTGATCGTCGAAAACTTTCTATCACTGGGTACTAACCCAGTGATTGCCTCTTCTAGATGCTTTATTAACTTTCCTCATCAAAGCTTGGTGCGACGTTTGCCGCGCAGTTTGCCGAAAAACAAAATTGTCATCGAAGTGTTGGAAACGTGCCAACCTACGGATGAGCTTCTTGATGCGATTCGTGAGTTTTATCGAGAAGGTTACTTGATCGCTTTGGATGACTTCACCCTAACACCAGAATGGCGCCGTTTTTTGCCATATGTGCATATTGTGAAGCTCGACATTATGGCGATGGGACTCGAAAAGGCCTGTGAACTGGTCAAAACACACCTTGCCAAACGCGTCAAATACCACTTTTTAGCAGAACGTGTTGAAACCGCAGAAGAGTTTGAGCAAGCGAAAGCGGCTGGCTTTAAATTTTTCCAAGGTTATTTTTTTAGCAAGCCACTCGTCTCGCAGACTAAATACGTCAGTCCTGAGCAAGTGTTGGCATTGCAACTGTTTCGTGAAGTTTGTGCTCCTGAGCCTGACTTTACTCGTATCGAGTCCGTCATTACGCAAGATGTCGCGTTGTCGTATAAATTATTGCGTTTTGTAAATACGCAAGCGCCGAATTTGGCTGTCGAAATCAGCTCTTTTCGTCAGGCATTGATTTATCTTGGCCAGGATAACCTTAAGCAGTTTGTCTCTTTGGTTGTGGCATCGTATATCTCCAGTAACAAGCCTCGAGAGCTGTATCACCTTTCATTGCAACGAGCTCAATTTTGCCAATTGATGTCGCGCTATCAGCCCTTCTCTCACCTCAACGAACAAGGTTTCATGGTTGGTTTGCTGTCGATTCTAGATGCGCTGTTGGATCTTTCGGTGGAATCTTTAGTTAGACAGTTACCGCTTAGTCATTCAGTACAACAAGCGCTATTACATCGCAAAGGGGTTTATGGTGCACTTATTTCCCTCGAAGAGTGCTACGAGCGTGCCGATTGGTCAGGGGTTGAAAAAATCACGATGCAATTGGGGTTGCCTTTAGAGGAAGTGAAGCTCTCCTTAGGTGAAGCGGTTCGCTGGAGTCAAAGCATCGCGACTGCATAATTTCTTGTCTTATCTTTTATCTTTTTGAATCTCTCTCTTTACAATCAAGCTGTTCGTTAGATGTGAAACTTTTATGACGATGGACGGTTTCCTCTTGACGATATATCTTAATTAAATAAACATATACGCATATCCATATATAGGTATGTTCATTATGCTTCCACATCAGTTTTTTAAGCTGTTATCCGATGAAACACGCGTACGTTGTTTAATGCTCGTGGCCCGTGAAGGTGAAACTTGCGTTGGTGATTTGGCGTTTGCTCTGCAAGAGAGCCAGCCGAAAGTTTCTCGTCATCTTGCTCAGTTACGGTCCAGTGGCATCTTGGTGGATAAACGCCAAGGGCAATGGGTGTATTACGAGTTATCACAGCAATTGCCAGGTTGGATGCGAAAGTTAATTGAAGACTTAGTGGCATCAAACTGTTTGAAGCAGGAATACCAAGACGACATCACACGCTTACACGATAAAAGTCGTGAGGCTTGCTGTTAACAGCGAATAGAGATTCAAGGTAGAAGATTAGAGGGTAAAACTATGACAATTAAAGTAGGAATTAATGGCTTTGGCCGAATTGGTCGCTTAGCGCTGCGAGCGGCATTTGATTGGCCAGAATTGGAGTTTGTGTTAATCAACGATGTCGCAGGTGACGCCGCTACGCTTGGTCACTTATTAGAATTCGATTCAGTGCAAGGTCGTTGGCATCATGGAGTTCAGGTCGAAGGCAGTGAGCTCGTCATCAACGGCAAGCGTGTCGCCACGACTCAACAACGCGATATCGATGCGGTGAACTGGTCTGATTGTGATGTTGTGATTGAAGCGACAGGCGTACATCGCAAAACATCATTCCTAAACAAATACCTAGAGCAAGGCGTGAAACGTGTCGTGGTAAGCGCACCTGTGAAAGAAGAAGGTATCGCGAACATTGTGGTGGGCGTGAACGACCATATTTTCGACCCTGAAAAACATCGTATCGTGACAGCAGCTTCGTGTACGACTAACTGTATCGCACCTGTGGTTAAAGTCATTCATGAGAAATTGGGTATCGAACAATCTTCTTTTACGACCATTCACGACCTGACGAATACGCAAACTATTTTGGATGCGCCACACAAAGATCTACGCCGTGCAAGAGCATGCGGCATGAGCCTTATCCCGACTACGACGGGTAGCGCGAAGGCGATTGTCGAAATTTTCCCAGAATTAAAAGACAAAATTAATGGTCATGCGGTTCGCGTACCTCTAGCAAACGCATCGTTAACAGACATCATTTTTGATGTGAAGCGTGATACCACAGCAGAAGAAGTGAATGCACTGTTAAAAGAAGCATCTGAAGGTGATTTGAAAGGCATCCTTGGCTTCGAAGAGCGTCCTTTAGTTTCTATCGATTATAAGGGCGACCAACGTTCAACCATCGTTGATGCGCAATCAACCATGGTTGTGGGTTCTCGTATGGTTAAGATTTATGCTTGGTACGATAACGAAATGGGTTATGCAACGCGCACAGCAGAGCTGGTTCGTAACGTTGGTTTGGCTTAAAAGGGGGTCACAATGTCTCATCCTACATGGCAATTAGATTTGGACTCCGGTGCTTTAATCTTAACACCGTGCCCAGGAACGAAAGGTGTCGATTTGCATGCGTCGTTAGAACAGTTGAAAGAGCAGGGTGTTCAAGCGGTCGTTACTGCATTAGATGATAGTGAATTAGCTGCGAAGAATGTCTCTGCATTGGGTGAAGCCACTCAGCAACTGGGTATGAAATGGTTCCAGATCGAGATTGAAGACGACTGCGCACCAAATGAAGAATTTGCGACGAAGTGGCAACAAGCCAGTCCGGAACTGCACGAGATTCTTGCTCAAGGTGGCAAAATTGCGATGCATTGTATGGGTGGTTCGGGGCGCACAGGTTTGTTCGCTGCTCACCTACTCCTAGAAAAGGAATGGCAGTTAGAAGATATCGTGCGAGAAGTGCAGGCATTGCGCCCTGGTGCATTTACAAAACCTGTGCAAGTTGAGTACATCGAACGCGTGGCTCAAGACGCTTGATCAGCTTAAATAGCTTTTGGTTCATTATGATCCAAAAGCTAAATTCGAGCTTCTTCAGGATACGACTGTTTACAAAAAAAGCCATTAATATTAACTAATGCATTGTTTTTAAGGTGTATTTTGCTTTTTATTGATGTTGGGGCATTTTTTAAAAATCACAGCAACATTATATTGGTCAATGTTGCTGTACAGGTTAGAAAGTATTTAGAACATGACGATCTAAATGCTTCTATCGCTGTACATATGAGGTCAATATGATTTCTCAATTAAGCAAAAGTATTCGTCAGTACATGTTAGTGACGTTTAACTATTGGAACTTTACGGTGACCGATGGCGCACTGCGTATGCTGGTGGTGCTCTATTTTCATGACTTAGGTTATTCCACGTTAGCTATTGCCTCACTGTTTCTTTTCTATGAATTTTTTGGTGTGGTGACAAACCTGGTTGGTGGTTGGTTGGGCGCAAGGTTAGGCCTAAATAAAACCATGAACATTGGTTTAGCGATGCAAGTGTTTGCGTTGCTGATGCTCGCAGTACCAAATGCATGGCTGACCATTCCTTGGGTGATGGCAGCGCAAGCTCTGTCGGGGATTGCCAAAGATCTGAACAAAATGAGTGCTAAGAGCGCGATTAAAACGCTAGTACCAGACGAACAGCAAGGTGCGCTCTACAAATGGGTAGCGATTTTGACTGGCTCGAAGAATGCACTCAAAGGAGCGGGCTTTTTTGTTGGTGGCTTGCTGCTGTCTTGGGTGGGTTTTCAAAACTCGATGTTTATTATGGCGGGTGTACTTACATTAGTGTTTGTTTGCAGCATGATCTGGCTAGAAGCGGACATGGGTAAAGCAAAGAGTAAACCTAAGTTTCGCCAAATATTCTCCAAGTCTGAATCGATAAACATTTTATCCGCAGCACGCATGTTCTTGTTTGGTGCTCGTGATGTGTGGTTTGTCGTTGCTCTGCCTATTTATCTTGGTAGCGTGTTTGGCTGGGATCACTTGTGGGTTGGTAGCTTTCTCGCAGCGTGGGTCATTGCTTATGGGTTTGTGCAAGGCTTTGCGCCGCGTATTACTGGCAAAGCGCAAGGTCGTGTGCCTGATGGTAGTGCAGCATTGGTGTGGGCAGGAATCCTAGCGTTAATTACGGCTGGTATTGCTTATGGTGTGCAAATCGGTTGGCAGCCTGAATTGGTGATTGTGGTAGGTTTGATGATTTTTGGCGCTGTGTTTGCCATTAACTCTTCGCTGCACTCGTACTTGATAGTGAGCTACGCTAAAGGCGATGGCGTCTCGTTGGATGTCGGTTTTTACTACATGGCCAATGCGATGGGACGTTTGATTGGCACGGTATTATCGGGTTGGATCTACCAAGAGGCTGGTCTTGCAGCGTGCTTATGGGTTTCTTTTGCTTTCTTGGCACTGACGACGCTGATTTCAATTAAGTTGCCAAAAGCTAATGTTGCTACTGCGTAACTACCCCCAGTATCGCTATCTGTAGATGGTATAAATGGCTCCAAATCGGAGCCATTTTTGTTTCTTATGCGCCGTTTGCTGTAATCAGATTGTTTCGGTTTGGCATCGAGAGTGAATACTGATGCTTGGTTTTTGGTTCTCGTTAAGTGATTAGAGTGGTGATGAAATCCCCGTTGTAGGTCATTGTTGAGTTAAAAATAAGCAAAAACAGATTGTTAACTATTTCACTGGTTGAGATTTACCCTATGCTATAAACGATAAGCGACTCAAAGTAGGGAAAGGTATGAGAGAAAGGGTTCTGTTTTTTGATTTATTGCGCTGCTTCGCAGCGGTAGCAGTGATCGCCATTCACGTCTTGGCACCGTATCGAAATGAGTTAGGAGTGATTCCATTTGACCAATGGCTGACAGCGGTAGGCGTGAATAGCGTAACCCGCTGGGCAGTGCCAGTTTTTATTTTGATCACCGGAGCGCTAATGCTCAGTGACACTCGACCATTTGACGGTAAGTATTATATCAAAAGGCGTTTGGGCAAAGTTTTAGTTCCATTTCTTATTTGGTCGATGTTTTATGCATACCTTTCAGGCTGGACTTCTCAAGGCTTTGATTTTGAAACCGTAAAAGAGGTATTAAGCAATAGCCCATTCCACGCAACGTATTACCATCTCGGCTTTTTCTATTACTTTATACCACTGTATTTTGTGATTCCGCTGTTTCAATGGATGGTACGCAACGTGGATGACAACGTCTTGTATACCTATCTCGCATTTTGGCTTTTCACCAGCACTCTGTTCTTGTTCAAGATTGATGGCCCTTGGAGTAATCAGATGTGGCTTTATATGGGTTACCTTCCACTGGGGTATGTTTTATTTCAAAAGGTACCTTTGAATCGCTCTATGGTGACCTTATTTGTTGGGCTAGGACTCGTGGCGTTGGCAGTGACCTTTACGATGGTTGTGACAAATAGCTTAGAGGCGGAGAAGTATACGGTTGGGCGCTGGCTCTCTTATAAAACACTGAATGTGATTCTAGCGGCTTCGATGATTTTTATGATCGGGCGTTACTTTGGTGAAGGCTTATCACCAAAAGTACAAAAAGCGGTAAGTGTGATCAGTCAGCACAGCTTGGGGATTTATTTACTTCACCCTATTTTCTTATGGCCGATGAAAGAGTTCGGTTGGTACACAGGACATCCTGCGTGGGTGATTCCAGTCTGGATCGTTCTAAGTGGAGCTGGAGCCTTGGCGATGAGCTATCTCTTTTCTCGTTCTGCCAAGACTCGTTGGTTACTGCCTTAACGTTTGATAGCGAAGTGAAGGAACTTGTTGCCGCGATAGGTCAGTGTTCCCTTATCTCCAGGGTTGAGTGCATGGTAGTAATGCACTCCAATTTGGAATTCACGCTTTGGACCGATAGAACCACGTTGAACGTAAATCCAATACTCTTGATCGTCTTGACCTGGTGGTGCGTTTGGTATGTCTATCGCTTGTTTATCTAAAACCGTTACCTGCGCGCTTTGCTCTGGAGCGTCTTCGCCCACATAGTGCTTACTATAAAAACGGAAAAACACCCACGCGCCCAAGGCAATAAGGGCGAATAGGGCGAAAATAAGTGAGATTGGCATATTAACCTCCAATGTTTTATCGGGTCCCATTCTACAGAACTCGCTGACGAAACGATGAGTTGAGGTAACTTATTCATAATCTAATGAAAGGGACATGAATTTTATTCGGCGCACTTCACGGTTTATCTCAATGGGGACGCGATGAAATTGTTGCTTCATCTGTAAGCTACGTCACTAAAGCTGAACTAAGCAGCTTTCACTTGTCTGGCTATATGAGCTCAAGGGCACAAATTGAAAGTAAAATTGCACTTAACGGCTCGAAAAAGCTCTAAATTTATAGAAGAATAAAAATAATGAACATAGGAAGGGTCTGGTAAGGAGGGTTACGATGTCAGATATTGAAAAAGTAGTCATGCGTACCCGAACGATCGAAAAACTTTTGCGTACTCAGTACCATGCAGAAGGGAAAGGGTTGCACCAACTTATTAATAGTTGTGAAGAACGTTTACCGCATGACGTGATAGCAAAGCTTCGATTCATCGCAACCGTGCGTAACAAAGTGGTGCACGAAGACGATTACAAGCTGGATGATCGTAAAGGCTTTATGGCGGCATGTGATGCTTGTGAAAAAGAGCTGACACCAAGAAGCTCTCGCTTTATTTGGCGTACAGCAATTTTGCTAATGACGTTGATTACGCTGGCCGCTCTTGGTTTCTACTATATGCACTGGGATATTTTGTCTAAGCACATTCAGTAGAGCTATACAGATAAATAAAAAAAGGACGCATTTGCGTCCTTTTTTTATTTTAAATCATTGGGTTAGTACATCATTGGCAGTGTCATTAAACCCACAACCACTGCAATCATAACCAGCCCTTGTTTTTGAGAAGATGAAATCATAACACTACCCCTTAATCTTTGATGAACTCGATGAATTTAATATAGCACTGTTTTTGGGGTTTGATCAACATATGCTCGTTAATCTTTTCAAAAACCACACTTAACTTGTCTGGTTTTACGTGATTCTGACTAATGAAACTATGTTTTTTGTGCTGTATTTAAAGTGTTCACATTGTTTTATTTCTATCCTTTTTTGTTTTAAGTATATGATTTTATAATGTTAAATGGTTTGTGATGTTGGCTTTTTAATTGTTTTTTGTTTCGAATGGTATGTTGGGTGTTTATTTTGTCTGTATTTCTCAAAAATTGAGAAAATTAAAAAATGTGCTATGAGGTTGCATCGTCAAATCGAAAGCATGGAGTGAGATTTTCTTACCTTATGAGAAAATATGGGCTTCAAAAGTGTTTAGTGATTTTATGGTTTATGAAGTCCGCACTTTTATCTGTTATTGAAATTATGGTTTTATTTATCATTGACTTACTTTTCTTTTCTGATGTTTTTTTTACTGAATTAAGGTCGGTTTTCTTAGTTTTTACCCCTAGTCATCAGTGGTTTCTCCTCTCTTAGAGCGCTACTAAGACTATTTTCTATTTTGTGTCTGTTATTTATTCTTGTTGCCTGCATTACATACATCCTGGTGGTTTAATCGTCAGTTTGTGAAATGGCGGCTTACCTGGAGCACTTATCTGTTTTTCAGTTAAATAGTTTTAGAAAGCGTTGGTTATTGTGTCGTGTGATTTGATGGGTTCGGCTGATGAGCAAAGCTTGGCCCCAATGTTTAGTGGCATCATTCAGGCTCATCGGCTTTATTATTACGTAGGCTGAGGGTTACAAAATGTTTCGAATCGCTAGCGAGATCCAACTTTCGTAGATTGTGTCTTTACATCAAAACTGGTCTACCTAGACTAGCGGCGAGTTTAAGTAAAAGGTGTATACTGCATGTGGAGTTGGCTGGCGATAGGGCTATCAGGTGTGTATTCCGTGTTGGGAGCAAAGCAAGCTAACCCGACACAATCCCTCGTGTTTAAAATCTTTACTCTGCTACTTCTTCTTGTGTTGGTGTTAACTCAAGGTGCATCCGCAACATATACCTACTGGATTGCGGGTGGGCTTATTGTGTCTATGGTGGCAGATACGCTGCACTCGTTTAAAACTCGTAAGCTAATCTATTTTACGGCTTATCTGGTTGCCCAGGTATGCTACAGCAAGTCATTTTGGGTGCAGCTTAATGGTGAGATTGTCTGGTGGCTGTTGGCCCTGCTGCTTGCAGCGAGTATCGTGGCGTTCTTTTTGTTGCTACCTCAACTCGACTCTCTGGTATTCCCTGTTGTGATCATGGGGATGATGCTGGTTCAACTTGCTTGGGCAGCCGGTGAAGTTTGGTTACAAGTGCCGAGTTACGCCAATGCTATCGGCTTTAGCGGAACCTTAGTTCTCATCTATTCGGCGCTGGCATACGCGATACACGGTTATCGAAAACCGATGAAACACGCCTATTTGTGGGTGAGTGGCAGTTACTTTTTTGCTCATGCCCTCATTGTTGCCTCAATCATTTACTAATTTAAGTCAAAGCAGCTCTTGAGGATTTCAGTAAACTGAACGCATTGTTCTTAATAACTGGAGTCAATAATGAGTGAAATCCATGCTCACGAGCTGCTAAACCTACTTAGAGAAACACCAATGGATCGCGAAGCCCTCACACAGCACTTTGGTGCTAGCGTTCGCTTTCACACCTGTAAACTGAATGATCTAGACTTAGATGCATTACTAGCATTTTTGCTCAAGCGCGACAAAATTCGTGAGCTTGAAGGTAAGTTTGTGGTCAATATGGCGCGAGTTTGCAATCACTAAACGGCGGCTAAGATCGAGGGTGACTATGGTGTTTTCGCCCTCAGTCATATACTCATGTTGTCAGTTTGCTATACACTGGCCGCCATTTTTTAGGTGAGGCCAGAATATGGACATTCTTTCTGCAGCGACCATGCTGTTTCTAATCATGGACCCTCTCGGTAACTTGCCGATTGTGTTGTCTATTCTCAAACATATCGATCCCAAGCGTCGTCGTAAGGTATTGATTCGTGAACTACTGTTTGCCTTACTGATTTTGATGTTGTTTCTGTTTGCAGGACAAAGCATCTTAAGTTTTTTGCATGTCCAGCCAGAAACGCTCAGCATTTCAGGTGGCATTATTCTCTTCATTATTGCGATTAAGATGATTTTCCCGAGTGCTGGCAGCATCACTGGACTGGCAGCAGGCGAGGAGCCCTTTATTGTTCCGATGGCCATTCCTATGATCGCGGGCCCTTCAGTGATTGCAGCCTTGCTTTTACTGTCTTCGCAACATCCAGAGAAAATGTTGGAAATGTCAGCATCAGTCGTAATTGCGTGGGGCGCAACATTTTTTATACTGATGTTTTATGGCTTCTTTAATCGCTTGTTGGGTGAACGTGGCTTGAAGGCGGTAGAACGCTTAATGGGCTTGTTACTGGTGATGATCTCCACTCAAATGTTCTTGGATGGTGTAAAAAGTTACATTGGGTGACGAACGAAACGCAGAAAAAAAGCCGCTCACAAGAGCGGCTTTTTCGTATCTGAGCGATTACATCATGTGTTTACGACGAATATCGAGTAGGGCAAAAATACCAAAAATCAGGATTGAATATTTTTCCCAACTGCTCATTTTTATTTTGTCGCCAAATGCACCAATGAAGATGGCCATTTGTAAACCGTGCATGATGAACAAAAAAGCGGTCATGATGTATAGCGCAATCGCGGCATTGCCGGGAAAGGGCATAAAAATATTTAGGATTAATACTAACCAAACAAAGGCGATAGCCGCTTTGGCCAGCATAATTAGTGCTTTCATTTAAGTATCCTTTTAAATCGAGGCGTTATGCGGAGGTACGTTCGTACAGACGATAGCTCACTTGGCCTGCTGTTTTTTCTCGATGTAATTGCCAGTTTTCTGGTAAGTCGGCAATATTGAGTTCTTTTTCTGTTTCAATATAAATCATCGCATCTTCCGCGAGCCAGCCATTTTGTTCTAGCAGAGCCACGGTCTCATCCAATAGACCTTTGCGAAACGGTGGGTCAATAAACACCACATGGTGAGCAGAACCCGGTTGCTTCAAAAAACTCAGTGCGTCGGTATTTACCACTTGGATGTTGTTCGCGTTAAGAGAGGCAACATTCTTTTGTAACTGTTGGAAAGCTTGTGGGTTTAGCTCAACCATGGTCACTTGCTCTGCTTGGCGCGAAGCTGACTCAAATCCCAAGCCGCCAGAGCCAGCAAACAAGTCGAGACATTTTGCCTGTGGTACATCTTGAGCTAACCAGTTAAACAGCGTTTCTTTGACGCGATCTGTCGTGGGGCGTAAGCCTTCAGCATCGTGTACAGGAAGTTTTCTGCCTCTCCATAAGCCACTAATAATGCGAACAAAGCCCGTTGTTGGCTTTTTTTGTGATGAGTTTTGCTGGCGACGTCTTACCATAGATTTTTTGACCGCTAATAAAGTGATACTATATCTAATCGCCCAAGCAATGAGCTTGGAGCTTGGATACAGCCCAGAATATTCAAGATGACAGAGTGTAACACTAATAAGATTAGAATTACCTAATCGGAAAGTTTTCAGAACTTTGTCATTAGCCTTTTTTAGACAGATAATAATCTTGTCAAAAAAGAGTCATTAATAGATAAAAGAACAATCTAGGATAGCCCCAGATGACGGAAAAAAAGAAGCGCGGATTACTTTCGTGGCTAGGTTTTGGTGACGAAGAACAAAGCCCAAAACCAAAAACTGAAGAAACAGTAAAAGAAGAAGCAGTGGAAGCGCCTTCTGAAGAGCAGCAAACCGAAGCGGTTGCTGAGCAAGCGGAAGCAACGCCAGAACTTGAAGAAGAAGCGAAACAATCAGAGGCTGCCCCAGCAGAAGCAGAAGCAGAAGCAGAAGCAGAAGCAGAAGAGCCAGAAGTCGTATCGGCCGCGCCTCGTGTTCAAGAACAAGAAAAGCCAACAGAAAGCTTTTTTGCTCGTCTTAAACGCAGCCTAAGCCGAACAAAAGCAAATATTGGTGCTGGCTTCTTCGGTCTGTTCAGCGGTAAGAAAATCGATGAGGACTTATTTGAAGAGCTAGAAGAGCAACTTCTTATTGCTGATGTGGGCATGAATACCACAACAAAAATTATCAACAACCTGACAGAAAAAGCCACACGTGGCGATCTGAAAGACGGCGAAGCCCTTTATGGTTTGTTGAAAGAAGAAATGGCTGAGATTCTTTCTAAAGTCGAACAGCCACTAGAAATCGATAGCAACAAAACGCCTTACGTCATCTTGATGGTGGGTGTAAATGGCGTGGGTAAAACCACGACCATCGGTAAGCTAGCGAAGCAGTTCCAAACTCAAGGCAAAAAAGTGATGCTTGCAGCGGGCGATACTTTCCGTGCCGCAGCGGTTGAGCAGTTACAAGTGTGGGGTGAACGTAATAATGTTCCTGTGATTGCTCAACATACTGGCGCAGACAGTGCCTCTGTTATCTATGATGCGATTGAAGCGGCAAAAGCACGTGGTGTGGATGTGGTGATTGCTGATACAGCAGGTCGTCTACAGAACAAAGCGAACCTAATGGAAGAGCTGCGTAAGATTGTACGTGTGATGAAGAAAATTGATGACTCTGCACCACATGAGATCATGCTAACGCTTGATGCAGGTACAGGACAAAATGCCATTAGCCAAGCGAAACTTTTCAGTGATGTTGCCCCTCTAACCGGGATTACTTTGACTAAGCTGGATGGTACAGCCAAGGGCGGCGTAATTTTCGCTATCGCTGATCAGTTCGGTATTCCAATTCGTTACATTGGTGTGGGTGAAGGTATCGAAGACTTGCGTCCATTTGAAACTCAAGAGTTTATTGACGCACTGTTTAGTCGTGAAGAATAAAAAGAGTTAGAGGAAATCAACGGTGATCAAATTTCAGCAAGTAAGCAAAGCTTACCGAGGTGGTCGACAAGCACTGCAAAAAGTCGATTTTCACCTGAGGCGCGGTGAAATGGCGTTTTTAGGCGGACATTCCGGGGCTGGTAAAAGTACCTTGCTGAAATTGATCTGCGCGATAGAGCGACCAACCGATGGCAAAATCCATTTTAATGGTCACGACATCACGCGTATTCCAAGCAAAGACATCCCTTTTTTGCGCCGCAATATTGGGATTGTTTTTCAAGATCATCGCCTATTGATGGATCGCAGTGTGTACGACAATGTCGCTCTGCCAATGCGTATCGAATCGATTTCTGAAAACGAAATCAAACGCCGTGTTTCTGCGGCGTTAGATAAAACGGGCTTACTCGATAAAGCTCGTTGTCTACCTAGTCAACTTTCTGGTGGTGAGCAACAGCGCGTCGGTATTGCCCGTGCTGTGGTTAATCGACCAACGTTGCTGGTGGCTGATGAGCCTACGGGTAACCTTGACCCAGAATTATCCAACCGTGTGTTGCGTCTATTCGAAGAATTTAACCGTGCGGGCGTGACTATCCTACTTGCCACGCACGATGTGGGGTTAGTAAACACTCGCCCACAGTATCGTCATTTTGAATTGAACCAAGGCTTCCTAAGTGAGGTAGAAGACTATGGCAGGTAACAAGCACTCCCAAAAGAAGGGGAAAGGCCGCAGTGCCAAGCGTGCGAATACCGATGGTTTTTTCTCTGTCCACGCAAAACAAGCTAAATCCTCTTTTAGCGCCTTATGGCAACGACCACTAGGCAACATTCTGACCCTAGCGGTCATCTCCATGGCACTTGCCATGCCAGCTTGTTTGTATCTATTGGGGAAAAACGTTGCGGGGGCAGCGGAAGATGTCGCTTCTCCTTCACAAGTTAGTGCTTACTTAGTTGAAGGTATGCCGGATGCGCGAGTGATGGTTCTCAAAGATCAAATTGAAACTTGGCCTTTGGTAAAAGAGGTAGAGTATATTTCACCGCAACAAGGTCTATCTGATTTAAGCCAATATGCAGGGTTCGACCAAGCTATCAGCCTCTTAAGTGGCTATGCGCTACCTGGTGTGTTGGTGATTACGCCAGATTCGGAGCTAAAAAGTGATATTCAGTCATTAGCCAAAGACGTTCGAGAGCAACAAGATGTGACCGACGTGAGACTTGACGAAGACTGGCTAGCGCGTCTTGATGCCATCAAAACTCTCGCGAGTATTATTGTCATTACCCTGACAGTGCTGATGCTCGGTGCGGTATTTTTAATCGTTGGCAATACATTGCGATTTAATGTGCTGGCGAATAAAGAAGAGATTCAAACCATGAAACTGATCGGTGCGACGGACAGTTTTATTCTGCGCCCTTACTTGTACACAGGTATGTGGTTTGGCGTGTTAGGTGCCACTATTGCGTGGTTGGTAACGGCTTTAGTGACCATTGTCATGAATAGTGCGGTGGAAGACCTTGCTGCGTTGTACGATAGCCAGTTCCGCCTGATTGGTCTAAGTTGGGATGAATCTTTGTTATTAATCATCATTGGGAGTCTTTTGGGATGTATTGCGGCGCGTTTTTCTGCGCAACGACATTTAAAAGAAATTGAACCAGTTTAAGTGATGGCGGTCTTATTACTTGGATTTCATTAGCACTAGCTAATTTTGAACCCTTGCTTAGACCAAATGTTTATGGATAATTGCTTCCCCTTCTTGAAACTTGTTCATTTTGAGTTCAAGATATCGAAGCTAAATTGCAATGTAATGCTCCAGATCAGAGATTGATGAGGAATTGAATGACAAAAGAAGCGTATCCGATGGCTCTAGTCACGCAAGATAGCCTTGATAGCTATATTCGCTCAGTAAACAGCTACCCAATGCTGACTGCAGACGAAGAGCGTGAGCTGGCAGAACGATTACACTATAAAGGTGAGATTGAGGCTGCAAAAGGTCTAATTCTCTCGCACCTACGATTCGTTGTTCACGTTGCTCGTGGTTACTCTGGCTACGGTTTGCCAATGGCGGATCTTGTGCAAGAGGGTAACATCGGTCTAATGAAAGCCGTTAAGCGTTTTAACCCAGAAGTAGGGGTTCGCTTGGTTTCTTTCGCTGTCCACTGGATCAAAGCAGAGATCCACGAATACGTGCTACGTAACTGGCGTATCGTGAAAATTGCGACCACTAAAGCGCAACGTAAATTGTTCTTCAACCTGCGTAAGTCGAAAAAGCGCTTGGGTTGGTTTAACAACGGTGAAGTAGAAACCGTTGCGCGCGAGTTAGGTGTTGAGCCTTCTGAAGTTCGCGAGATGGAATCACGCTTAGCGGCGGTGGATTCAACCTTTGATATGCCAACTGATGAAGACGACAGCTCAAACGCTTACACAGCGCCGATGCTATACCTAGAAGACAAATCGTCTGATGTGGCCGACAACATTGAAGCCGCCAACTGGGAAATGCATACCAACAATCGCTTGGGTCATGCATTAGCGAGTTTGGATGAGCGTAGTCAGCGCATCGTGCGTTCTCGTTGGTTAGATGATGAGAAAGCAACATTGCAAGACTTAGCTGATGAGTTTGGTGTTTCTGCCGAGCGTATTCGCCAGCTAGAAAAAAATGCAATGAAGAAACTAAAATTGGCCGTGGGTGAATTTTAATTTCCACTGCTAATTGAAAGTAAGATTTTCATAGAAAGCCGAGATCATGTGATCTCGGCTTTTTTATTGTCGATCGAAAATCGATAGAGTTTGCGATCCGGATTTTATGTGCTACCTGTGTATAACTCTGTGAAGTAATTATTTATCAACTGTTCGAAACCCGGACAAAATAAGGGATTCAAGCACTTTTACATCTGGGGATAGTTATAGATATACACACAGTTAGATCAAGATCATCACTACATATTGTGGATCAAAAGATCCAAATACACTTTATCAACGCAATTCACAGCTTTATCCACAAATGGTTGGAATGTGTACACTTTTGAAAACCCTGATTATCCATGTGTCTAAGTTTGCCGTTGGATAGGTTACAATAGCGGCAATATACCCAAGCAGCTTCAAATATGGATTTTATGCTGTACCACGGGTGCTGATTAGTACGTTAGGTTCGAGGTTGCTTGGGTATATTAATAAGACAATGAGAAAGTAAATGGATCAGTTTAAGCATATCGATGTACAAGGTGCGCAAGCGCTGCTCGAGCAGGGTGATGCGAAGCTTGTAGATATCCGTGACCCTCAATCGTTTGCCGTTGCGCATGCGGAGTCCGCGTATCACTTAACTAACGATACGATCGTTGCGTTTATGGATGAAGTGGAGTTCGAACAACCTATTCTAGTGATGTGTTACCACGGTATTAGTAGCCAAGGTGCGGCGCAATATTTGGTTAACCAAGGCTTTGAACAGGTGTACAGTGTAGATGGTGGCTTTGAAGCCTGGCATCGAGCAGAACTACCGATAGTGAGAAGTTAATGAAGAGATTGGTAACGTTAAATAATCCACGTATGGCGCAAGCCTTTATTGATTATATGGCCTCTCGCCAAATTGACATCGAAATGATGCCAGAAGGGGATGGGCAATTTGCGCTGTGGCTGACTGATAGCCAGCATGAAATAGAAGCGGAAGCCGAACTTAAGCAGTTCCTTGCTAACCCGTCTGATTCAAAATACAGCGCCGCCTCGTGGGACGTTGCCGATACTCGTAAGAGCACATTTCATTATTCCAGCCCGAGTATCATGAGCATGGTCAAAGCGAAAGCTGGCCCCATGACTTTGCTGATCATGACAGTCTGTATCATCATCTACTTGTTACAAATGTTTGGCTTTGGCAATGGCGTGTTTAAGTTGTTGCACTTCCCGGCTTTTGAGGGGCAACAATGGCAAGTGTGGCGATGGCTAAGTCATGCGTTACTGCACTTTTCAGTAACTCACATCGTGTTTAACTTACTATGGTGGTGGCAGTTGGGTGGCGACATCGAACGTCGTCTAGGTTCCGGTAAGCTATTGCAACTCTTTGTGGTGTCGGCAGCGCTTTCAGGGGCAGGCCAGTTCTATGTTGAAGGGGCTAACTTCGGCGGCTTGTCTGGCGTGGTCTATGCACTGCTTGGTTATTTGTGGATATTAGGTTACCGCTTGCCACATTTAGACCTTACGCTACCTAAGCCAATCATCGTCTTTATGTTGGTATGGTTAGTTCTTGGTTTTGTGCAGCCATTTATGGCGATTGCAAACACCGCTCACTTAGTTGGGCTACTGTCGGGGATGGCGATTGCGTTGTTTGATTCAGGCAAGATGAAATACCAACAGCAAGCTTAAAGCAGATGAAATGAAAAGACCGCTCAAGAGCGGTCTTTTTTTATGTTCAAAACGGATTTGGGTTTATTGATAAAGGTATTTTGTAAACAACAAATCGGCAATGATGGTTTTACCTGTTTCAGGCAAAAGCGTTTCGTTGAGGGTCGTCACTAAAGTTTTGCGCAGATCTTCTCGGCCAGAAAGGGACTTAATCGTATCTTCTGTTTGCTTACCCAATAATTCAATCACTGCATCGCGAATCAAAGGTTGGTGATGCTCAACAACTGATAAATCTTGTTGACTCATTACCATGATGTCGATGCGCACTTGCACATAACCTAACTTTTTGCCTTTGGTGTAAAAGTTAGTAGTGAGATCAGGCTCTAGGGTAAAGTATGCCAACTTAGGTCCAGCTTCTTCCGTTTCAGCCCAACTTGGTGCGGCGAATAGTATGGTTAACGCAAAAATAATTTGGGCTATATAACGTTTGTACATATTTCTAACTTTTCTTTCTCTGGATCGCGATATTCGAATCGCTTCAGTCTTGATACAATGGGCCGTCTATAACAAATAACGGAACTTACGGTTACATACATTACTATGGACGGTAAGTTGTTGCTTTATTGTACGCATAAAGCCTCCAATTGAATACTAGTATGAATCAGCCAACATCACTCTATCTTGCTTCTTTATTGGAAGTAGAGTGGCAAAACCCCGAAGAATTCGAATTTCCAAATGAATTTGCCAAGCACTGGCTTGAAGAGCAAGGGTCTTTGTCACGTCGTTTAAAACAGCACTGCCAAGCGTTAACGGTAGAATTGCTACAAAATCAGATCGTCACTGCAGCGACATTAAAACAGGATGAAAGCCAGTTATTGTCCGAACAAGATTGCTTACTGAGAGAGGTAATTTTGTGCGGTGACAATAATAACTGGGTTATTGGGCGGACATTGATTCCTCGCTCAACCTTAGTTGATCAGCAGTATGATTTGGCTCAACAAGGGGATATCCCATTAGGATTAACAGTGTTCAGCGCAGATAACGTTGAGCGGGACTCTTTACAAATGGGATGGGTAGCCGTACCAGAAGGACGTTTGTTAGCGCGACGCTCAAGGTTGTGGATGAATCACAAACCGATGCTAGTCGCCGAGTTATTCTTATCTAATTCACCAGTTTACGCTAAGGAGACAGTGTAAATGTCCGCAGAAAAAGCCAAAGCATATTGGCAACTGATGCGCATGGATCGCCCGATTGGTTCACTGTTACTGATGTGGCCAACGATTTGGGCGCTAATTATCTCAGCCCAAGGGATGCCAAGTTGGGATGTATTCATCGTGTTTGTATTGGGGGTATTCCTAATGCGTAGTGCGGGGTGCGTGATTAATGATTTTGCAGATCGCAAAGTCGACGGCCATGTAAAGCGTACTAAGCAACGTCCACTGCCATCAGGGAAAGTGACAGCAAAAGAAGCGATTGGATTATTTTTGGTTTTGGGTATCAGCTCGTTTTTGTTAGTGCTGACCATGAACCCGCTGACGATTCAGCTATCCTTCGCTGGCATTGTGTTGGCGTTCATCTATCCATTTATGAAGCGTTACACTCATATTCCACAGCTATTTTTAGGCTTGGCTTTTAGCTGGGCGATTCCAATGGCGTGGGCTGCACAAACTGGGGAATTACCATTAATTGTTTGGTTTTTGTTCCTCATTAATGCTTTGTGGACCATTGCGTACGACACTCAATATGCGATGGTAGACCGAGATGATGATCTAAAGATTGGCATTAAATCGACGGCAATTCTGTTTGGTCGTCATGACAAGCTTATTATTGGTGTGTTGCAACTGATTACACTCGCGATGTTGGTTTGGTTAGGGCAGTTCTACCAATTGGGACAAAGTTACTACTGGACCCTTTTGATTGCAGCGTCGTTGTTTGTTTATCAGCAGCACTTAATTCGTCACCGTGAGCGGGAGTTGTGCTTTAAGGCTTTCCTTAACAACAATTATGTTGGCATGGTGATAGCGATAGGGTTATTGGTCGCATTTTGGTAAGCGAAGAAATAGAAAAAAGGCATCCGATTGGATGCCTTTTTTCTTATTTTGGAAGAAGGTAAAACGGTTACGACTGAAGTTGATGAATACTCTCTTCGATCGTCAGTTTCACTTCTGGATAAAGCAGAATGAATAGTAATCGCGCAAATTGCTGCGTTTTCTTCGTGTCACAGTTACCATCGTTATCGAGGTATTTTTGCTGTTTGAGCGTATTGAACATCGCGGTAAACACACCTTTATCGAAGAATTCTGGCGCATTAATACCGTGTAAGCGTCCTAAACGTTGAGCAATATCTTGGCTCTTCTGTTCTAGGTCCGATTTACCGAGCTCGGGGTAAGCAACAAGCAAGTTCATCGCGATAGAGTAGCGCTGCAGTGTTTCCGTGATTGTACGACCTAGCAGAACCAGAGGCTGGTTGTTCGACTGATTGATCTCCAGCTTATCACCATCGAGGCTAATCATTTTCTGTTCGGCAAACTCATGCAGTGTTTTAACGACCAATTCATCCAACTCGTCTTCTTGATAGCTTAAGAACAACTCTTTCTTCAAGAATGGGTAGATTTGCGCGACATTCGCTTGAATCTTTTCTACCGAAAGGTTGCGCTGACGAATGATCATCTGAGCAATTAATGATGGCAGAGCAAACAAGTGGATGATGTTGTTGCGGTAGTAGGTCATCAGGATCGATTGGCTACGATCCAGCGAAATGATGTCACCCATGCTATCGGTTTCAATCACGAACTTATCAAGCGAAATTGCATGATCGACCAACTCCTCAGCACTTTCGGTAGGGATAGTGGAGGTGCTTGAGTACGGGTTATTTTTGAGTAGCTTTAAGTAACACTCGATCTGATTGATCAGCGAGTCACGAGAAAGTGCACGTTGACGAGAAGCAAGCAGTGCGGTTGCACACAAGGTCAACGCGTTTGCCGCCGCCGCATCATTGATGTGCGTCATCATCTTATTAGCAAGGTCGTTCACCACAGGATTCATCCATTGTGGTTTGTTACCACCCATGCTGTCGATGTCTTTCGTCCACTCAGGAGCATGCTCGTTCAAGTACTGGTTGAGCTGAATTGGCTCACCGAAGTTCACATAGCCCAAACCAAAGTTACGCAGTTTACGCAGAGTACGCAGTACAAGCCCTGCGTTTTCTTTCTCTTTGCGTTTGCCACGCAGCTCTTTCGCGTAAGTGCCCACTTCCATTACGTGCTCGTAGCCGATGTAGACCGGCACTAGCGTTACTGGGCGGTTTAAACCACGTAGCATTGCTTGGATGGTCATAGCCAGCATACCCGTTTTCGCTTGCAGTAAGCGACCTGTACGTGAACGACCACCCTCACTGAAGTACTCGACTGAATAGCCTTTGGCAAACAGCTCAGCTAGATACTCACGGAAAATGGTTGAGTACAGTTTGTTGCCTTTAAAACTACGACGAATAAAGAACGCCCCACCACGACGAAAAAGCGGACCGGCCGGGAAGAAGTTCAAGTTAATGCCTGCCGCAATGTGCGGAGGCACCATGCCTTCATGGTATAAAACATAAGACAACAGCAGGTAGTCCATGTGACTACGGTGACACGGGACGTACACAATTTCGTGGCCGTCTTGCGCTAAACGACGCACAGTCGAGGCGTTATTGATGTGCAAACCTTGGTATAGTTTTGTCCATAACCAACTCAGGATGCGGTCGCCATTTTTCACCAGACTATAGGAGAAGTCGGCAGCGATTTCATCCATGATGTCGTGGGCTTCTTTACGTGCCTTATCAATCGAGATGTTTTTGCTCTTGGCTTCGTCAGCAATCGCCAGTTCAATAGCTGGAGATTTTAGTAAACGAGCAAACAACACTTGGCGTTGTGGCAGGTTTGGGCCTGAAGCAGCCAGTTTCTGGCGTGAGAAGTGGATACGCGCCACGCGAGCCAGTTTGTGCGCAATTGCGCTGTCGGTACCGTGAGAGTCTGCCATATAACGCAGAGATACCACGGGACTAAAGCGAACTAAGCAGTCGCGTCCCGCCGCCATTACTGCTTTGGCTTTTTGCGGACCATTCATCGGTTGAAGGTAAGGCTTTTGGTTCTCTTCTTTACCTGGCTTACGACCCCAAAGCACGGTTGCAGGGATCATTTGAACATCCAACTCACTATCCAGCTTGTGCAGTTCCAGTAAGTCAGTGAACAGAGAGACAGAATCGGTTGGGACATCATTATCGTTGTTCATCACAGTTGGACGCGCAGCGATAAAGACGAAACGGTTCAGCGTTTTGCCATTGATTTCCAGCGGGCTGAGCGGGTCGGGTAGACCAAGGCTCATGGCTTGTTTTTGCAGTGTCAGCAAATCCACGTTCGAGCGGAACGGCAGGGCATATACAATCGGTTTAGTTAGGTCGATGTTCAGATCTTCAATCGGGTTCGACGGGATTGTGGTGCCCTTTACCAGTACCGATAAAGGTAGTTTTAGTAATGAACGTGAAAATGATTGTCCAGAAGACATAAAGTTCACAGCCTCAATAGGTATTCAAACAGGCCTAACCTTATTTCAGTTTCCGCTTTGCATGTCTTCTCTATAAAAAGAGATGAGTACGGCAATAGAAATAAGCCTAGGCGATAAAATTTAAGCGCTGCAAGGATACCAGAAACTGGTCAAACCTTTTAATTTTATTGGCTGTAAATTAGTCGAACCCCTAAGTTATTGCTTTGACTTGATTAACTGAAAAGTCGGTGTTTTAAACGAATAAAGAATGAACTTAATCGGTAAGCTGAAAGCTCTCCACAAATAAATTAAAAAACAACCAATTGGGTTTTCATTTGAGCATTTACTGGATATACTCACAGTTAACTGTATAAAAAGACAGGTGAGACATGAAGCCGTTAACGCCACGCCAACAACAAGTCTTCGATTTGATTAAAAGTAAAATCGATGACACCGGAATGCCACCAACTCGTGCAGAGATTGCGCGTGAGCTTGGCTTCCGCTCTGCGAATGCCGCAGAGGAACACCTAAAAGCGCTTGCTCGTAAGCAAGCAATTGAAATTATTCCAGGCGCTTCTCGTGGGATTCGTATCCTGCTTGAAGACGCAGCCAATGATGAGCAGGGTTTGCCATTGATTGGTCAAGTTGCAGCGGGTGAGCCAATTCTGGCTCAAGAGCACGTAGAGGCGCACTACCAAGTCGATCCTGCGATGTTCAAACCGCAAGCGGATTTCTTACTTCGTGTAAATGGCGAGAGTATGAAAGACATCGGGATTATGGATGGCGATTTGCTCGCGGTGCATAAAACCCAAGACGTGAGAGACGGTCAAGTTGTCGTTGCGCGTGTTGATGATGATGTGACTGTGAAGCGTTTGGAGCGCAAAGGCTCAACCATATTACTGCATGCTGAGAATGAAGAGTTTGCCCCAATCCAAGTGGACTTGACGTCTCAGCACCTTACGATTGAAGGCTTAGCCGTTGGTATTATTCGCAATACCGATTGGATGTAAGTGTGTTTAAGCAGCCCAGTTCATCTGGGCTGTTTTGTCTTTTCTCTTTTTCTACTTCCTCCAAAAGCTTGCTCATCATCTTGACCTTGTTTGTTTTGACCAATTTATAAGCTTGATAATGTAATTGATATTCATTATCATCTTTATTAATGTCTATGTTTTCTCTCTGGCGCAGGAAATGCCCATGTCTCAGTCTAAACATCAAGTTCCTAACCATTTATTAAAGCCACTGTTATTGCGTAGCCGTGAAAGCATGGTCGACAATGGCTTGGTGTACGATCCGATAGCTGCTAAAGCGTGTTTGAGCTGTAAGATGGCGCCGGATTGTTTGAGTGGTGATATTGCGCAGAAGCAATTGCTGCACGTGACGCTGACTCAGCTTTGTGACCAGCAGGTTAGTCACTTCTTACAGCAGTATCCCGATGCTTGGATAATCAATGTCGGAGCGGGGTTGGATACCCGCTTTTATCGTTTGGATAATGGACGCTGCCATTGGATAGAGCTGGATGTGACGGAAAATTTGGTATGGCGTCAGCGTTTGTTCCACAAAAATGAACGTTATGAACATCGCTGTGGCAGTGTGGATGAAATGTCGTGGCTAGAGACGTTAGCCATTCCAGAGCAAGCACCGGTACTCATTTTATGTGAAATGGCACTGCTCGATTGCACAGAGCGTCAAGTCGCGAAATTTATTCAAACCTTAGGTCGACATTTTGTTTCTGCTGAACTGTGTATGGTGCTGGCAGGAGATTTAACGGAAACCAAGTGGGGACAAAAGCTTGGCTCTGATCGTTATGCTCATGGCTTTGAAGCGCCTGCAGCACAGATATTGCAATGGTTACCATGGGCACAGTGGGTGAAAGCTTTCTCGCCATTCGATAGATTCTGTTCTCGTTGGAAAGCTTGGCAGCGTTGGCTTAATAAGATTCCAATGTTGAAGCATCGCCTCACGCCAGTACTCGTTCATATCAAGTGGTAATTGGCTAGTCGTTAAGCGCTCAGGTACACTCGTCGATCTTATTGATGAGGTGCCTGTGACAAATTCAATCTTCTCTCCTTTATCTAACCCAAAAGTTCATCGCCAAGTCTTAGCTTTAGCTATACCTATGGTGCTGTCGAATATTACTGTTCCATTGCTCGGTTTGGTCGATGCTGCGGTGATTGGTCATCTAGACCACGCTTGGTATTTGGGTGGTGTTGCGTTGGGCAGCACCATGATCAGCGTGACGTTTTGGCTGCTTGGTTTTTTGCGTATGTCGACTACTGGGTTGGCGGCGCAGTCCTATGGCGGTGAAGACCGAAAGCAACTTGCCTTGGTGTTTATGCAAGGCTCACTTATGGCGCTGCTGTTTGCGTTAGTCTTCCTTATTGCCCATACCCCGATAGCTGATTTGATCTTTGGTTGGAGTGACGCCAGCGCAGAGGTAAAACACTACGGTATGCAATATTTCTCTATCCGTGTGTGGAGTGCCCCCGCTGCGCTAATGAACTTTGTGTTGTTGGGGTGGCTGCTCGGAACGCAAAATTCCAAAGCACCAATGTGGATGGTGATCATCACCAACGTGACTAATATTGCCCTCGATTTGTTGTTTGTGATTGGTTTGGGGTGGAAAGTAGAAGGCGCTGCGCTGGCATCGGTGATTGCTGACTACTCTGGCATGGGTTTTGGTCTCATGTGTGTCTGGAAAACCTGGCGAGAGAGGCAATTACCATCACCTCAAAAGTTGCTAGCCAGCACTCAACACGGTTTAGGGCGATTCGTGAAATTGAATCGCGATATTTTCTTACGCTCTTTGTGTCTGCAAGCGGCTTTTAGCTTTATGACGTTCCAAGGTGCGAGCTTTGGTGATGAGGTTGTCGCTGCAAATGCGGTTCTGATGAGCTTCCTGATGATTATCTCGTATGGCATGGATGGCTTTGCTTACGCAATGGAGGCCATGGTCGGGAAGGCGATTGGTGCCAAAGATAGGCAACAATTGAGTGCATCGCTTGTCGGCACTTTCTTTTGGAGTTTGGTTATTTGCTTAGGACTGACCGCGCTCTTTGGTTTGGCGGGATCGCAGTTGATCGCCATGATCACTTCAATTGAGGCGGTACAACAGCAAGCAGCGGTGTATCTACCTTGGCTGGTGGTGATGCCACTTGCGTCGATGTGGTGCTTTCTATTGGATGGCATTTTTGTCGGTGCAACCAAAGGCAAAGACATGCGCAATAGTATGTTTGTCGCGACCAGCAGTTTCTTTGTTGTCTTTTACTTATTCGCCGAGTGGGAAAATCACGCGCTGTGGTTTGCAATGATGAGCTTTATGTTGATGCGGGGTATTGGTTTAGGGGTTATCTTTCTCTACCAATGGCACAAGGATACCTTCCTAACACAATGTTGATATAAAAACAGCAGGTCCAAGCCTGCTGTTTTTCTGTCTGCTATCAAGAAGCATAGATTAGAACAAGCGGTTCAAACCATTCAACGCAGCGACACGATACGCTTCGGCCATTGTTGGATAGTTGAAGGTGGTATTGACGAAATACTCGATGGTATTTGCTGAGCCTTTTTGCTCCATAATGGCTTGACCGATGTGGATAATTTCCGCGGCACGTTCGCCAAAACAGTGAATCCCTAAAATTTCTTTGGTTTCACGATGGAACAATATCTTCAAGCTACCGATGTCTTTCCCTGCGATCTGTGCACGAGCTAGATGCTTGAACGAAGAGCGTCCTACTTCATACGGTACTTTCGCAGCTGTTAGCTCTTGCTCGGTTTTACCCACAGAGCTAATCTCTGGGATGGTGTAGATACCCGTTGGAATATCATCAATCAGGTAGTTTTCTGCCTGACCTTTCGTAATGGCTTGTGCGACAAATCGCCCTTGGTCATAAGCGGCGCTTGCAAGGCTAGGGTAACCGATGACATCGCCTACAGCGTAAATGTGTTCGATATCGGTTTGGTAGTTACGGTTTACTTTTAGTTGTCCGCGAGAGTCCGCTTCCAGACCCACTGCACCCAAATTCAACTTATCGGTGTTACCTGTTCGACCATTCGCATACAACAAGCAGTCTGCCTTCATCTTCTTGCCAGATTGTAGGTGAATAATCACGCCATCTTCTGTGCCTTCGATTTTTTCATAGGTCTCATCATTACGAATTACCACACCGCTGTTCCAGAAGTGGTAAGACAGCGCATCTGACACTTCGTTATCCAAAAACTCCAACAAGCGGTCGCGGGTATTGATAAGGTCGGTTTTCACTCCAAGGCCGCGGAAGATAGAGGCGTACTCACAACCGATAACGCCCGCACCGTAAATGATGATATGGCGAGGGTCGTGTTTCAGGCTCAAAATGGAATCACTGTCGTAGATGCGCTCATGCAAGAAATCTACGTCGTTAGGCTGATACGGGCGAGAACCCGTCGCGATGACAAACTTATCCGCAGAATAGATTTCTTCTGTACCGTCGCTTTGCATCACTGCAATTGAGTAGTTATCGATAAATCGCGCGGTTCCGAACAAAAGTGTGCATGAGTTACGGTCATAAAAGCCCTGACGAAGTCGAGTTTGCTTATCAATGACCGATTTAGCATGACCTAAAATGTCAGAAAATGTTGCATGAACGCTGGTGTTGTTTCGACAAAATAGCGGGTTGCTATTAAATTCGATGATGCGGCTAACGGCATGACGCAGTGCTTTTGATGGAATAGTACCCCAGTGAGTACAACCGCCGCCGACACTGCTTTCTTTCTCGACAATGGCAACATTCAGTCCCGCTTTGGTTAATCCCATTGCAGCCCCTTCTCCGCCAGGGCCACTACCGATTACGATCACGTCATAGTGATTAACATGCGCCATGATGCCTTCCTTGTTATATTTGCTTAACATTGCTTTAGCGCGATTTTAACTCATTTACTCTATTGGTACACGTCATGCCTGTTAGAGAGTGGAAGTGATCACGCAGAATCGACCAAAAGGATGATTTGGTATGTTGTATGTCTATAAATTGCATCGAGAACATTGCAATTAGATGCATGCCAATAGTAACGTTCTCGGCGCTCAGAGCGAGCGAAGCAACATATCTTTCTCCGTAGGAGCAAATTGCGTTATATTGAGGCTCTTGTACCCTACAGAAAAAGAGCAAGTTAAGAATGAAATCGATGGGAATCCGCGCACAGCAAAAAGAGAAGACACGTCGATCATTGATCGATGCGGCATTTAGTCAATTAAGTGCGGATCGCAGCTTTTCCAGCCTTAGCTTGCGAGAAGTCGCCCGAGAGGCAGGGATTGCACCGACTTCTTTTTACCGTCACTTCAAAGATATGGATGAGCTAGGCTTAACCATGGTTGATGAAGGCGGTTTGCTACTACGCCAACTGATGCGTCAGGCGCGTCAACGTATTGTGAAAGAAGGTAGCGTAATTCGTACCTCGGTCGAAACCTTTATGGAATTCATTGAAAGTAGTCCGAACGTTTTTCGTTTGTTGTTGCGTGAGCGCTCCGGCACTTCTGCTGAATTTCGTACCGCTGTTGCTCGAGAAATCCAGCATTTTGCGGCAGAATTAACCGAGTATTTAATGAGCACCGGCGTGACCAGAGAAGAGGCGTATACTCAAGCAGAAGCGTCTGTGACTTTGGTTTTCAGTTCGGGGGCTGAAGCTTTAGATTTAGATCGACGTGAGCGCGATGAACTCGCCGAGCGATTGATCATGCAATTGCGAATGATAGCCAAAGGGGCCTATTGGTATCGCAAAGAACGTGAACGTAACCGATTAAAAGGCGGGATAGAATAATGTCGAATGGAAATAAATCTGAAAAGAAAACGCTGATTTTGGCACTGGTTGCAGGTATGTGTGGTGATGCTTTGTTGTCATGGTTGACCATGAGTGAAGTGTCTTTTTCAATCTTCCCATTGATTGCACTCGTACTGGCTGTACAAGCTCTTTACCAAGAGTACCTAAATAATCCGGTATCAGAAGATATCCCATTAGTTGGCTTGGCGTGCTTCTTCGTAGGTGCGTTTGGTCACTCTGCGTTTATTAAAGCGCAATACCCAGAAGCAGGCTCAAACTTCTTCGCGATCATGGTTTCAATGATCTTACTCGCATGGATTGGTAAGAAGCTAGGTTTTGTCAGCAAGAAGACTTCTGCGGAATAAGCAAACGAATCAAATTAAAAAGCGAGCCATTGAGCTCGCTTTTTTTGTATTTGACGCGGTGGGTTACGCTTTGCGTTCCAACAGTACACCTGCTTCCATGTGGTGGGTATAAGGGAATTGGTCAAACAGAGCAAAACGCGTTACGTTGTGTGTTTCGCATAGAATGTCCAAGTTCTCTTTTAGAGTCTCAGGGTTACAAGAGATGTACATGATGCGCTCGTAACCTTGCACCATCTTACAAGTATCGACATCCATCCCAGCACGTGGTGGATCGACAAAAATCGTGTTGCAGTTGTAGCTCTCCAGATCTACACCTGCATCTTGTAGACGACGGAATTCACGCTTACCTTCGATCGCTTGAGTAAATTCCTCTGCTGATAGACGTAAGATTTGTACGTTATCAATCTTATTGGCGGCGATGTTGTACTGTGCAGATACCACAGATGGCTTCGCTAGCTCAGTTGCCAGTACGCGGTCGAAATTCTGTGCCAACGCCAGCGAGAAGTTACCGTTACCACAGTAAAGCTCTAGTAGGTCGCCAGTGCTTTCTTGGGTACAGTCGACCGCCCATTCCAGCATCTTCTCTGCGACTTTGCCGTTCGGCTGAGTGAAGCTGTTCTCCACTTGTTGGTAGATGTAGCTTTGACCATTTACATCGAGCTTCTCGATCACGTAGTCGCGGTCTAGGACAATCTTCATCTTACGAGCGCGACCAATGATGTTTAGGTTAAAGCCTTCATCATTTAAACGCTGTTTAAGGGCTTTCGCGTTTTCAATCCACTCTTCATCAAGTTGGCGATGGTAAAGGAGTGAAACCAGAATCTCACCACTTAGCGTCGATAGGAAATCCACCTGGAACAGTTTACGACGTAGTGAGTCGTTGTCTTTCATCGCTTCAACCAATAGCGGCATCAGGTCGTTGATCAGACGGCTTGCTGCAGGAAATTGGTCAACACGGTATTTCTCACGAGTTTCTTGGTTGAACATGATGTAGTAAAGATCTTCGCCTTCATGCCAAACACGGAACTCAGCACGCATGCGGTAGTGCTGCTCTGGTGATTCAAACACTTCCAGTTCTGGCATGTTGTATGGCGCGAACATGTCCGTGAGACGTTCGACTTTTTCAGCCAGTTGTTCTTGGTAGCGTTGTGGGTTTACATCAAGAGTAGCCATGATCTTACCTTTTATGGTGCATTCAATTTAAGAGCGCAGATTTTATTCAATCTCAATAGGATGTCCAGTTTTGTACTGGAATTGATTTAAAGATAGTGCGTACAGGCAGAGTAGAAAGCAAAATCAATCAAAACGTTACAACTTCTAAGGGCAATATTGGCTGGACAAATAATCAATAGCTGAATAATATTTGCCTCAAGTTGGTGCTATCTAGCAATCTAGATGGCTGAAATGGGAATCTGGTGTGAATCCAGAACTGACGCGCAGCGGTAAAAGAGAACGAACGCTCATCAGACACTGCATTAGTTTATGTGGGAAGTCGAGCAAGTAGGCGGTACACCCGTGCTCTTGAGTCCGAATACCTGCCAACAACTGAGCCACAGCACTGGACTGTCATGATGACAGGGCTCGGAAGGAATTACGCGATTTAGGACAATACAATGAGAAAATCCGCACTGGCGATCACTTTGGCATCGCTGCTTTCACCTGTCTCTTATCTACAGGCCCAAGAAACCTCCACTGACGAAACCATCGTTGTTACTGCAAACCGTTTTGAGCAAGCCGAAAGCCGTACGTTGGCAGATGTCGAAGTAGTTACACGACAAGACATCGTTCGCATTCAAGCGAAAACCCTACCAGATGTATTGCGTCGCCTTACGGGGATTCAAGTTTCACAAAATGGTGGTCGTGGTCAGTTAGCGTCTTTATTTGTTCGTGGAACCAGTTCCGACCAAGTTTTAGTACTGGTTGATGGCGTACGTTTTGCGCGAGCAGCGAAGGGCGCTGTGGACTTTAACCAAATCCCACTTACTTACGTTCAACGTATTGAGTACGTGCGTGGTGCGCGTGCGTCACTTTATGGCTCAGAAGCGATTGGTGGCGTGATCAATATCATCACCATTGCGCGTGCTGACGAAGAAGGAACGAAGTTAAGTGCGGGTTTAGGTAGTTTAGATTATCAAGAATTGAGTGTGGCATCTGGTATTAAAGTCACAGAGAGCGGCCAGCTAAATATCGCGCTTGGTAGTGAAAGTGATGATGGTTATAACGTTCGTCCTGTACCGGGAGTTAATGACGGTGATCGCCATGGCTTTGATACAAAGAATGGTCTGCTAGGTTACGTGCATAACTTCAATGACCAGTGGTCTGCATTTGGTAATCTACGTGCTTACGAAAATGTTTATCAATATGACAGCAGCTACGGCAGTCGCGGTTACTACGAAGCAGAAAAAGATGATCTTTCTGTCACTCTGGGCGGTAAGTATCAGTCTGATAATGTGATGTCAGAACTACAAGTAACGGCACAGAAACAGAAGTCTTGGAACTATGAGCAAGCAAAAGGCAAACACTCAGGTACTGAAGATGAACTTGAGCAGCAAAATGTCCAGTGGACCAACAGTTACTTGCTAAACAACAATACGACGTTTGCTGGTGGTATTGATTGGCGCAACGAGTCTTATAAAGACAAGAGTGCGAATAAAACGTTTGATCGGACCAATGGCGCTCTGTTTGGTATGGCAACCACTAGTATTGATAAAGCAATGCTCGAGGGCAGTGCTCGCCTTGATGATAACGAAGAATACGGTAGTGAGTTCACTTACAGTTTAGCGGCTGGTTACCAGTTTGTACCAGAGTTTGGGGTTAAAGCCTCTTTTGGTACTGCATTTAAGGCTCCAAACCTATATCAACAGTATGACCCAACATACGGTGAGAAAGATCTGAAGCCGGAAGAGTCAGATGCTTGGGAGCTAGCATTCAGCGGTGATGTCCAAGGCGTTTTTTGGTCCGTAACGGGTTATGACTATATAATCACGAATCTTATCGATTACCATCCAACCACATACAAATATTTGAATGTCGATGGTGAAACACATATCCAAGGTGTGGAGCTTGTTGCTGAGTTTGATACAGGGATTGTGCAGCACCAGTTGAGTGCAGATTACAAAGATGCTGAAGACGATAAAGGGCATCAGTTGCAGCGCCGCGCTAAAGAAATGTATAAGTGGAATGCTTTAGTGAGCTTCGATAAAGTGGATTGGTCGGCTAGCTATCAGTACGTCGGTAAGCGTCCAGATGTGGATTACAGCACTTGGCCTTCACAAGATATTACGCTTTCTTCTTACTCGTTGGTTGATACGGCGGTGACTTACTATCCGAATGAGTCGACCTCTATTAGCGCTCGTATCGATAATCTACTTGATGAAGAGTATGAGATGGCAAAAGGTTACCCTGCTGCAGAGCGAGCGTACTATCTCAACGTTGGCTACGAATTCTAATCGTGAATGAGCACAAACCGCCTTCGGGCGGTTTTTAATATTTTGTGGTGGAAAATCGAATGAAGAAACCCAAGCGAGTTGTGATCAGCTGGTCCAGTGGTAAAGATTCGACATTAACGCTTGAGCGCCTTAACGAGAATCCAAATTATCAAGTTGTCGGTTTGTACACGACTTACGTAGGGAAAGAAGTCCCTTTCCAAGCAACTCCGCTTGAAGTCGTACAAATGCAAGCAGACTTACTTGCGCTTCCGCTCATTACTATCGAGCTACCTGAAATCTTTCCAAGTAACGACATTTATCAATCGACCATCGTTAATGGATTACAAAGTAGTGGTCTGAACATAGAAGCTGTCGCATTTGGTGATATGTTTTGTAATGGCATTGCCGATTACCGACGCAGCTATATTGAACCTGTTGGCTGGGAATGCGTCTTTCCTCTATTAGGGGAGAGCAGCGAAAAACTAGCGATGGAAATCATAGAGCGTGGTATTCAAACGATGTTAATCACCATCGACGGAAGAGTTCTCCCTCCAGAATGGTGTGGTCGCTGGTATGACAAAGCCCTAATAGAGTCATTACCAAGTCAAATTGATCCCTGTGGGGAAAATGGTGAATTTCACACATTGGTCACGTCTTCGCCATCTTTTCAAGGACATATCGAGTTGACGAAGCGAAATGTAGAATCTGGAGATAGATTCAGCCATCAAAGATACCATGCTAAAGCATTGCCAAAACAAATCTACGCAGTATGATCGCAACGTTTCTGTTCTTTAGGTAAGACTCGTGCGAGTAGCAAGTAAGAAAAAAGTCCTAGTTTTTGACTCTGGTGTTGGTGGTCTTTCTGTATTCCAAGAGATACATCGCCTATTGCCCCAGCTAGACTACTTATACTTATTCGATAATCAGGCTTACCCTTATGGTGAACTCGATCAGGCTGTACTCGTTTCACGAGTTAACCAACTGGTATCTTCTTTAGTCGAAGAACACCAAGTCGACATTGTCGTCATTGCTTGCAACACGGCGAGCACCATAGTGCTTCCTTCCTTACGCGAAAATTTATCGATTCCCGTTGTTGGTGTTGTCCCTGCGATTAAACCCGCATCGCTTTTAGCATCAAAAGGGGTAGGGCTGATCGCCACTCCGGCGACAGTAACACGCCAATATACTCACGAGTTAATACGGGACTTTGCGCAAGGCAAACCAGTTGAGCTGGTGGGATCAACTCGCTTGGTAGATATGGCCGAAGAGAAGTTGCGAGGCAACAGCGTTTCTCTCGACGAACTGACAAATATCCTGCTTCCCCTTCGCGATAAAGTCGATGTTGCGGTGCTCGGTTGTACTCACTTCCCTTTAATCAAAGAGGAGATTCATCAAGCTTTGGGTGGGGACGTTACTTTAATTGATTCAGGCGCAGCGATTGCGCGTCGAGTAAAAGCATTGCTATTAAGTGATGAAATTGAGGATACAGAAGAGGGAAGTAAGTCGATTTATGCCAGTGCAACTCCTTGGCAGGAAGGTGCACTGAACATTTGTTTAAAGAAGCTAGGTTTTAATCCTGTTCAGGTTTACCGCCATCCGGATGTTTAGGATCGTTCGCAATTCTCACTTTTAGCGTTCTCTCCATATATTTCTTTTCATTAAGTTTAGCGATAGCTGGCTTGGCATCTGCCGCAGCCATCACTACAAAACCAAACCCTCTTCTTTTTCCAGTGCGCTTATCTTTCATTAAGCGTACTGCATAGACCTGTCCATATTCAGCAAACAAATCGCGAACATGACTCTCATTGGCCTTATAAGGAAGGTTGCCGACATACAGCGTTTTAGTTGAAGGATCAGGATCCGAAGATTGAAGAACAGGTGTTTTGCTAGAAAATGAAAAAAGAAAAGCAGTAGCGATAACACCAATGAGGAAGCTCAAGGCTGGTGGGATGATGAATTGAGAGAAGATGATTCCCCCAACGATGGCCAGCCCAACACATAAAATCAGATTTTTTTTAGACGTCATTTTAATTACTACACATAGTGATAAAGAGATCGATTGTCCATTAACAGAATAGACACATGAATCTTACGTATATGGTTGGTGTTTTTCCAACCAATTGCTGTGATATGTCTCAAATGTGACGAAGAAATATGCAAATATCGCACTTTTGGCTAATTTGTGACCGATTGGTTTTTTATTTGCAAAAAACGCTTGTACTAATTTCTCAACTCCCTATACTGCGCATCCACCGACACGGAGTGAGACGAAAGTCACACAGCGAGTCGGAATTGAGAGAAAAGAAATTTGAAAAAAATGCTTGACTCTCTCACGGTGTGAAGTAAGATACGCACCCCTAGCGACGAGCAACTAAGTTGCTGAAAATGTTAGAAAAGCTCTTTAAAAATAAGAACCTATCAATCTGTGTGGGCACTCGTTGATGATAATCCAATTCGATACTTCGGTATCAAATTAGGTTTCAATGATACGAAGTGACCATTGAATCGAAAGATTCAGCACAGTCAATTCAAACATTACTTTATGTAATG
>NZ_JAWOTH010000022.1:0-52593 GCF_033338745.1 Vibrio sp. Vb1026
TAACTAAGGGTTGAGATGAACTAGAAAAGAACATTTTCAAATACTCCGAAACCTAATTTAATTTTGGTACTAACGCCCAATTAAGGTGTGAAGCACGCAATGACTATGCCTCCGCATTGCACTTAAACACCGAAATCACCGCATACCGAAAATGCCACGCGTGCTGAATCACTCTTAAATTGTTTGTTATGTGCGAACAAGTCGCATTGGAACAAACCTTACGCCATCAACATTTTGCTCACCTTCTGTGGCAACAAAACCTTGAGACTCATAAAAATTTTTCGCGTTAACAGACGCCCTCAATCTTACTTCACTGGACTCAGTAAGTGATAACAAATTGTCTAGCAATAGTTTGCCTAACCCTTTGTTTTGAAAGCTAGTGTCAATGAAAAGATGAGTAATGTAATTATTCTCTCTCAACGCAGCAAAACCAATGACTTTGTTATTTTCTATCAGCTTAAGGTTTTGAAACTTTGATTTATCAAATGTAGTTTCAACATCAGACCGCACTTTTGAAGTAAACAGCGCCTGCCCTTCATTGCTGAAATGAGGAAGTATGTCTTTATCGACAACGCGCTTAACCAAGTCAACAACTTGGAGAAAGTCAGATTCTTGAGTTTCTTCGATTCTCACGTTTATCTCCCTAGCACATAACGCCCAATTAAGGTGTGAGGCACGCAATACGATACTTCCGCATACCACCTTAACCACTAAAACTAACGCATAGTAAAAATGCCACGCGTGCCGAATCACTCTTAAATTGTTTGTTATAAAGCTGACTCTACGTTAAACGCCTTTTCTAACCACACCGAGCTAATGTACTGTCCATGTTTCTTTGCATACTCATTGAAAACTCCAACTTCTCTGAAACCAAACCGCTTATGTAATGCAACTGATGCGTCGTTTGGTAATGCAACACCCGACAATACACGATGGACACCATAAGCACGAATTGATGAGAACAACTGAGTATATAGTTTAGAACCTAAACCTTTCCCCTTTGCTTCTTGTGCCAAATAAACGGTCACTTCTACGGTGTCGTCAAAAGCTGAAATTGCTCTGTACTGTTGGGAACAGGCAAAACCTAGCAACACGCCGTTTTCTGTGGCTACATATAGTTGATATTTGGTAGTGCTAGAAAACTGAGAAAACCATTTCTGACGATTTTCCAGAGTAAATGGAACTTCCTCAAAACGTGCATTAGTATGCTCAATATAAAAATTAAAGATGTCGGTGATACCAGCAACATCTTCAAGTTTGCCTGTTCGAATTTCCACGAAATGTCCTTTTTCTTCGAGCTTTATAACGCCGCGTTAAGTAGTGAGCAACGCTGACTACCGAACCTAAACCATTGTGCCTTAATCACCAAAGCTGATTCAAACTAAGAATGCCGAGCGTTGCGAATCTGTCTTAAACGCTTTGTTATGCTCGTACTCAAAGAAATTGAAGGACTAAACAAGCAATAAACGCCGGTAGACCGGCTATGAAGAAAACTAAGCCTGTTTGGTAGTTCATTCGATAGTGCTCTCGTTCGTCTTTTTCGAAATCATGCCCCTCTACCATTTTGTAAACCTTATCTCTTCTAAGATCATCTAACCGAGTCGTCTTACTATGGACACCACCTTCCCACATTAGCTTCGCTAAAACCCATATGACGATGACAACAAAGAAAAGAAAGTCGACCAACTGAGTAGTAGCAAAGAATGGAACAAACTGGGCTAGAGCGATAACAACAAGAGCCGCTGAGAGGTTAATTAGAAACACTTTCTTTAATAAATCGAGCAAAATCATCTCCTAGAGCATAACGCCGCGTTAAGGGGTGAACAACGCCACCACCTTACCTAAACCATTGTGCCATAATCACAAAAGCTAAACTTTGAACCAAAACTGCCAAGCGTTGAGAACCCCTCTTGAACGCTTTGTTATGTGCGTGCTAAACGGTAGCGCCTTACAGTGCCCTCGGTTTCACTTGTGTGGTTGCCAAGATACTCACCACCACAGTTTTCGATAACCTTTTGGGACGCTGGATTGTCAATTGAACAAGTAACAATAACTGAGTCAGTGACAACATGGTCTCGCACCCAAGCGAGGAGAAATGAGGCTATACCTTTACCACGAGCTGACGGTCTAGTTTCGTAACCAACATGCCCAATGACATTTTCTACATTGGCATTAGTACCTTTACGAATTCGAATAGCGCCTAAGATTTCAGAGCCAGATACGCAATAATATGTTGTGCTGGGTAAATAACCGTTTGGTAATTCAGAAGTTGCCTTAGAACGTTCAGCCAAACCTGATAAATAAGCTTCAGGATCTTGATCAACGCCTAAATACTTAGGGATACCCGACTCCAAACATTCTTTCGCGTAACTCGCTAATATTGGAGCTAAATCTGGACTCGCTTCTACTACTTCCATGTCAATTTTCCTCAAAAGCACATAACGCCCTGTTAAGGTGTGAGCAACGCAATACCTAAGCTGCCGTATACCACCTTAATCACTCAAACCAACGCATAGTAAAAATGCCACGCGTTGCGAATCACTCTTAAACAGTTTGTTAGGTGTTTATTTCAACATCTTCCAAAATGGTCTTAATTACAGATATTGGGCTTTGTCCATGGAACATAGCACGTAAAAAAACACCATCCATTAAGACAACTTCATGGCTTCCTTTACCTATGAATATGGCATTACCTTTGTGCTTATATGGTCGATTACCCGTTTGATCTAAGCGTCCACGTTCTTTGTTACTAGCAAACCTTACGGAAAAGCCTGCTTTTTCACATTCACTCAGTAGTGACTCAATACAAATCCCCATACAAACTTGCTTTCGACCGAACAACACATCAAATTTGTCTTCATCTGAAATGTTCCGGCTAAATATAGGTAGTGCTAAAGGGTTGCGCATGCAGTCAATCAAGCGAGATCTTGGACATTCAGGAGTACCACCCATTTTGTCAAACCATGTGTTGAATGCTACGTGTCCGCCAACTCGCATATGGTCTGATGCATACACACCAAGGAAAAGGCAGTTATCAATTACATCTAAAGCCCACCCCTTACTGTTTGCCTGCTCTAGTGCATTGTTGAGTCTATCGTCCCACGTTTCGATAGGGAAGAATGGCTCTGGTATTCTAATTCTTTCATTTGTATCGGGATCAACACCTTGACCTGTACCAATAACCGATGTGACATGAGACATTCTACTTGCTTGGCGAGCCATTCGCTGAAGTTGTTTTACGGCTTGCTCCCCCTCTCGATTAGCAAAGTAGTGGAGAGCTCTATCGCATTGGGACTCTGCGTAGAGTTTCATGAAATCGCCAATTTTGGCGTTCATAGAACCCTCTTTAACTTCAGCAATCGTTAAACCTTTTTCTGGTTCATATACAAGTAAATCCCCCACTTGTATAAATGAAGTTAAATCAGATATCAGTGATACTGCATTGGGTTTATCTTTCAATGACTCTTTAGCCGCAAACACTACAGACTCAAAGTTACTGTTATATAGATCTGGTTGAGCTGTTGATTTGAAAAACCGCCTAGCATGAGCCAATTGATGCCCTAAAAGTTGCCATGCCATTGCATCCGCAATTCCCCGAAGCAATAGCTCTTTTGGGAAATCGAGCTTGTCTTCACTCTGAACCATAGCGACGATATCATCCTGAGCTGACATCATGCCCTTATTCGCAGAGCTGTAAAATTGCTTTCTAAGTTCAGCGTTATTTCGCAATTCTTCTAAGCTGGTAATTTCTTCCCACAAATGACGAGAACCCTGACACGCTTTCATATAAAGAGACTTTGTAACCTCTTCATATTCAGACGGAAATGCCATTGGACTTAAAGTTTTAACTAAGTCATATTTGGACTTCTTGCGCTTCTTCTTACCCAACCTATTTACCTCTTTATACACAGGCGCAACGACTAAACACCTAACGCCGCATTAAGGTGTGAGCAACGCTACCACCAAACCTAACCATACCACCGTAAACACAAAACCCACGAAGGAATGAAAAATGCCAAGCGTTGGGAATCACTCTTAAGAATTCCCACACACTAATCACCATGACTCACCACTTCTCAAAAAGCAACCTAACCGTTTGATTTTAAATAATATAACACTCTTTCACAGTCACCTTTTCTCACTACATCTCACAGCTCTAGCACCCCCTTGCGTACCCCAAAATCGATTGATAAGTTGAAGGGGAACAAACAAATAAACAGGAGGATAGCAGCATGGCTATCAATAAATTAACAAATACACAAATCAAGAATGCAGCGAAAAGTGACAAAGAATATTCACTATCAGATGGTGGAAATCTCTACCTAAGAATACGTAAAAATGGCTCTAAGAACTGGTTATTTATCTACACAGACTTTAGCACTAAAAAGCGTAAAAAAATGGGGCTTGGCTCATACCCTAATATGACGCTGGACGAAGTACGCAAGGTCGCCAAAGAACTTCGTGAGCAAATGACGAAAGGCATTGACCCAAAACTGTTTCGTGAAAAGCAGAAGTTAGACCGTTTGGTTGAAAGCCAACTGACCTTTAAAGCGGTCGCAGAAAAGATGCTTCTGAAAGAAGAAATTCAAGAGACCACTAACCGAGAAAAGCTGATTGTCGAAGAACGTGAGAGAGCTAGAATTTATGGCACGGCATTCGGGCTAGATGAAATCGACCGCATCACCAACAAAGTACGCTCGTCACATCGCAAGCGTCTTTTCTTAAAACGTAACCTATACCCTAAACTAGGCAACCTCCCCCTAACCTATATCACTGCCGCTGGAGTCATTTCGGTCATCGAACCTATGCAGGTTAAAGGACAATTAGAAAATGTAAAACGTGCATGCTGTATTGCCAATCAAGTGATGAAATTCGCGGTAAACTCAAACATCATTAAATCTAATTGCTTAGCCGACATTAAAGACAACTTTGCCAAATCAAAAGTCACTCACATGCTCAAAGTACCGCCAAACGAACTTGGTGAAGTGATGGCTATCATGTCAAACAACCAAATGAAACCCGTCACCCGTTGCGCGTTCGAAATGCAAATGCACACGATGACTCGCGCAGATGAACTCGCTGCCATGCGCTGGTGTGATATCAACGTTAAGAATAAACTTTGGACAATCCCAGCTTTCTACACCAAAGGCAAACGTGAACATTTGGTGCCGCTGAATGACTACACGTTAGGGATATTAGAGTTCATTCGACCAATATCAGGAGAGCACGTCCACGTATTTCCATCTGACAAGCCGAATACTAAATTCCCGCACATAAGTCCTTACGCCGTGAATTCTTCACTCAACCTCACTAGTTTGAAAGGCAGGCTCGTCAGTCATGGGTTTAGGGGCATTGCCAGCACGTATCTCAATGAACACAAACAATTCCGTGAAGATGCCATCGAAATGTGTCTTGCTCATTTAGATAAGAACACCACTCGAGCTTCATACAACAGTGCGTTGTATCTCGATGAACGATACGAAATTCTTCAATTCTGGAGCGATTATATTGTGGAATCGACAGGCAACTACTATTCGATTGCAGGACAATATCGAGCGGAGAATAAACAGAGCGCATAACCAGCGCTTCAGTATGCATTACCACTGAGCCTGAATGGCTTAACACCACTTAACTTAACTCACCGTCACTTATGACACCCTTAACCAGTTTAGGGGGCAGACTTCTGCACCCTAAATTCAGCCAAGAAGGAATCACGCCTATGCCAAATTTGAACTTACACCAAGCTCACTTAAGCCAATTTGAGGTAAAACCCATCAGCGAACATCCTCGCTTTGGTGAAATGCAAGCACTGCGCCGTATACGTCGAAAAGGCCGCCCAACCGTCACTCATCAAACTGAAAACATCGGAATAAAGCAACACCGTCAGCTTAGCGCCCATCATATCTCCACCAATCAGCATGGCATTTATCAAGTCAAAATCACACCACCATTATCCTTAAGAATCTCAGGCTGCACTAAGTCTCATTATTTTGTGGCACTGAAAACAGATGAACCGCAACATGCAATAAGCAGAGCGAAAGCAGTGCGCTTACAAGCTAAGTGCTTTTTCCAAAACAACCCCCATGCCCTTCCCAACTCTCTGTCATTGAGTCAGCAATTATTAGTGCAAATCCACTTAGTGGCTAAACATTTTCCTGTGGTTCGTGCTTACAAACACAAACCGACAAAAGACGATTTCCCAACCTTGCCCTCTTTAGATTTGTGCAACGCAGAAGAGGACATTCGTTTTCCATACCTCAACTGGTTAAGTGAATTGATGGAAGAGCGCGAGCATTCAGGAATGCCTCGATTCAGACTCAATCAGATTGCAGATTACCTTCATCAGTTTTTACGCTTCGTTGACGACAACCACTCCAGCAGCAATGAAAGGTTATACATACAGACGCGAGACATTCGTCAATATCATAAGGAACTCGGCCAATCGAACCTATGCCACAAAGAGCAAAAACAGCGTATTGATGCCGTACACTTTTACTTTCGCTGGTTGAGCTATCGAGGCTATTGCACTGCCCCAAGACTGACACGCCCCCTTTTCTCTTAATTAGGAGTTTAACCATGATGATAACTAACCCTATACGCCTCAGCGTAATTTCTGCACTCGATGAAGGCTTGGCTTACTCCAGTTCCGATTACTTCGCCCCGCTTCTGATGCAAGGTATCAGTGCCGTGGACATCGGTCTCATTGAACTGGTCACCACGATTCTGCGCAGTGAACCGTATCTCAATGAAGCCGACCTGCTCGAGCGTGGGGTGAGCCCAAAACAAATCCAGCGGACGTTGGGTGGTTTTGACAACTTCAAGCAACTGTTGAAGATTGATGATTATTGTTTTAGCGATTTACTACGAGACAATCACTGGGATATCAACCACGGCATCACACTCTCGTACTTCCAATACCAGAAATTTTATCAAGATATACGCAGAGACTACATCCATGGCCATATTGCTGACATGCATCCCAACCTATCAGTATTACTCAATGATGATTACCCTATTCACTCTATTCCTATCACCCGAAGCCATTACGCCACCGTTCCTGCTACGGACGCCGAAGCAGCGGCGGTGAGTTTTGCTTTGCTGTTCCGAGACTACGAATTCATTGAGTATGACGAATCGAAATCGCTCCTGACCTTACAAGCGCATCGCCGCGATAAAGCCGCAGTCATTGAAGTGCGTTGCCTGGCTTCGCAATTTTGTCAAAACACCGCCGCTGGGATATGTGTCGTGGATGACGCTCAAGCCATGACTAAGCTCAGAAATCAGAGAAAAATTCTGGATTTTAAAACCCTGATTGAGAGAAACACACGTAACACCACAATACCAACTTAGGCACCTTGAACATCTCAAACATGGCATTAGAACTAGAGATACAGCTTTCTTTTAAGAAAGCTGTTTAAACTCTTTTTTGGACATTTATGGACGCCCCTGTGATTGCAAGAACTGATTAGGTTCGGTTCGCTGACATCTATCCGACGTCTCTATGAGCTTTTACTGCTCGCGCCATGATGTAATCTGCTCTCAGCTTCCTTTACATTTCCGCGGCATAAATAATGCCTTGTCCAGAATCAAGTTTTAGCAGCGACGTTGACCGTTTGTTCATCAATACTTGCAAACTCGGGTACTGCTATTTATCTGTAAATAATTCTATAAATTAACTGTTACGCAAAGGCTTTATTCACATCAAATTGTTCGCCTGAACTTAAAAGGCGCCACCCAATTCGACATAGCTTGTTTGCCAAGGCCACAACTGCTTTAACTTTACCTCGTCTGGCAATTAACTCCCGTAGCCAAGTCCCCATCCTATCCTGACGTTTATCTGCATACCGAACGATCGCTCGAGCACCATGCAAAATAAGCGTTCGTAACTATTTATTACCGTTTTTGGTAATACCTTTCAGGCAGGACTTACCTCCTGAGCTATGCTGCTTCGGAACTAAACCACACCAAGCGAAAACTGACGGACATTAGAGAATTGCTTTCCAGTACCGAGTTCACTGATTAACGCAGAGCTGATAATGGGGCCAAATCCAGGAACTTCTTGTAACGTTTTAAAACGGTGGTTGGTTTTGCACAGCTCCAGTAAGTCATGTTCCACTTGCTGAATATCCCTATTTAACTGTTTAAGCTCATCGTAGTTTTCAAGCAATAGACGCCTCATAACGTGTGATAGCTGATTACTCGCATCTTCAATGGCTAATGGTAGAAGTTCTTGAAACTTAGTTACATGCTTAGGGAATATCACACCGTATTCAGCGGCCATGGCACGAGATTGATTTACTAAAGCAATGCGATTATCGACGAGGCGCTGACGAACATTTCGCAATGCCTTGATATCTTGCTGCTCAATAGTTTTTACTTGAACGGAGTGGACATCTGGCCGTTGGGAAGCTTCGCATATTGCTCTGGCATCATTGGCATCGTTCTTCTGATGCCCAACAAATGGTTTAACGAATTGAGCTGAGATCAGCATGACTTCAAACCCGTGCTGTTTCATTTGTCGGGCCCAATGGTGGGATGATGCACAAGCTTCCATAGCAATGAGAGTGCTCTCAGGAAGCTGACTCAGTTTCTTCATCAAATCACTTCTGGTGATTGCCACGTTGTTATCATGAAGTAGAACACAAACCTGAAAGACGGATTTGGCAATATCGATACCAACAACTTTAATGTTCATGATGGATGCTCCTTCGTAATTAAGTGCTAACACCTTAATTCTGGCTCATCGAAGCCGTTAATGGGGGCGTCCATCACATCAATTCCATTTTAGGGCTTTTACTAATTTAGATTTGTATGGATAATTTTGGTATCGAAAAACACTACTCATATCTTCCAACAAGCAAACCACTCCTTACGCTTGATTTGCTCAACTTCACACGTATCACTATTCGTGTTAGCAAGATCTCACTGTACCGATAAGCGTTTGCAATCTAATGTCGGACAAAGCAATAATCAGCAAGTATCCATGCACGAGATGCTCAACAATTTGGAGTTAGCTATGGGATGGAATGGTAATAAATATGACTGTTTCCAAAAGGAGTACCAGTACCATTCAGGCCTAGCCTTACTCGAAAAACTTACAGAATTAAATCATCTGAATGGTAAGTCGGTAATTGACTTGGGGTGTGGAAATGGTGAGCTTTCATCGTTAATTTCTCAGCATACCAATATGACAGTGAAATGTGTTGATGCTGACGCTTCAATGATCGATGTTTTTACTCGCAAGCACTCTTCTGATTTTACAGAAATCGAACATGCAGACATCGCATTGTGGCTAGATAAACAAAGAGAGTCTTCATCTGATGTAATTTTTTCTAACGCTGTATTTCATTGGTTGGGTACGCATGAGCAACTCACCCCTGTTCTATTGAATTGCTACCGAGTATTGAAACATAATGGCATGATCGCCTTAAGATTTTCATTAAGTGATAACGCTCTAAATATAAAAAGATATCTCCACAACAAAATCGTTGAATTTAACGGAGCACACGTTGACGACTTTTTCTATTCACAACTAACTCTAACAAGGTTCTTGACTCAGCTTGAACTAATCGGTTTTACAGTCCTCTATTCAAAAGAAGAGTCTTACTACCCATTCAATAATTCGGACAGGGATTTAGATTTTATACTCGATAGTCAGCCTATCTATGACTATATACCCAAAGATCGTTATGCTGATTTTATAGAGTACGTAACTGATGCTTGGAACACAGAGGTAAGCAAAGTTAGGTTAAAAAGTCACCATGCGCTTATTATTGCGTCAAAAAATGCGTAGCTCTGGTTTTAAGTAGTTGCAAGCAATTAGAAAAACTAATTCAAATTGGAGTCGGTACACAATGGGGCTTCATTGCTACTGACACAGAAAGGGGCAGAAGTTTGTCGCGGTGACTGGGGGAAGAAACTATTGAGGGAAATTATGAGTTGAAAAGCAACTGAGAAGGATTTCTTCCTAGTTGCCAGTACGGAATGGGGCAAAATAAGCTGGTCGCCCATTCATCGATTTGCTAACTCGATGATAATTGTGAGAGAACAACTTAATTATAAAGTTGGCTTTGTTTTACAGCGTTTTACCAATCATCTGGCTCACGAAGCTTTGCTTGTTGTCGACTTACAGCTTTATCTTGAATATGTAGTTCTAAGTCGAGAGATGACAGAAGGCGCATCAGACTTTCGATGCTAGAAGAGGCCGGATCACGTTCAAGCTTTGATACTGTTGTCTGTTTTAACCCAACAATGTCCCCGACTGTAGTCTGGTTTCGTCCTTGAGTTCTACGCACATCACGTAGGTATATTCCCAGTTGCATAGGACTTGTTATGAGCATATCTGCCTCCAATGTAAAAATTATCCTCTATAGGGGATATTAGCACCTTATCCCCTTCAGGGGTTAGAGGTAATAGTAGTAGCGTTTTTTTTGATGGAGAGATTAATTGAGATGCGTCAAATAGTCCTAGGTCCAAAGCGTCATCCGATTTGCTGTCAATTTGTGCTTTTAAACTCTCTCGTCGATGCGTGGACAGCGATGCCAAAAACCGCTCTACGATGCACTTGTTGCTCTCAAACCTCTGCCAAACCACATCACATAGTGTACCGATGGCTTAAAACGTCGCTTCAAATGGCAATAATCCCGCTAACTGATGCGCATAGTTTTCCCAAAACTGACACTGCTCTCTCGTCATAAAAACGAACGTCAAACGTTAACCCTGGGTTTTGGTCTGACAAAGCAAAAACTATCTCCTTAGGATACGTATTTAGGGTGGTGAATATGATTGGCTCTAAATGCGGGGTTCCTTCTTCGCATGCTTCTTGAAACCGAAGCAAATTAATGTAGTCCCCCATATCTGCAGGAAAGTCATCTTTCCATGGATTAAAGCATCGATAAGGCACACCGCATTCAAATACATCGCAGGCCCCCCAATGGCGCATCATCCACGGCTCTTTTATAAAGTAATCCGTGGCGTTTGGTATCGCCGCTGGCATCGGGACAATGTTGTTGAAGTCAATTTGACCAAAGTGGTCAACAATATTAAGGTACAGTGCTTTGCACTTCTCTGAATCGCCACTTATGGTCAATTCACTGGTAATTCGATAAGTCATATAGTAATGCCTATTTTTATTATTGTTTTTAATCAGGTACAGATAAGGCGCGTATCATTAGAGAGGCGAAGAAACGCATGCACTCTCTTGACATGAATAAACGTACAATTGACTGAATTAAGCTCTGCGCTTTAGCGCAGAACTCGATGGCCTGTTACTGAAAGTTCATATATTGCAGAAGCGGATTCGCTTGTTTGAGCGTCTGACGCTGAGCAAGCAGCTCAGCGACCACCCGTTTTTTATCTTCTCCTATTGCACAGGCAATAAGAAACGCATCGACTTCATGCGACATGAAGCCCACGGCCTTTGGACCCAGTTGTACAGCGGGCGGAAATGTGCCATCATTAATTCGGCGATGTAAGGTAGCTTGAGATAAACCAACGCGTTTTAATACGTCAGCTTTCTTTTCTATTTTCAGTTGATTAATTGGGTGTATAAGCGTCATGAGACGCCTCCGTTTATTTTTGTTATTATGACTCAAGGAGTCGTTGCAAATATAATATTCGCATTTCAAAGTGAAAAGCAATCACTTTTTCGCATTTATTTAACCCAAAACAAATATACCTACCTTATATATTTCACGGAAAGCAAAATATATAAACTTCATATATTAAACATCATGTCGATATAGCCTGTCACAGCAATTAAAAAAAGACAAGCATCAATACAATCTCTCTATTAATTTCACTCAATAATCACACTTCTCATTTGTTTTCACGCCCCATTAAACTCAGCTTAATCCATGTAATACCCGCCCCGACAACGACTTACTCAGCTCCAGTGAGACGGTCTGAAAGCGCCTGAAAGCACCAGAGACACAATGATAGTGCAGCGCAAAGGCTTTGTCTCAAACGGCATTTCGATGTCGTAACGCGCACTTTCCCTGTCGCACTCGACAAATTCTGTGTCATATTACGCAGTAAATACAGGATTATTCAAACCGCCATATGATATCCAATTAACTTAATTAAAATAAACACTTTCAATCTCGTTAATTATATCGTTATAATAAAAACACTCAGAACAAAAATAGTAACAAGCTGGTATCGCGCGTTATTATTTGTTCCAAATAAAACACACGAAAGCCATGCCTCACTGCGCGAGGTTGCGCTAACAGCCTTCGGCGTTATCGCTTGAAAACACAAAACACTCTAAATAATTAAAATAATAAATAGAGAAATTTAAAAATGGATATTAATATCAACACAGTCGCAGCGACTGTCATTCGCTGCACATCTAGAAAACATAAACAAATACTATCGGCATTCATTGAAAGTCACAGCTATTCAGCAGAGGAGTTGACTACACTACTCGCAGGACTGTTACCCTCGCCGATTGAATCTGGGGTAACCATCGCTTCACAACAAACCTTTATTTCAGAGCTTTCTCACGCTTTATATCTCCACCAGCATCCCAATGACGCCGATAAAAATCAACTGATAGATGCTCGCAAGTTAATTCGTATCGTTCAGGCGAATTTTAAAAAACAACGAAAAAGTGACGAAGAGCTGTATTGCAAAGCAGTGAAAACCAATCTCACTGGAAGCGAATACCAACAGTTACTGCAAACCATGGAAAGCTACCATTACAAATCAGCAAGCCGATTTCTTCGTGATGTCATCACACATAAACTGACGGTTAAGCCACAACAAAACGATGCGATTTCAGAATATTTTCAGCAAACTAAACGTATCGCTAATGTAATGGAATCACTCATTGAGCAAGATAATCCCCTGTACGACCATGAAATTGCCCATCAACTGGGTGATGCTCTGTATGAACTAAAACAGAATTTACAACTCACCCGAAATCTCGCTATCGACGCTCATAATTCTCAAACCGCCGAGCTGTTGGCCATGCATTACTTAGACAGCAACGCGTTGAGAGCACTCTACCGCAACAAGTTGGAGCAGGAGGATAGAAGAGATGATATTTGAAGAGCTAAAATGCAAAAACGATAAACAAACCACCCACGATGCGGCTCAACTCGTCCGCTATGGGGCAAAACAGACGGACGACATTACTCAACTGATTGAATACTCATCCAGCCAGTCGAAAGATGTTTTTCACAGGGGAACATCGCAATTCATCTGTGCGAACGAAATCGCTTCTGTTCCCCTTGGCGCAGAGCGCCAAGATGCTAGAGAAGTTGACTGGAGTCGCGCCATTGCTGAACTGCAAAGCGCTTATCTTGCCAATACTAATACGAAACAACCCTTTCGCCATTTTGTAGTCTCCCTAGCGGAGGGGGAACAGTTATCCCTGAACCAGTGGCGAAACACCATTAAACAGCTCATGCCCCATCTTGGCTATGAAAACGCTCGTTATATCGCGTTTAAACACTCCGATACTGATAATGAACATGTCCATATTGTCGCTTCGACCACCGATTTACTCACAGGCAAAATCATTTCTAACTGGCAATCGCACCTCAAAGCCCAAGAAATTATGAGGGAGCAAGAAGTGGCGCTAGGGTTACAAACAGTACAAAGCTCAGGGGTACACCACTCAAGTTATGACACTGATATACTAGGCGAAAAAGAGAAAACGGTTATTCGCGTGATGAGAAGAAAAGTGGATTCGGCGATTCGTACTCTGCCCCCCTCATCTTCACTGACTCAACTTGAAACGGCGCTGCTCAAACAAGGTATTGAAATCGAACTGATACCAGACAGGACAAACACTCGATTTAAAGGTATCGCCTACCGATTTCATCAGTATCGTTTTGCTGGCTCATCCTTGCGAAGTGGTAACAAGTACACACTAGGAAAGCTAATCAAAAATAGTGTCCTCGCGCCAACAGCACTGACCATCTCAGACTACGATAAACATCATGTCGAGAGACAGCAGGCACAAGCGCACTTCAATGCAACACGAAAACTGGCGATCGCTCATGCTGATGAGGTAAAAAAACAAATAGAAGAATACAACCACCAGCGTTACCGACACCTGCTATTGATAGCCAAGAAGCACACGGAAGCACAGGAGCAGTTTGAGCTTTGGTGTGACTACGCTAAAAAAATACACGCGGTTCGGGATAAAGCGGTCGTACGGGCTATTTATGAATGTGAGCGCGGGATTTATCAAGCCTCAAATACGATGAGCAAATGGTTTTATCACATCTTACTCATCATGTTTGAGTACTCACAAATTGCAAAAGACTTAGTAACTATTTCTCCGCTACAGGAAATACAAGCTGAGAAAATACAGCTAGATAAACGACAAACTGACTTGCTAGAGCCTGTAAATCACTTCAGGAATCCATAATTGAAAACTGGTAGCTGGATTGGTCATTATGCAACCTAAGCTAGTTGTATCTTGCCGTTGTTGTCGATCTTTTCTAAAGAAGAGTGATTAGCTGGTCGATGAAAAGTCGAATAACTAAAAAGTTGGTTTGGGATGCGCTTTTAATGGCTATATGGTGACGTTCTCCAATCCAAAAGGTACTCGCGCATTCAGAGCAAGGCAGTCTATACGAGTCACGACTGGAATAAGTTCTTAAAGCAACATGGACTGGAAGCCAGTATGACCCGTCGAGGTAATTTAATGAGCAGTTTCCCTTTGAACTTCCTATGATTAAAACCTAGGAAATCAAAACCTCTGCTGATATGGGTAATGTGCGTTTTCTCTTCGGAGAGTCTTAAGCCTCTTTCTGCTAAGAAATCAGCAATCAACGGTTTGATATCGTTCTTCAAATTCTCTTGCAACGGAAGGCCAGTCGGAAGTCAGCTCACTTTCGTGCCAGATAAGTATCTGTATCTGCATCGTTACAATACAGGCTTCCCGTGTTCCGTATGTCAGTGTAGATGCCCGCTATAGTGCGGAGAGTTCAACGATCACGAAAGAGCATGGGGCAATCTCTTTCCGACTCTCATGCCTTTTGGCCACAGCGTATTAACCACTTCCGCTGTTTCATAGCATAACGCACCTTAGACGGATTCACGTATGTTCATCATGCTGACTACCTAGCACTCGCCCGATTCATGTGGTTATCAGGAGGATCGTCCTCTCGCGATTTCAATCCCGATTGGTAAATACCAACCTTCGTTACATTGTCAGACTCGCTACTTTATTCAGAGTCCTAGGTTCATCTGGTGATACAGAAGGTTTACTCGTTGAGCGGTGAACAGCGCTTCATACGACCTCACGTCGCACGCCCCAAAGTTTCTTAGCCCCCTCAGGTCAACACTAGCTAGTGTTGCAACGAATGGGTTAATTTATTTAATCCTGCTAATATGATTTTTTATCAGTGATTTTGATGCACAGAGCAATTCACCAATCTCCAGCCTCTCCGTTAGAAAAAATCCAAATAAAAATGTTACCAAATTAACTAATTCAACTAATTGCACTGCTCTAAATCTGACCTATAGCACTGAAATTAAGAGTAGATATACTGAATAGATTCTGTGCAATAAGAAGGTTTATATGGAACATCAGAGCCTATTTACGTACCAGCGCTTTCTCGTCCGGTTTGGATCGTATTGTTTGGTACCCTATTCTCACGCATTAGCTTGTTTCTGGCCTGGCCGTTTCTGATTGTCTTCCTCTATCAAGATTACGCTGCCAGCGAGATCGCCATCGGCACCATGTTGGCGCTTTCGGCGCTGGTAGGCAGCACCTCTGGGATCTATGTCGGCTACCTATCAAATAAATTTGGCCGCAAAGTGATGATGCTCGGCGGTAATGTGATCGCTGCGCTGGCGTATACTGGCATTGGGCTGGCTGATCAAATCTGGCACTTCTTTGCCTTGCTGCTGATCACTGGCTTGATGCGTCCGACCATTGAGGCACCCTCCAAGGCAGTGATTAGCGGCTCTCTGCCCGACAAAAAAGACCGCGAACTGGCGCTGAATATGCGCTATTTTCTGATCAATCTCGGTGGATCTATCGAGCCCTTGGTGGGCATCACTCTAGCGCTGGCGCACCCACAAAAGCTCTTCTATGTCTGTGTGTGTGGGGGGGGGGGACGCTGATACACATGTGAACATGATCTTTCATCAAGTGCCCTTCCTCAATAGTCACGCCTTTCCGTTTCGCTAACTCATGAAACGTTGAACCTAGATGTTTTCGCAGTGCACCATATATCAATCTTTGTCTCTTTTTCGGTATAAAAACCACATGGTATTTACAATCCCAACGGGTATGAGACAGACTCTTATAGCCTCGCATAGGTTGTTTCCTCTTTACTTTTGGTCGAGAAAAGAAGTTACACCGTTGTCATGGTCAAACCTATGCGAGTCACCCCAGCTTAGCTGGGGATTTACCAGTATTTAATTAGTTAGTGTTTCAGGTGATGTTCACCAATCACACACCATGTAATGTAATGTGTATCATCCATCATTGAATAGCGGACTTTAATATTCACCTCACTGTTCAAATATTCATCGAGAATAAGGCTTGTCGCAAAAGTCAGTTCTTGTCTATCGCAATCAATCTGCTCAAGAACGACTGAATCAAAATCTAAAATCTGTTGAACGGTAGGGAAAATCGCTTTATAGATAGCCTCTTTTGCGGAAAATATTAGCGTTAGAAACTGACAAATATCATCAAAGTGAGCAGCGTGATGCCGTTCATTAAGCGAGACAATTTGTGATGATAGTTGATTCGCCCACTGACGAGACATCACTTTCTCAATGTCTACCCCTACCCCAACGACATCTTCACTACAGTGAGCAACAGATGCGACAGCATGTCCCACACAATGGGAAATAGACCCAACAATATTTTCAGGCCAAACAGGTTCATTCCCACGACCAATACCAATACTGCCGGCAGTTTCATGACCTAAATAGGTTAACGCTTGGTGCGCACACGCTCGTCCTGCCAAGAATTCACAACGGCGCTTAAGTGCCGCTTTACAAAAATTACTTGGTAAATGGATACCTTGCAACTCTATATTCGATATAAAATCAGGGCTGTAATCCACGCTTAGGTAGAGGGAAACCAAGTTATCAGACCACGGAAAAAGCTTCATAAAACTTACAAAAATTATTTTATAATGAGAATTATTATCTTATATCGATGAGCGTTTTGAAAGCTGTTGTCACTTATCTTTGTTCACAAACTCTTTCAGCGTATCAGCCTGCCCAGACATCTTGGCAAACTCAGATAATGTTACCGATCTTTATTGGGACGGTCAGAATAGGTCTGTTGAAAAAGGGGGTTAGCGATTGATAGCTCACCTTTAATTAATGCCCCATCGATTCGGTGTTACCACGTTCGTCACGAGCACATGCATCAGCACCATTTTGAATCAATAACGCCACCGCTTTAGATTGACCACTATGTACGCCCCGTAGGTTGATCCATTTGTACGCATGAACATCAAAATCATACATAGTTCGGCGACTGATACAAGAATATTGGGACAAACCAATGGGAACTCTGCCAATCTAAAAACAGAATCGATGAAGCCTTGTAGGCTAAAGGTAAGGAAAAGACGCGCTTTACAATGAGAGCGGTCGTGATAGCAAGGTCACTAAACAATCCGGGGCGACCACGTCTATTCTGTCTGGGTTGCTTCCACTCAGCTATCGCCTCTTCGTCAATCCAAAACGTGAGTGAACCTCAGTTAGCCAAGGAGTTATTGTACTTGCTCTAGTTAATAGTTTTGTAGCGAGGCTTAGGCATGAAATCAAAGTCTGTGAATGAATCTCCCTGATCTGATCGTAAGATTTTGGTTTAGTCCATTCGATTTCCGCAACAAAGCCAGTGCATAATTTAAATATACAATTTCGCTCTTATTTACTACCACCAGTATTGACAAGTTACAAAATGTTTCACACTATCTACCCTGGAATCGAAATGAGAACCATTATCAATTCTAATAAAACATCATTACATTTTCCGTCTTTTGGTTTATTTGGATATTAGTCATGCAACCTTTACACAACACCATCAACGCAGCGTCAGCCATACAACTCCCTACACTACACACTGTGTTATCTAAATCTGGAGTAGATGAGCGCTTAGAGCGTTTTATAGAGACTCAACGTGACGAGATCAAAGATATTCTATCGGGAAAAGATCAGCGTATGCTTGTGATCATTGGCCCGTGTTCAATCCATGACCCTAATGCAGCTTTGGAATACGCGAATAGATTAGCCAAAGTTCAAAAACAATTTAGTCAAACGTTAAAAATTGTCATGCGAACGTATTTCGAAAAGCCGAGAACACGAAAAGGTTGGAAAGGTTTTATCGTCGACCCAGAGTTAACAGGCGATTTCAATTTAGAGCAAGGTATCTATCAAAGCCGCTCATTATTGAAATCGATACTAGAGCTAGGCGTCCCTACTGCAACAGAATTTCTCGATACAAACATTGCTCCATATATTGCTGACCTTGTTTGCTGGGGGGCGATTGGAGCACGTACAACAGAGTCACAACCTCATCGACAACTTGCATCAGCACTTCATTGTGCTATTGGCTTTAAAAATGGAACAGACGGAAACACCTCCATATCCATTGACGCAATACATGCGGCAGGAGACTCTCACTTACTGGTGACTTTCGGTTCCAATGGGCATCCAATCGTACTCCAGACACCAGGCAACCCCCATTGTCATGTCATTCTTCGTGGAGGATTGGCTCCAAACTATTTTAGTCCAAATGTTCGTAGTACTGCTTATGACCTTGAGTACAACAAGTTAGCACCTAGCCTCATTATCGACTGCAGTCATGGCAACAGTGGTAAGATTGCAAAAAACCAACTCAATGTTATCAATAACATTTGCGATCAATTGACCGCAGGTGAAACGAGCATTTCAGGTGTGATGTGTGAAAGCTTTTTGCAAGGTGGTAACCAAGCATTGAATTCAGAAGAGTTGTGTTACGGCAAGTCGATTACCGACGAGTGTTTGAACTGGGATGATTCCGTAAGCTTCTTATCTAAACTCGATGAAGCTGTTAAGATTGCTTACCAAAACGAATACCTTCATTCTGAGATCGCTTAACTATTTAGCCGGGCATAACGCCCGGCTTCATTAGTTGTCTAACGTAGCCCCTCCGTCCACACGAAGATCATGCATTGTGATCTGTTTAGCACCATCAGACATCAGAAAGAGAACTGCTTTAGCTATGTCTTCTGGTTCTGCCATTTGCCCCAATGGAATCCCCAGCCGATATTGCTCTAAGTTGCCTTTTATGACTTCATTCTCGCCGTAGTTGACGTTCCATAGCTGGGTCTGCATGTCTGTTCTCGTTGAACCAGGGCTAACAAGATTGCAGCGAATGCCCTTTTCAGCAAGTTCCAAACCAACGCACTTCACTAGCATATGTAAGGCTGATTTTGTTGCTGCATATGCCCCTATATTCAACCTAGGTGTATTTGCCGAATTTGAGCCAATTACGACAATGTTTCCCTGCTGTCTATCTTTCATGCTGTTTGAAATCGCTTGGATTAACGCCAAAGCACCAAAGGTATTTACATCAAACATTTGTTTGATCTCATCCAAAGACATATCGTTCACGGCACCCAGATGCAATATTCCAGCACAACTCACTAAATGGTCAAACTGAAACTCACGATCGAGTTGGCAAACTTTGTCATTCACCTCATCGTGTTTTAATAAATCCAATTCGAAACAACATAACCTAGATTCATCAAAGCGAGCTCGAAGAGCTTCAATACTTTGATTCAACAACGAAATATCCTTATCTGTCGCTACCACTCGATAGCCATTTTCTAACAGATGTTCCAACACAGCATAACCAATACCTTTACCTGATCCAGTGAGGAGTACCGTTTCAAAAGTACTATTCATTTACCTTACCCCAACATTCAAGTGGTAGCAGAAATCTGACGTCATTTATCGCTCCTTATTAAAATGCAATTAATTATCGTTTGATGTTGATAATCATTCTCACCTATACTCTAGCACTACATTTGCATGTGAAACAATTTGTAAATATGAGTAACGTAATATTTAGAGGTTAGGTTTATGAAACGTGAAGTTGTTGGATTCTCCAAAATGACTGATGAGATTTTGGATGCGCGATTAGATGAGTCCCCTTTCTTCTTTGCTTCCCCCCATAGTTCGATGCTAGGCGTCGGTATTGAACAACAACTTGAGCAAGCCATTCCATTTTCACAACTGGCAGTTCAAGCCAATGAAATGTTGGAAAAAGCAAAGTCTGAATACAACGACAACCCTGTCTTGTTTGCCACCGTTCCTTTTGATGAAAATACGCCAACAAGATTTGTTATCCCAGAGAAGCTTTATGTTTCCAGTAGCCACAGAGCAAGAGGACAAGATAAACAAAGTTCAAATAAAGCGACCATAGTGTCTGCTCCAACCGGAAACGATTATAAACAAGGGGTATCTACTCTCTTGAATTTGTTTGATACCACAGAGCTATCAAAGGTCGTACTTTCACGCTCACTCAGGCTGGCAACAGATCACACAATCGACCAAACAGTGCTACTGCGTAACTTATTGTCCATCAATGCCAATGGTTACACCTTTGCTTCAGACATTGGAAGTGGGGTTAAGTTGATGGGAGCCAGTCCGGAACTACTACTGGCCAAAAAAGGTGGCCATGTAATTTCTAACCCGTTAGCCGGCTCTCGTCCCAAGTCTCAAAACACTCAAGAAAACCTTCATTTACGTGCTTCTTTGTTAGATACCCAAAAGGATCTGAATGAACATAGTTTTGTAGTCGAGGAAGTCGAAAAAGTCTTGAGTCGTTATTGCCACAACCTGTTTACTCCAATGGTGCCTTCAGTGATTGAAACGGAAACAATGCTGCACTTGTCGACCGTATTGGAAGGTCAGGCAGACGATCCAACAACAAATGCACTGCAAATCGCGGCTGAGCTCCACCCTACTCCAGCGGTTTGTGGGTTCCCGAGACATTCGGCTTATCAAGCCATTAAGCAGATAGAGAACTTCGACCGTGGCTACTTTACCGGCATGGTTGGTTGGTGTGATGCAAGGGGTAATGGTGAGTGGGTGGTAACCATTCGCTGCGCAGAAGTAAACCAGCACGAAATGTGCGTGTTTGCGGGTGCAGGTATCGTCACGGACTCTTCACCTCAGAGTGAGCTAGATGAAACAGGAGCAAAGATGGGAACAATTTTACGTGCTGCTGGCATTCAAATTGACGAATTACTTACGGTATAGAACGCATGACGAACACACAGCACACGCTAGATTTTACACCATGGCCAAAAGAGTCCGCTCAGTACTATCGAGCAAAGGGATATTGGCAAGATAAAACATTATTCGACCATTTTCTGGACTCGGTTAAGACTCATCCAGATGCTTTAGCCATCATCAGTGGTGAATGCTCATACACCTATCAACAGTTGCATGACAAAATCACCCAGCTCGCTGCAGGATTCATTACATTAGGCCTGAAATCGGGTGACAATGTTGTCATGCAAATCAGTAATCGAGCGGAGTTTTATATCTGCTTCTTTGCTCTGACCATACAAGGGATAAAGCCAGTTGTTGCACTGCCGGCCCACCGAACTCTTGAGCTCGGCTATTTCTGTCGTCACGCACAAGCAAAAGCGTATATTTTCTCTGATGACACGCCGGGTTTTGATGCCCAAAAGACGGCCTTAATTTTGCAGGATGAATGTGCATCATTGTCATACCTCATTCACACAGACCAATCGGTAGATTCTCAAATTACCGAATTAAGTACGCTTTATAAAGCACAAGGTATTGCTCAAAACAGCAATGCTGACCATGTCGCTTTCTTCCAGCTGTCTGGTGGCACTACAGGCACTCCAAAGCTGATCCCAAGAACACACAATGACTATGCATATAGCGTTATCGCAAGTAATGCAATCTGTGACTTCAGTGAACAAACACGCTATCTGTGCGTATTACCAGCAGCACATAACTTCCCATTAAGTTCCCCGGGTGCGCTAGGCGTTTTCTTTGCTGGAGGCTGTGTGGTACTGGCACAAGATAGCTCACCACAAAATGCGTTCAAGCTGATTGAACAACATAGGATCACTGTCTCCGCTCTTGTACCACCACTCGCGTTACTTTGGATGAAACATGCAGAGACTGCCGGTGACGATATTTCTAGTCTTAAATTTGTGCAAGTTGGCGGCGCCAAGTTCAGTGAAACCGCAGCCAGAGAGCTACCTAATAAGCTAAACTGCCAATTACAACAAGTCTTTGGAATGGCGGAAGGTTTGGTCAACTATACACGTTTAGATGACCCGATTGATGTCATCGTAAAAACACAAGGGCGGCCAATGTCGCCAGACGATGAAGTGCTCGTGGTTGATGACGAAGGCAAACCCGTCCCTGTTGGTGAAGAAGGTGCACTATTAACCCGAGGCCCATATACGATCCAAGGTTATTTCCGCGCCAAAGAACACAATCAACGTTCATTTAACACAGAACGATTTTACGCCACGGGAGATCTCGTTCGACTAACCTCTGACGGCAACATCATTGTTACTGGACGTGATAAAGACCAAATCAACCGAGGAGGAGAAAAAATCGCCGCAGAAGAAGTAGAAAACCTAATACTTCAACATGACAGCGTACATGATGTCGCTTTAGTCGCCATACCTGATGAGTTTCTGGGCGAGAGAAGCTGTGCGATTATTGTTCCTGAAAACAACCAGAAACCAAAGCCTGTTGAACTAAAACGCTTCTTGCACAGTCAAGGACTTGCTCAATTCAAGATTCCTGACCAAATCCATTTTGCTGAAGCCTTACCGAAAACTCCGGTGGGCAAAATAAACAAGAAAGTGTTAAGAGAACAATTCTCTTCATAATAAAAAAACCGATTTCATTAGAAATCGGTTTTTACTTTAGCTCTAAGCGGCAACTTCCAAATTCGATTCAATCATTTGCCACCATTCTCTTAAGGTGGTTTTTTGCATGATGTCCGAAAAGGCAATATCAATGCCCTGCTTTCTCCAAGCTTCAAATAACGTCATTGCTCTTATGGAGTCTAGGCCTAAAAACATTAGGTTCTCATCAACATCAACGTCTTCAAGATCCATATCTAGAATCTCTGCGACATCAACGCGCATGGAAGCTAGGCTCAGCTCTGACTTCAGTTGCCCACCCTGTGCTATTTCATTGATAACCTGCGACATTGATTTAATGCAACCCGCTCTGCCTGCAACGTATTTCAACGCGTACTGGTGATCTTCCAAAGAAAAGTCTGCAATCGCATCCCCGACAATGAAGGGCTTAATGTCTAGCATAAATGCATCTAGCGCAGTGGACAAAATACCGATATGACCGTAAACCCCGACAATAATCAGTTGGTCACGCCCCGTTTCTCTCATCCAATCTAATAGAGGCGTCTTCTTAAACGCGCTATAGCGCCATTTTTTATACTGAATATCACCTTGTTCGGGGGCAACTTCTGCAATGATTTCTGTTTCTTGCGTGAGCCCAGTTCCCCAGAAATCCGTTAGTAAAGCACGTTCCTTAGGATCTTGATTCGCAGGTTGCGCCGTATAAACCACGGGGATATTCGCATGACGAGCTGTCTGTGCGATATTTTGTACATTGCGAAGTAAATGTGGGATAGGTTGCTTGGCTTTATCAAAGAAGTTAATAAAGTATTCCTGCATGTCGTGAACCAATAACACCGCTTTGTCTGGCTCAATACTCCAGTTGACTTTGTTATCAGGGAAAGTATCAACTTCTGGTATTTCGTAGCCAGCAATCTTGGGAATCGCCATTTTTTATAATCCTTAGTAAGTTATTTCCTATATAGGAATTGGTTGACGTTGTTTATGAACAAAGAAATAAATGGTAACAATTATCATTTAACCAATGGTAAGCAGCAACAAAGACAAAATCAATTGATAATGATAGTAATTCGCAATAAAGTAGCTACCTTCTACCAATAATGAAGTCATACGCGTTCGTTATAGAGCGATTAACCACGGGAACTGATGATGAGACACCACTATGCGAGAATTTTTATAGGGCTGCTTTTTCTGACCTTATTGTCGGCATGCAATGACGCTACAATTTCAGACCAGCAGTCTAAGCCATTAACTGTTTCGGACGGTTGGCCGAAGAAAATAACGTCAAGCTATGGTGACATCACACTGACATCGCCACCCAAGCGAATCGTTTCCACCAGTGTTTCCATCACAGGAACACTTTTGGCTATTGATGCTCCAGTAATTGCTTCGGGTGGGACGCTTGCCAACAGTCCTGTCGCAGATAAAGACGGGTATTTTTATCAATGGCGCTCCGTTGCCAATGAAAGAAACGTTAAACCACTGTATCAAGGCCTAGCTAATGCAGAAGCCGTCGCCAAAGAACGACCAGATTTGATTATTGTGTCCGCAACGGGTGGTGACTCAGCAATAAAAATGTATGACCAGTTCTCAGCTATCGCTCCGACGCTGGTTATTAATTATGACGATAAGAGCTGGCAAGAGCTTGCCCGACTATTGGCATCCTTTACTGATCGGGAAACGCAAGCGGAAAACGCAATTCAACGCTTCAATCATAGGGTCGCAGAAATCAAAGAACGCATTAAACTGCCACCTCAACCAACGACTGCTATGGTGTATTATGGCGATGGTCGTGGCGCTAATTTTTGGACAGTAAACTCCGCCCAAGGAAGAGTTTTGCAAGCTTTAGGGTTTGAGTTAAGTGAAATCCCAGAACCACTCACAGACAATCATCAAATGGGACGACGAAAAGATATTGTTCCAGTCAATGGTGAGAACTTTGCCGATGCGATAACAGGTCAATCCATACTTTTGTTCGCCGCAGAAGCACCTGTGATTCAGCAATTACGAGAAAATAAGTTCATCGCCCATTTGAAAGCGGTTCGAGATCACCATGTTTACGCAATGGGTAATGATTCATTTAGACTTGATTATTACAGCTCCATGAATTTACTTGAGAACATTGAAACACTTTTCAGTGCTCAATAGAAAACAAACCGCCCATATAGGGCGGTTTATTCTAACTTGTCGCTGTGGCTTCTTTTGCTGAACCGGTTGGCTCTGGTGGCGGAGCCAAAGCAGGATCAAATAGCTTTGCTCGGCGCAGCGGTCGGAACAGAATAACCATTAACATCCCTACCCCTGTCGCCCCCAATCCAAATGAAAATATCGACATTGCTGGCGCCATAACCTTACCTAAAGCACCTAATCCAATAGCACCCATTGAGTCTCCAGTTACGTCTTGCGCTGTCCATAAACTGCTTACACGGCCTAATAAATGATCCGGTGTATGTCCTTGGACAATAGAATATTGAATAAGCGAAGCCACAGAACCTAAGTATCCGTATATCACCAATATACCAAGGAATAACCAGTAGTTTCCTGCCAATCCCATGGCCACAATGGCTAAAAATGTTCCCATGGTTGCGTAGATCATAACCATTCCCGGCCGTTGAGATTGCTTTACCCAGCCTGATGTTAATGCACCGACCATTGCACCTAATGGGATCGCTGAGTACATCAAACCAGCATTCGCGGCATTCCCGGTAAATGTTTCAAGAGCCAACGCAGGAAACATAACTCTAACCGCTGTTGCGAGTGTTTCTAAGGTACCAAAAACAACCACACACCCCACAACCTTGTTCGAAAAGAGAAACTTTACGCCTTCATACAATGACAACAACGGATTTTCTGGTGCGTCATGACTCGGTTTCATGGAAGGAAGTCTGAACAACGGGAATAAGGTGCACAAGGTACCAATTGAAGCAGCAAGGTAGTTCCAACTGACATCACCAAACGAGATGAGCAACCCACCAATCGCTGGTGACAAAACCATTCCCATGCGAACGGTAAGCATGCTCAGTGCCGCCGCTGAGGGCAAATTCTCTCGCCCAACAATAACGGGCAACGAAGCCATCAAGGCCGTCATTCCCATCGCGCCAAAAAAACCATCCCACACAGAAAGTACATAAAGTGCAACCAAGGAAGATTCCGCCAATAGGCTGTTTAAGGCTAACGCCCCAAATCCTATGCCACACGTTGTTCTGGCGAATAGAATCAGTTTGCGTCGGTCGTATTTATCTGCCAAAACGCCCCCGATGAGCAACCCGACAAACATGCCGATGCCATCTAATGCCATGATCATTCCGACTTGAAGGGTCGAGCCAGTCATTTGATGTATCTGCATTGGTACAGCGACGGTCATCATGCCAAGAGCAAGAATCGACATCATCCTTGCAATAAATACCATTCTAAAATTCGGGTTTTCTTTAAGTAAGCTGAAATCCAGCATAATTTTGGGCATTTTCATTATTTCTTACGTCAAATATTGTGAGTCGTGAAATCAACACGTTGAAAGAGGATGCTTATTGCTTGAACATTCTACGCATCAAGTTACAATAATGGCAATGATAATTATTTACAATTGTATTTATGAGTATTCATAAGTTGCCTTCAATCTCTTCTCTCTTACCAAGTAAAACGGCACTCCCCCAAACGCCAGACTCCCGTAAAAAACGTACTTATCGCCACTCTTTAACGTTATTTTCTTTATGTGTTCTACTGCTGTTCACATGCATCTTAAGTTTGGTGATCGGTGCCAAAAGTATATCGCCAAGCATTGTGTTTGAGAGCTTGCGAGGCACAGTAACATCAACAGCAAGCCAAATAATCCTCGAAGCAAGAGTCCCACGAACCCTCGTTGGGTTGCTGGTCGGAGCGGCGTTAGCTGTGGCAGGAGCCTTAATACAATCTTTGACACGAAATCCCCTTGCAGATCCCGGCATCCTCGGTGTGAATGCTGGTAGCAGCTTTTTCGTGCTTATTGGTGTCGCAATTTTCGGTAACCATTTGATGAGTGAACACCTGTGGTTCGCTTTTCTCGGTGCTCTCACTACGAGTTTGTTTGTCTATTTCATAGGAACATATAAAGAAGCCCGAGTGAATCCATTAAAAATTACGCTTGCCGGTGTGGCTCTAGGTGCACTTCTTGCGGGGGTGTCGTCATCAGTGACGCTTTTAAACCCACAAGCCTTTGACGAAATGCGTTTCTGGGACGCTGGCTCATTAGATATCAGAAACCTCTCTTTGACTTTTGCGGCCATCGCTCCCATTACATTTGCATTGATCGTCGCGTTATTGATTGCACCAGGGTTGGATAACTTAGCCCTTGGTGAAGATGTTGCGCAAGGACTGGGGACGAATGTCAAACAGACGCAAGCTTTAGCCCTGCTAGTGATCGCTATTTTATGTGGCAGTGCCACAGCGCTTGCAGGTCCAATTGGCTTTGTTGGCTTGATGATCCCACACGTAGCTCGAAAGCTGGCTTCTTCAAGCCAACGCTGGTTGACGCTTTATGCAATGGTTCTTGGTCCTCTCCTTTTGATTAGCGCCGATATCATTGGCCGTGTTATTGCTGTCAATGAAGTCCGAGTCTCTATTGTGACAGCATTTGTCGGGGCTCCAGTCCTAATCTACCTCGCTCGTAAACTGAACTCCTTTGGTAAACTCTAATGCAACCATCAGGTACTTACCTGCTTGGCCGCAAAAGTGGTCGTTTCAATTTTCTATTATCCAAACGAACTGTCGCTTGGTGCATCTTGCTTACGATAGCCACAACAATCATTGCCACCTTCGCTTTGTCTCAAGGAGAGCTAAGAACAAGCCTGACCGATCTTGTTGAGGTCGCATTCGGCACCGCTGAACAATTCACTTCAATTGTGATTCTTGAATGGCGACTACCGAGGTTATTTGCATCGCTTGTTTTTGGCGCAGCGCTCGGAGTCAGTGGTGCACTTTTTCAATCACTCATCCGTAATCCATTAGGAAGCCCTGACATTATTGGCTTTAACACTGGTGCATACACAGGTGCACTAGTCGTCATCATTGTATTTGGGGGAAGCTATTTTGAGGTTGCATTTGGTGCAATCGCAGGCGGCTTAATTGCCGCAACGGCTGTATACCTGCTGGCATACAAACAAGGAATCCAAGGATTTAGATTAATCATCATTGGTATTGGCATCAGCGCCATGTTAAGCGCTTTTAATAGCTGGCTGATGCTCACAAGCAAGTTGGAGACAGCAATGACAGCCGCCATATGGGGTGCTGGAACATTGAATGGACTGGGATGGAGTAAAATTTTGCCATCGTTTGTTTTTATTGCTGTCGCTTTTGTCATATCTGCAACACTTGTCAGAAAGTTGAACATTTTAGAAATGGGTGATGACAATGCCGCAATGCTTGGCGTAAGTGGTGAACGCACTCGGCGGTTAGCGATGCTATCTGGCGTCATTTTGACAGCAGCAGTCACTGCCGCTACGGGCCCGATTTCATTCATCGCTTTAGTCGCCCCACAACTTGCTAGAAAGCTAACCAAAGATGGCTCGGTGGGACTGATGGCCTCTGCATTGATGGGAGCGATGTTACTCACTCTGTCCGATTTCACTGCCGTTAATTTATTTGCACCAAACCAATTACCCGTCGGCGTAATAACCATAAGTATTGGAGGTATCTACTTGCTGTATTTACTTATTCGCCAATCAGAGAGATCATAATTTGACTAACGCAACACAACATAAAATAAACTCGCGCTATCGATTGCAGGCGGAACAAGTCACACTCGCCTACCAAGATAACGTCATATCTCAATCTTTGTCAGTTGGCATCCCAGACAATAAATTCACTGTCATCTTAGGACCAAACGGCTGCGGTAAATCAACATTACTACGCGGATTAAGCAATCTGCTCATGCCCAAATCTGGATCTGTTTTGTTAGACGGCAAAAATCTCTGCCACTTTCCTCGTCAAGAACTGGCAAAGCAGCTGGGACTACTGCCCCAATCTGCAATTGCGCCATCTGGCTTAACTGTTCACGATCTCATATGTCGAGGGCGCTTCCCTCATCAATCATTTTTGAAACGCTGGACACAAGCTGACGAACAGGCCGTACAACAGGCAATAGAGGCAACTCAGGTTGAGCCATTACTAGGCCAAAACGTTGAAGCATTATCCGGAGGACAGCGACAACGTGTTTGGGTTGCTATGGTTCTGGCGCAAAAAACACCTTATTTGTTGTTAGATGAACCGACAACTTATTTAGACATTGCACATCAAATCGAATTATTGGATCTATTCAGGAAACTGAATCGGCAAAACAGTTCAACCATCGTTGCGGTGCTGCACGATCTCAATCATGCATGTCGTTATGCTGATCACATAATCGTGATGAATTCAGGACAAGTCATTGCAGAAGGGACACCCAATACGGTGATCACAGAAACACTGATCCAACACGTATATGGGTTACGTTGTTTAGTAATGCCCGACCCTCTCACCAAGACGCCAATGATCATTCCTCGAGATTCTAGAGTCGATTAGCGTTTCTGACGATATCATGCGTTTCACATAAAGAATTAACACCAATAAAAAACCGGCGATTTCGCCGGTTTTATTTTTGTTATTTCAAGCTTGGGAGCCCACTAAGCAACATATTTAGCTGCTCCCCAACATCACCAACGTTTTCAGGCGCGATAATATCTTCGTGTGAACACTCAAAATAATGCTTGTGCAAGCTGGTGATAAATGGCTTCCAATGCGCATCAATGTCATACCCCTCCGGTAAGGTACGTTGAGCCACAAATAAGTTCACTTCACCATCATAAAGTGATGATTTTGCACTAGATAATAGCCGGACAGCATCTTCATAGTTCGAGGTAATATCTTTAAACATCGCCATACGTTGCTTGTCCAACTCATCATCTGTGATGTCATTTGCTGCTAAGAACAAATCCTTTTCTCTTTCGATCTCGTCTTGCGCCTCTTCATTCATTGGCCCTTCCCAATCTTGACCTTCAGGTGGATAAGTATCTAGCAAGCCTAGGAATGCAACTTCTTCACCTTGACGTTGCAGTTTAGATGCCAATGCTTGAGCTACTGTTCCACCAAAGGAATAGCCTAGTAAATGGTATGGTCCTTCAGGCTGTAATTGCTTCAATGCTTTCATATGAATATCACAAGCATCTTCCATATCTCGCCCCGCAGAGATGGCACCATTTGGACGTGGTGATTGCAGGCCAAACACTGGATAATGACCATCCAGATATTTAGGTAAACCTGTATATTGCCACGCGAAACCAGAGGCGGAATTGATGCAGAAGAGCGCAGGACCAGATCCCGCTCTTATTGGCAGAACTTCACCAAAGCCAGCAAGAGTTGGATCGTTTAGCGCTTCATCATCTAACAATAATGCCGTCAGTTTCTCTGGTGTTGGATTCACCATAATTTGACCAATGGTCACAGGAACATTAAGAATTCGGCGAATATCTGCTGCCAGCTTCATTGCCATTAATGAGTGACCACCTAAGGCAAAGAAATCATCTTCTGCAGACAGAGTATCCAGCCCTAACACATCAGCAAATATGCTCACAAGTTGCGTTTCCATCCCTGGTCGTGCTGTTCGCCCAGACCCAGTGACAACGTCACTCGGGAGAGGCAATGCTTTGCGATCAAGTTTGCCGTTGGCACTTAACGGGTATTCTTCCATCAGGATAATGGCAACAGGAACCATGTGCGCTGGCAAATGCTCTGCCAGTTTGTTGCGCAGAGTTTCGCTCTCCGTTTCGACACCATCATTGAGGATCACATAACCCACAAGCTGGCGATCATCCGCACCCGCCATAGCCTTTTCATTACTCAAGGATTTTGCACAGACAAGGGCCTGCTTAACACCTGCAAGCGATTGAAGCGCAGTTTCGATTTCTCCCAGTTCAATCCGTTGACCACGAATTTTTAATTGATCATCACTTCGACCAAGGTATTCGATTTTTCCAGAGGGCAGCCAACGAACAACATCCCCAGTACGGTACATACGATCTCCACTCGAGAACGGATTCGTAATAAACCTGTCTGCCGTTAGTCCACTGCGGTTCAAGTAACCGATAGCCAATTGATCACCAGCTAAATACAACTCACCGGGAACACCCACTGGCGTTTCTCTCAGGAAGCTATCTAGCACATACACCTGCGTATTCCACACGGGTAGACCGATCGGCACACTCGTCCCTAAGCTTTCAGCTAAAGCAGAACCAAAAGCCGGACAATACGTCACATCAACCGCCGCCTCAGTTGGACCATATAAGTTGTGTAATGGCGCCTCTATCCAGCGTGCATATTGATTAGACAGTTCTTTCGATAATGCCTCACCAGAACAGAAAACACGCTGCAAACTTCGAGCGACACGCTCACCTTGTTCATGACTGTTTTCTATCGATGCCATAAACGCAGCAAGCATAGACGGTACAAAGTGCATGGTTGTCACTTTGTAGTCATTGATGATCTGCATTAACCACTCCGGATCTTTATGCGATTCCGGTGGTGCCATGACCAAGCTCGCACCTTCAATCAGCGGCCAGAAGAACTCCCAGACGGAAACATCAAAACTGCATGGCGTTTTTTGCAAGACCACATCTTGCGCATTGAGTGTGTATTCATGCTGCATCCATTTCAGGCGGTTTACGATAGCCTGATGCGAAACTAACACGCCTTTCGGATTCCCTGTCGAGCCAGAGGTATAGATGATGTAGGCCCCATGATAAGGCGCAAGTCCATCCTTCTCTTCAGTCAGCGTGGAAGCCACTGGCTCAGGAAGGTCATCCAAAATCAACAACTCTCCGAATGCAGAAAAGCGCGCTTGGTGCTCAGATGTCGTGATGATCAGCTTAGGTTTCGCATCATTGACCATGTACGCCAACCTTTCGTCTGGATAACCCACATCAAGCGGTAAGTAAGCGGCCCCACATTCAATAATACTATTGAACGCAAGACTTAACTTCGTACTTCTTGGCAAAGCAACGGCAACAATATCGCCAACACTCACATTATGCTGCCAAAGTAACTCCGCTATCGCTTTTACCTGCCCTCTCATTTCGCGATAAGTGAAACTTCGTTCTTCATCAATCAAAGCAAATTTTTCGGGCGTTTTCTCAGCTTGTTGCACCATCAACGAACGCAAGGTTTGCTCTGGTAACGCAACTTTGGTCTGGTTGACACGCAGCTGTAACTCAACTTCATCAGCAAGACGTAAATCTAACTGGGTCAAGCTTGCCTCTGGTGACGCGATAATCGCATCTAACACTTGTTCAAGGCGCTGCATTATTTGCTCAGCGACACCCGCTGTATCGCGGTATTCAAACAGAATATGGATCTGCTCACCGGGTAACACTAAGATCGTTAATGGGTAATGAGTGTAGCCACGGTTATGAATATCGCACAGCTGCGCTCCAGCATAGTCTTTGTTAAACCAATCTGAATGATCTGGATAATTTTCAACCACCAGCAGCGTATCAAATAGCGTTTCGCCGCCAGCCAATTGCTGAATTTCCCCCAAACCAAGCTCATCATGCTCTAGTAGTTGAATCTGAATTTCTTGATGCGCTTTTAGCTGCTCAAGCAAACTTAGCTCTGGTTTGAGTTTCATCCTTACCGGAATGGTATTGCTGAACAAACCAATATGTTCATCAATCCCTTCCACATGACCAAAGCGACCAGATATCGGCGTACCAAAAACCACATCTTCTCTGCCCATCATGCTGCCAAGAATGCTCGACCAAACACCTTGCATTAATGAGTTCATGGTAAGGCCATAGTGGCGAAGTAGCTGATTGATCGCTCGAGTCTTGTCTTCTGGGATAAACAGTTCGAGCTCGTTGAGCTTATCTGTGACGGGGATATCTTCAAATGCAATGGCTGGGTTCACGCCCTGTAACACATCCACCCATCGTTGCTGAGCGGCTTTTTTATCTCTTCCCGTAAGCTGCTCAACAACACTGGCATAACTTGCACTAATCGGCGTTAAGACATCAGCACCACATGCATATGCCGCTAGGAAATCTCTCAACAAGATCGGCGTCGACCAACCATCAACCACCAAGTGATGAGCTGAGATGTACAAAGTACTTTGGTTATCACCATGATAAATCACACTCGCATTTAATAGTGATTGTTCAGGGTTGCTGAGATCAAACTGGCGCGTCAGTTCACTTTTCTCAAAACGAGTCAGATACGCTTGCTGCTCGCTTTCTTCCATCGAAGTAATGCTATGACTTTCGATTGGCCACTCACCGAGCACCTTGGGAATAAGCTGAACGGCTTTACCCAACATATCGCTATCAAACTTAGCTTTTAATTGAGGATGACGGCTTATCACCACATTAAGAGCACGCTTAACATGTTCAATATTGATCTCACCATTAAAGGTTAAGCGCGTTGTTGAATTGTAATTGCTGTTCTCATCACCCAGTTGCGACTGGAATAACAACCCTTCTTGTAAAGGCAAGGCAGGAAGCACATCTGAAAGCTCCCCATATCGCTTTTCAAGACTTGAAGCTTGTGGCAATGAAATACCGGCAACCGTCAATTCTGCTGGCACTTTTAGCTCTTCAGCCAACCTTGTTCTCGAAGAAAGCCAATCAGCAATAGAATTCAGATTCTCTTCAATTTTGTCACTAATAACATCGATTTCATTTTGGCTAAACTGGAATTCGTTCCATGACCAGTTCAATGCAAATGCGGGCGCCGCTGCATTTTCATCGACAAAGATATTCAGTTCGAGATCGTGCTGTAGTGCTTGTTCACTGTCTAACAGAACAGCAAAGGTATCAGCAAATTTTCCAGCTCGACTTTGCGGCGACCATTTCTCTGACGATTGCTCAAATCGGCCCAAATAGTTAAAGAGTACCGACGACTTATAACGACTTGCTAATCCTTTTAACTCGTTACGATGCGGATTATCAAGATGGAGCAAGGCCATATACCCCAACCCTTTATCCTTGATACTCCGTTTGGCTTGTTTTACCTCACGCAGCAAGTCAACCGTTGTCCCTGATTCCGGCAACGCCACAACCAAAGGATACTCTGTGGTAAACCAACCCATGGTTTGGCTTAGGTTGATGGACGAGTCAAACTCTTCCCGCCCATGAGATTCAAGATTGAATTTAATCGCCTCGTTGCCAAACACATTAGCAATGGCTGCACTTACGGATGAAAGTAAGATTTCTTCAATATCAATCGACTCTGACAGTTGACCGAACTCAAGCACACGCTCTGTGGTAGCAGCTGCCAGTTTATTTCGGCAATGCTTAACTCGGCAATCCTCTTGCGCAGGTTTGAACGGTATGACAGGACGACTTTCTCGTACTCGCCAATCCGCCATTTGCTGAGCAGCAACATCCAAATAATTGTGCAGCGCATGAGACCAGGTATTAATACCCGTGACTTCATTTGGAATAACGATGTCATGACCGGAAACTTCCGCGCGAGTTAGTGATTTAAGCTGAGGCAATAACACACGCCAAGAGACACCATCAATCAACAAGTGATGGGCTAAGATCATCAGGCCACATTGCCCTTTACTATCACTTAACATCACTAACCGTAATAACTGACCATTAGCCAAGCTCATTGTCTTACCATACTGATCAAATATGGCATCAATATCGGCATGTTTTAGCTCGCCTACTGTTAGATGCTCCACCCACGATGCGACATCAAGTTGATCTATCGATTCGATATAATATTGCGATTCTTTCTTTATTAAGCGACACACCGAATTCATCGATACCAGTTTCACCAGCGCTCGTTGTAGCGCACTCAACGTAACATCAGCTTCGATTTCGACAAAGACACTTTGAACATAGTTGGTGTCCTCCGAGAAGGTATCTTCAAACCATCGCCACATTGGCAACGGCTTTATTTGCCCTTCTTGCGCCACATGCTCTTGCTGGTTAAGTAGCTTCATCACTTTTGCCATATCACCGACTCTACGGGCGGCAAAGATTTCTTTGGGGCGGAGTTCGAAGCCAACTTTACGCAAAATGGTGCCAAGCCCCATTGCGGAGATACTATCCCCACCGAGGTTAAAGAAATCATCTGAAATGCCAACATCAGCAACACCAAGCAATTCTGCAATGGCACTACATAGAGCAACTTCTTCTGCTGTAACCGGAGCTATCACTTCTTCGCGATTGGTAAGATCAATGTTTGGTAATGACTTTCTGTCGATTTTCCCGTTGACGTTTAACGCAAACGCGTCAAGGATCATCAAACCTGCCGGAACCATGTATTCTGGTAATGCCTGACTCATTTCATCGAGTAATTGCTGCTCAGAGGTATGCCCCTTCGCATGACTGACTAATGTGCAATACGCAATTAAACGGTGTGAATCTCCAAAACGTTCTGCAATCACCACGGATGAATCCACATCTGGGATATTGTTGATTGCGCTTTCTACGTCCCCAAGTTCGATACGGAAACCACGAATTTTGACTTGATCATCCGTTCGACCAATAAAGTCTAACTGCCCATTCTCGCGCCATTTTACTAAGTCACCCGTACGGTACATTATCTGACCGTGCTCAAATGGATTGGCAACAAATCGATCTGCTGTCATTCCCGGTTGATTCAAATAGCCTTTCGCCAGCCCTGCACCTGCAAGGTATAACTCACCGGCTACGCCGACAGGCACTTCTTGCAATGCATTGTTCAAAACATAGGCTTTAGCGTTGAGTATCGGACGGCCAATCACAGGGGTGGTATCTGCATTTAGAGGAGCACTCACGGCATCTACGGTAAATTCTGTTGGGCCATAGAAGTTCTCTACCAACAATTGAGGGTAATTCCCCACCCGCTCCCACAGTTTTTCTGGTATCGCTTCACTGCCGATGAGAACCAGAGTCGGAGTATAAACCTGCTCCATAAGCCCACTATCAAGCATCTGATTAAACAGCGATGGGGGTAAGTCCATTGCATCGATGCGGTCGTTTTCTACACATTTAACTAATTCATAGGCATCTTTGCGCTGATCATCATCGTAAAGATAAAGCGTGTGCCCGCATAGCATCCAAATAACTTGTTCCCAAGAAGCATCAAATGAAAATGAAGTCGTATGTGAGGCCCTGACCGTAATCTTTTCCGGCTCAGTTGAACGATTTGTCGCTAGGCTTGATATCGCCTTCCCAAAGATAGAGTTTTGATGAGAATGAAGTAAATTAAGTAACGCGCCATGTGTGTTCATAACACCTTTCGGCTTACCTGTTGAGCCTGAGGTAAATACGATATAGGCGACATCATGCTTGGAGATATCAATCTGTTCTGGGGTTGAAATCTGTTGAGCGGTTAATTCAGCAAGTGTTGTGCAGTTTGCTAATTCCCCCCATGACAGGTTTTCTCTATCTTCAACAATAACTGTTTGAGGTTGAGCCTGTTCAAGGATAGTCTCTATACGCTCTTGGGGATAATCAAGATCTATTGGCAAGTAAGCCCCACCACAGCGCATGATAGCCAGCATAGTAACCACGGTTTCTGGACTTCGAGGCAATGCCACGCCTACAACATGCTTTTGTTTTATACCCAAAGTACGCAACTGAGCAGCGCGCTGCTCAATGGCTTCACGCAGTGACTGAAAGCTCCATTTTTGTTGCTTATAAACGAGCGCAGTTTCATCTGGTGTTTGTGCAGCATTGCGTTCCAAAACATCAAGAACAGACTTATCTTGATACGGATCTTGCCATCGATTGCCAACAGACCAATCATCAATACTTTGCTGTTCACTTTGAGGAACAAGTGCAATTTCAGCGAGTGTAATGGATGGGGTTTGCGCGATTTGCTCTACCATGTTGGCAAATCGATTAGCATGAATCGTTAATGATTGGGTATTATACTTTTGCGCATTGGCTGTGATCTCAATCTCGAGCTTGCTGTTACTTAATGCAGGAGAAAATTCAATATCATCGATCGGACCTGCAGATAAGATATTCGTTTTCGATTTATTGCTACCAACATGCAGTTCATCTTCAAATGGCTTGAAGTTGAGCATTGGTCCGTACAAGGGTTGCCCTACTTTGCCTAAATCACGCGAGATTTGCTCTGCATCATACATTTGGTAACGACGAGCTTGTCTGATGGCTTTATTCATCACCCGAGCGACATCAGTAATACTCATAGTTTTATCAACAGAAAATGCCAAAGGTAGTACATTCACAACCGCACCAGAGGCACTCATTGCCGAACTGCCCATTCGGCGCATAAACGGGAAGCCGACACAGACGTCGTCATTGCCACTGTGTAAATGTAAATACGCAAACACAAGAGCCATTGCGAGCTCTGAAGGCAGTACATTATTGCCTTGCGCATGTAGCCAATCGCCACCACGAAGACTAATGTGCTGCTTAACAACACCAAAACGTGCCTTATCGGTTCCACCTGTGGTTAAAGAAGGCGGAGCGGGCAACGACCTTCCGGCCTCCTTCCAAAAATATCGTGCTTTGTCGTATTGCTCTGATTCGATAAATTGACCATGTTCCGCGACTACCTTGGCCATTGGTGTAAAACCTTCAGGCTCGGACGTTCCGAGTGTCATGTGATTGTAGTGACGGGTGATATTTTGGCTAATTGCGTTAAAACTGAATCCATCAACATCAATATGGTGATAACGCTGGTACCAAAGCCACTTTGGTGCTTGCTTGGAGCCAATTTGAATTAGACAGTGACGGTAGCGTCTTACATTGCCTTGAATATCAATGGCTGTTTGCAGATCTTTTTCCATCCATTCCAATGCAGCATTTTTTGGCTGCTCTAAATGGGAAAAATCGAAAACCTCCAGAACATCTTCTAAAGCCGTTCCGGCTAGAAATTGCTGTTTGATTACGCCTTCGACTTCTACATAACGACAATGTAATGAATCTGCAGTGTTAAGCCCTTTGGCCACTGCCTGCCTAAAAACCGACGTATCAACTTGACCTTCAATTTCTACATAATGTGCGACGTTGAATTCTTCAGGGTTTGGCATCACTTGCTGAGCGAACCAAATTCCTTGTTGTGTGCCCAATAGAGGCCATAAATTATCTTGCACTTGTTGAGTGCGCATTGGTTTATTCCTTAGAAATTTAATTATTATCGTCGTGGCTATTTGTTTGTTTTTTACACACGAATGTCGTGCCAATTCGCTTCGATATAATCAATGCAGTCTTGCTTTAGTGACGGACCAAATGTGCTTTTCCAGCCAGGAGGGATCCCTTTGAACTCAGGCCATAAACTATATTGATTGTTGTGATTAATCAGCACAAAGAACTGGTTTTCAGGTTCGTCAAAAGGATTAATGTATTTCTCAGACATAGTTAACTCCAATCATAGAAAAATCAGGATTCAAAATTAAAAACATATGACAACCCATCAATGATGCCTCCGCGCCAACACAGGCGTTCATGTCCACCATCAAAGGTGCGAAACGATAACCGATGGTTTTGTTGCTTAAGTTGCTGGTATAGGTCTTGGCTCAAGTCCACCATGATGTCTTCCCCTAACCCAACTTCCATAAAAACACTTAGCTTTACGTTAGAACCAAGGCCAGAATGAACCAATTGACTCATTTGAGTTAAAGGTTCGCTTGTTTGAAGAGGAGAATATTCACTAGGTGGCTTCACTAACGAAAAATCAGGCCACCAGAATGAACCCGACTGACAAACAACCGCACCAAAACGGTCCGGATGGTTCAATCCGGCATACATCGCACTCAAACCACCAAGGCTTTGCCCAACAACAGCCGTACGATTAGCCTCATTAGTAATTGGGAAATAATGACCAACCAACGGCAGCAGTTCTTGAGTGATAGCCTGCCAAAACAAAGGGTTGCAACTGAATTCTTCACTACGCAGCGCTCCATTGATTTCATCAATGAAGACATACAAGGCAGGTGGAAGCTGACCGCTGCTCGTCGCATCGGTCAGCGCACTGAACAGAGGCATGGATTGAGACCAAAATTGACCATCTAAGACTAAAACCAATGGCAGTTCAGCCATTTGGTCAGCGCTGGCTGTCGAATACAACCAAACATAGCGCTCATTACCTAAACACTGGCTAGTCCAAGCCAGCTGCATGCCCGCTCCTGCCTGAACATTGCCATTTTTTGTATCGAACCTTGACCAAGCACTTTGCGATACTGCCTTTGGCATAGATAGCGGCGTTTTCGAACGTCCCCATTCGCAGGCTGACAAATTGTTTTTACTTAAATCATCGCGAACACTAAGAGGAAAAATGGTTCTCAACCACTCCCGATGCTTGGTGCGTTTCTCTTGGTATGTTCCGTGGTACGCTGGTTGGACGCGTTCATGTGTCACTGGAATAAACGTGTAGCTCCCACGCCACGTACTGTTTACCCTTGCCTTATAAAACCAAACATCCGTTCCTTTGACATGAGTAAGCCTTGCCATATCAAAGCTGTGATGATCAGTAATACCATTGATATCAATGTATATTTCCTTAACACTGTCATCCGTGTTTCGCCAAAGAAATAGCAGCTCAACGCTTGTATTATCTTGGGAAAGGATAAAAGGTGTTCCTTTTGTCTGCACCTCGTTCCACCAACATGGGGCTCCTACTTCTTCATTATCTTCAAGCAAACCACTTAAAACACTATTGATATTCTTATTTTCTATTATTCGAAAAGCCTTTATATCCATCACAAATCCAACTTGTACGTCGATACTTCATGCATATCTTCTAGTAATGAGATAGCACAAACTTATATCATCATTGTTGTAAATAATAATAATTATCATTAGTATTATTGCCGCAACACTTTTTTACATAAATGTTGTTACAACATCAAATGTTTTCTTCTTTTTTTATTAAGGAATACTCAGGTCATGAAGCCCATGGATTTAAACAGTGGCATCACCATCACTAATACTGGCAAGACTAAACTTGCCATGCTCATTGGTGTAATTTGCCTTGGAGCCAGCACCACTCTTTCAGCAGAGCAAGTGGACAACAGCAATACTAAGAAAGGCCAAGAAACCCTAACAACCCTAGAAACCATTGTGGTACTTGGTGAAAAACTCGGTGGTACACTTGCTGAGAACACAAGCTCAGTCACCGTTTTTACTGATGAAGCAGACAATGGCGAAGATCAAACATACTACGATCTACTCGATCGCGTCCCGAATGTACTGAATGCCCCTTCTGGTATTCCACATATTCGAGGTGTCGATGGTCGTGGGCCTGGTGAAGGCTTCCTTTCCTTCATGACAGGAGCGACACCAAGGGTGAATACAACCGTTGATGGCGTGTCAGAGTCATGGACTGGTGAAGCCTTTGGTAAAGCCGGATTGTGGGATACAGAACAAGTAGAGATTTATAAAGGCCCTCAATCAACCAACCAAGGCCGAAATAGTATTGGCGGCGCGGTGGTCATCAAAACCAAAGATCCAACGTTCCACTTTGAAAGTAAAGTTCGTGGTGGCTACGAAAACGAAGATGACAAATATCACTTAGCTGGTGTTGTTTCTGCCCCAATCGTGTCTGAAAAGCTCGCATTTCGATTAGCCGCCGAGGGCACAAAGGGTAATACACCAATTGATTACTCGCTGCCCGATAATGACCAATATCCATGGGACCCTTCTGAAGTTGAATCCTATAATGTGAGAGGTAAGCTGTTATTCAAACCGATGTCTAACGATAAGCTTACGCTAAAACTAACATTGGCTAGCCGTAATGAAGAAGGTCAATATACAAATCTGGTTTCTGAAAAAGGTAAGTTTGAATACATTGATGAAAACGGTACTCGACGTCAAACAACCGAAAGCTGGAATGCAAATTTTGACATAAATTACTTAATCAATGATGAATTAACCCTTGATGTATTGCTTGCGCGCCGAGACTATAATACGAAATTCAAAGCTTATCCTCGTACGGACTGGTGGGGTGATGTTGATGAAAAAAACTACACCGCAGAAGCGAAGCTATCTTATAACTCGTTAGATGACAAATACAATGCCATTGTCGGGGTAAGCAGTTTTTACAAAGATCAGGATACGCAAACAGACTCGATGAAGCGTAAAGATAAAGTTCTGACCAACTCAATTTACTTCGATTCAAAAGTCCAGCTCAATAACCGTTGGGGCTTGCTACTTGGCGCTCGTTACGAAAAAGATGAGCTGAAGCGTGATTTTGACCACGCAAGGTTCCCACTCGATTTCAATGCTGATGAAAGTAACGGTATTTTGCTACCAAAAGTCGGTGTAACTTTAAATGTATCAGACAATTCAATGCTTGGACTTACTGCTCGTAAAGGATACAACGCTGGTGGACTTGGATACAACGAGTACCAACAACAGGTCTTTGTGTTTGAGCAGGAAGAAGTCTGGACTTATGAGCTAAGTTCCCGTTCAACTTTCCTTGAAAATAGACTTGGTTTGACTGCAAATGTCTTCTACAACGACTATGAAAACTATCAAACGGTCGTGTATGGTGACAGTGGAAATCGTTTCGACAATTACATAGCAAACATCCCTAAAGGAAAAACATACGGTACTGAAGTTGAAACCAATTACTGGTTTGACTCAGGTCTGGACGTATTCGCATTTGTAGGCTTGTTAAAAACAGAAATCACCGAAGGACCAAGCGGTACTGTTGAAAACTTAAATGGGAATGAGTTCAGCTATGCACCTGAAGTGTCGGCTGGTCTTGGCTTCACCCAACAGCTAGATTCGGGCATTTTCTTTGGTGCTCGTGTTAATCACGTAACGGATTACTTTACAGATCTCGCCAACACCCGAAGTACGTCAGCAGGCGACTACACCATATTGAATCTCAATGCAGGTTATGCCATGAATGATCTCACCATTCGGGCCTACATTAAGAATGCAACAGATGAAGATTACGTTCTTCGCCATAAGAATGATCTTATCGAAATGGGCGGACCTCGTACATTCGGTCTTGTGGCTGATTACCAATTCTAACAACACAAAGTGCTCCGATGTTATTGTTATATAGTAACTTAAGGATGTATTGTCTATTAAGGCAGATAAATCTGCTTTTTTCGTAACGTTTATTAAGTACATCGTGACTTGTGTGTACGGCATGTATAGAGAATAGTATTACTCCCTACCAAAGACAAAATAAAGAATCGCAATTAGTCAACTCAATGGATTCCAAAGGAATCCATTTTTTTCTTCACAAAGCTAAAATGATTAACTACGGTATATCAGTGAATACCTGATGCTCATCAGCCAAGGGCAACTGTTGTACTTGTTGGGCTTCAGCTTTCTGTATGGTTTACTGCATTCGGTTGCCCCTGGACACGGTAAAACGGCAGTGACGTCAATGAGCTTGATTCATGGCTACCGTCGCCGACAAGCACTTGTGTTAATGGCGATTATTGCCGCCCTACAAGCCGCGAGCGCGTGCATTCTTTTCGTGATTACTGCCAAGATTGCAGAGCAGTTTGCTTTCAGCCTTTCCGATAATGTTCGTCTGCTGACGCAAGGTTGTGCGGTGTTTATTGTTTTATTGGCGCTGAAAGAGTTTGCGTCGGTGGTCAAGCGCCGCATCAAGCAAACACGATCTCAAGAAGATGATGATTCCGCAGGTTCTAATGACAATATTTCATGGAAAGCACTGCTACTCATCGGCTTCCGCCCTTGTACTGGTGCGGTGTTGGTTCTGTTTCTCTCTAACATGCTAGGCAGCTTAATGTGGGGCATGGTCGCGACATTCGTGATGGCTTTAGGAACGGCAATGACCAACTCGATATTGGTGTTCAACGCTTTAACGATTCAACGCCAAATGAAAAATCACAGCGCCAAACCCAATGCCAACTTGAGCAATACGCTTAACCTCGTGTTAGCAGTCACCATGGTGGCATCGGGTTTTATTCTCTATAACTTTGCCAGCGTGGCAGGATTGCAGAACTTCGTCAGATAAGTACCGCCAGCAATAAACGCAAAAGCCCCAACACTTGGTTGGGGCTGAATTTACATTGATTTGTATTTCAATACTACGTGTTACTTAGGCTCGCGCAACAGGTACAGCATCAGCTTCAATGGCGTTTTCGCGATAATGCTGTGAGGCAAATGCGCGTCCATCAACAACCAAGCGCCAGCTTTTAGTTCCTTCGCCTCTTCTTCTAACGTGAACGTACATTCTCCTTCGAGTATTTGTGCAATCGCTGACACTGCTGCAGTATGTTCGCTCATTTCTTCACCTTCGGCGAAACCGAAGATAACGCCTCGCAAACGCTCACTTTTGTACATAGGACAACTCGTAATGCCCGCTTTGGGGATATCCACTTCGCTGGCGAGATCTTCATACAAGGTGTATTCAAACATGATTTAGTTTTCCTTCTTTCTTGCGACAAGCGTTATCGCAGATAGGTTCTTTTCGTGTTTGCGGAAAATCTTACGCATGCCTAACACACGCTTTCTCGCTTGCGGTTTAGTCAGTACGTTTTTCACGATTTTTAAGAACCCACTCAAGCCTTCATCGGCGATAACACGTTTTGGTTCGAGTAAATGCATTGGAGCAACGGCTTCAAATTCAACGACCAAGCCATTCTCTTCCATCAGAGCTTTCCACTCAGCCGGTGTGATGGGTTTGGCGGGGTGTTGAATGGTCTCGGAAACTTCTCTTTGAATCGCGCGCTTTTTATCTTCATCGATTGTATCTGGCGTAATGCACAACTCATGGATACCGTAACGCCCATGAGTCGCGAGGATTCGAGCAGCCTCGGCAATAATTTCGTTTTTACGCGCATCAGATTGCATCGTCAGCATGGCTTCGCCGTAAACCACAGAAGCGCATTCCGGCTCTAACCCTGTCTCTTGTGCATTCCTGACATGACAACGTTGGTTTGAACCCTGTAAGTAAGAGCGAACAATCTCGGCTGCCTGCTGATTTTGTTCGATAGCGGTGTAGCTTGCTGGGGATTTTTCCAAGCACAAACGTGCGGTGTAACCCATACCGGGCGCGAATTCGACAACGCGGTCATCACGGGTAATTGCCAACCCTTGCAACATTTTTTGTGTCAGCTCTTTGCCACCAGGACGCAGCACTTTCTTACCCAGTTGAGCGAGTACCCAGTGTCCCGGTGTTTTTGTCACTTCTCGCCCTTCATTAGGCATGGCTAATCGTTTAGACATAATGACTCCTAAGCAAAGATGGCGACGGGAACAAAAAGAACGACCAGACCGCACAAGGCAACCCATCGAAATACGTGGCTAATACCGTCCATAACTGTTCTCCTTTCTCAGGTTGGATAAGTTGGCACATTAATCAATAATGATTATTATTTGTATCTTATCCTCCAAGTCCGAATTTGCTGCTTGATAATTATCAAGCTAAGGAAAACAGCGTGCCCGGCTCTATTGTTTCGCTCCTTAACGAAGAAGAAAAAACACAACTCTTCTCAAAACGCTCGCCTTTGCATTGCGATGCAGGGCATCAACTGTTTGAACGTGGCGAACCTGCGGAAAAAATGTATTTGGTAGAGAGAGGAAAAGTTTCATTGTTTCGTTTGATGCCAAACGGCGACGAAAAGCTGTTTCGAGTATTCATGGCGGGAGAAATGATTGCGGAAATGGCGATGTTTATGTCCCCAAGGACCTATCCGATGAGTGCCCGCGTCGTTCAGGACACCGAGCTGTCTGTTTTCCACTACCAAGATGTGTTAGCGGTGTTTACTCAATCTCCACAAACTTCATTAAAAGTAATGAACTACATGACAAATCGCATCCACCAGCTGATGGATACCGTGAACATTTTGACGCAAGTAAACGCGAATCAAAGACTGGTGATGAAGCTGGCTGACTTCTATCGCGCTCAATCGAGAAGCGAAGGGAAAATTACGTTACCCGTGACGAAAAAGCTGCTTGCAACACAGCTAGGTATGACGCCAGAGACGCTTTCTAGAACGTTCAAAAAACTGAAAAACGATGGTTTTATTACTGAGTGCGAAAGTCATATCACGCTGCTAGACATTCCCGCCATGTGCGAAGCCGTTGAACTGACACCAGAAATATTCCGACGCTCGAAGCGCAGATGTCAACAAAACTGAATCAGTGAGAGGAGGCTTCAGATTGCTGCCACAACTCAATAAGCTCACCGAAAATCCCGGTGCGATGTTTTACTGCCCTGATCTCATCATCAAAGCCGCGAATTATGATCTAATCCAACAGCCCAATAATGTTGTTTTACTCGATACCATCGCCCAAGCTTATTCCGCAAATAGTAAGTTCGATGAATCAGCAAAAGTTCGAAGCAAATTCCTAATACTCGCTCGTAACGATTACGAACGCGCTAGTGCCCATTTTGACCGAGGCATGGCATTCACATTTGCAGGGAAACATGACGACGCTATTTCAGATTACACCCAAGCTATCCGAGTCATCCCATCGGCTGCGCTTTATGCCAACCGCGCCAGCAGTTACGCCAGTATAGGCAATTTAACTTCATCAATAACCGACTACACAACTGCTCTTTCAATGTCAGATACCGGAAGTGACAGCTATAATCGTCATCTCCTTTATCGTGCACAAGTTCTGACAAAAGCTGGACAATTTCCTGAAGCGATCACGGACTACCGGAGATTGATTGCGATAGCACCAAGTAATGTTGAAGCACGCAAGGCTCTCATTCTCGTGCTTGCAGATTCTGGAAAACTGGATGAGGCAAATATCAGTTTCATCGAATTTAAAGAAAAATCTCCAGAGGACTTCAAACAATTCAGGTCAAAACTGGTCAGAATTCCTACGTTAGCCGACCAATCGGGAATCTCTGCCTCCAACCGCCTCAAACCGCGTCTGGAGGCAAAAGGAGAGCGAGCATTGTTGCACCAAATCAAAGAACTTGTACGTGGTGGCAAGTGGATCATGTATGGTAAGAACCGTATAGAATATAAAGCCAGCCCTGCGACATTGCGTCCCGCCCTATCAGGTCATCTTCAGATCGTTAACGTGACTTGCGTCAGCGATGGCCCTCAAAGTGACCTCCATCCTGTTACGAAAGGAGAGCGCCTTATTAAAGGATGTCCGAAAGACCTGCGACAATGGAATGTTTCAAACCTAATGGTCGATCTTTTAAAAGCAGACCCATTCTCACTTGATATTATTGAACCGACTTCAACAATTTCTGTAGGTGAAGGAGCCATTCTTCAGTTTGGCTACACTAAGGATAAAGAGAAAATAGGATGGCGCGATTGTATTGACGATGGCATTTTTAGCTATCAGGCTTCAGGAGAGGAAACGCGACGAGGACTTATTCCACCAGGACTGTTCTGTAAGGGGCAAGCGAATTGCAGGCAAGTTAAAGCACTACTTTCCGATCTCATCAAACGGGTTCAGAGAGCTAACCCAGAGTCCGCTCCTTCCTATTGGGATACACTCGGGTATCAGATCAATCAGCGCTTGTGGATACCTGATCGATCTGGGAGCAATCAAAGAAGACGGAAGCGAGGACAAGATCACAATGGCAAACTTATTTGCTTCCCGTGGATATGGTTTAGGGCTTATAGAACGCTATAATGCCTCTCTTGCTGATTTGAATAAGGCGATTGCACTCGATCCGACTAAAGCCGTATACTTTGATGTTCGTGCTATCGCAGCTGACCATCTAGGGAAGTCGGAGCAGGCTTATAAGGATCGTGAAACAGCCTGCTCTCTAGAAAAAAAATACTGCAAATAGTGGAAAACTACTCAATTCTATCTTGGTTTGTCATTTGTCAAAATTCCCAATTCGCTACTATGGTGTAAGGTCATGAAGTCGGGGGGAAACAAACCAGTCTTTAGTGACTTCATCCGGCTCCTTTACTCCAACCATAGACGCGGTCGAAAATGCGTTCGACGAATCAGCTGTATTTTGATCACTTTTCTCAAGTGTTAGCCTAGGTTTTGTGGATCTTAAACAACACTAACCACCAGTTCAGTTCCCATTGCGTACTGATTGAACTGCGTCTTGCTCGGTTTGTTTATCGCTTTTATACCTTAGTTCTTCAAATATCATTACTCTTCTTTCTCCTGCTCTAACTTGCTGTGGTAGAGTTCAAACAGGATTTGGTTGTCTAAGAATTGCATCACTAGGAACTCAGCAGATTATGTATTGTGGGGCTGCGGGTGATTTGCAGGTTTATGCGCTTGCTCGCATTAGCACATTTCAAAGACGCGCAGTCTCGAATCCAAATCACTAGGCTCCTCGAAATCAGCTGAAGCAGATTGAACAAATAGGTACAAATACTCCTAGCTGAGGAGGCTGAAGGATTACATGAATGATCAACCAGCTTCTCTTAGCGCAGGGGGAGCGTAAGCAGTTACGCCCGTATATTATGACCCGAGCGATGGATTCATCCGGTGGGCGATTAACTGATCGCGATATTCATGCTTATATTGTTAAGGAAGGTTTGGTAAGCACTATTATCCGGATCCAATCTACTAATTGCTCAATCACATGGTTTTTCCTAGATAACTTCACGCCCCAAACAAACATCCCAATCAATCCCAGAGCCCCCAAGACGACTTTAAAAAAAATCGAAATTGAAGTCATCAAGATCCCAGAACACATGGAACTTGAAGTGGTAAATGTAGGTTCCCAGATGAAGCAAGTTTCGGTCAGCAAAATACCACTGCCCACCTAAAGTGGCTGAGCATGGAACAAGACCATTCCACAAGAATCACCTACAAAAATAACGTGATACAAATCACATTTAAAAGTTATTTTCCGGTGTAACCCCAAATGTCACCCCAACCTAGGGCAAAATTTATTTTATTCATATAAAACAAAAACTTGAACAAAAAACCAGAATCCCTCTTAAATGCTTTGTTAGCTTTCGTACTCTACGACTTCAGCATTTTTTAGTTGATACCTTTGTAACAAAACCATTGCCCTTTCAGAAACTAAGAGTAGCCCTGTATCTGTCACGCTAAAATCGTCTTGATCTATAGTTCCAGAGACTTGGAACCACGAAAAACGAGGTAACGTACACTCTGGATATAGTTCTGCAAATACGTCAGAAGTAGATATTTCAGCCACTTCCAGATTGTATCCTGACAACTGCGATGAGCGTAAGGCCATTACTAAACGCTCAGAGACTAAAAAGCATGGAAATGAAGTCAATAAATCATCACCTAACCAACCATCAAACTGAAAATGTAGCTTTTCTATTATCGGTGGATGCAAATCGAAATTTACCAGCGTATTTTCACCCAAGCTTCCTGGAACTTCTGGTTCGATCAAATATTGGCTCATTTCATTCTCCCAAAGAAAGCTAACGCCCTGTTAAGGTGTGAGCAACGCAATACAGATGCTCCCGCATACCACCTTAAACACTTAAACCAACGCATAGTAAAAATGCCACGCGTTGCGAATCACTCTTAAACAGTTTGTTAGCTTTACGCAAAGTCCAGCGAATAAGTAAATATGCCACATGATCTACACTTGAACTTGTAGATTGCTGGGTTTCCACCTTTTTCATAGTAAGTGACTATTTGATGCCACTCATTAATACCTATTAGCTGATCGTTTAGTAAAACCTCTAATTCAGCTTCTTTTACCTGTAATAGATCAGACCTCTCTGCATCTCCATGAAATTCACAAGCATCGCCACAGTGCGATAGCCACACTTCTTGCTGCCATGAAATATAGCTTGGAGTTCTCTCGCAAACTTCCTTCACCACAGACTTATCAAGTCTAGCTTTCATCAATGGATGTGGATCAGCAAACTCTCCGTCGAATTTCTTCGCCGCCGAGCCATCAGAAATACACCAGGGACAAATAGTTTCTATGTCATGCTCAGAGTAAATAGTAGAAGTTGCCCTGTAGCCACGACTGACACCACAACATTCACAATTTTCATCTGTAACTTCTAAAGCACCCGTTTTAATGGGATCTGGATGATACTTAAATGTTGGTAATTCCATTGTACCTCCGAGTAAAGCTAACGCCGCATTAAGGTGTGAGCAACGCTACCACGAAACTTAACCATACCACCATAAACACACAACCCAACGATCAGCACTGAAAATGCTAGCGTTGGGAATCACTCTTAAATGCATTGTTAAGGCTTACTTTCATTATCACCACTATGAATGTTGAATATGCTCAGTAGCTTACTTGATTGAGCAAAATCGATACAGTAAGCAATTTCCACCTTTCCACCCTTTTTAGATGAGTAAAGACGAAGATCAGCACCTTCCAGAAGAGGAATTAGTTCATGAAAAGCTTCTAGTGGTAGATTTGAATACTCTCTATACCCCTGCATTGCCTTTATAGCATCTGAATATAGCTCACCTTTCTGATAGAAATTTGACAAACACATTGACAAAGCATATGCTTTATACCTTTCGACCTCAGACATTTCGTCTAAATTATGAGCCCACGAAACATTACAAAACACCAAAAGAAGTAATATTAGTCTTCTAATTTCCATAAGTATGCCTTTTTTGCCAATGGGAAATAACATTCGTCATTACATCTTGATCCATACCATAAAGTAGCGTGTCCTGACGCATCACTCCAAGACTCAACGTCAACAACTAGAATACCTCTATACTTTGACAGCTTTTCTACAGTAGGGTTTTCTATTGTCTGATCTGGCTCACCAAACTCATTCCGCAGAAAATCAACCAAAGCTTTCACTTTGTAGATATACCAGTTTCCCTTACCACCTGATACAGTGCTTCCACGCATAAATGGTATCTTATAACCTGCACTGTTCAGTGCATATGACATTCTAATAGCACAGGCATTTTGAAACTGTCCCTGACTTGGTGTTAGCCCATTTATATTGTAATTGACTTTCCCTCCAATAAGAGTTCCAACATCGCTGACACTTATATTAACCTGATCAAATGCTATTTCATTTTTAGCAGGCTTGGTCTACTATTCATTTACATTACTCCTTTAACAAATAAGAACATTAGAAATCAACATATTAGCCAGCTCAATAACACTAGCCAAGTAAATTATGCTTTTCTCAAGATTGCGCAATAATATAAGAGCCTTAACGCCGCATTAAGGTGTGAGCAACGCTACCACGAAACCCTAACCATACCACCGTAAACACAAAACCAAACAATGGAATAAAAAATGCTAAGCGTTGGGAATCACTCTTAAATGCTTTGTTAGGGCTTCACTCACGTAGCACAGCAAAACTATCGACTTTAATGAGTTTACCCTATTTCCGTAATCTGTTGACTCACCATGAATTACAGTATGTCTGTTTAATTTGTTAACTTCTGAACTCTCACGTTCTTTCATGTTGAATGCTATAGGTAAGCTCATCATAAATGGACTAAACAGTAACTTTTGGTAGTCGCATAAATCGGCTTCAATTATGTTTTTGCCAAACTGAGATAACTCGCTACCACGAGGGCGCATGAATAAATGCCCCTGAAACTCGCTTGAAACACAGATACCATCTACTTGAGCAAATGCTGTAGGGACTGTTAATGAATAAAGTTTAGCTTTATGCCCTGCGAAAATATCTCTTATGACGGAACTCCGGTCTGGTTGTCCAGTAATTAGAGTCTGCTCCATGCTTTAGAGGTTTGATTCATAATAGTCACACAAAATGCTATCGACTTGTTCAGGATATTCTGAAATTTTCTCAAGCACTTGCTTTTGAATTCGTAGAGGCAAAGACAAACCTACAAACCAACCATTATTAGCTAACGCGATGATAGCCTCTTTAAGTTGATCTTGCTGATTCTCAATATCATTTAATAAATCACGAAGACCCGGAGGAAACAGCTTATCTATCAGCTCAAGCTGCCGACTTAAAGCAGGAGGAATTATGTTAATAACTGGATTAGTTACCTTTTCAATCCACTCTAGTTGCTTCCAAAAATGAGGGGGGAAGTTACCTAAATTGTCCATATTTACTCCTGAGCCCTAACGCCTTGTTAAGGTGTGAGGCACGCAATACCGAAGGTTCCGCATAACACCTTAACCACTAAAGCCAACGCATAGTAAAAATGCCACGCGTGCCGAATCACTCTTGAACAATTTGTTATACGAATTTCTTCAGTGCCAACACTTGCTGTTCAAATAACTCACAATCTGACTTTGAGTATGACTTAGCTACATTAACCCATTGAACGCCCGTTTCATCTATGTGGCGAAACTCGACTTGAAGTGCATATTTAGAACAACGAAAAAGAGCAAAAACCAAACCTACAACCGTCAGACTAAGAACTAAAACTAGTAGCCATTGTGGCACCTCTTCCAACCTTGGAATAACTAACCAAACTGCCCCTGAAAAAACACATACCCAAAATAAAACTTGACCTAAATTATCAAGAAAACTTAACTTTTTAACCCTAACATTGTTTATCTTAGACAAAGGATATGAGTCTTTCTTAAACCTGAACTCTTTTGAATCCAAGTTAAAATCATTACTTTTGTACATAATTTCCCTCTATTCGTATAACGCCGCGTTAAGGGGCAGCAACGCGCTACCACCAAACTTCAATTTACCACCATAAACACAAATACCAAGACTTAAGCCAAAGTCGCCACGCGTTGACTGTCCCTCTTGAACGCTTTGTTAGCTTAATTCATGCAAGCCATTGTATACCAAAAACTGACCCCACTACGCCATGCAGTAGGAAATTGAGACATGCGACTGAGCCGAATTTACAGGTTTGAGCTTTGAATTACCTTGAACCAGACCAAAACCGCCGAGCGTGGAGACTCACGGAACTTCACATACAAAAGCTGACATTTGAATTGCTGATTTCACGCGAGGACTTTGTCACTTGCACCTAGCGAGGCGATGCTTGAATTTGCACCGCCTTAATATCAAACCGATAACCGATACAGCTTAGATAGGAGCAAGACGAGTACTAGATAAAACATTGCCAGAGCACGATATTTCGGTTTAGTTCGGAGCTAGACACTTGCTATAAGATTCTGATTTTTAGAGAGTAAGCTAACGCCCTGTTAAGGTGTGAGCAACGCAATACCGATGCTTCCGCATACCACCTTAAACACTAAAAGCAACGCATAGTAAAAATGCCACGCGTTGCGAATCACTCTTAAACAGTTTGTTAGTTTTATTGCTGGCGACTCAGTAACAAGCTTGCTCCAGACATCGCCAAAAAAGTTGCACAACCTCTATTGAAGCGCTTTGCCATTTTCGGCTTCGTAAACCATTGCCTTAAGTAAATTCCAAATATCGCATAAATCGATATTGCACCCATTTCTAAAATGAGGGACGTAGCCCCTAAAGCAAAGAACTGTTCATTTACACTCGCTGAAACATCGACGAACTGTGGTAGAAAGGCGGTAAAGATTAAGATCGCCTTTGGATTACCGGCGGCTAGCAGAAATTCTTGTTTAGCCAAACCTAATCGGTTGCGAGTATTTTCTAGTTCAGAAACAGGACTTGCTTCCGAACGCCAAAGATTAAAGGCAATCCACCACAAGTAAGCCGCGCCCACAATTTTAATCGTTAGAAATAGAGTCTCAGAAGCATAGAGCACGACTGCTAAGCCAGAAGCAGCCAAGGCAATCATTACAGCGAATGCAGCAATACGACCAAGCCCAGCAATAAAAGCGGACTTGAAACCGTAACAGCGAGCATTGTTCATGGACAATAGATTGTTTGGACCAGGAGTCATATTGAGCGCAAAACACGCAGGTATAAAGAACAATAACTTCCAGATTTCCACAATATTTCCTCCATAAAACTAACGCCTTGCTAAGGTGTGAAGTACGCAATGACCAAGCCGCCGCATGGCACTTCAACACCAAAAGCACCGCATAC
>NZ_JAWOTH010000023.1:0-48898 GCF_033338745.1 Vibrio sp. Vb1026
GCGGGGTGGAGCAGCTTGGTAGCTCGTCGGGCTCATAACCCGAAGGTCGTCGGTTCAAATCCGGCCCCCGCAACCAAATACAAGACGATAGATTGAGTACTTATTTAGTATACAATTGTTAAGTCGTCTACGGATGCGCCGCTTGATTCAACGCCTGCTTCTCGCAACCAATCACATCGCTCTTTTCATAATGCTGCGAAGCATGAATCCCCAAAAGCTAAACTTTTATCCGCATCATATGATGTCGGACGATTTCGTTTGTGTTTAAAACACGATATGAATCGGCTGACGTACAAGTATGATGAGGCTTCGCGTGTTTTATCTACTTTAATTAACAGAGTTATCCACATACGTCGTTCTGTGGATAAGTTGGTTGATAAAGTGTTTTTAGCTTGACTTTTTATGATGGGGAAGAAAGATCTTTTCTCTAAAGTGAAGTTGAAACAACAAAGAAATATCAATTAAATCGTTGTTATATAAAGAAAAAATAAGTTTTTTGTCGGATCGAGTGCGTTAAAATACGATCATTAACTGGTATTTTTTTGATCCTAGTCATTTCTCCGAGCTGTGTTTAACTTTTTTCTGCTAGCTTGTTTTTCTTGAATCTCAAATTTTTTTCCACATTACAAAATTGAGAACAAGGTCATGAATTGAACATGCAAAAGTACTTTCAATCTCTTGCATATAGACTACGCTCTATGCGTCTCTCGGCAGTCCCTTCTCGACTATCCTTATTAAGCGTTGCTTTTTCGTCTCTATAGATGAATTACTCTCAGTGGGGAGTTGATTCAGTTGCTCTGTCAAAGCCCATTTAATGTGCTCATCAAGTAATTTATTTTCACCTTGCCGACTTTCCAGCGCATCTATGATTCGCTGACTATATTCTGCATTACCAAGTGCGACAGCGATGTTACGTAGCCACTGTATATGACCAATACGACGGATAGCGGAGCCTTCCATATTTTTTAGAAAAGTCGCTTCATCCCAGTTAAACATGTCGACGAGGTCAGGGTTTTTGAAACTGTCACGACGGTGGAAATCATCTTGCTCCGTTATGTCGGCGTAGCGGTTCCATGGGCAAACCAATTGACAGTCGTCACAACCATAAATGCGGTTACCCATTGGCTTTCGAAACTCTTCAGGAATCACGCCATCGAACTCGATGGTGAGATAAGAGATACAACGCCTGGCATCGACAACTTTGTCTTCAACGATGGCTTGTGTTGGGCATGATGTAATGCATGCTTTGCATTTACCGCACTGATCAACGCTTGGCTCATCTACGGGTAGTGGTAAGTCGATAAGTAGTTCACCTAAAAAGAACCACGATCCACAGTCTTGATCTAAAATCAGGGAATGTTTCCCGGTCCAACCTAAGCCCGCTTTTTGGGCGAGAGGTCGCTCTAATATTGGTGCGGAATCAACGAAAGGTCGGTAACCATATTGACCAACCTCTTGTTCAATAAGTTTGCCGAGTTTATTTAGCTGCTTTCTGACGAGCTTGTGATAATCACGCCCTAGTGCGTAGCGGCTAATATAGGCATGACTTTTATTCGCGAGGTTTGAAGCGAATTGAGCCTCTGGTGGCAGATAGTCCATCCGGACGCTGATAACACGAACGGTTCCCGGGAGTAGCTCATGGGGTCTAGCACGCATCATACCGTGACGAGCCATCCAATCCATTGAGCCGTGATAGCCTGCATCAAGCCATTTTTGTAGTGCTGCTTCATGTTCACTCAGATCAACGTCGCAGATCCCAACTTTTTGGAAGCCGAGTTCTTTTCCCCAAACTTTGATTTGTTGTGCGAGTTGTTCGTAGTTCATGTTAACCACCGGAATAAAGGGGGGCGGATCTTAACGGATCTCTGGCTTTGGTGCTACCCAGTTAGGTACGTTTTTGATGTTGTGAATACTGCTTATTGAAGTCATTTGCATATATTCTAAATCTAGGTCGATACTAAGATGATTAAGATACCGTTTATTGGATACTTTTTTCGCACATATGACATTTGAAAGCTTGTCTCTCAAAACCAACACGGTTTACTATTCCTGTTCTTTTGATTTTTATATAGTCAACGATCATTAGTTAGAGAAGCATCAATGAGCACGAAACAATTCAATTTAAAAGATGAGCATGAAACGGTTGCACTAGGCACCGCTTTGGCTCAGCTTTGTTCCCAGCAAACCACAATTTATCTGCATGGTGATTTGGGTGCAGGTAAAACAACCTTTAGTCGTGGTTTTGTCCGTGCTCTTGGTCATCAAGGTAACGTGAAAAGTCCAACTTATACTCTAGTCGAACCGTACCAGTTGGATCAGTGGCAAGTATATCACTTCGACCTTTATCGTCTTGCGGATCCTGAAGAGCTTGAGTTTATGGGGATTCGAGACTATTTCACAGACGATGCGATTTGCTTGGTTGAATGGCCTGAAAAAGGGCATGGCTTACTGCCACAACCGGATCTTGATGTAAACATTCGCTACCAAGGTGAGCAACGTGTAGCCGAACTAACAGCTAATAATGATTATGGTGTGCAGTTACTCAGTCGATTGGAGCTATGTTGAGTTTTTCAAATTTTAGAGTGGTGGCGACGTTTGTCGCCACTTTTCTCCTTCTCATCCCCAATTTAGCATTTGCTAACGTCGTTAAGAGTTTTCGAGTTTGGCCTTCACCTGATGAAACGCGTGTTGTCATCGATTTAGGCTCGGAAGCTGACTATTCCTATTTCTCTTTATCAGGGCCGGATCGCCTTGTCGTGGATTTAAAAAGCACGACGATGCAGGCCAAACTACCTGTTACTGTTACGGATAGCCCTGTTTTAAAACTGGTACGAAAAAGCTCGCCTCCAGAGAAGGGCACTTATCGTTTGGTGTTTGAACTAAAAAAGAGCGTTCAAGCGGAGTTATTTAAATTAAGCCCAACACCAGGTGGGCAGTATGGTCACCGCTTGGTGATTGATTTACCGCACGGTAAGAAGGCATCGACCTCAAAACCGAGTAAGCCAGCGGCGGCCAGCAAAGACATGAGTTCAGTTCAACGAGCTCAAGAAGTGTTAATTGTTATCGACCCTGGTCACGGTGGGGAAGACCCTGGCTCTATTGGCCCTTCACGTCGTAAGTACGAGAAAGATGCGGTATTGAGTATCTCAAGAAAAATTGCTGCTCAGCTCGATGCGACTCCTGGTATTAAAACGCGCATGACTCGTACGGGAGATTACTTTGTAAACTTAAACCGTCGTGTCGCGATTGCTCGTGAAAATGATGCACACTTACTGATCTCCATTCACGCTGATGCGTTTACCTCACCGAAGCCTCGCGGTGGTTCGGTCTTCGTACTAAATACTCGTCGTGCAAATACCGAAATTGCTCGTTGGGTCGAGAACCATGAGAAACAGTCTGAGTTATTGGGCGGCTCGGGTAATGCGTTCTTCACGAAGACAAAAGATCGTAATGTGAACCAAACTTTGCTGGACTTGCAGTTTAGTCACTCACAAAAAGAAGGCTATAAACTGGCAACAGAAATCCTAGGTGAGATGGGACGTGTTGCGCACCTGCATAACACCAAACCGATCAACACCAGCCTTGCGGTTTTACGCTCTCCACAGATTCCGTCTGTGCTAGTGGAAACGGGCTTTATTTCTAACCCAACAGAAGAGCGTTTACTGTTTCAACGAGCGCACCAAGATAAGTTAGCTCAGGCTATCACTAAGGCGGTCGTCAAGTACTTAAAAGATAACCCACCAGAGGGTACGGTGTTCTCGCCTTCAGCGAAGCCAATGGTACATATTGTAAAGCGTGGCGAGTCATTATCGGTGATCGCGAACAAATATGGGCTTAGCTCTAAAGCGCTGATGTCGGCAAACAACTTGAAGTCGACAGGCTTGGCAATTGGTCAGAAGCTCAACATTCCTTCTGCTGGTACGATTAAAGTGCCAAGTAAACCGATTACTGTTGAGACAGAAACCATTACGCACAAGGTTAAGTCTGGTGAGTTCTTAGGTAAGATTGCGAATCACTATAAAGTGAAGGTTTCAGATATCCGCCGAGAGAATAACTTGAAGTCAGATACCTTGTGGGTAGGGCAAAAGTTGAAGATAACGGTCGCGGTAAAAGATAAACCGATTCGTAAGCACAAGGTTTCTCGGGGTGAGTTCCTTGGCAAAATAGCGTCCAAATACGGCGTTAGCGTATCGAGCATTCGTAAAGCGAATAACTTACGCTCTGATCAGCTAGCGGTTGGGCAAGTCCTGATCATTCCAAACAAGTAGGTGAGCTTCTAACTCATTATGACGATTAAAATTTTGCCAGCCAGACTTGCAAACCAAATCGCCGCAGGGGAAGTGGTCGAAAGACCTGCTTCTGTGATTAAAGAGCTGGTTGAAAATAGTCTTGATTCTGGCGCAACTCGAATCGATATCGATATCGAGAAAGGAGGCGCAAAGCTGATTCGTGTTCGTGATAACGGAAAAGGTATCGCGAAAGATGAACTCGGCTTAGCGCTCAGTCGTCATGCGACATCTAAGATACATACCTTAGATGATCTCGAAGCCATTATGAGTCTAGGTTTTCGCGGTGAAGCGTTAGCCAGTATTAGCTCAGTCTCGCGTTTGACGCTCACGTCGCGTCCTGCGGCACAAGAAGAAGCCTGGAGTGCCTACTCCGAAGGGCGTGATATGCAGGTGAAGCTTAAGCCAGCAGCTCACCCGATTGGCACTACCGTTGAGGTGTTGGACTTATTTTTTAATACTCCAGCGCGTCGCAAGTTTCTTCGTACGGAGAAAACCGAATTTGCTCATATTGATGAGTTATTGAAACGCATTGCGTTAAGCCGCTTTGATGTCACCATCAATGTGCGTCATAACGGCAAGATCATCCGTCAATATCGCGCGGCGAAAAATCAGCTTCAAACCGAAAAGCGTATTGCTGCTGTCTGCGGTAATGCGTTTGTGCGGCATATGCTCAGAATCGAGCTTGAGCATCAAGGGTTAAAGTTACATGGGTGGATTACCACACCAGAGGGAGCAAGGCAGCAAAGCGATTTACAATATTGCTATGTGAATGGCCGAATGATGCGTGACAAATTAATCAATCACGCGATTCGTCAAAGCTATGAAATGAGCTTAAAGCCAGATCAGTTTGCTGCGTATGTGCTCTTTATTGAGCTAGATCCGCACCAAGTAGATGTGAATGTTCACCCTGCTAAGCATGAAGTGCGTTTCCACCAAGCTCGTTTGGTGCATGATTTCATCTATCAAGCTTTGACGGATGCACTTTCACAAAGCGCCGTGATTGATAAACCACAGGTGAATGAATCGGCATTTCATCGCGTGGAACCGACTGAGTCTGAAGAGATTGAGCATTCGCCAGAGCCTGAAAAAGTACAAGAGCCAGCATCTTCACCAGTACCAGAACGGGTTTATCAAGCGATAGAGAGTACACCGGCTTATCCTGGACGCAGTGATTATGAAGTGAAGCCTCGTAATAGCGGTCCTAGTGAAACCTCCGTGCGAGAGGCGCGCGTAGTGGAGTCATTCAAACGTAATGATTGGGTGGAATCCAAACCCGCACCAAAGCCAAGTCACAGTAAAGAGCGCCACGTAGAACCAGCGCCAACTAAACAAGAAGTACGCGCTTATCACGAGCTGTTGAAAACGCCAGAGTTTGAGGCTCAGGCAGTCACTCCAATAGCGTCCCAAACGATAACTTCGCACACATCAATGCCATCGATTACTGCATTGGGCAAAGCGCTGATGGTGGTCGATGAACAATTTGTTTTGATGAGCAGTGACAGTGGGGCGGCGTTAGTCTCGTTACCTAGAGCAGAATTTTATCGTGTAAAAGGCCAGCTTTCTCCAAGCGATGGTGCACTCAAGGCACAACCTCTGCTTGTTCCTCTATCTATTAAGTTAGAGGCCGAATTAGTGAGACTGGCCCAAGATTATCAACAAGATTTGGCATTGCTTGGTATTCAATTGAAAGCGAGAAACGAGCACGCCTTAATGGTGATGGGCGTCCCAGCTCCGCTGCGTCAACAAAACTTACAAAATTTAGTACCAGATCTGTTATCTTACGCGCAATCTTGTGTGAACGAAGGTATAGCAGCGGCTCAGATGCTGTCTGAGTGGATAGATTGGCTCGCATTACAGGTCACGACAGTGAAGAGTCACTATACTTTTTCTGAAGCCATTCAAATTATTGCGGAACTTGAACAGCTAAGACATGGTCAATTGCCATTAGAAGATACAAAATTCGTATCCGCTGTTGATTTCTCTGCCACGATAGCCAAATTAAAACCATGACAGATAAACTACCTTTGGCGCTATTTTTAATGGGGCCAACTGCATCAGGCAAAACTGAGCTGGCGATTCGTCTTCGTCAAAAATTTCCGATTGAGATCATCAGTGTTGATTCTGCTTTGATCTACAAAGGGATGGATATCGGTACGGCGAAACCGGATGAAAAAGAGTTAAGTTTGGCGCCTCATCGCTTGATAGATATTTTGGATCCAAGTGAATCTTACTCTGTCGCCGACTTTCGTCGAGATGCATTGAAAGCGATGGATGATATTGTTGCAGAAGGAAAAATCCCACTTCTTGTGGGTGGAACAATGCTGTATTACAAGGCGTTACTTGAAGGTTTATCACCACTTCCTGCTGCAAATCCTGAAATTCGTCAGCAAATTGAACAAGAGGCATTGACTAAAGGTTGGTCAGTGTTGCACGATGAACTCAAAGAGGTTGATCCTGTGTCAGCCGCGAGAATCCATCCCAATGATCCCCAACGTTTATCTCGGGCATTGGAAGTTTTTCGCATTTCAGGTAAAACTTTGACTGAATTGACTCAAACGAAAGGTGAAAGCCTACCATACCGAGTCAAGCAGTTTGCAATAGCTCCCAAGGATAGGGCAGAACTTCACCGTCGGATTGAACTCCGTTTCGACAAGATGATGGAAGCGGGCTTTGAAGAAGAAATGAAAGCGTTACATTCGCGAAAAGATCTTCACCCCGATCTTCCTTCCATACGATGCGTTGGTTACCGACAGATGTGGGAGTATTTAGATGGGGAGTGTACACGTGACGAAGCGGTATTTCGTGGCGTATGCGCGACTCGTCAATTGGCCAAGCGTCAAATCACCTGGTTACGCAGCTGGGATGATTTAACTTGGTTGGATAGCGAGAACATTGAACAGGCATTAGAAACGATGTCGGAAGCAATAGCATCTGATTGACATAGCTGTGTATAATGTGATCGTTTTTGCGTGAACGCACTCTCAAAGGATCTGTTGTTGGCGGTTTTTATACTATGCTGCTAATTACTTAGAGTGCATTTTTGATTCGTTTAGCTCAGATGCAAAAGCCGTATCTTTTGCATTGCACCACTAGCTAAATAATTACAACTACAAATTAAATAAGGAAAATAAAAATGGCTAAGGGGCAATCTCTACAAGACCCATTTCTAAACGCGCTACGTCGTGAGCGTATCCCGGTATCTATCTACCTTGTGAATGGTATTAAACTACAAGGTCAGATCGAATCATTCGATCAATTTGTGATCCTGCTGAAGAATACTGTTAACCAAATGGTGTACAAGCACGCGATCTCAACAGTTGTGCCGGCTCGTCCAGTGAGCCATCACAGCGGTGAACGTCCACAAGGTGAGCGTCCACAAGAGAAATCAGAAGATTAATTCTTCATCGAGTATTTTTAAAATAAGGAGTTGATTGCTTGTTTGACCGTTATGAATCCGGTGAGCGAGCCGTACTTGTTCATATCAACTTCACGCAAGAAGGTGAATGGGAAGATCTGGCTGAGTTCGAAATGCTGGTTTCTTCTGCTGGGGTAGAGGCGCTACAAGTGGTAACTGGTAGTCGTCAATCCCCACACCCGAAATACTATGTCGGAGAGGGTAAGGCCCAAGAGATTGCTACAGCGGTACAATCAACGGGTGCCGAAATTGTGATTTTTAATCACGCCCTCTCTCCTGCCCAAGAACGTAACCTCGAAGCACTGTGCCAATGTCGAGTTCTCGACCGCACTGGTCTTATTCTCGATATCTTTGCTCAACGAGCTCGAACACACGAAGGTAAGCTACAGGTAGAGCTGGCTCAACTTCGTCATATCTCTACTCGTTTGATTCGTGGTTGGACGCACCTTGAAAGGCAGAAAGGTGGTATCGGTTTACGTGGCCCGGGTGAAACCCAGCTGGAAACCGACCGTCGCTTATTGCGTGACAGAATCAAAGCCATCCTGCGACGCTTAGACAAAGTAGCGAAGCAGCGTGAACAAGGACGCCGCGCCCGAAATCGAGCTGAAATCCCAACGGTTTCACTTGTGGGTTACACCAACGCGGGTAAGTCGACACTCTTCAACCGTATTACAGAAGCTGGCGTGTACGCGGCTGATCAATTATTTGCTACTTTGGACCCGACTTTACGTAAGATAGAGTTAGCAGATGTTGGTCCTGCCATCTTGGCAGACACGGTTGGTTTTATTCGACATTTGCCACATGACTTGGTTGCGGCCTTCAAGGCAACCTTGCAGGAAACGCAAGAAGCTGACATTTTGTTACATGTTGTTGATGCCAGTGATGAGCGTTTTCGTGAGAATATTCAAGCTGTTCATGAAGTACTAGAAGAGATCGACGCGCATGAAGTGCCGACTCTGGTTGTCATGAACAAAATCGACAATCTAGATTCGCAGAAACCACGTATAGAACGAGACGAGGAAGGCGTACCTCGCGCAGTTTGGGTTTCAGCAATGGATGGGTTGGGCATTGATGTCCTGTTTGAGGCTCTGACGGAACGTCTGGCGTCACAAATGGTCGAGCATCAGTTGCGAATTCCTCCACAGTATCAAGGACGATTCCGTAGTACCTTCTTCCAAATGAAGTGTATTCAACGTGAGGAATATGACCAGGATGGTAACTTGTTGATCGATATTCGAATGCAGCAAGTAGATTGGTCTAGACTTGAAAAAAGAGAAGGGGCAGTTTTGACTGGCTTTATAGTCACTTAAAGGACTGCTACAGTATAACGTCATATCAAATGATGGAGCTTTCTAATGGCGTGGAATGAGCCTGGAAATAACAACGGCAACAATGGCCGCGATAATGACCCTTGGGGTAATAATAATCGTGGTGGCCAGCGTCCTGGTGGCCGAGATCAAGGTCCGCCAGATTTAGATGAAGTGTTCAACAAACTGAGTCAAAAGCTGGGCGGCAAGTTTGGTAAAAAAGGCGGCGGTGGTTCTCCAATCGGCGGCGGTGGTGGTAGTGCAATTGGCTTTGGCGTGATTGCTCTGATTGCTGTTGCGGTTTGGTTTTTCGCTGGTTTTTACACCATCGGTGAAGCAGAGCGTGGTGTTGTACTGCGTTTAGGTAAATACGATCGTATCGTAGACCCAGGTCTTAACTGGCGTCCTCGCTTTATTGATGAGTACGAAGCGGTAAACGTACAAGCGATTCGTTCACTACGTGCATCTGGTCTAATGCTGACTAAAGATGAAAACGTTGTAACAGTTGCGATGGATGTTCAGTACCGAGTGACTGACCCATACAAATACTTGTACCGTGTAACCAATGCAGACGACAGCTTGCGTCAAGCAACGGATTCTGCACTACGTGCAGTAATTGGTGACTCATTGATGGATAGCATTCTAACCAGTGGTCGTCAGCAAATTCGTCAAACTACGCAAGAAACACTGAACCAAATCATTGATAGCTATGATATGGGTCTGGTACTTGTTGATGTGAACTTCCAGTCTGCTCGCCCACCAGAGCAAGTGAAAGATGCGTTTGATGATGCAATCGCAGCACGTGAGGATGAAGAGCGTTTCATTCGTGAAGCTGAAGCATACAAGAACGAAATCTTGCCTAAGGCAACGGGTCGTGCAGAGCGTTTGAAGAAAGAAGCACAAGGTTACAATGAGCGTGTCACTAACGAGGCTCTTGGTCAGGTAGCACAGTTCGAAAAACTACTACCAGAATACCAGGCAGCGCCTGGTGTAACGCGTGATCGTCTGTACATTGACGCAATGGAAGAGGTGTACTCAAGCACTTCGAAAGTGTTGATTGACTCGGAATCAAGCGGCAATCTTCTTTACCTTCCAATCGATAAGTTGGCGGGACAAGAGGGCAAAGCAGATACCAAACGTAAATCGAAGTCATCTTCAACCTATGATCAAATTCAACTTGAGTCTGATCGTACACAAGAAGACACTTCGAACTCGCAGTCTCGTTCAACAGGTTCACGTCAAGGGAGATACTAAGAATGCGTAAGTTAATGATCCCTGTACTGGTAATCGCACTGGCATTAATGTTGATGTCTTTGTTTGTGATTCCTGAAGGTGAGCGCGGTATCGTGGTTCGATTTGGTCGTGTCTTGAAAGACAACAACGACATCACTCGAATTTACGAGCCTGGTCTGCATTTCAAGATGCCTTTGTTTGACCGTGTGAAACAACTTGATGCACGTATCCAAACAATGGATGGCCGTGCAGACCGTTTCGTAACGTCTGAGAAAAAAGACGTTATCATTGATACCTACGTGAAGTGGCGTATTGAAGATTTTGGTCGCTACTACCTCGCGACTGGCGGTGGTAACTCGCTAACGGCAGAGGCACTACTTGAGCGTAAAGTGACGGACGTGCTTCGTTCTGAAATCGGTGCTCGTGAAATCAAACAGATCGTATCTGGTCCACGTAACGATGATGTGCTACCAGAAGACGCAAGTGCCGATGTTGTCGCAACTGAAGCGGCTCGTGAGGCGCTTGAGATTGATGGTGAACGCGACCTAATCATGTCTGAAGTATTGAAAGACACGCGTGAAAGCGCAATGAAAGACTTGGGTGTTCGTGTCGTTGATTTCCGAATGAAGAAAATCAACCTGCCTGATGAAATCAGTGAGTCTATCTACCGTCGTATGCGTGCGGAGCGTGAGTCCGTTGCTCGTAAGCACCGTTCTCAAGGTCGTGAAAAAGCGGAAGTTATTCGTGCTCAAGCAGAACTAGAAGTAGCAACTATTCTAGCTGAAGCTGATAAAACTGCGCGTGTGACACGAGGTGAGGCGGATGCTGAAGCTGCGAAGATTTATGCTGAAGCGTACAACAAAGACCCTGAGTTCTTTAGCTTCCTACGCTCGCTACGTGCGTATGAGAAGTCCTTCAGCTCTAAGAGCGATATTCTGGTGCTTGATCCGAAGAGTGAGTTCTTCCAATACATGAACCAGTCGAAGGGCAGCATGGAGAAATAATCTCCGCTTCTCATTGAAATAAAAGGCTCCTTAGGGAGCCTTTTTTGTATCTGATGCTAAGTGCTAGCTCATCATGATGGCGATTACGGCTCCAGCAACTACTAGGCAGCCACCGATGCGTCGTAGCTGATTGTTGGGTTGTTCACTTAATTGAGCCACCATATTCCGCCAACCGTTAGGAGCAATCAGTGGCCCAATGCCTTCCACGATCAAGACGAGCCCAATCGCCAACCATATGGATTCAGACATAGCGCTTTCCAGTCGAATAGAGAAAGCTAAATACTATCAGTGATATGCTGATTTCAAAATGAACAAAGCGGCAAGATGACATTCTGGTAGCAACTCTGTGAACAAAAAATGACTGCAAGAAGCGTGATTCGGTGCTAGAATCCATTTTTAACTAGCAATCAGACTTGGAAAGATGGGAAATAACGTAGTCGTTCTAGGCACCCAATGGGGTGACGAAGGTAAAGGTAAAATCGTAGACCTTTTAACTGAAGATGCAAAATACGTGGTACGCTACCAAGGCGGTCACAACGCAGGTCACACTCTCGTAATTGACGGTGAAAAAACCGTTCTTCACTTAATTCCATCAGGTATCCTTCGCGATAACGTAAAATGTGTTATCGGTAACGGTGTTGTACTATCACCTGAAGCTCTACTTAAAGAAATGAAGCCTCTTGAAGAGCGCGGTATTCCAGTACGCGAGCGTCTTTTCATTTCTGAAGCATGTCCGCTAATTCTTCCTTACCACGTTGCAATGGACCAAGCTCGCGAAATCGCTCGCGGTAAAAAAGCTATCGGTACTACTGGTCGTGGTATCGGTCCAGCATACGAAGATAAAGTTGCTCGTCGCGGTCTACGCGTTGGCGACCTATTCGATATGGCGACTTTCGCAGAGAAGCTAAAAGAAGTCATGGAGTTCCATAACTTCCAACTAGTTAACTTCTACAAAGCGGAGCCAGTAAGCTACGAAGAAGTACTTGAGCAAGCTAAAGGCTACGCTGAACTACTAACGTCAATGGTTATCGACGTAACTGACGAACTAGACGCAGCACGTAAGCGCGGCGACAAGATCATGTTCGAAGGTGCACAAGGTACACTACTTGATATCGACCACGGTACTTACCCGTACGTAACGTCTTCTAACACGACTGCTGGTGGTGTTGCTGCAGGTTCTGGTTTTGGTCCTCGTCACATCGGTTACATCTTGGGTATCGCAAAAGCGTACTGTACTCGCGTTGGTGCTGGTCCATTCCCGACTGAACTATACGACGGTTTAGATAAGCAAGATCCAATTGGTAAGCACTTAGGTGAAGTTGGCCACGAGTTCGGTGCGACAACTGGTCGTCTACGTCGTACAGGTTGGTTCGATGCTGTTGCTATGCGTCGTGCAATCCAAATCAACTCTGTATCTGGTTTCTGTCTAACTAAACTAGACGTACTAGATGGTCTAGAAGAGCTAAAAATCTGTACTGGTTACAAGATGGAAGATGGCTCTGTGCTAGAAGTTTCTCCGATGGCTGCTGAAGCATTCGAAAAAGCAACGCCAATCTACGAAACAATGCCTGGTTGGTCTGAGAACACATTTGGTGCTAAGTCACTAGATGCTCTACCACAAGCCGCTCTTGACTACATCAAGCGTATTGAAGAGCTAACTGGCGTTCCAGTAGACATCATCTCTACAGGTCCTGACCGTAACGAAACTATCATCAAAGTTCACCCATTCGAAGCTTAATTGATAGCCGTTAAAGATTGCAAAAGCCGACCTTCTGGTCGGCTTTTTTGTATCTGAACAAAAACAGCGTGACTCTCATATGGCAAGCTTTTGCCGCTGAGCCTAAATCAGAGGCAAAAATTGTCTAAAGCTTAGCTGTTTTTTGCCGATAAGGTTATCAAGCAGAGGAGAACCTTCACCGATCTTTGGTTTCTTAGATACCTTAAGGGTACGTTTATGAAGTTACGAACAGTGGCTGCTTCACTGTTGTTGACCTTGGTTGCTACCACAGTGAAAGCCAATGTTGCTGATGTGGGGGCACCAGTTCCGATCTATACCGAAGCAGAGCTGATAAAGCTTATTGAGCAAAATAAGCACTTACAACGTGTGCGCGCTGATAACTGCCAGCTGGTGGAGGATATCGTAGCTCGTGCGACTCGAATTAACTTACCCGCTTATGAATTTCTGTACGGAGATATGTTGGCTTGGGGGGTGTGTGTCGAGCAAGATGTCGAACTGGGTCTTTACTACATCGAAAATGCAGCGCATCAGGGGTTACCAGCTGCACTAGAGCAGATTGGCCGATACTATTCGCGTGGCACTTTAGTACAGCAAGATAAAGAACGTGCAATTCCATATTTGCGAGAAGCTGCGTCAATGGGAAACCTAAACGCGCGTATTCATCTGGCCGAGTTGCTTTTACGTGATTATGGCAGTCCACTCGATTACGAAGATGCGTATCGTTGGTTATATAACTCTGTCACAGCAGATAAGCGGCAGCATAAGCGCATAACTGTATTGAGAAACGGCCTTGAACAGCGCATGCCACAAAACGTTATTGCTCGAGCTAAACGGCGAGACACCTTTTGGTAACGCTTCAATATTGCAAACAACTTCATACAACAAAGCCCACGTCACGTGGGCTTTGTTGTTTTCCCGATAGTTGGTAGCGCTTAAACCACTTTGTGTGGACCGAAGCATTCGTAATGGAATTGCTCTTGTGGTACGCCAAGTTCTAATAGCTGTTTCGCTACGTGCTGCATAAATCCTACAGGACCACAGAAGTATACCTGCACGTTATCTTGCTTTAATGCAGCTTCAATTTCATACAGATTGACAAAGCCCGTGAAGTGGAAGTCTTCGCCTAGCTTGTCTTCTGCCGTTGGTTGGTTATACCAAATGAGCGCGTTCATATTTTCTTTTTCTGCAACGAGTTGGTTTACGTGTTGCTTGAAAGCATGCTGTTGGCCATTTTCTGTTGCATGAACCCAAGTTACAGGTGCTTGATGTGCTGAGAGACTTTCTAGCATTGACAGCGTTGGAGTAAGTCCCACACCAGCAGATATTAGAACAACGGGTGTTTGTGGTTCGGCATCCATAAAGAAATCACCGGCAGGGGCGGCAAGCTGCACTTTTTCGCCAATGTTCAGGTTATCGTGCAGGTAGTTCGATACTTTTCCACCTTCTTCACGTTTTACCGAGATACGGTAGGTGTTCTCTTGGACCGCAGAAGACAGGCTATATTGGCGAATTTCTTGGTTTTCTAACTGGTCACTGTTGATGTAGATGCCAAGGTATTGCCCCGGTTTATACGACGCCACTTTTTGGCCATCGGTTGGCTTGAATACAAAGCTGCAAATGTGTTCGCTCTCAATCTTTTTATCGACTAATTCAAATTCGCGTAGACCGCGCCAGCCGCCTTCCAAAGCTTCATTTTGTTGGTAAATTTGTTCTTCGCGCTGAATAAATACATTCGCAAGTACGCCGTAAGCCTCAGCCCAAGCATCCAAAACCTCTTGACCTGGATTAAAAAGCTCATCGATTGTCGCAAGTAAATGCTTACCAACGATTTGGTACTGATCTTCTGTGATCAAAAAGCTCGTGTGCTTATGCGCAATTTTCTCTACTGCGCCAAGCAGAGCTGGCAAATTTTCAATATTGGCAGCATAGGCACAGATAGCGTTGAATAATGCTTCACGCTGATCGCCGTTACGCTGGTTACTCATGTTAAAAATATCTTTCAACTCAGGGTTATGAGTAAACATACGCTCGTAAAAGTGCGCGGTCAGTTTTGGTCCTGTTTCGGCGATGAGTGGTGCGGTCGCTTTGACGATCTCGATAGTTTGATTGCTGAGCATAAGGGCTTCCTACTTTAAGTTGTATTTATAATGCATGTTTAAAGTTGTATCTCAAATGTATCTTTCGATCAAGAAAAGATTTACACTTTTATCGATAGCTCAAGTTTGGGGTTTTAGCATCACCAGCGGGTTATTGAGTCGCACTTTGGGAGATAATATGCAGTTAACTAGTTTCACTGATTATGCGTTGAGAACCTTAATTTTCTTGGCTTCGTTGCCGGAAGATGAGTTAACCAGCATTACCGAAGTGACGGATTTATTTGGTGTGTCGCGCAACCATATGGTTAAAGTTATCAATCGGTTAGGACAGTTGGGTTATGTCCATACCGTGCGCGGAAAAAACGGTGGTATCCGGCTGATGAAGCCAGCATCTGAAATCACAGTCGGTGGTGTTGTGCGCGATTTAGAGCCGTTAGATTTAGTCAACTGTGGTGTGGATTTTTGTCATATTACCCCTGCTTGCCGCCTCAAAGATAAATTGGCGAAAGCAAAAAGTGCCTTTCTGGCGGAGTTGGATAACTGCACGATTGAATCCTTGCTCAGTGACAATTCTGAACTTTTGATCTTGCTGGCTCGTCCTTAACTCATTTGCATGCCTAGAGTCGATCTCGATCATTCTTTTTTCAAAGCAATTCTGTAGCTTATCGAGAGACTCAGATATACTAGCCATATACCTTCCTTGCTAGATAGGCGTGCCTATGTCAGACAATATTCCAAACGATCCTTTTGCAGATCGTGAATCCAAAAATTACGAAAATCCAATTCCAAGCCGAGAGTTTATCATCGAGTTTCTAGAGCAAGCGGGCGTTCCAATGAATCGTAACGACTTGTTTGAGGCACTAAAGCTTGAGGGCGAAGAGCAATACGAAGGGTTGCGTCGTCGGCTACGTGCGATGGAGCGAGATGGCCAACTGGTGTTTACCCGCCGTCAGTGCTATGCATTGCCTGAAAAACTTGAAATGGTGAAAGGTTACGTGATTGGTCATCGTGATGGCCATGGTTGGGTACGTCCAGAAGGCAGCGTCGGCAAGGATGATGATATTCTGTTACCGCACCATCAGATGAAGAACATCATCCACGGTGATTTTGTCTTAGTGCAACCTACAGACAACAGCAAGCGCGGCCGCCGTGAAGGACGTTTGGTGCGTGTGCTAGGGGAGCGTAATGATCAAATCGTCGGTCGTTTCTTCCTTGAATATGGATACTCCTATGTTGTCCCAGATGACTCGCGTATCAGCCAAGATATCCTGATCCCAAATGAGCACAAAGCGGGTGCACGCATGGGTAACGTAGTCGTAATTGAAATTACTGATCGTGGCTCACGCTCACGCGGCATGATGGGTAAAGTGGTTGAAGTCCTTGGTGAAAATATGGCACCAGGTATGGAAACACAAATTGCGATTCGTACACACCAAATTCCTCACGAGTGGCCAGAAGCCGTCGATAAACAAATCGAAAACTTGGGCGAAGAAGTACCAGAAGAAGCCAAAGTTGGTCGTGTGGATCTACGTGATTTGCCACTAGTGACCATTGACGGCGAAGACGCACGAGACTTTGATGATGCCGTTTATTGTGAAAAGAACAAAGAAGGTGGTTGGCGTTTATGGGTAGCGATTGCTGACGTCAGTTACTACGTTCGTCCTGACTCTGCGTTGGACAAAGAAGCGATCAATCGTGGTAACTCAGTATATTTCCCGTCGCAAGTTGTGCCGATGTTGCCAGAAGTACTATCGAACGGCCTATGTTCGCTTAACCCGCAAGTAGATCGCTTGTGTATGGTGTGCGAAATGACCATTTCCGATACAGGTAAGCTGTCTGGTTACAAGCATTACGAGGCGGTGATGAACTCGCACGCTCGTCTCACATATAGCAAAGTGAGCGCGATTCTAGAAGGGGATGAAGAACTACGTGAGCGCTACCAGCCGCTTGTTTCTCATCTAGAAGAGTTGCACAAGATGTACAAAGTGCTGAAAGAAGCACGAGATCAACGCGGTGCAATCGAATTTGAAACCGTTGAAACCAAATTTATTTTCAATGCGGAACGTAAAATCGAAAGCATTGAGCCAGTAATTCGTAATGACGCGCATAAGATCATCGAAGAATGTATGATTTTAGCCAACATTGCTTCGGCATCGCTGGTAGAAAAAGCGAAAGAGCCCGCGCTTTATCGTATCCACGAATCTCCAGGTGAATTACGCCTTCAAGGTTTCCGTGACTTCTTAAGTGAACTTGGTCTTGAGCTAAAAGGTGGTTTAGAGCCTTCACCAACGGACTATGCTGATCTCGCACGTCAAATCTCCGGGCGTCAAGATCAAGAGTTGATTCAGACCATGCTGCTACGCTCAATGAAGCAAGCGGTATACAACGCAGATAACGCGGGGCACTTTGGGTTGGCATTGAAACGCTATGCGCACTTTACGTCGCCAATTCGTCGTTACCCTGACTTGTTACTTCACCGTGCAATCAAGTATCTGATTGCTAAAGAAGAAGGTCGTAATCAAGATCGCTGGACACCAACAGGTGGCTATCATTACTCGTTTGACGACATGGATTTTTACGGCGAACAATGTTCGATGACAGAGCGCCGTGCTGATGATGCAACACGTGATGTTGCGGATTGGCTGAAGTGTGAATATATGCAAGACCACGTCGGTGACGAACTAGACGGTGTTATCGCTAATGTCACTAGCTTTGGCTTCTTTGTACGTTTAACGGATTTGCACATCGATGGTTTGGTACATATTTCTACCCTTGCGAACGACTACTATCAATTTGACCCGATTGGTCAACGACTTATTGGTGAAAGTTTCGGTAACATCTACCGCTTAGGTGATGCAGTAAAAGTAAAAGTACTGGCTGTTAACCTCGATGATAAGCAAATTGACTTTGAATTGGTCGAAACAAGTCGTAAGCTACGCGGCGAAGGTAAGACTGCGAAGAAACGCGCAGCGGAAGCAAAACGCAAAGCGAAAGATAAAAAACGCGCTGCGACTCGCTCTTCATCGAAAGAAGGTGGCGCGGCTCGTGTAATTCCTGCGATAGAGCCAACTAAACGCCCAGAAGAAACGGGCGCAACGAGTAAGCGTAATGGCCCAAAACGTGGTGACGCCGAAGGCAACGAGAAGCCTAAAGTGAAAAAAGCACGTAAAAAGAAGCCGCACAGTAAGCCGAAGAAAACCAAGCGCACTAAAAAAGAAGCGCAGTAGGTTGAAGCGCCAACTTAGTTCAAACTTGGTTGGCGCAGGCAATACGACCAGAACAACAGGTTAAACAATGAGTAACGAATTTATCTACGGCATTCACGCAGTGAAGGCGGTATTGGAGCGCGAACCAGAGCGTTTTATCGAGGCGTACGTTTTAAAAGGTCGTCAAGATGATCGCCTAATGCCAATCCTAAATGATCTTCAGGTTTGTGGTGTTTCTATTCAGCAGATGACACGTAAAACCTTGGATGACAAAGCACGCGGTGCAAATCACCAAGGCATCATCGCTCGTGTGAAACCAGCGAAGCAGCTGAATGAGAACGATATTGATGACATCCTTGCAAAGCACGAATCACCACTGCTCTTAGTGTTAGACGGCGTGACCGATCCACACAATCTTGGTGCGTGTTTACGTAACGCAGATGCGGCAGGTGCTGCGGCGATCATCGTACCGAAAGATCGTTCTGCGCCAATGAATGCGACGGTAAGTAAAGTCGCTTGTGGTGCAGCTGAAGTCGTACCATTGATCCGAGTGACTAACTTGGCTCGTACTATGCGTACATTGCAAGAAAAAGGCATCTGGTTTGTTGGTACTGCGGGTGAAGCAACGCACGACATCTACCAAGCCAAACTGACTGGACCTCTTGCTATCGTAATGGGGGCTGAAGGTGACGGTATGCGTCGTCTGACTCGTGAAACCTGCGACGATTTGATTAAGATCCCAATGGCTGGTAGCGTTTCAAGCTTGAACGTATCTGTGGCATCCGGCATCTGTTTGTTTGAGGCAGTTCGTCAGCGTATTGCTGAAAAGTAACGACGAAACAAACAGTTACTGTAGAATCAGACATAATGATAAAAACAAAGGATGGGGTGCCATCCTTTGTCGTTTTCACCGATTTATAAATAAAAATCCTCAGGGAAGTTATGACTCAACAAGACATTAAATTCATCGCCTTCGATCTAGATGGTACTTTGCTTGATAGCGTGCCAGATCTAGCTGTCGCGGCAGACCAAGCAGTACAGGCGCTTGGCTTTCCATCGGTTTCAGAAGAACAAGTTCGTGATTATGTGGGTAACGGCGCAGACGTGCTTATTGGTCGCTCATTAAGCCAAAGCCTGACCATCAACCCAGAGCTGAGTGAAGAGCTTCGTGCTAAAGCGCGTGTATTGTTTGATGATTACTACGAGCAAAGTGGTCACAAGCTCAGTCACCTATACCCAACGGTAAAAGAGACACTAGCAGAGCTGCACAAAGCGGGCTTTGTTATGGCGTTGGTGACTAACAAACCTTCAAAGTTTGTGCCTGACGTTTTGGAAAAGCACGACATCGCAAAATACTTCGTTGATGTCCTTGGCGGTGATGCATTCCCAGAGAAAAAACCAAACCCAGTAGCATTGAACTGGCTAATGGAAAAGCACCAAATCCAACCAAGTGAAATGCTGATGGTTGGCGACTCGAAAAACGACATGCTCGCAGCAAAGAATGCAGGCTGTGCCTCATTTGGTCTGACATATGGTTACAACCACGGTGAACCTATTTCAGCATCAAATCCAGATTTCGTCGCTGACAGTTTGGCAGAATTATTGGACGTTGTAGCGGTTTCTGCATAACGGCTACAAAAGAGCTTCCAAAATACTCGTTAATGAGTACACTGAGTAAACCGTGCACCTATTACTGCACGGTTTTTTTCATTTAATTAGATTAAGAAGTCAAAGGAATCATTCTAATGAGCAAACCCATTGTATTGAGTGGTGTTCAACCTTCAGGTGAACTAAGTATCGGTAACTACTTGGGTGCTCTACGTCAATGGCAGCAGATGCAAGACGATTATGATTGCCAATATTGTGTGGTAGACCTTCACGCGATTACGGTTCGTCAGGACCCTAAAGCGCTGCATGAAGCAACTCTAGACGCACTGGCAATTTGTCTGGCAGTTGGTGTTGACCCGAAGAAGAGCACGCTATTTGTTCAGTCACATGTACCAGAGCATGCTCAATTAGGTTGGCTTCTTAACTGCTACACTCAAATGGGTGAGCTGAGCCGTATGACTCAGTTTAAAGACAAATCGGCACGTTACGCGAATGACGTAAACGTCGGTCTATTTGACTACCCGGTGTTGATGGCGGCTGACATTTTGCTTTACGGTGCGCACCAAGTACCTGTAGGCAGTGACCAGAAGCAACATCTAGAATTAGCGCGCGATATCGCAACGCGTTTCAACAATATTTACTCGCCAGAGCAGCCAATCTTCCAAGTTCCAGAGCCTTACATTCCGACAGTAAATGCGCGTGTAATGAGCCTTCAAGACGCAACGAAGAAGATGTCTAAATCTGATGACAACCGTAAGAACGTTATCACGCTGCTGGAAGAGCCTAAGTCGATCCTTAAGAAGATCAACAAAGCGCAAACCGATACCGAAACGCCACCAAGTATCCGTCATGATATCGAGAACAAGGCGGGCATTGCTAACCTAATGGGTCTGTACTCTGCGGCGACAGGCATGAGCTTCGAAGAGATTGAAGCGAAGTACCAAGGCGTAGAAATGTATGGCCCATTTAAGAAAGATGTTGGTGAGGCAGTTGTAGCAATGCTTGAGCCAATTCAAGCAGAATATCACCGTATTCGCGCTGATCGTGCTTACATGGACGAGGTAATGCAGCAAGGCGCTGAGAAAGCCTCGGCACGAGCGGCTGAAACGCTTAAGAAAGCATACGAAGCAGTAGGTTTTGTAGCTCGCCCATAGTCGCTAAGAACGAATACGAAAAAGCTCCACTTTGGTGGAGCTTTTTTTATGCCTGTATTACTGAAATGGTGTGTCTTTCATACAGCGTTCCATGTCGTAATATTCAACACGTCCTCGAGCCCCTAGAAAGGCAGACTTCACAACCATGCCTCTATCAATGAAGTAACTAAGCTGTACGCATGATATATCGTAGCTGAGTTCTTTAATTCTCGCTGGAATCCAGTAGGTTCCTGGCGTTCTTAGACGCTGAGTAAAGGTAATAACACCCTCGTCACTGACTTCTAGCTCTTCAATACCATCCAGTTCATTTTTGGCTGATTCGATGATGTCTTGATTCGCCGTAGGTTGAAGTGGCTCACTGGCGGTCAACTGACACCCCGCTATCAAGCCAAGTAGGGAGAGAGCTAGCACACTGCGTTGAATTTTTTTCATTTGTCGTTCCTGGGTTTACAGCTAATGAGATCTTATTGTCTCGCGCAGGTGTTATATCTTTTGTGTATGTTTTTGGCTAGTGAGTAATGAAAAGTTATTGAATAAATCATGAAAACTTTGAAGTATGAGGGGCCTGTATAAGAGAGAACGAAGCGAGTAATAGATTCTTGGGCTTGAACAGTGATACAAGTGAAAATTAAAGCATTCTAAATTAGTGACTAATTATATTTTTTATTTGTAACGGAACGGTTGGGTTAATAAGCCACTCAACAAGTGATGTATTTTCTACTCCTTAACATGAAGTGAAAAAGTAAACTGAGTAATCAATCTAAATTCTGACTTGTTTATCAATAGCGCTCTGTATTTATTACAAAAAATGTTTGAATGGGATGCTCTGGCATATTTTATTATATTCACATGTGATTCATTTCACGGCTTTAATTACTCATTCTTATTTATTTCATAAATAAACCTGATAGTAGACGCAAATGGCAGGCTCTAACCAGAGCTAAGTTTGCATTTACATAAATATCAGGTATGACAATGGACACGTTAATCAAACCCTCAATACTCGCATTAACCATCGCCAGTGCACTTAGTGCAAACGCGAACGCAGAGATTATTATTTCCCAATACGTAGAAGGCGGCGCTTATAATAAAGCGGTAGAGATCGCTAATACGGGTGATACTGCGGTGACACTCACTGGCTACGAGTTGGCGAAATCATCAAACGGTGGTGGTACTTGGGGTAGCACATTCGACCTTAGCCAAGTGACGCTACAAGCTAACCAAGTGTATGTACTGGCGCATGGTGACGCGAGCGATACCATCAAAGCTGTCTCGGATATCACAGATAAAAGCGTTGCGAACTTTAACGGTGACGACCCGATCGCACTGCTTAAAGATGGTGAAGTGCACGACATCATCGGTGTGATGGGTGACGTAGATTTTGGTAAAGACACCACATTAGTTCGTAACAGTGATGCACTAACCCCTTCTGCTACTTATGATGCATCTCAGTGGACGGCATTTGAGAAAGACAACATTGACGGCCTTGGTGAGCTAAATGCGACTGAGCCACCAGCACCATTCGCTTGTGAAGTCGACGGTCAGCAACCTAACTTCACTACCATCCAAGATATTCAAGGTGAAGGCGATACGTCTCCATTCATTGATGGTTACCCATACATTACTGACGAAGATCATTTCGTAACGGGTGTCGTGACTGCTGTTACCACTGGCCTAACCAAAGGTTTCTACCTACAAGCATTAGAAAGCGACAACAACGACAAGACCTCAGAAGGCTTGTTCATTCATACTGACGCGGCAGACACGGCGCTGAAAGCTGGTGATGTTGTTTGTGTGAAAGGTAAAGTTCAAGAGTATTACAGCAATACTCAGCTTGCTTCTGATGCTAACAGCTATGTGAAAACAGGCACCTCTGAAACCCCTCGAGTTACCGATCTTGTTATCAAAGAAGGTGAGACACTACGTGATGCGCTTGAGCGTCATGAAGGGATGCAAGTTGAGTTAACCTCGGCAAGTGACTTGTTTGTAACTCGAAACTTCTCTTACGACTACGATTCACGTCGTAACAATATGATGCTCTCTCATGAAGCGCCACTGTTAAAGCCGACTCAATTACACGCGGCAGAGAGCGATGCAGCCGTTGAGCTAGCAAAAGACAACGCAGCGAACCGCGTATACTTAGAATCAGATGGCAAAGCACCAAACGGACAAATCCCATACTACCCAGATTTTGCTAAAGATGCAGACCAAGATGGCTCTTCAGAGCAGCACATTCGCCTTGGTTCTCGAGTAGAAGGTCTTCAGGGTGTCGTGGCTTACAGCTACAACGAATACCGCCTGATTGCGACCAATGAAGTCGATAACACCAACTTTGTGACTTCAGGTGAAGGCTTCGATGTGGCTCGTAAAGATGCCCCAGCGATTGCGGACTCAGATTTGCGTATTGCAAGCTTCAACGTACTGAACTACTTCAACTCCGTGGCTGACAGTGGTCATGAAAACCCAACCGGACAAAACCGTGGTGCGACTAATCTAGACGAATTCCTGATCCAGCAAGCGAAAATCGTTGCGGCGATGAACAAGATGGACGCAGACGTTATTGGTTTGATGGAAGTGGAAAACAACGGCTTTGGTGATGGCAGTGCTATCCAAAACTTAGTTGATGCCCTAAATGCTGAGATTGATGACGCTGAAGATCATTACACGTATGTCGAAATCGAAGAGCAAGACAAATACCAAGACGAATACTTTGGCAGTGATGCGATCATGGTGGCGATTTTATATCGTGCTAACGCAGTAACGCCAAAAGACGCTGCAAAAGTGATCATCACGCCAGAGCAGCACATTGCAGAAAACACAATTACTCGTAAAGAGGGCACAGAAAGTAACCCTGCTTACGATAAGTACCAACGACACAGTCTACTTCAGACCTTTACGGTGAAAGAGACGGGTGAAGATTTGTCTATTGTCGTAAACCACTTTAAGTCGAAAGGCTCTGAGTGTATTGAAGAGTGGATTGCTGGTGTAGAAGATTCTGAGCCAGCGGATCTGCAAGGCAACTGTAACAACTTCCGCGTTTCTGCTGCGCACGCAGTGGGTGAAGCGTTGAAAGAGGTGAAAGGCGATGTATTGCTCATGGGCGATCTCAATGCTTATGGCATGGAAGACCCACTTCTGACACTGACTGATTACTCGAAAGAGAAATACGGCCGTGACATTTATACTGCTGCTTACACAACCATTGGTGATGGTGAACTTCAAGTAGAGAAGACCAAAATTGAAAAAGGTTACGGTCTGCACAACTTAAACACGTTGCTGCACGGCGCTGATACGTTTTCTTACACCTATTCGGGCGAGCTGGGTAATTTGGACCACGCATTGGCAAGCAGTAGCCTAGCGCAAAAAGTGGTAGCAATTGAAGATTGGCACATCAACTCACTAGAGAGTAACTTGTTCGAATACAGCAGCAAGTACACAGGTGATATGCCGAAGTACAAAGATGCGTTCTCTGCCTCTGACCACGATCCAGTGATCATCGCGATTGATTTACCAGATGATGACATCGATTTACCGAAAGCAGGTGACAACTTAGCCGTCGATGTCCGTTTACCACCAACGGCGGTTGTAGGTGATATTGTTACGGTGAACTTAACGCCATCCACACAAGCGGCTGCGGCAAGCAGCGATACGAAAGCTTACTCGGCTAGCCAAACCTTAGTTCAAGCTGATATTGATGCGCGTAGCGTGAATATTGAGTTTGAACAAACGCCAGAGCAAGGTAATTATCAGTTAGAAGAGAAAGTGACTGACTCGACAGGTAATATCGTGAAGTTTAGCTCTGTTCGTGATGTTTCAATGACGCAAACTGAAACTGGAACAGAAGGGTCGAAGGATTCAGATGGTGGTTCGTTTGGTTTTGGCGCGCTATTTGCGCTGCTAGGTCTCGGCTTATTCCGCCGTCGCCGCTAAGCGAATTTATTTCCTGATAAACCTTTCCTAAATAGCTGTAAAGACCAAAGGCCAGCCTATGCTGGCCTTTTTATTCAGCAAAAACTTGCCTTTCTTGCTTGGTATAGCAAAATACCGCCCTTGATTGTCACGAACGTGGCGATTCACTACGTAAGCATTGCCAAAACGGATTGGAGCAACCGACCCTTTATGTTGTTGATCATCGATAACTACGACTCTTTTACCTACAACCTTTACCAATACTTCTGCGAGCTTGGTGCAGACGTAAAGGTGGTGCGTAACGATGAAATCGATATCCAAGGCATTGAGGCGCTCAACCCAACTCATTTGGTGATCTCGCCAGGGCCATGTACGCCGAACGAAGCAGGTATTTCACTGAAAGCGATAGAACACTTCGCTGGTAAGCTTCCAATATTGGGTGTTTGCCTTGGCCATCAAGCGATAGCGCAAGTGTTTGGGGGTGAAGTGGTACGTGCACGACAAGTGATGCACGGTAAGACCTCACCGATTCGTCATAACGGTCGTAGTGTGTTTAAAAATCTGAATAACCCACTCACGGTAACCCGTTATCACTCTCTTGTGGTGAAAAACGGTACTTTACCCGACGTGTTTGAACTGACTGCATGGACAGAACTGCCTGACGGAAGCATGGATGAAATAATGGGTTACCAACATAAAACCTTGCCAATTGATGCGGTGCAGTTCCACCCAGAATCAATCAAAACTGAGCAAGGTCACGAGTTGCTTGCGAACTTTTTAGCACGCAAAACGATCTGATCGCGATCACTTTTCTTAACAAATCATTCATCTTTTTGCTGAGGTGAGCGGATTGCAAAACTATGCGATTCTCTCGAGTCTCTTTGTCTATTCATGTCTTTTAAAACCTTCTATCCCCTGTATTACATAACATTTATAAAAAATCACTTCTCTATTTTACTTTCTTGATGCATAAATAGTCATAAGCAGTGATTAATGTAAGTTACTTTCGAGAACGAAAAGAATAAATCACTATTGAAATGGTTAATTAAATGTAAATACAATGCCGCAATAGCTTAAATGCAAAACATTATTTGCTGGCAAAGAGAGCCGGTTAAATTCGCTTATCTGCTACGCATGCGGTATCAAGAAGGAATGTGCAATGACAACGGAAATTAAAGTAGAGCGCGGTTTATTCGATGAGGTAATGGTACCTTGCTATAACCCGATGGAAATGATCCCTGTTAAAGGTGAAGGTTCACGTGTTTGGGATCAGGAAGGTAATGAATACATCGACTTTGCTGGTGGTATTGCAGTGAGCTGTCTTGGCCATTGTCATCCAGTAATGGTAAACGCACTAACAGAGCAAGCTAACAAGCTTTGGCACTTAAGTAACGTTATGACGAACGAACCAGCCCTTCGTCTGGCGAAAAAGCTAACAGAAGTGAGTTTTGCTGAGCGAGTGTTCTTTGCTAACTCTGGCGCAGAAGCAAACGAAGCCGCTTTGAAGCTGGCACGTCGTTATGCAGCAGACGTTCATGGCACTGAGAAATCTGAAATCATTGCATTCAAACAAGGTTTCCACGGTCGTACATTCTTTACCGTAACGGTTGGTGGCCAAGCGGCATACTCTGACGGTTTCGGTCCTAAGCCAGGCGACGTGACACACCTTCCTTACAACGATATCGAAGCTTTACAAGCGCACATGTCTGATCGTACTTGTGCGGTCATGATGGAGCCACTACAAGGTGAAGGCGGCATCGTGCCACCAACGCCTGAGTTCGCTCAAGCGGTTCGCGAGCTGTGTGACAAACACAACGCCTTACTGATCTTCGATGAAGTGCAAACTGGTAATGGCCGTACAGGTAACTTCTACGCTTACCAAGGTTTAGGTATCACGCCAGATATTCTAAGTACTGCGAAATCACTTGGTGGCGGTTTCCCAATCGGTGCAATGCTAACGACAGCAAAATTGGCAGAGCACATGAAAGTGGGCACTCACGGTTCTACATATGGCGGTAACCCACTAGCGTGTGCGGTTGCAGAAGCGGTTGTAAATGAAGTTACTAAGCCAGAGGTGTTGGCTGGTGTGCTAGAACGCGAAGCAATGTTCCGTGAAGGCCTAGAGAAGATCAACGCGAAGTACAACATCTTCTCAGAAGTGCGCGGTCAAGGCCTATTACTTGGCGCTGCACTAAATGAAGAATGGCAAGGCCGTGCGCGTGACGTGCTGGTTGCTGCAGGTAAACAAGGTCTCATGGTATTGGTTGCGGGTGCCAATGTCGTACGTTTCACACCATCACTCGTTATCACACAACAAGAAATTGAAGAAGGCTTGGCGAAACTGGATAAAGCGATCGCGACTTTAGTTTAAGCGCGATATCAGTTTAAACGTCAACGCAGACACCCCCGTCAAGGATCTCTGATGGGGGAATTGTTCCTACAATATAGTTAGGATCTTCTTGCATCTGGAGGGAGTATTGATGCTAGTAGTTCGCCCTATCGCGATGTCGGATTACGACGCACTGCACACTTGTGCGGTGGAGTCTGGTCACGGATTTACATCTCTACCGGTTAACGAAGAACTGTTAACCAATCGAATCAAACATTCAGAGTACAGCTTTGGTAAGTCAGATGTGGCAGAACCAGGCGATGAAGGCTACCTGATGGTTGGCTTTGACTCTGAAACGGGTGAGGTTGCGGGTACCACCGGAATCGAAGCATCTATCGGCTGGGATGTCCCATTTTACTCATATCACATTAGTAAAGTTGTGCACTCGTCGCCAAAGCTTGGCGTTAACAACGTTGTTAAACTGCTTACTTTTGGTAATAACTACACGGGTAACAGCGAAATTTGTACCTTGTTCTTGCGTGAGAAATTCCGCCAAGGTCTGAATGGTCGTCTAATGTCGAAGTGTCGTTTCCTAATGATGGCTGAACACCCAGAGCGCTTCTCTGAAACGATCTTTGCGGAGATGCGTGGCGTTTCAGACGACGAGGGTAATTCACCATTCTGGCAATGGCTTCAAGAGCATTTCTTCTCTATCGATTTCACGCTTGCAGATTACCTGACAGGTATCGGCAAGAAAGGCTTTATCGCCGACTTGATGCCGAAACTGCCTATTTACATCAATCTGCTCAGCCCAGAAGCGCAAGCCGTGATTGGTCAAGTACATGACAACACGCGTCCAGCGCTGAAGCTGCTTGAGCGTGAAGGTTTTACCAACCGAGGCTACGTCGACATCTTCGATGGTGGCCCAACGGTTGAGTGTGATCTGCGTAATATTGAGTCGGTACGTCATTCATTCCGCGCGCAAGTCAAAATCTCTGAACATTCCAGCACACAAGACTTCTTGATGTGTAATTCATCTTTCGAGAACTTCCGTGCGACAGTCACTAAAGCGGCGTATGACGCAGAAACACAAAGCGTAATGATCGCACCAGACGTTGCGGATGCACTTTCGGTTGAAGAAGGGGATTTCGTTCGCCTTCTTCCGCAGTAACAGACGACAGAATTTAAGGATAGAAACAATGACACATTGGATTGCAGGTGAATGGGTACAAGGTCAGGGTGAGGCATTTACGTCTCTGTCGCCGTACAACCAAGAAGTGATCTGGCAAGGCAAAGGTGCAACGGCAGAGCAGGTGAACCAGGCGGTATCTGCAGCGCGTGAAGCGTTTATTGACTGGAAAAAGCGTCCATTTTCAGAGCGTGAGGCAATCGTGTTGGCTTTTGCGGAGAAAGTAAAAGAGAACAGCGAAAAAATCGCCGAAGTGATTGCCAAAGAAACCGGTAAGCCGATTTGGGAAACGCGCACTGAAGCAGCAGCCATGGCAGGTAAAATTGCCATTTCGATTCGCGCTTATCATGACCGCACTGGTGAGGCGAGCCGTGAAGCAGCAGGCAACCAAATCGTATTGCGCCACCGCCCATTGGGCGTGATGGCGGTGTTTGGTCCTTACAACTTCCCAGGCCACCTACCAAATGGTCACATTGTGCCTGCGCTATTGGCTGGTAACACGGTAGTCTTCAAACCGTCTGAGCAAACGCCATGGACGGGTGAATTGGCAATGAAGCTATGGGAAGAAGCCGGTCTGCCGAAAGGCGTGATTAACCTTGTCCAAGGCGCGAAAGAAACTGGTATCGCCCTCGCTGACGCTAAAGGCATTGATGGCGTACTGTTTACGGGTAGCGCGAATACGGGGCATGTATTACACCGTCAATTTGCGGGTCAACCGGGCAAGATGCTCGCACTAGAAATGGGTGGTAATAACCCGATGGTGATCTCTGATAAATATGGTGATTTGGATGCCACGGTTTACACCATCATCCAGTCAGCGTTTATCAGTGCTGGGCAGCGTTGTACGTGTGCTCGTCGTTTGTATGTGCCATTGGGTGAAAAAGGCGATGCGCTTATCACCAAACTCGTTGAAGCGACACGCAATATTCGCGTAGACCAACCATTTGCAGAACCTGCGCCATTTATGGGACCGCAAATTTCGGTCGCGGCAGCCAAGTTTATTCTTGATGCACAAGCTAATCTACAGTCTCTTGGCGGTGAAAGCTTGATTGAAGCGAAAGCAGGAGAGGCGGCGTTTGTTTCTCCAGGCATCATTGATGTAACGAACATTGCTGAGTTACCAGATGAAGAGTACTTCGGCCCACTTCTGCAAGTGGTGCGCTACGAAGGATTAGACAAAGCCGTGGCGCTAGCAAACGATACGCGCTTTGGCTTATCTGCTGGTTTGGTTTCAACCGACTACCAAGAATGGGAATACTTCGTTGACCACATTCGTGCAGGAATCGTGAACCGTAACCGCCAGCTCACTGGTGCAAGCGGTGATGCGCCATTTGGTGGTCCGGGGGCGTCGGGTAACTTGCGCCCAAGCGCTTACTACGCAGCAGATTACTGTGCGTACCCAATGGCATCAATGGAAGGTCAAGAGACTGTCTTGCCTGCAACATTGAGTCCAGGTGTAGCGCTATAAGTTTTAATAATAGAGTCGCAACTATGCATTGCGGCTCACCTTGCCGGCGCATCATTTAGGTATGGGTTGTAGTGATCGTTGGCAGAACACGAAAAGTGAGCAAAGACTCGGAAAAGCGTGTTGACTGACTGGCATTTACCGTCACAGGTTGATGGTTGCTCGTTCATTATTCTGGACAACTTTTGTTGTGAACGAGCAGCCAACTTCCGCTTACCTTTAAACTCTACATCTCGTAACAAGGAGTCGTTATGACGCCCGATGTGTTATTTGAATCGCTATGGCAAGATTACATTCAACGTCTTTGCCCTTCGGCTGCTAAAGTGCATCAGCTGCTTCAAGAAGATGAGCCTCTGATTAATGATCATATAGCTTTACGTACCTTCAATATCGCGCCTCTTGGTATTGAAACTCTAGCTAAGCCATTTGTAGCTATTGGTTACAAGGCGTGTGGTGATTACGTTTTCGAAAGCAAAAAGCTGGTTGCTAAGCACTATGAGCACCCAGATCCGAAGCGACCTAAAGTCTTTATTAGTGAGCTAAAAGTTGAAGAGTGCTCGTCTGAGCTACAAGAGATTGTGAAAAATTTGGTGGCACAAGTCGATGCTGACAAGCTGAACGATAGCGCATTCTTACATGGTGGACGCTTGTGGGATTTAAGCTTTGCTGATTACCAAACGTTGGCTAAAGAAAGTGAGTACGCATCTTGGCTTGCGGCGCATGGTTACGGAGCAAACCACTTCACGGTGAGCGTTAACCAGCTCAATGAATATGAAGAAGTGAAGCAGGTAAACGATCATCTGCGTACCGCTGGGTTTACCATTAATGAAAATGGTGGTGAAGTGAAGGGCACTCCTGAGGTGTTGCTAGAGCAGTCATCGACCATGGCAGATAAAGTAGCGGTTCGTTTTAGCGAAGGCACTGAAATTATCCCTGGCGGGTTTTATGAATTTGCTAAGCGCTATCCGATGGAAAATGGTGATTTGTACCCAGGTTTCGTGGCCGCTTCAGCTGACAAAATCTTTGAAAGTACGAATAGCTAAGTTTTAGGGTTAACCTGTTAAGCTTACTCATTAGTGTTCGCTGCACCCTATCTCATTTGGTCATGAGCAAATAAAAAGCCACCAATGTTTCCATTGGTGGCTTTTATAATTTTGTTCGTGTCACTCTAGTTTGAGATTAACGAGTACCGTAAACCACGATGGTTTTACCGTGAGCAGAGATTAGGTTCTGCTCTTCTAGCATCTTCAAAATACGACCTACTGTCTCACGAGAACAGCCAACAATTTGACCGATTTCTTGACGAGTGATCTTGATTTGCATGCCGTCTGGGTGAGTCATTGCGTCTGGTTGTTTTGCAAGGTTCAGAAGCGTCTGAGCGATACGACCAGTTACGTCTAGGAACGCCAGGTCACCCACTTTTTGGCTAGTTACTTGAAGACGACGAGCCATCTGCGCAGAAAGACGCATTAGGATGTCTGGGTTTACTTGGATAAGCTGACGGAACTTCTTGAAAGAAATTTCAGCAACTTCACAAGGAGATTTAGCACGAACCCAAGCTGTGCGCTCTTGGTCTTCCTCGAATAGACCAAGTTCACCAATAAAGTCTCCTTGGTTTAGGTAAGAAAGGATCATCTCCTTACCTTCTTCGTCTTTGATAAGAACCGCAACAGAACCTTTAACGATGTAGTACAAAGTTTCTGCCTTTTCGCCCGCGTGAATTAGCGTGCTCTTTGAAGGGTACTTATGAATATGACAGTGTGAAAGAAACCACTCTAATGTTGGGTCGGTTTGAGGTTTACCTAGAACCATAATATCTCACTTCCTCTGCAGGGTACGCTTGCGCTATCCATATTTTAGCTAAGCCTGAATTAGGCCTACTAGAATAAGAGCACTTTTTATATGCTGCAAGCTCTCTTGTGTTTCGGTAAGAAATAGTATCCTTTTTCGAAAACGATTTCTTGATTTTAATCGTGCCATGATTGAGATTTTGTAAGCAAAACTGTGCACATGATCACGGTATGAAAAGTAAACATCTTCGCAGGCAGGTTTTTAGCCAATTTTCCCTGTTTCGATGAGCTGTTGTAGGATAGGCCGAACTATGAGCTCCATTGCAAAGCTCATCTTACCGCCGGGTACGACAATCGTGTTGTGGCGTGACATGAATGAGCCATCAATCATGGCCAGCAGATATGGGAAGTCGACATTCTTGATACCGCGTAGGCGAATCACCACAAAACTCTCATCCAAACTAGGGATGCCTTTTGCATTAAGTGGGTTGGAAGTATCAACGGTCGGTACGCGCTGGAAGTTGATGTGAGTACGAGAAAACTGCGGAGTGATATAGTTGAGGTAATCGTCCATGGATCGCACGATTGAGTCCATTACCGCTTCACGCGAATGGCCGCGATCGCGAGTGTCACGTACGAATTTTTGGATCCACTCTAAGTTCACAATCGGCACCATGCCAATTAAGAAATCCACATGTTGAGCAACATTAACATCGCCATCGACCACGCCACCATGTAACCCTTCATAAAACAGCACGTCGCTGTTTTCGGGTAAGTCTTGCCACGGTGTAAACGTGCCTGGCATTTGATTGTAGGGAACCGCTTCGTCAAACGTGTGCAGATAACGGCGCACGCTGCCAGTACCGTCATGCCCGAACTTACGGAAAAACTCTTCTAATCCCGGGAAGTCATTAGCTTGTGGGCCAAAGTAGCTAATGTGTCGACCTTGCTCGCGGGCTTTGCGAATTTCGATGTCCATTTCTGGGCGAGTAAAGCGATGGAAGCTATCGCCTTCAACCCATGCGGGTTTAACGTTCATCATATTGAACATTTTACGGAAGGCTTCAGATGTAGTGGTCGTGCCGGCACCGGACGAACCAGTAACCGCAATAATTGGGTGTTTAGCTGACATGACAAACCTTGTCGAAAATTACTTACCTGTAATGTGCAGTAGAGTTACTACTGCACGGTCGATATCCCACTATAGCACGTAACAATACCTTGTCATCGAGTGGGATACGGTAAAATGTGAAGGGTCTAAAATTTTGTTTTATGCTGAATATCGACGGTTTCGTGTAGCTCAGAGAACACGATAACCGCTTCACCTTTTTCCAATTGAGCTTTAACTTGATCAATTTTGTCTTGCAAAGAAACCTCGACGGTTCCGTAATCCGTTCCTTCGCGTAAGACGAATTCACGAATTAAGTTTTCCAATGTTTCCGGCGCAATGTCTTGCCATGGAATGATCATAAATACCTCTAACTTTTATGATGAGCGGCTAGTTTACTGCGTTCGTTGCTTGGATACAGCAGAAAGGTAATCTGCGGCGATACTTTCGTAATACGCGGGCAGCGCTTCCTCCAACCAAAACTTAGGTTTTAACGCCGTTCCTGTCAGGAAGCCAACATGGCCACCGTGCTCAAAGAGACGGTAATCAATGTTATCTGGCAGAACAAATTTCGGGATCACATCGTCGGTCATGAACGGATCGTCTTTGGCATGGATGATCAGTGTGGGTAGCGTGATTTGCTGTAGTTTACTTAAGCCAGAGCATTGGTCGTAATAATCTTGTGCGTCTTTAAAGCCATGCAATGGTGCGGTGATCAAATCATCGAATTCATACAATCGTGTGACACGTTTTATTGAGTTGTAGGACAAAGCGAGCTCGCCATGCAATAGATGATGCTTTTGTAACGCGTTACGTTTCAGTGAAGAAAGCAGATAACGGCGATACACTTTCGAAAAGCCTTGTTCTATACGGTTCGCACACGCCGCTAGGTCTAAAGGAGCTGAGATAATAGTCGCTGCATTCAAAATAGGGTGGTCTTTATATTGGGCTAAATAATTCGCCAACATGTTACCGCCAAGAGAAATACCAACCGCAACTTTGGGATTATCAGGAAAACGTTGTTCAAGGTGCTCTAGGAAGTAACGAGCATCCGTCACTTCACCCGAGTGGTAAGCTCGTGCTTTTTTGTTTGGTTTACCGCTGCAGCCACGAAAATGCATCATCACCGACAGCCATCCAGATTGAGCAAATGCATTCATTAGCCCATTGGCATAAGGGCTATAGAAGCATCCCTCTAACCCATGAAATAAAACAAAAATCGGCTTTTTTAGTGCAGGCTCTTGGGTTGGGTCCTCGCTCCACGCGAGATCGAGAAAGTCGCCATCGGATGTATCGAGGGTTTGCCAAATCGGCGTAAACAACGCTTTTTTGCGAATAAAACGCGGCAAAAGCGTTTGGAGATGCGGGTTTTTGATCCCGGCGGCTGCGAAAAATTGTGTCATACCTAACTGCTCTTATGCGGTCCTTCGGTGTCCGTTGAAGAACTTATTAATATAATCCTTTATAAAGATTATAGGTATTCTACAGATTTATGGGCGTTTTGGTGGTTGAATGTTTGGCACCGGCATAGCAAAGGCTTGCTGCAAATGCTCTCCACCGAGTTGACGACAGTATCTCAACGTCAGTGGGTCACCATCATTTTTGAGTAGTGCAAGTGAGTTAATGCAGTCCACCAAATCCGCTTGTTGCTGCTTTTCTAGTTGCAGCTCAAACTGCAAGGTCTCACGATACAAAGCGTCATTGACTTGAGACTTAAGGTGGCGACGAAGGTCGCGAAAGGAGTGAAGTAAAGTTTCGCTCCTACCTAGACAGTCTTGCACCAAGGGCCAGTCTTTTTCTTGGAAAATGAGTTGCTGCTCATCGAGCCATCTGAGCAGCAGGAGTAGGTTCACGTTACCGTGATAATTGTTCTGTAATGATAAACACGCCTCTTTCACTTCTCGCACACCATAAAATTGCAGACTAAACTGCCAAAGGTGTTCTAGGGTGAGTGTGTATTCAGCGTGTTGATTACTCATTGATTAAACTCTAGCTCCATCTGCTCCAACGTTTCTTGAGCAGACATCCATTCCATTTCAATTTCTTCGAGCTCAGCTTTACTGGAAGCTTGAAGTGCCAGCACTTGGTTAAGTTTAGCTTTATTTTCGGCCGCATACAGTGAGTTGTCCGCCAATTGTTCTTCAGCTTCGGCCAGTGCAGCACCTAACTTATCCATTTTATTTTCTAGTTGTGTCAGCGTTTTGCGAATTGGCGCTGTCTGTTTTCGAAACTCTGCATCGCGACGTTTTTGCTCTTTCTTCGCAGCTGCGCTGTTGGCCGTATCTTTGCTTGGCTGTGCAGCCTGCGCTTCTTTGCGTTCCGCTCTTTGTTGTTCGGTTAACCATTTATAATAGTCATTTAAGTCACCGTCGAACGGAGCAACTTGTCTATCATGCACTAAATACAAGTCATCGGTCGTAGCGCGCAGTAAATAGCGGTCGTGCGAAACAATCACCATCGCACCTTCGAATGTTTGCAGTGCCATCGTCAATGCTTGGCGCATGTCCAAGTCTAAGTGGTTGGTCGGTTCATCAAGTAGCAACAGGTTTGGCTTTTGCCACACAATTAAAGCCAATACCAAACGGGCTTTTTCGCCACCAGAAAACGGCGCAACTTTTTCTAGTGCTTTGTCACCTTGGAAGCCAAAGCTACCTAGGTAATCACGTAGCTGCTGTTCGGTTTGATCGGGTGCGATTTGCATCATGTGTTGCAGCGGCGTTTCTTCAGGATGAAGCGTTTCTAACTGGTGCTGAGCGAAGTAACCAATTTTCACGCCTTGTGAGTAAGTTAGGTCACCACCTTGCGCGTTAAGTTCACCAGAGAGCAGCTTGATTAAGGTCGATTTACCCGCACCATTACGGCCGAGTAAACCAATACGACTGCCAGGAACCAAGTTCAAGCGGATCTTCTCTAAGATGAGGTTGTCACCGTAACCTGCAGATACTTCATCCATCATCATGATTGGGTTTGGCAGCGCAGCTGGCTCACGGAATTGGAAGCTAAATGGGTTATCGAATTGAGCTGGCAGTACTTTTTCCATGCGCTCCAAAGCTTTGATACGGCTTTGGGCTTGGCGTGCTTTTGATGCTTTGTAACGGAAGCGGTCGATGTAGCTTTGCATGTGCGACATCTGCTTCTGTTGTTTTTCAAACATCGCTTGTTGTAACACCATCTTTTGTGCGCGTTGGTTTTCGAATGACGAGTAGTTACCCGTGTATTCGTTCAGCTGCTGATTCTCGATGTGAATGATGCGACCAACGATTGGATCAAGGAAGTCTCGGTCGTGCGAGATCAGAATCAGCGTGCCAGGGTAGTTTTGTAGCCAACGCTCTAACCACATTACCGCGTCCAAATCCAAGTGGTTGGTTGGCTCATCGAGTAGCAATAAGTCAGAACGACACAATAGCGCTTGAGCCAAGTTAAGACGCATACGCCAACCACCCGAGAATTGGGTCAAACTCCAACTCATTTGCTCTTGGCTGAACCCTAAACCATCGAGCAGTTCTGCCGCGCGAGCGCGAATGCTGTAACCACCAATGGTTTCAATTTTACCGTGTATCTCGGCAACTAGGGTTCCGTTGTCTTGTGTTTCTGCTTCAGCTAACTGCTTTTCGAGAGCGCGGTATTCGCGATCACCATCAATGACGTATTCCAGTGCAGTGCGCTCTAGCGCAGGCGTTTCCTGTGCGACCCAGGCCAACTCCCAATGTTGAGGTTGGCTAAATGAGCCTGCATCAATTGACAGTTCATCTTTCAGTAGGGCAAACAGCGTTGATTTACCGCAGCCGTTTTTGCCCACAAGACCGACTTTATCGCCAGGGTGAATAGTCGCAGAAGCTTGGTCTAAAAGAGGTTTACCGCCACGCAGTAACTGAATATCAGAGAAGGTAATCATAAAGTTTTCATTCACTTTGCGCAGTGCGCGTTGCTTGGTTACATAGCGAAGTGGTTTCAATCGTTTTTAAAGCCACTTGGGTATATATCTAGCGGTGAATAGTAGGGGTATTGACCGGAAAAGTCGATTGATTCGCTTTAATTGCATTATGCTGTACAAAAAAGTATAACAATTTGATAACGGATAAAAATAACCACAAGGACGACCATTTGGCTGTTGCACCGTCTATTCTCCCAAAAGTTCTGGTCATTTATGCTCATCCAGAGCCACATAACTCGATTGCCAATCAAGTGATGATAAAAAAAGCTCAGTCGCTTGATCACGTCACTGTGCACGATCTTTACGGTGTTTACCCCGATTTCTTTATTGATGTGAATTACGAACATGAGTTGTTGCTCGCTCACGATGTGATCGTATTTCACCACCCACTTTATATGTATTCATGTCCAGCCCTATTAAAAGAGTGGCTAGACCGAGTGTTAGGTAAAGGCTTTGCGTTTGGCGGAGGTGCGGCTCTAGAAGGAAAATACTGGCGCAGTGTCATTACAACAGGTGGTAAAGAAGAAGCCTTCAGCGCGAAGGGGTACAACAAATACCCACTTGAGCAAATCTTGCAACCGTTTGAACTGACGGCAGCCCTATGCCAAATGCACTGGATTGAACCTCTGGTGTTGTATTGGTCAAGAAATGTTTCGGATATTGAACGCTACGAACATGCCGAGTTATACCGTGGATGGCTGAGTAACCCACTTGAAAACGGGCAAGCGGCAGATCGAGGAGGTCAGTATGGCGATCACTAGTGAGTTTCTTCAAAGCAGTGTGGTCTTTCTTTCGGCTGCGGTTATTGCGGTGCCGATTGCTCAGCGCCTTGGGCTTGGCTCGGTTTTAGGTTATTTACTTGCTGGTGTGTTGATTGGCCCATGGGGGCTTGGCTTAATTAGCGACGTTGATGCCATTTTGCATTTTGCCGAGCTTGGGGTTGTGTTGTTACTGTTTTTGATAGGGCTGGAATTAAACCCTAAAAAATTGTGGCAGATGCGAGGGCCGATTTTAGGTTTAGGCGGTGCGCAGGTTGTGGTCACGACCGCCGTGATTGGTAGTGTCGTCAGTATGTTTGGCGTAAGCATGCAAGTGAGTTTAGTGATCGGGATGGGGTTGGCGCTGTCCTCGACGGCGATTGCGCTTAAAGTCATTGAAGAGCAAGGGCTTAATGGTACCGAAACGGGGCAATCTGGTTTTGCGGTGCTGCTCTTTCAAGATATTGCAGTGATCCCGATGCTGGCGATGTTGCCCTTGCTAGCAGGCGGGCATAGTGGTGGAAGTTGGTTGGATGTCTTCACTATTTTAGGCAGTGTGGTAGCACTGTTGATTGGTGGTCACTTTTTACTACGTCCGCTATTTCGTTTTGTCGTGATGAGCGGCGTTCGTGAACTCTTTACCGTTGCTGCACTTTTAGTCGTGCTTGGCATTTCGGTCGTGATGCAAAAGCTCGGCCTTTCGATGGCATTGGGGACTTTTTTAGCAGGCGTTTTGCTGGCAGAGAGTGAGTATCGCCATGAGTTGGAAATCGCTATCGAGCCATTTAAAGGTCTGTTGTTGGGGTTATTCTTTATTGCGGTGGGCATGGCGGTAAACTTGGGGTTATTGGCATTACATCCTTTAGAGATTCTCGGTGCGGTGGTGGCTTTGGTCGTGGTTAAGGGTTTGGTTTTGTATGCATTGGCGAGAGCTGCCCGTGTCGGAGCCAAAGCGAGAAGCCGTATGGCTGCAATTTTGAGCCAAGGCGGTGAGTTTGCCTTTGTCATATTTACCGCGGCGAGCCAAGAGGGCATTTTGTCCAAAGAGCAAGTGGCGTTTCTGTTGGTGGTGGTCAGTCTATCCATGGTGACGACTCCTCTTTTGCTGATGGGACAAAAGAAGTGGTTTGCTCATACCCTGAATCAAGAAGAAGAGGGCATGACCACGAAAGTCGTGGATCGCCGACCACGCGTTATCATTGCAGGCTTTGGACGTTTCGGTCAGATCGTCGGACGTTTAATGTATGCCAATAAAATCAAAGTGACAGTATTAGAAAGTGATGCCAGCCAAATCCACCTATTACGTAAGTATGGTTACAAAGTGTTTTATGGCGATGCTACACAAATTGACCTATTGAGGGCTGCTGGCGCTGATAAAGCGGAAGCATTGATTATTTGTACTGATTCACCTGATGAGGTGATGGCCATCGTGGACATTTGTCGCGTGCACTTCCCGAAACTTAAGTTGTTAGCCCGAGCAAGAAGCCGTGTCGAGGCTTACCAGTTAATGAGTCATGGTGTAGAGAATTACTCTCGTGAAACATTTTTAGGGGCGCTAGATCTCGGTCGCCAAGCGCTCGTAGAACTGGGTATGCATCCTTATCAAGCAAAGCGGGCAGAAGCACATTTTCGCAAGTTGGATAATGCTATGCTTAAGGACTTATTGCCTCAACACAATGAAGATAAGAAATTAGCTCAAAGGGCGAAAGAGGCACGCAAAGAGCTAGAAGAAATATTTGGTCGTGAAATGGAGAGCGACCATCAGTCACCTAATCATTGGAAGTAGTACTTGAGCCAAGACTCAAGCTAAGGAAATAGCGTGAAAATCAAGAAACGTTTTATTGCCGGCGCTAGCTGCCCAAATTGCAGCCAGCAAGATACCCTGCGCTGGTGGATTGAAAATAACATCGAGTTAGTTGAGTGTGTCGAGTGTGAGTTTACAGAGCAGCGCAAACCACAATCTGTAGAGAAAAATAAACACTCAGATCAGGAAATGATCGGAATTTTTAAGCCGGAGTAATTGAACTTCGATAATTGATCCCCATAATACACCCAGATATCTCAGTACTTAACCCCATTCAGGTTAAGTCAATTAATCTCCCTGGAGTTAGTATGAAAATTGAAAAGAACGTTGTTGCAAGCCTTGCATACAAAGTAATGATGGAAGACGGTGTCGTTGTTGATCAATCAACAGCAGAAGCACCTCTAGATTACCTTCACGGTCACAACAACCTAATCACAGGTCTTGAAAAAGAACTTGAAGGTAAAGTGGCTGGCGACAAGTTCTCAGTAACGGTAGCTCCTGAAGAAGCTTACGGTGAGCACAACGATGCGCTAGTACAGCGCGTTCCTGCGGACGTATTCCAAGGCGTTGAGCAAATCGAAGTTGGCATGCGCTTCCTAGCTGACACTGACCAAGGTCCAATCCCTGTTGAAGTAACAGAAGTTGACGGCAACGAAGTGGTTGTTGACGGTAACCATATGTTAGCTGGTCAAACACTAACTTTCGAAGTAGAAGTTATGTCTACACGTGAAGCAACAGCAGAAGAGATCGAACACGGTCACATCCACCAAGGTGGTGGCTGTTGTGGTGGTCACGATCATGACCACGATCACGAAGAAGAAGGCGGCTGCTGTGGCGGCGGTAGCTGTGGTTCTCACTAATCATAAGCTCCTTCACTAGATAATCTTATCTAGCAAAGCTTTGAAAAGCGCAAGTTGAGTTTTCAACTTGCGCTTTTTGTTTATCTAAGGTGTAGTGCCAACCATACAAGGAATAACAGTTGGACAAAGTGATGACGAAACCTTTCTCGATTGCCATTCATGGTGGTGCGGGCACCATCTTGCGTGAACAGATGAGCGATGAGCTGCAACAATCCATCTTGGCGGATTTAGAAGCTGCGGTAAAAGCGGGACATCAAATTCTAGAAACGGGCGGTGAAGCCTTAGATGCCGTCGTAGCGGCAGTGAAAGTATTGGAAGACTCTCCTAACTTTAATGCGGGTAAAGGCTCAGTGCTGACCAACAACGAAATGGTCGAAATGGACGCTTCTGTGATGGATGGGCGAAACCTTGCAGCAGGTGCGGTCGCTGGGGTTCGTCATATCAGAAACCCAATTGAGCTCGCTCGTGACGTGATGCGAAACAGCAATCATGTGCTGTTGGTGGGTGAGGGCGCAGAGAAGTTTGCTTTTGAGCAAGGCCATGAGTATACCGAGCAAGATTACTTCTTTACTGATCGCCGTTATGAGCAGTTGCTGTCTATGCGTGAGAAAGGACTGCTTGCTTTGTCGGAATCTCGTTACCCAGATGACCGTAAGCACGGTACGGTTGGTGCGGTGGCATTGGACCAACAAGGCAACTTAGCCGCTGCCACCAGTACGGGTGGCGTGACGAATAAGAAATACAACCGAGTCGGAGATTCTGCTCTGATTGGTTGTGGTACGGTGGCCGAAAATGGCGTCGTGGCAGTTTCCACTACGGGTGTCGGCGAGTTCTTTATTCGTAAACGTGTTGCGGAAGACGTTGCAGCACGTATGCGTTACTTACAAGAAGATATTCATACGGCTTGTGAACACATTATCCAAGGTGATCTCAAACAAATGGGCGGAGAGGGCGGTTTGATTGCCATTGATGCTAAAGGTGAGATGCACTTTGCGATGAACAGTTCTGGCATGTACCGAGCAGGCATTAATACGCAAGGCGAGCTGAGCGTTAAAATCTACGCCGACGAATAGCTTCCTCTTGAGTACCTTCTTAAGTAATTAATACAACAAAGCCCAGAACATGTTCTGGGCTTTATGCTATTTGAGCCTGCATTTTAATAATGCGGTGGTGGGGTTTCTTCTGACGGATCGGCTAAATTCGACGAGTCCATATTTTTTACTTTACCTACCACATATTTCATCTGATCGAGCATCTTGGTAATTTGCAGTTGTTGCTGCGATAAAGCGCCGTTCAGATCTTCAATAGTCTGTTCTTGGAACGCAAGCTGACATTCTAAGTCATTAATGCGTGCTTCCAATTGCTGAATGATTTTTTCTGTCATGATCCGTTCTCTAACTGCCAAGCTTGGGCAATACCTGCTGAAGTAGCAGTAATTACGCGTTGTTTTGAATCAAAGGCTGCATCATACACGACCGCACGGGGAGGGCGAGTGTCTTTTTTGGGCTCCACTTCAAATCCACTCATTCGTTTTCCGGTTTGAGTATCCCATATCGACACACGGCCAGAAGGGCTTCCTGTGACTAGTTGAGTCCCGTCGTCAGAAAATCGTGCGGTAGAGAAAATTAATTGGCGTGACCAACTGCTCAACTGTGTGACTTCTTGTCCAGTTTTTAAATTCCAAACAATCGCTTGGTTTCCGCCATCAGATGTCATTGCTAATTTTCCATCTCTTTGCAGGACCACGCGAACAATTCGTTGTTCATGTTCGAAGGTTCGTAGTACTTGTCCGGTTTCGGTATCCCACAGATACGCTTTATAGTCATTACCTCCGGTTAGGGCGAAGCGCCCATTAGGAGAAATGGCCACGGAATTGACTTTTTCACGATGCGCAAGGAACTCCATGCGACGCCCGGTGACTAAGTTGACATAAATTGCTTTACCGTTGGATAACCCAAGCAGAACTTGTCCACCATTACTGGTGATATCAACGTCGCGAATGAGCGCATCAGAGATAGACCAAAGGCCTTCGGATTGCGTCCAGCCTAGGTCCCAAACTGCGAAGTTCATTTGGCTTGCTGTAATTGCGTAGCGACCATTGTCAGATATGCGGATATGGGAAACCACATTGGCATCGGCATCGAGTTCACCCAGATTGGCTAGTTGTTCATTTTGCTCTAGGTCCCACAACATCAAATGACGTTGTTGAGAATAGAGCAGAGCAAACCGTCCATCTCTGCTAAGTGCGAAGCTCGTCGCACCTTGTGGTTCTATCGGCCAACGCTGCACTTCACGCTCGGCGAAAAAGCAACCATTTAACGTGGTGATGACAATTAAATATAGGAATAAATGAAAAATTCTTTGCATCACATCTAATAATCCGGTTTGTGTCTTAAGACATATAGCTAGTATATTGGTATAACGATTGTCTTCACTAGTCTCATAGAAGATTTGTGCACAACAACCAATGGCAGAGCCATTATTGGGAGAATTTAATGAAATCAGTTTTAAAAGTGTCGCTACTTGCTGCAACAGTCATGCTAGCGGTAGGTTGTCAGAAAGAAGAAACTAAAACAGAAACCGCACCTCAAGCAGAACAAGTTCAAGCAGAAACCGGTAAAGCGGTTCACTTTAAAACCGACGACGACAAAGCGGCATACGCAATCGGTGTTTCATTTGCTAACTACCTAAGCACAAGCATCGACAAGCCAAGCGAAATCGGCATTAATCTTAACAAAGATTTGGTACTAAAAGGTATCGAAGACGTCTTCAAAGGCAATGCTGAATTGAATGAAGAAGAAACACGTGCAGCACTAGAATCTCTAGACAAGCGTGTTGCAGAAAAGATGCAAGCACAAGCGGCTGAGAAAGCAGCTGAAGCGAAAAAAGCTGGCGATGATTTCCGTGCTGAGTTTGAGAAGCAAGAAGGCGTAGTGAAGACAGATACAGGTCTTCTATACCAAGTAATGACACCAGCTGAAGGTGAGAAGCCAAAAGACACTGATACGGTTCAAGTACACTACAAAGGTACTCTGATCGACGGTACTCAGTTCGACAGCTCATACGATCGTGGTGAACCTGCAACGTTCCCACTTAACCGTGTAATCCCAGGTTGGACAGAGGGTGTTCAGCTAATGCCTGTGGGTTCTAAATTCAAATTCGTTATCCCGCCAGAGCTAGCATACGGTGACCAAGACACACCAAGCATTCCTGCTAACTCAACGCTAGTATTTGAAGTTGAGCTGCTAAAAGTTGAGAACGACAACGCAGAGCAATAACAATAAGCTGCGATAAGTTATTGAAAAAGGTCCGTTTAACGGGCCTTTTTTGTTCTAGGTCACTAGTTGGTGAGTTTGCTAGGTTGCTTTTCAAATTTTCTGATAAACTTACACCAATTTGTTGATTTTTCGCTCGAAGGCTTATGACAACTACAGAAACAATAAACGCGGAGATGTTGCTCGAAATGGAATCCGTTAACGTGATGCCGTTTACCGAGCACGACAAAATCATTTTAAGATCTTATGAGGCGGTCGTGGATGGTATCGCCAGCCTGATAGGTCCATTTTGTGAAATCGTTCTTCACTCTCTAGAAGACTTAAATACCTCTGCAATTAAAATCGCTAACGGTGAAAACACGGGGCGCCAAGTCGGCTCACCAATCACTGATTTAGCGCTTAAGATGCTAAAAGACATCGAAGGCTCGGAGCGCAACTTCTCACGTTCGTATTTTACCCGTGCAAAAGGTGGCGTGTTGATGAAGTCGATTACTGTCGCCATTCGTAATGGCGAAAATCGCGTGATTGGTCTGTTGTGTATCAACGTCAACTTGGATGCGCCTTTCTCGCAAGTTCTTCAGTCTTTCATGCCGACGCAAGAAGCGAAAGAAGCGGCTTCCTCGGTCAACTTTGCTAGTGACGTAGAAGAGCTGGTGGACCAAACTGTTGAACGCACCATCGAAGAGATCAATGCGGATAAATCCGTGTCTAACAACACCAAAAATCGCCAGATCGTGATGGAGTTGTACGACAAAGGTATCTTCGATATTAAAGATGCCATCAACCGTGTCGCGGATCGCCTTAATATTTCAAAACACACCGTTTACTTGTACATTCGTCAACGTAAAACCGAGGATGATGAAAGGTGAGTAAACTGACTTATACGTTAGTGGTGAATGGTCCCGTTTATGGCAGCCAGTCAGCGCGCAGTGCTTATCAGTTCGCCAAAGCGGTGATAGAGCAAGGCCATCAGCTAGTGAGCGTCTTCTTTTATCAAGATGGTGTGACTAATGGTACTGCCTTGAGTGTGCCAGCCAACGATGAATTTGATCTCAATAAGGCGTGGCAGTCTTTGGCTAAAGAGCATAGTGTTCGCCTAGAAACTTGTGTCGCGGCCGCTTTGCGTCGCGGGATTGTAAGTGAAGAAGAAGCGAATCAACATGGTTTGGTTCAGAACAATCTAGCCGATGGTTTTGAACAAGCAGGCTTAGGTAGCCTAGCTGAAGCGATGTTAACCCAAGACAGAGTGGTACAGTTTTGAGTCAGTTAACTTATCTATTTCGTAGTGCGCCACATGGCAGTGCAGCTGGTCGTGAAGGTGTGGATGCACTGTTAGCCGCGTCGGCTTACTGTGAAGATATCAGCGTCATTTTCATGGGTGACGGGGTATACCAGCTTCTACTCGGACAAGACCCCAACAATATTTTGAGTAAAGATTACGCGCCGATGTTAAAGCTTTTCGATTTATACGACATCGAACAAGTCTTTGTGTGTTCAGAGTCGTTAACCCAGCGAGGTTTGGCGCAAGCGGATTTAGTCATTGAAGCCCAAGCGTTAAGCTCAGAACAGCTCAAAGATAAGTTACAACACGCTGGCAAGCTACTGTCTTTTTGAGGAAGTTATGTTACACATCATAAAAACAGTCTCTGCTCTAGAAGACGCTATGCCTTTATGCAGTGAACAGGATGACATCTTACTTATAGAAGATGCAGTGTACGCTGCTAACTCGCAACATAAAGCATTTTCCCACCTAAACAACCGCAGCGTATTTGTGTTAGAGAGCGATACTCAAGCTCGCGGTATTGCAAGTCGTATTAGTCCATCGCTGACGATTGTGAATTATTCAGGCTTCGTTGAACTAACAGCAAAACAGGATAAATCCCTAACTTGGGATTGAACAAGATTTGCTGTCGACAAAGCTTTACGGATGAATTGTTCTAATTGAACAAAAAAGATCCGTATATTTCTTGACACACCTCTCACTGCTGCATAGAATTTTGCGTCCCTAACTGCATTGGCAGTTGGGGATAGATTTTTCACAAAGCTTACTTTCAAGTAAATCAGGAGCTAGTTAATGGCAACTATTAACCAGTTGGTACGTAAGCCACGTGCAAAGCAAGTTGTTAAAAGCAACGTGCCTGCACTAGAAGCGTGCCCACAAAAACGTGGTGTATGTACTCGTGTTTACACTACTACACCTAAAAAACCTAACTCAGCACTTCGTAAAGTTTGTCGTGTACGTCTGACAAACGGCTTCGAAGTTACATCGTACATCGGCGGTGAAGGTCACAACCTTCAAGAGCACTCAGTTGTTCTAATCCGTGGTGGTCGTGTTAAAGACCTTCCAGGTGTGCGTTACCACACTGTTCGCGGCGCACTAGACTGTGCTGGCGTAAATGACCGTAAACAAGGTCGTTCTAAGTACGGTGTGAAGCGTCCTAAGTCTTAATGGATTCCGTTAAGTAAGGCCAAACACTAAATTATTTTTAATTTTTTGAAAAAACTGAAAAGTTTTGGATAAAACCTGAAGAAGACAACGGAGATAAATCCATGCCACGTCGTCGCGTCATTGGTCAGCGTAAGATCCTTCCAGATCCAAAATTCAAATCTGAATTGCTGGCAAAATTCGTTAACATCCTAATGGTTGACGGTAAAAAATCTACTGCAGAGAAAATCGTTTACACTGCACTAGATGCTATGGCTGAAAAGTCTGGTAAAGACCACTTAGCTATTTTTGAAGAAGCTCTTGAAAACGTTCGCCCAGCGGTAGAGGTTAAATCTCGCCGTGTTGGTGGTTCAACTTACCAAGTACCTGTAGAAGTACGTCCGGTTCGCCGTAACGCACTTGCTATGCGTTGGTTGGTTGAAGCTGCGCGCAAGCGTGGTGAAAAATCTATGGCTCAACGCCTAGCTGCTGAAATGCTAGACGCGTCTGAGAACAAAGGTACTGCGGTTAAGAAACGTGAAGACGTTCACCGCATGGCTGACGCAAACAAAGCGTTCGCTCATTACCGTTGGTAATACCTTCTGTGCTGCGAGGTTCTCTCGCAGCACTTTTCTATACTCTAAGGTACACCTTAGTAAGAGGATACAATCGTGGCTCGTAAAACTCCTATTGAGCTCTACCGTAATATCGGTATCTGTGCTCACGTAGATGCAGGAAAAACAACCACAACTGAGCGTATTCTGTTCTACACTGGCCTTTCTCACAAAATCGGCGAAGTTCACGATGGTGCAGCAACCATGGACTGGATGGAGCAGGAGCAGGAGCGTGGTATCACTATCACATCCGCTGCGACTACTACATTCTGGCGTGGTATGGAAGCACAGTTCCCTGAGCATCGCGTAAACATCATTGATACCCCTGGACACGTTGACTTTACTATCGAAGTAGAGCGTTCTCTTCGTGTACTTGATGGTGCTGTGGTTGTGTTCTGTGGCTCATCTGGTGTTGAACCTCAGTCTGAAACTGTATGGCGTCAAGCAGACAAATACCACGTTCCACGTTTGGTATTTGTAAACAAGATGGACCGTGCGGGCGCAGACTTCCTACGCGTTGTGAACCAAATTAAGAATCGTCTTGGTGCGACTCCTGTTCCAATCCAGCTGAACGTTGGTGCGGAAGATGAGTTCAGAGGTGTCATCGACCTTATCAAGATGAAAATGATCAACTGGAATGATGCCGATCAAGGCACTTCGTTTACTTACGAAGACATCCCAGCTGACATGATTGAACTTGCTGAAGAGTGGCGCAACCACATGGTTGAATCCGCTGCTGAAGCTAGCGAAGAGCTGATGGACAAGTACCTTGAAGAAGGTGAATTGACTGAAGCTGAGCTCAAACAAGCTCTACGTACTCGCACACTAAATAACGAAATCGTACTGGCTACTTGTGGTAGTGCGTTTAAGAACAAAGGTGTTCAAGCGGTACTGGATGCAGTAGTTGAGTTCTTGCCATCGCCAGTTGACGTACCTGCAATTAAAGGTGTCGACGAAAGAGAAAATGAAGTTGAGCGTCATGCTGACGACAACGAACCTTTCTCTGCGCTAGCGTTTAAGATTGCGACTGACCCATTCGTGGGCACGTTAACTTTCATGCGTGTTTACTCCGGTGTTGTAAACTCGGGTGACGCTGTTTACAACTCAGTAAAAGAGAAGAAAGAGCGTTTCGGTCGTATCGTTCAGATGCATGCGAATAAGCGTGAAGAAGTGAAAGAAGTTCGCGCTGGTGATATTGCAGCTGCTATCGGTCTGAAAGACGTAACAACAGGTGACACACTGTGTGATCAGAACCACAAAGTGATTCTAGAACGCATGGAGTTCCCTGAACCAGTTATTCAGATTGCTGTAGAGCCTCGTTCTAAGGCAGACCAAGAGAAAATGGCTATCGCGCTAGGTAAACTAGCAGCGGAAGATCCATCATTCCGCGTGGAAACGGACGACGAATCAGGTCAGACTCTGATCTCAGGTATGGGTGAACTTCACCTAGACATTATCGTTGATCGTATGAAGCGTGAATTCAGCGTTGATTGTAACGTTGGTAAACCTCAGGTTGCTTACCGTGAAACCATTCGTGGTAAAGCGGAAGTTGAAGGTAAGTTTGTTCGTCAATCAGGTGGTCGTGGTCAATACGGTCATGTTTGGGTCAAACTTGAGCCTTCTGAGCCTGGTGAAGGTTTCGTATTCGTAGACGAAATCGTGGGCGGTGTGATTCCTAAGGAATACATCAGCTCGGTATCGAAAGGTATCGAAGAGCAAATGAATAGTGGTGTTCTAGCGGGTTACCCTGTACTAGATATTAAAGCTACACTATTTGATGGTTCTTACCACGATGTAGACTCAAGCGAGATGGCGTTTAAGATCGCTGGCTCGATGGCATTCAAGAAAGGTGCACTAGAAGCACAACCTGTGATTCTAGAACCTATGATGAATGTCGAAGTAACCACTCCGGAAGACTGGATGGGTGACGTTGTTGGTGACCTAAACCGTCGTCGCGGTATCATTGAAGGCATGGACGAAGGTGTGGCTGGTCTTAAGATCATCCGTGCTCAAGTACCACTATCCGAAATGTTCGGTTACGCAACTGATCTACGTTCTGCAACTCAAGGCCGTGCGTCTTACTCTATGGAGTTTCACGAGTACGCTGAAGTGCCGAAAAACTTCGCAGATAAAATTATTGCAGAGCGTGGTTACTAATTGACGATTGAACTGCAAAAAGTTTACGACTTTTTGCGAGATCAGGGCGTCCAAATATTGCGCTAACGGGCGTTGGCGCATAAAATAACAATTTCTGGCGCGTCGTCGATCAATAATGATCACGACGAATCATAACTAGGAAGGAACACGATCGTGTCTAAAGAAAAATTTGAACGTACGAAACCGCACGTTAACGTTGGTACTATCGGCCACGTTGACCACGGTAAAACA